>JAIPDO010000048.1 GCA_021737645.1 Desulfarculaceae bacterium
CGTCCTGTATGGAGAACAGGCCGCTTTCAAAGCCCGGCAGCTGAGCCGCCGGGAGCTTGGCCCGGCGCAGCATCAGGCCCTCGGGGGTCAGGGGATGGGGCTCCACCAGGGCGGCCAACTCGGCCAAGCCGGCGGCCAGGTCGTCGCGATTGGTGCGGGCCGGGTTGACCCGCAGGGTAAGGGGAGGCTGGGCCTGGTTGGCCCGTAGCCAGTCTTCCACCACCTCCACCGGGTGCTGGGCCAAAAGCTCGGCCACCAGCCAGGCGGGGTGGGAATAGGTCAGGGCCAGGCGCTGAACCGGGTCGGCGTCGGCTCCAGGCATATCAGTATCCTGCCAGCCCTTGACCACACGGCGCAGCACCGCGTTGACCAGCTTTTGCCCCCGCCGGGCCGGGGTGGCCTTGGCCAGATCCACCGCCGCCGAGACCACCGCGTGGGCCGGGGTGGACATGAGCACCGCCTCGGCCGCGCCCAGGCGCAGCACGGTGATGACCGGCAGGTCCAGCTTGTGGGGGGGCCGGTCCAGATGGGCGGCCAGGAGATGGTCCAGGTAAGAAAGATTGCGCAGCACCGCGAAGATCAGGTTGGTGGCGAATGCCCGGTCCCGTGGGGATGCCTTTTCCAGGTGATGGGCCAGGCTGCTTTCCAAAAGCGCCGGGCCGGTCTCAAGCTCCATAAGTACGCGGAAGGCGTCGCGGCGGGCCTGGCTCATACTCCCAGCCGTTCGCCGGGGGCCGGGCCCGCGCCGCGCAAAAACTGGGCCGCCTCCATGCGCCGCTTCCCGGCTGCCTGCACCGAGCCCAGGGCCAGTGCCCCGTCCCCGCAGGCCACGGTGAGCATCTCCGGCGCGTCAGGGGAGGCCAGGACGGTGCCCGGCGCTTGGCCCTGGTTGTCGGCCAAAATCTTGCTGGGCGCGAAAAGCTTCAGCGGCTTGCCCCCCAGGGTGGTGTACGCGCCGGGCCAGGGGTCCAAGCCCCGCACCCGGCGGTCCAGTTCCACCGCGCTTTGGCTCCAGTCCACGAGGCCATCACTCTTGCCCAGCATGGGCGCCCAGGTGGCGGCCTCGTGGTTTTGCGGCCGGCGGGGGGCGCTGCCGGTGGCCAGGGCCTCCAGGGTGGGCAGAAGCACCTGGGCCCCCATCTCGGCCAGGCGATCGGCCAGGGAACCGGCGGTCTCCTGGGCCCCGATGGGGCAGGCCTTCTGGAAGATCATGTCGCCGGTGTCCAGGCCCTTGTCCATGAACATGCTGCTCACCCCGGTGCGCTCCAGGCCGCGCAGGATGGCCCAGTTTATGGGCGCAGCCCCGCGCAGCACCGGCAGCAGGGAAAAATGAACGTTCACCGCGCCCAGGGGAGCGGCGGCCAACACCGCCGGGGACAGCAGCTGGCCATAGGCCAAGACCACCATGACCTCGGGCTCAAGCTGGGCCAAACGCTCCAGGGCGTCGTCGGCCTTGGCGGGTTGGGCCACTTCGATGCCCAACTCGTCGGCCACCGCAGCCACGGGCTGGCGCTTCAGCTTGCGGCCCCGGCCCGCTGGGCGGTCGGGCTGGGTGAGGCACAGCACCACCTGGTGCTCCCCGGCTGCCGCCCTGAGACAGGGCAGGGCTATGTCCGGGGTGCCCCAAAAAGCCAGGCGCAAACGCCTCACTCGTCGCCCCGCTTTATCTGCTTGAGGCGGCGCTTCTTGTACAGGGAGCGCTTCAGGGGGCTGATGCGGTCCAGGAACAGGCGGCCCTCCAGATGGTCCAGCTCGTGTTGCAGGCAGACGGCCATGAGGCCCTCGCCCTCCACGGTGATGGGCCTGCCCTCGGCGTCCATGGCCTTGACCACCACCCGATCTGCCCGGGTTACGTCGCAGGTGAAGTCCGGCACGCTTAGGCAGCCTTCCTCAAAGACCACCTGGCCCTCCATCTGAACGATGCGGGGGTTGAACAGCACCAGGGGCTGAGGATCTTGGTCCCTGGGGGCGCAGTCGATGACCACTAGGCGCAGGTCACGGCCCACCTGAGGGGCGGCCAGGCCCACTCCGGGGGCGGCGTACATGGTGTCCAGCATGTCCTGGGACAGTTGCCGGAGGTCGTCGTCCACCTCATTCACCTGTCGGCAGGGATGGCTGAGCACGGGATCGGGAAAGGTCTTTATGGGTAATACGGCCATTGTTCTCTAAATCCGCTTGGTTGTTTACCGGCTAAGTATAACGCGAGGGGCTCCCGGTATAAAGTCCGCTAAGCCTTTACCCATGGACGCGGGTTGTGCCAGCATAATATAGGCCACCTCAAAGGAGTCCGCCATGGTTTGGCCCGCCCCCGCCCGCCTACATCTGGAGCCCTTCACCTGGGAGATAAACTTCGGCCTCAGCCCCCAGCGCCGGTCCGAGCTGGAGCCCGAGCTGCGCCGCCTGCTGCACGAGCTTTTTTTGGACCACCCGGAGTACGACCGCTTGTATCTGCCCCATTTCATGGGGGCGGATCTATACCTGCGCGTGTTCCGAGGCCCGGAGTTGGCCGGGCACTTCATCAGCGAGCTTGCCTACGTCGGCGGCGAACCGGTTTTGCACTTGATCCTGGGCATGGTGCATCCGGCGGCGGGCAGCCGGGGCAGGCTGACCCCCCTGGCCATGGGCCTTTGCCTCAGGCTGGCCGCCCAGGCCTTTGGCGGTGATGGGTTTTTCGTGGCCATGCGCACCGCCAACCCTCGGGTGGTGGCCAAGCTCTGGGAATCGCCCTGGGTGAGGTTTTATCCCCGCCCGGACTGGAATACCGGCGATGCGCGCCTCCGGGCCCTGCGCCCCCGCCTCTGCGGCCGGCTTTTCGGCAGCGACCGCTGCTCCCTGGAGGGCGTCGTGTTCCACGACATCTATCCCGAGGCGCCCTGGCACGGCAAGGCGCCCCAGCACCACGACCAGCGGGCCAATGTGTTTTGTGCCCAGCACCTGGGCCCCCGCGACGCCTTTTTGTTTTTGGGGCCTACCACGCCGCCGCTGGGTGATCTGCCCGGCGAGGGGCTGGTTTGGCCGGAGGGTGGCTGGAAATATGCGGGCTAGATCCCGTCCAAAGGCAGTTTTTGCTGGATGGCCGGGGCTGCGGGCAGTCGCACCCTGGCCACGGCCCCGCCGCCCTCGCGGTTGGCCAGCTCTATGCGCCCGCCGTGCTCTTCCACGATGCGCCGGGCCACGGGCAGGCCCAGTCCGGTGCCCCCCTTCTTGGTGGTGAAAAAGGGCGTGAAAAGCTCCCTGGCCTTGGCCGATTCCAGGCCGCGGCCCCGGTCTCGCACCTCCAGGAGCACCCCTTCTTGGTTGGGCTGGAGCACCACCTCGATCACCGGATGCTCTCCGCTGGCTTGCAGGGCGTTGTTGATGAGGTTGATCAGCACCTGGCTCAGGCGGTCGGCGTCGGCCATGATTGGCGGCAGGCCGCCGTTGCGGCTTATCTGCAACTCGGCCCCGGCCCGGTTGATCTCCGGCTCCATGAGCTCGGCCACATGCTCCACCACCACCGCCGGATCGGTCTCGCGCCAGTCGTACTTGTGGGGGCGCGAGAAGTCACCGAGTTCGTTGAGGATCGTCTCCAGACGCTCCACCTCGTGGGTGATGATGCCCAGCTTGTTGAGGGACTTTTCGCTCAAATCTGGGGCGCGTTCCAACTGGCGGGCAAAGCCGCCGATGAGGGCCAGGGGCGAGCGTATCTCGTGGCTCACCGTGGCCACCATCTCCCCCAGGATGGCCAGGCGTTGGCTCTGGCGCACCTCCTGCTCCAGGCCCGCCTCTTTGCTGAGATCGCGGATAATGGCGGTCATCAGCAGGCCACCGGCCACTTCGGCGGTGGAAAAGCTGATGTGGATGGGGAAGCGGGAGCCGTCGCGGCGCTCGGCCTCCAACTCGGCGGTGTGGCCGATGAGCTTGCCGCGGCGGGTGCGCACGTAACGCTCCACGTAGTTGCGGTGGCCCTCGCGGTGCTCCGAGGGAATCAAGGGAGAGAGGTCTCCCCCCATGATCTCCTGGCGGCCATAGCCGAACATGGTCTCGGCCGCGGCGTTCATGTACACCACTTCATGATTTTCGTTGATGGTAACTACGCCCAGTTCAGCGGTTTCCACGATCTGCCGGAACTTTTCCAGTTCCTGGGCAGCCTCATGAAGATCGGATCGGCAGGTGTTGTCGTCAGCCGAAGTGAGGTCCATGGCAAATCCTGAACAGTAGTATGCTTTAATTTTGTAGCAGAAGCGCCCCGCCGGGGCAAGATAATCTCAAGATAGGCATGTGCGACTTTTTGTGGCCGGGCAAAGGATCAGGGCCGGGTTTTTAAGCCGGCCCTGAGCGGGGAGGGGGAAGGCTGGTGACCTTCCTGGGGGGAACGACCACCCTGCATTCGTCCGGTGCACCCTGTCGGAAAGGCTTACAGCACGCTTACTGGGTGGAGAGAGGGCTAACATCTGGTGGTACAGTGCATTCTATGCTAAGTGCAAAGTAACAAGGTGATTTGCACCGTGTCAAGCAAAAAACCATATGTTGTGGATATTTTTTCAAACCCCACTAAATGTGGCCCAAAATGGCCGGGAACCGTTATCGGCCCTGACTGGTCAGGAAATCCACGGTCTGCTGCTTCAGTGCACTGAGGCCGTTCCGCCAGAAATGGTCCCCCCCACGGTGCACCCTCAGGGTGCCCAGTGCACCCATGGCCTGAATGTAGCTGGTCAGCCGAGGCAGATCGCCGTACTCGTCGTACTCGCCGGCGATGGCCAACAGGGGTCCGCATGCGGCGGGCCAGGGGGGCAGATCGCCCAGCGCATAAGGCGGGGACACCCACACGCCGCCAGCCAGCCCGGCGACCCGGGCCGCCGCCTTGGCCCCCACCAGGGAGCCGAAGGAATAGCCCATGAGCGCCAAGGGTCCCGGGGCTTTCTCTGTCAGCCAGGCTGCGGCGGCGATCACGTCATCCTGCTCTCCCACGCCGTTGTCATGGCTTCCGGTACTGCCGCCAACTCCCCGGAAATTAATGCAAAGCGATGCCCAACCGGCCTCGGAGGCCGCCTGGGCCAGGGCGTCGACCACGTTGTTGTCCATGGAGCCGCCGTAAAGGGGGTGGGGGTGCAGGATCAGGGCCGCCCCTTTGGGTTGGGCCGGCAGGCCGAGCCTGGCTTCCAGGCTCACCTGCCGGTCCACCGCGACGATGACTCGCTGCCGGCTCACTCGCGGCCGCCTCCCACCGAGCGGATGCGGTCGGGGGCCGGGCGCATGTCGCCGGTCTGCATGAAACGCTGGTGAAAGCTGAAGGCTTCGGCCAGCAGATGGGGCTCGTGGCCGCCTGTCTCATGCACGGCCCGTTGGTAGTAGTCCATCAGCTGGTCGCGGTACAGGGGATGGGCGCACTTGGTGATGATGGCCTCGGCCACCTGACGGGGAGTCAGGTTACGGGTGTCCACCAGGCCCTGCTCGGTGATGATCACGTCCACCGAGTGCTCGGAGTGATCCACGTGGCTGACCATGGGCACGATGCTGCTGATGGCCCCGCCCTTGGCGGTGGAAGGGGTGACCATGAAGGAGATGGACCCGTTGCGCTCAAAGTCGCCCGAGCCGCCGATGCCGTTCATCATCTGGCTGCCCATTACGTGGGTGGAGTTGACCTGGCCGTAGATGTCGATCTCCAGGGCGGTGTTGACCGCCAAAACCCCCAGGCGGGCGATGACCTCCGGGGAGTTGGAAATCTCCACCGGACGCAGCACTATCTTCTCCTTGTAGCGCTCCAGATCCCTGAAGAACTTTTGGCGGGCCTGCAAGGACAGGGTCAGGGCCGAGCCCGAGGAGGCGCGAACCTTGTCCATGTCGATGAGGTCCAGGACCGTGTCCTGCAAAACCTCGGAATAGATGCTCAGGTCCTTGAAGAAGTGATCTTCCTTGAAGCCCGAAAGCACCGCGTTGGCCACGTCGCCCACCCCGGATTGCCAGGGCAGGTTCTCGGGGATGCGGCCCTTTTTGGTTTCATGGCGCACGAAGTCCAGCAGTTGTTCCGCGATGAGCAACGACACCTCGTCCGGCTCGGAAAAATAGGCGCTGGCGTCGGGCTCCTGGCTGTAGACCACGGCCACCACTTTTTGCGGGTCCAGTTCGATAAAGGGTTTGCCAACCCGGTCGCCGGCCCGATAGATGGGAATGGGCATGCGCCAGGGCGGGTCCTCGGGAATGTAGATGTCGTGGATGCCTTCCAGCTCGGGCGGGTCGGCGTCGGCCACTTCCAGGATGATCTTGTCGGCCATCTTTACGTAGCTGGGGGTGTTGCCCACGCTGAGCGTGGGGATTAGCTGGCCTTTTTCGGTTACCGCGGCCACCTCCACCACGGCTACGTCCACCGAGCCCCAGGCACCGGCCCGCACCGCGGCCGACAGCCCGGAGAGGTGGTCGTCCTTGAACAGGATCTCCTCGCGGTTGATGGACGCGCGCATGCCCCGGTCGCTCATATAGGGGCGGCGCCATTTGATCAGGCCGGCCCGGGCCAACACCCCGTCCACCGCGTCTCCGGTGGAGGCCCCGGCGTAGATGTTGATTTTCATCTGCTCGCCGGCTTCGGCCCGTTTGACCAACTCGGCGGGTATGAGTTTGGGATAGCCGGCGGTGAAGCCGCTGATAAACAAGCTGGTTCCGTCGGTAATGTGGCTTGCCGCCTCGGCGGCGCTGGTAATCTTGTCCCGCAGAGGTGCATAGCGTATTCGTTGTTCAGGCATGATTGTAGTTACTCTCAGTTCAGGTTACGCTGGCACAAGCACTGCCTCAAGGCTAACACAACAATTCCCCATCGGCGAGGGTATGAGTCCAGTTCATAACCATTTTTAAACCTTGAGTTTGACTATGTGGAACCAACCTTCTATCATGGGTTTGCCTGCCGCTCTTGCCGCTCCCAAACGATGGTGTCCCGGGGGGTAACGTATGCAAGAAAACACCAGTCTGATCAACCAAATGTCCTTCAGCCACACCGTCTACAACGCGGTGCCCTCGCCCATTTTGGTTGTGAACGAAGACGTCCGCATCATCGACCACAATCAGGCCGCCGGAGCCATACTGGCCCCCCAGTCCCAGGCGGTCCTGCGCCGCCGGGCCGGAGAGGTGCTGCACTGCCTCAACGCGAATCGAACTCCTGAGGGTTGCGGCCGATCCGAGCCTTGCCGCGAGTGCGTGATCCGGGGGTCGGTGAACCGCTGTCTGGCCACCGGGACCCTCACCCGCCAAAAGGCCCGCCTGGAGCTGGCCGATGGCGAAAAGGTCAATGAAGTCCACTTCTTGGTCTCAGCTGCCCCTCTGAAACACCAGGAGCAAAAACTGGTGGTGCTCATTTTGGAGGACATCGGCGAGATCGTGGAGCTAAGGCGCATGCTGCCCATCTGCGCCCGCTGCAAAAATGTGCGCGACAAAGAAGACCTGTGGCAGCGGGTGGACCTTTACCTGAGCAAGCACATGGACCTGGACTTCACCCACAGCCTGTGCCCGGACTGCGCCGCCGAGCTTTATCCTCATCTAATGGGCGACAAGGCCGACAAGCCGAACTAAAAACTACTCCGGCGCGCCGGCCTCGCCCTGGGGCCGCAGCCACATCACCTGATAGGGCTTCAACTCCAGATCCAAGACGCCGTTTTTCTCCCGCGTCGCGCCCGGCTGAACCAAATCCCGCCAGGTTCCCGCTCCGGCCGCCTCGGCTGGCAACTCCAGGCTGAAAGCCGCCTGGGACGCGCTCAAGTTTATCAGGGACAAAAGCCGTTCATCCCCGTCCGGCGAGATGCGCAGCAGGGCCAGCACCGCCTCTGGGGCCTTGAGCACCTTTTGCCTGCCCTGGGGATGGAAGGCCTTTTGGGACACCCTGGTCACCTGAAGATGGCTTAGGCGCGGGGCCAGGCGTCCCAGGCGCGAAGAGGGATCGTTGGACTCGGCCTCCAGCACGGCCAAGTTCACCGATCCCCGGTTGACGTCTCGTTTGTGCCCGGTGCGCTGGTAGGCCTCCAGGTCCGAAGAGCTTCCCAGGGCCCCGTGCAAGTACACTCCCGGCACGCCTTTGAGGGCCAGGGCCACCGCCCGGCTGGCCACAAAACGGTCCAGCTGCAGGGTGTGGGACTCTCCCTCGTTGGGGTTTATGGCGCTCCACCAGGTGCTGTTGATCTCGTAGGGCTCCTCGCCGCCGCCCTCCACCGTCTTCATGGAAATCAGGGCCCCGTTGGCCTGGGCGCTTTGCACGATGAAATCCATCTCCTCGGGGGGCAGGATATCCTTCACCCCCATCAGGCCGATGCCGTCGTGGGTGTCCAGGATGTTGAAAAAGGCGGTGGCGTCGCTGGGCGGCTCCAGTTCGGCGGCCCAGGCGGCAAGGCGGCTTGCGTCCTGGCGGTAGACGGCGTGCAGCACCATGGGCGGCAAGGCGAAGTTGTAGACCATGTGGGCCTCGTCGTAGCCGCTGCCGAAATAGCTCACGTTGTCCGCGTGGGGCACGTTGGTTTCGGTGACCAGGGCCACGCCCGGAGCCACCGCGGCCACCACGGTGCGCAGCAGCTTTACGATCTCGTGGGTCTGGGCCAGGTGGATGCACTCGGTGCCCGGCTCGGCCCAGATGTAGGTGACCGCGTCCAGGCGCAACAGGTCCGCCCCCTGGCGAATGTAGAACAAAAGCGCCTCCACCACCGAAAGCAGCACCTTGGGGTTGCGGTAGTTCAGGTCTATCTGGTCGGGGCTGAAGGTGGTCCACAGATAGCGCACCCCGTTTATGGTCATGAAGGGGGTGAGGATGTCGCTCACCCTGGGGCGGAAAATCTTGGAGCGTTGGTCCGGGGTCAGTTCGTCGGGCGAGGTGTAGGCGATGAAAAAGTCCTGTAGGTCCGGGTTGCCGTCCAAAAATTCGTGAAAGGCGTCGCTGTGGGCCGAGATGTGGTTCAGCACTCCGTCGAACATCAGGCGGTAGCGGCCCGCCAGGCGGTGAATGTCTTCCCAGGAGCCCAGACGCGGGTCCACTTTGGTGAAATCCACCACCGAAAAGCCCCGGTCCGAGGAGTAGGGGAAAAAGGGCAGGATGTGCAGGATGTCCGGAGCCAGCATGTGCTCGTCGCAGGCCTTGGCCAACACCGCCAGGGGAGTGCCCTGCCCATCGCTGATCATGTCCCCGTAGGTGATGAGGATCATGTCCTTTTCGCTGAACAGACGCCCCGGGTCGCGGGCCTCCAGCAAATCGCGCAGATCCTGGGACTTGAAGGCGTGGTGCACCTTCATGATGCGCTCCAACTCTGGCAGGAAGGCCTGGGCCGCACTCTGGCCGTAGAGGAAAGTGAGGTGACCCAAAAGATCCCGGCCCACCTGATCGCTCAACTCCAAGGCCGGGCGGGTGTAGTTGGGCCTCTGGTCGTAGAGAATCTTGTGGGGAACGCTCTTGTGAATGGCGGAATTGGGCATGCGGCCACCGGCTCCTTGGCTATTTTGTGTTTCGCGCCTTTATTTTTGCGCAATGCGCTCCGCGAGGCAAGGGCGGCGGGTTGTGGGCGGCCCTTATGGGTTGTATGTTAGGCCATTATCGACCGCACCTGGAGAATTCAGCATGTTTTGGCAAAAAGACATCGAGTTGATGCCCCCTGAGCAGCTTCGCGAACTGCAAACCACCCGCCTACGCCGCAGCGTGGCCCAGGCCAAGAAATCGCCCTTCTACGCCAAGGCCCTGGCCGGGGTGGAGCCGCAATCCCTCAACTCCCCCGAGGATGTGAGGAGCCTGCCCTTCACCGTGAAAAAGGACATGCGCGAGCACTTCCCCTACGGGTTTTTGGCCGTGCCGCGCAGCCAGGTGGTGCGTTTGCACGCCTCCAGCGGCACCACCGGCACCCCCACCGCCATCTTGCACAGCAAGGCCGATCTGCGCTCCTGGGCCAACCTCATGGCTCGGGGCCTGTACATGACCGGGGTGCGCCCGTCCGACGTATTCCAGAACCTCACCGGCTACGGCCTGTTTTCCGGCGGCCTGGGCATGCACTACGCGGCCGAGCGCCTGGGGACCATGGTCATCCCGGCGGGCGCGGGCAACAGCCGCCGCCAGATATTGCTCATGCGCCAGATGGGCACCACGGTGATGCACATCATCCCCAGCTACGCCCTGCGCCTGGCCGGGGCCTTTGCCGAGCAGGGCCTGGACCCCAGCACCGACAGCAAGCTCAAGATCGCCATAATCGGGGCCGAGCCCCACAGCGAGCAGACCCGCAAGCGGGTGGAGGAGCTCTTTGGGGTAAAGGCCTACAACAACTACGGCCTCAGCGAGCTCAACGGACCGGGGGTGGCCATCGAGTGCCCGGAGCAGAACGGCCTGCACCTGTGGGAAGACGCCTTTTTGCTGGAGGTGCTGGACCCGGTGACCATGGAGCCGGTGGAGCCGGGCCAGGTGGGCGAGCTGGTGCTGACCACCCTGGAGCGCCGGGCCATGCCCCTGATCCGCTACCGCACCCGGGACCTGGCCGCCCTGCTGCCCGGCGAGTGCGCCTGTGGCCGCACCCACCGCCGCCTGAGCCGCATAGTGGGGCGCAGCGACGACATGTTCATCATCAAGGGGGTAAACGTCTACCCCATGCAGGTGGAGTCGGTGCTCATGGACTTCAAGGCGATAGGGGGCCAGTACCTCATCGTATTGGAGAACAAGGGCGAGGCCGACGCCATGACCGTGCGGGCCGAGCTTAGCCCCGAGGCGGCCGGGCTTTCCCAGAAGGAGCGCGACGGCCTGGCCCGCGCCCTGGCCAAGGCCCTGCGCGACGAGCTGCTGGTCACCCCGGCGGTGGAGATATTGCCCCCCGGCGGTTTGCCCATGAGTCAGGGCAAGGCTGAACGGGTGCAAGATAGACGTAACTTTTCCTAAGACCGCACGAGACTACAAATTAAAGGCGGGGCCGCATCTGCGGCCCCGCCTTTTTTATTCGTTTTGTTGCCCAGCCGTTCGATTTCAAGCGGCTAGCCCCCGGCACAGCCGGACGCTAAACCTCCTTGATCGCCTCCGCGGCGGCCGACAGCGTTTGGTCTATGGCGTCGGCGTCGTGGGCCAAGCTCACAAAGGTGCACTCATACTGGCTGGGGGCCAGGTAGATGCCCCGGCCCAGCATGGCCCGGTACCAGCGGCCAAAGGCCTCGGTGTCGCTCTTGGAGGCGCTGGTCCAGTCGGTGACCGGCCCTTTTTGGAAGAAGTAGGAGAACATGGCCCCCACCCGGTTGCCGCAGTGGGGAACCCCGGCGGCGGCGAACACCTCGCCCAGGCCGTCGTAAAGCTTGGCCGCGCTCTCCTCCAGGCGATCGTACACCCCGGCCACGTCCAGCATGTCCAGAGCCCGAAGCCCGGCCGCCGTGGCCAGGGGATTGCCCGAGAGGGTGCCCGCCTGATACACCGGCCCGGTGGGGGCGATCTTTTGCATGATCTCGGCCTTGCCGCCGTAGGCCCCCAGGGGCAGGCCCGCGCCGATGATCTTGCCCAGGGTGGTCAGGTCCGGGGTGATGCCGTAAAGCTCCTGGGCCCCGCCCAGGGCCACCCTGAAGCCGGTGATCACCTCGTCGAAGATGAGCAGCGAACCGTACTCGTCGCAGATTTCGCGCACGCCTTGCAGATAGCCCGGAGCCGGGGGCACCACGCCCATGTTGCCGGCCACCGGCTCTATGATCACCGCCGCGATTTTGTCTCCCTTTTCGTGGAAGAGCTTTTCCAGGGCGGCCAGGTCGTTGTAGGGGATGCTCACCGAAAGTTCGGCCACCCCGCCGGGCACGCCGGGGCAGGAGGGCAGGCCCAGAGTGGCCAGGCCGCTGCCCGAGGCCACCAGCAGGCCGTCGCTGTGGCCGTGGTAGCAGCCGTCGAACTTTACGATAAGGTCCCGCTCGGTGTAGCCCCGGGCCAGGCGCAGGGCGCTCATGGTGGCCTCGGTGCCGCTACTGACCAGGCGCACCTGTTCCATGGAGGGAATCAGGCGGGTGAGCATTTCAGCGAAATTCACCTCGGCCTCGGTGGGCGCGCCAAAGCTGGTGCCCCTTTCCGCCGCCTTTTTCACCGCGCCCACCACGTCGGGATCGGCGTGGCCCAGAATCAAGGGGCCCCAGGAGCCCACGTAGTCGATATAGCGGTTGCCGTCCACGTCTTCTATGTAACAGCCGCGAGCCGAGCGGATGAACAGAGGCTCGCGCCCCACCGCCAGCATGGCCCGCGCCGGGCTGTTGACGCCGCCGGGTATGACCTTTTGGGCTCGCTGCCACAGTTCCCGGGATCTCTCATCCTTCATGGATTTCACCTTCTTGATCAAAGTAGCGCATGGAGGTCTTTTTCAGCTCCTCCACAGAGAATAGTAACTCAAATTCCTCGGCCTGGGCCTTATCCGCCATTTCGGCCACCAGAGTGCGGCATTCGGCTTCGCTACGGCCGTGGACCATGGAGAACAGATTATATGAAAACCCCTCGCAGGGTTCGCGCCAATAACAGTGACTCACCTGGCGGAAAGCCGCCAGCCGTTCGCCCACCTCGCGGGCCCGCTCGGGAGGCACCCGCCAGGCGACCATCACGTTGCTGGCGAAGCCGGAGCGCTGGTGGCGCAGGGTGGCCCCGAAGCGGCGCATCACCCGGCCATCGGCCAGAGCCTGGACGCGCCGCACCACCTCGCCCTCTTCCAGTTCCAATTCCCGCGCCAAGGCGGCGAAGGGATGGGAAACCAGAGGCAGGTCGCCCTGCAAGCAGGAGAT
The DNA here is from genome assembly GCA_021737645.1 of Desulfarculaceae bacterium. Lineage (GTDB taxonomy): Bacteria > Desulfobacterota > Desulfarculia > Desulfarculales > Desulfarculaceae > Desulfoferula. The sequence goes on from JAIPDO010000048.1 coordinate 12,712, forward strand.
GATCTTGCGGTCTATGGCGTCCAACTTCATACTGCCTCCGGAAAGCCGATTATGTCGAGGCGGGAAAGGCTTGTCAAGAAAGCCGGTAGCGCCTATGCCCCTGAATTATACTTGGCTTGCCAAATTTATAGTAGCAGGCGGTATTGATTATCAATAACGCCCTAAATTAACTAAAATAGTTGACTCGTCTTTTCAATATGGAGTAACACTAAAAAGCAATTTTCCCTCATGATTTTTCCAAAAGCAGCGTGAATATATGGTTCAAGGGCAGACCGGCACCCCGTCAGGGAGGCCAAATTCTCTATTATCGTTGGTTTGTGCCGGGGGCGGGTGCGCCCTGGCCGCCGGGCTTTCTCTGCTCTGGCTGTTCTGGATGAACGGCGGTCTGGGCAGTTGGGACTACCTGCTGCCGTCGGCGGTGCTTGGCTCTGTGTGCGGCCTGCTGGCCGCCCAGCTCTTGCCCCTGCACCGCAAGACCGAGCCTGCCTGGCTGCGCCTGTGCATGCACTGCCACGCAGTCAACCCGGACTCGGACCAGCCCCCCTCCACCAAGGACTGGCTGCCGGTGGACCAGTACCTGGAAAAGGCCCTGCCGCTGGAGATATCCCACGGCATCTGCCCCCACTGCATGCGGGAGCACTACGGGCAACAGATGCCGGACACCCCCACAAGCCAGACCTAAACCCACCCCGCCCTTGACCCAATCCGGCCCACGTCCTATAGATTAGGGGTTGGCAACCCTCACCCCTCAGGAAGCCTCATGGCCGGCAAACCCATATTCGACCCCACACAGGCGGGGCGCCCCCTCCGGGTGGCCGCCTTCATGTCCGGCTCGGGCACCAACGTGATCAAGCTGTTGGAGGCCCAGGAGCCCTCCTATGAAGTGGCCTTCATCTTCAGCGACACGGCCGGCGACAAGTGCCGGGGCCAGGAGATCGCCCGGCGTTTCGACCTGCCCTATTTCGCCTATGACGTGCGCCGCTATCACGACAAGCGAGGCCTCAAGCGCAGCGTGGGCACACCCGAGGGACTGGCCGCCCGCCGGGACTACGACCAGGTGGCCGCCCGCCTGGTGAGGGCCTTCGGGATAGACGTGATCGCCCTGGGCGGGTACATGAGCTTTCTCACCCTCACCGGGGCCATCAACGTGCACCCGGCCGACCTGAGCCTGGTGGACGCGGACGGCAAACGCCGCTTCGTGGGCGACGACGCGGTGATGGACGCCATTGTGGCGGGGCAAAAGGAACTGCGCTCCTCCACCCTGTTCACCGACCTGGGGGTGGACTCGGGTCCCCTGTTGATGGTCAGCGACCCCATTGCCGTGGAGTTGCCCGCGTCTTTGGATGAGCTAAAGGCCGATCCCAGCCGCCTGCGCCAGGTGGCCGACGCCAATCAGGAGCGCCTTAAAGAGGCCGGGGACTGGATGGTGTTCCCCACCACTTTGGAGCTTATCGGCCAGGGCCGCCTGGGCCTTACCGATGACGGCGTGGCCACCCTGGACGGCGAACTGAAACCCGGCGGGGTGCGCCCCTCCGAGCTGTCCTAAGCCTTGCGGGGCCTTGGGGCCTGTGGTAGTTTCCCCATGACTCAGCCTGGATGGAGCCAAAAGGACCGGGAATTCATGGCCCAGGCCCTGGGCCTGGCCCGCCATGCCGCCGCCCAGGGCGAGGTGCCGGTGGGCGCGGTGCTGGTAGGCCCGGCGGGCGAGGTGCTGGCCCAGGCGGGCAACGCCACCATCGCCCAGGGCGACCCCACGGCCCACGCCGAGATGCTCTGCCTGCGCCAGGGGGCGCGGACCCTGGGCAACTACCGCCTGACGGGCTGCACCCTGTACGTGAGCCTGGAGCCATGCCCCATGTGCGCCGGAGCGGTGGTGTGGGCCCGGCTGGAGCGGGTGGTGTTCGCCGCCTACGACCCCAAGGCCGGGGCCTACGGCTCGGCCCTGGATCTGGGCACGGTGACCAGCCTGAACCACCAGCCCCTGGTGCAGGGCGGGTTGCTGGCCGAAGAGGCGGCGGATATTTTAAGAGAGTTTTTCGCGGCGCGGCGCTAGCGGTGCCATTATAATACTTGTCGATCTTCGCGGAGAGGTACCGAAGTCCGGTCGTAACGGGCCCGACTCGAAATCGGGTTGTCCCTTAACCGGGGCACGTGGGTTCGAATCCCACCCTCTCCGCCACTTTAATAAATACGGGGAGTCGGCTCTATGGGCCGGCTCCCCTTTTTTGTGGCTTACCCCTTGGCCGGACAAGGCGGCCCACTGCGACCTGGACGGCCCAGCCCCACGCAAGGCATACTGGGGCCTGACCATGACCCAACCGAGACCCTACCCAGCGCTTGGAAGGCAAACCCGGCATGACCTCGTCCATCGTCCTGCTCACCAAAAACGAAAAGACCTCCGTGGGCGAAATTTACATCAAGTGCCTGGCCCTGAAAGAAATCATGGCCCTGCGCGAAATTTTGGTGGTGGATGGGCATTCCACCGACGGGACTCAAGAGATTTTTCGCGAGCTTGGCATAAACTTCATCGCTGACAATGGAAAAGGTAAAGGCTCCGCCATCCGGCAAGCCATTAGCCAAGTCAAGGGCGATATCATCGTGTTCATCGACGCCGATGGGTCGCACGACCCGGCGGATATCCCCCGTTTGATCAAACCTATTTTAGATGGCGAGTGCGACCATGTGACCGGCTCGCGCATGAAGGGTGGATCAGACGAACTGCATGGTGACTTCAGCAAATTCGTGCGGATGATCGGCAGCGACATAATCACCCTGGGCATCAACTACCGCTTCGGGGTGCGCCTCACCGACTCGCAAAACGGTTTTAGGGCCATACGGCGCGAGGCGGCGCAGCGTCTGGGCCTCAAAGAAGACATCACCACCATCGAGCAGGAAATGATCATTAAAACCCTGAAAGCCGGCTTTCGTATGGGTGAGGTCGCGACGCACGAATACAAAAGAAAGGGCGGTGAATCGAAAATTTCCGTTCCCCAGGTGTGGCCGCGTTATGTGTATAGCTGGCTGAAATACCTGTTTTTCAACTAGGCCTTGGTGGCGGACTAGGGAATAGAGGAGTTGCGAGGGGACATGCCGGCCAAGGTGGTATTGATAAATCCGCCCGTGCCCTCCCACAAGGTGTGGGTTCGCGAGGGCAGGTGCCAACAGTGGGATATCTGGGGCGCGCCCTTCCCTCCCCTCAGCCTGGCGATGATCGCGCGGCAGTTGGACAATGCCGGGTTTGAAACTTTGATCCTCGACGCCGGCCCGGCAGGCAAAGGCCTTGGCGAGGTGGTGGCCCGGGTTCGGGACTTCGCGCCCTTGCTGGCCGTGGTGGCCACCGCCACCCCCACCTTGAACAGCGACCTGGCCTGGTTTTGCCCCGAGTTGAAAAAGGCGCGGCCCGGCATCAGCATCGCAGCCATCGGGATCCACGTCAGCGTTTTGCCCCAAGAGGTGCTGGAGGCTTATCCGCACCTGGATTTTGTAATCCGGGGGGAGCCGGAGATAACCGCCCTGGAGCTGGCCGACTCCCTGGCCCAGGGCAACAACGATCCCGGCCAGGTGCCCGGTTTGGCTCTGCGCCGGGACGGCAGGGTATGCCTCACGCCGCCGCGGCCATTTATCAAAAACCTCGATTCTTTGGGCCTGCCCCTTTGGCAAGGGATCGACCGCGAAAACTACCTCATGCCCATAAGGCGCAAGCCTTTTTCCTTGATCTCCCTGGCCCGGGGATGCCCCTACCTGTGTAGTTTTTGCACCGCTCACGTTTACAACGGCCGCCGCACGCGCCTTCGCCCGGTGAGCCGCATTATCCAGGAGATCGAGGACAACCTGGCCCATGGGGTCAGCGATTTCTTGTTTTGGACCGAAAACGCCTCGGGCAATCCCGGGTTCCTGCGCGCCCTGCTGGATGAAATAACGGCCAGGGGGCTGCACCGCAAGATCAGCTGGGTGTGCAACAGCCGACCCGACCTGGCCGACGGCGACCTTTTTGAGAAGATGAAAAGGGCGGGTTGCTGGCAGGTGGCCTTTGGCTTCGAGTTCGGCGACGACCACAGCCTGAGCCTGGTGAACAAGGGCGCCGGCTATAACGTGGCCCTGGGCCTGCGCACCGCCCGCCTGGCCGCCGGGGCGGGCCTGGCGGTGGACGGGCACTTCATCATGGGCTATCCGGGGCAAAAAGCCGCCGATCTGCGGGCCACCATCGACTACGCCCTCCGGCTGCCGCTGACCTTCGCCCACTTCTACGCCGCCACGCCCTTTCCCGGTTCTGAGCTCTATGACCAGTGTTTGGCGCAAAAACTGATCGCGCCCGGCCAGTGGGGCACGGTGCGCCAGGACGCCCCGGCCATGAGGCTGCCGGGACTGCCCTCGCCGGTGGTGGCCTCCCACATTCGGCAGGCTTACCGCCGATTCTATTCAAGCCCCAAGGTTGCCTGGAGGATACTCTCCCTTCCCCGCAACCCGCGAGAATACGTAAACTTGTTCGCCACCTCAGCCCGCTTCCTGCGCGACCTCCTGAGGGGATGAGCCGCCGTCCCACCCGCCGAAGCCTTTAGGGAACGACCCGGCGCTGAAAAACTTGGGCCTCTCATTATATTGGTCAGGTCGTACCAGGGACACCGCCTGGGGAGAGGGCGCGCTCAGGTAGTAACGCTTGAGCAGCAGCCTGGGCATGCCGATAAGGGTGAGCAGGCCCATGATCAGGACTAGGGCCAGCGCCACCTTGCGCCAGGCCCCCCCAAAGGCCGGAGCGCTGCCCGCCAGGGCATAGGCCAGCATGATCGCCGGTATCAAGAAGTAGCGCCCCTGCACCCCTTGAATGATTTTGGCGGGATAGACGTTCCAGGTGATGAGCAGGGATAAAAACATCAGCAAAATGGTGACGACCAGACAGATGAAAATGCCCAGCCGGGGCAGCCATTCATTTCGGAGGCCCTGGCGGGAAAAGGTGAAGAGGGCGACCAGAGGCAGGGCAACCGTGAAGACGGCGTATTGCCAAGCATAAAACAAGGTGTCAAGCCAGCCGAGCACTCCAATGAACGAGCAAGTGTAGGACTTGAGCATTTCCTGGTTGAAGATGGTGGAGGTGACGGCTTTGATCAGTACACCGGGGTGTTGGAGGTAAAGCAGGGCGGCCCCCAAGGGCGAAGCGCCCACCTCCACCCTTTTATCCACGGCGGTGTTGAGGGCAATGACGAACCAGGCCAGGATAAGAGCCAGGGCCAGGGCGGACAGGTAGTAATATTTTTTGTTTTGCAGATAATAGGCCGCCAGGAAAACCAGGGCCACCATGGGCAACAGATAGACGCGCCCGGTTGTAATTATGATCACCGCCAGGGCCAGGGCATAAAACAATCCCGGCTTGCTCTGCTCCTTGTCTTGCAGGATGCGCATGAAGCAGGCCAGCGACAGCACGGTCAAGGCCATGGATGTGCCGTCAATGGTGGCCGATGAAATCTGAAACAGGCTCATGGGCAGAATCAGCACGGCGATGACCAGGGGGTTGGGCCGGTAGATGTTGAAGGCTAGGAAAATCAGCAGGGAGACGGCCAACAGGTTGAGCAGCCGGGCCAGCCGATAGGAAAAATCCACCGACAGGCCCGCGGTCTGGCCGACGAACAGGCCCGCGGCCTGGGGCAGGTATATGAGCGGGCTGTAGTAGCTGGAGCTGGGCGCCGGGTTGAATTTTTCGACGCCCGACCACCGGATGGTCTTGGCCCTCTCATTCTCGCCCATCGACAGCTTGCGGTCCGGTTTAAAGATAAGAGCGTGGAAAATATTGAAATATCGCAAGAGCCCGGTGTCTATCATGCCTCCGGAAGACATGCCTGGGGGCGCCTTGACAGTTATGACGCCCCTGCTCAACAGATACGCCCTTTCAAGGTGATCGAACTCGTCCGGCGACTGCATGGGGGGTATGAGCGCCGAAAGAAGCAGTCCGGCTACGAAAATAAATGAAGCGATCCACAGTGCGGTCTGTTTGCAGGAAGCGGCGAGGTTTTGTATGTAAGCCACTTGGGTAGGCCTCCGCGGCAGGTTGAACCCAATCCATGAGAGGGAGAACGATCCTGGCCAGTTTATCACTTATATAAATAGGCCTCGCTAGGTCAGATGGTGCAGGTGCGCTGGCGCTTGGCGATCAACATGATGTCCCGCAGACGCGCGGCGTCCTGGGCCGAACGCCATTGGCCGGCAAAGGCGGGGTTGCCCGCGGTCCGGGCTATAGCCGCTAGGGTGCGCAGATAGGCCCCGCGGTTGTCCGGGCTGAAAAGCACCACGAACATGGCAAAACAGGGGGACTGGTTGGGGCCCAGGGCCACCTCCGGCTCCACCCTGGCCATGATCAACTCCACCTCGCCGGAGCCGGAAAGGGCCGCATCGCTGATGGCCACGCCGGGCACCAGCTCCGTGGCCTGAGCCATTTGGTGCTTTTTCAGTGCTTGGCCCAGCCACCCGGCATCCAGACCGAAACGCCGGGCGCCCGCCAACGCGATTTGGGCCAGCACCTCGTCGCCGCTGTCCGTATCTTTCACCTCAACCACTTCAGCCCGTTTCACCGCCCTGTCGAACTCGTCCCAGCACAGCTGGTCGCGCTCGCGCACGATCCCCCGAAGCTCGTCCTCCAACCCCCCGTTCACCAGGTCACGGTCGGTGATGCGCTTGACCAAGTGCATCAGGGCATATTCCCGTTCGTAGCGGATGCGGCCGTAGACCCAGTAGAAACCCAGCCCGCTGAACACCAACAACAGGCTGATGATAAGGGCCTGCCATCCCATTTCCAACAACAGCACCACGAAGCCGCCGGCTCCCACGATCTGCAACCAGGGGTAGCCCGGGGCGCGAAAATGGGGGCGGTAGTTGGTCAGGCGGGACTCCCGCAGGATGATGACGCATATGTTGGCCATCAAATAGGTGAGGATCAGCACCGAAGAGGCGGCCTTGACCAGGATCTCCAGGTCCAGGAACAAGGTGGCGAAGACAAAGCCGCCGGTCACCAGAACGGCCATGTACGGCGAGCCCAGGCGCGGGTGGGTGCGGCTGAGCGCCTGGGGCGCCAGGCCGTCGCGCCCCAGGGCCAAGAGGTAGCGCGAGGCGGACATGATGCCCGCCCCGGCGGTGCTGGCAAAGGCGGCGGCCGCGGCCAGGCCCATCACCAGCGCCCCCGTGCCCCCGGCGAAAACCCTGGCCCCGTCGGATATGGGGGTGAGGGAGTGGTCGAGCTCCGCCGCGCCCAAAACCCCGCTGGTAACGAAGACCATGGCCACGTAGAAGAGGCCCACCACCAAAAGGGCCAGAATCATGGCCTTGGGCACGGTCCTGCCGGGGTCCTTGATCTCCTCGGCCACCGAGGCGACTTTGAGCAGGCCGCCGTAGGACACGAAAACCACTCCCGCGGTGGAGAGCACCGTCCCTATGCCGTTGGGCGCGAACGGTTCGAACCTCGCCCACTGTATGTGCTCGGCCCCGGCCAGCACGTACAGCAGCATCAACGACAGCAGGCCCACCACAAGCACCACCTGGAGCAGGCCGGCCTTCTCCGCGCCCAGCAGGTTGATGGCCACGAAGACCAGGCACAAAAACAGCGCCGCCCAGAGGGGGTTGATGCCCAGCAGGGGCTGGATGAACGCCCCCATGCCCACCAGGGCGAAGGAACTCTTCAGGGAGAGGGAGAACCAGGAGAGAAGCCCGGTGACCGCCCCGGCCGCCGGACCCAGGGTGCGGGCGATGAAAAAATAGTCGCCGCCCGCCTTGGGCATGGCCGTGATGATTTCGGCTACGCTGAGCATGCCGGTGCAGGCCAGGCAGCCGGCCAGGAGATAGCTGAAGACCACCGCCGGCCCGGCCATGGCGTGCGCCAAGCCGGGCAGTACGAAAATGCCCGAGCTTATCATCGCTCCGCTGGCGATGCAGAAGACGGTGAACAGGCCCAGGCCATTTTTATTATTCAGCATTGCCTATTTTCCGCGCCAAGTTGGTGATTTTAAATCAAAAAGCGCCCATTTGAAAAACCGCGCCTTGTCTGGTGATAGAAAAAGGCACCCTGTGCGTCATTTTAAACATTACGGGTAGTTAGCTCAACTGATTTACTTCCGTGGCCATCGGCGCGGATGTCGGGCAAAAAAGAAAGGGCCGCGGCGCAGCCAAAACTACGCCCTCGGCCCTTGTGTGGCCTTTGCCGTTTTTCAGCTAAATCGCCCCGGCTTCCACCAAACTGAACTCCGCCGCCTGGGCCGCGCCCAACCCGCTGCGCATCTGGAAAATGCTCGATGCCAGGGGCACCATGGAGCCGAACTCCTGGTTAAGGCTCTGGGCTCCGTCGCACAGGGCGGTTTCCGGCTGGTAGTGGACTTCTACGATCAGGCCGTCCGCCCCGGCGGCCAGCCCGGCCATGCCCAGATCAACCACCAGTTCCCGCACCCCTGTGCCGTGGCTGGGGTCCACGATCACCGGCAGGTGGTAGTGGTGCTTGAGGTAGGAAACATTATTCAGGTTCAGCACGTTGCGGTGCACCTTGTCCGCGGTCTTGTCGCCCCGCTCGCACAGGATCACCTGCTGGTTGCCCTCGTAGAGCCTCAGCGCCGCGCCCAGCAGCTCGCTGACCGACACGTGGTCGCCGCGCTTGAGCAGCACCGGCTTGGGGTTGGGCACTTGGCTCAGGGCGTCGAGGAAGGTGTAGTTGAGGCAGTTGCGCGCCCCCACCTGCCATATGTCGATGTCGTAATCCACGAACAGGGGGATGTCGCGGGCGTCCATTATCTCCGAGACCACGGGCAGGCCGACCGCCTCGCGCACCTCGGCCAACAGCTTAAGGCCCTCCTCGCCCAGGCCCTGGAAGCTGCGGTGAATGGTGCGGGGCTTGAAGGCGCCGCCCCTGAGGATGTTGGCCCCGGCCCCGGCCACCAGCTCGGCGGTCCTGAACAACTGCTCCCGGCTCTCGATGGCGCAAGGCCCGGCGATTATGCTCAGGTCCCGGCCCACGCAATGGCCGTTTCTAAGCTCAACCAAGGTGTCGTCGGGATGGAACTGGCGCGACAGCTCCTTGAAGGGGTCGGAGATGCGGTGCACCGTGAGCACATAGTCCATGGCCTGGTACTTGTCCATGTCCAGCTTGCCGGCATCACCCTTGATGCCCACCAGGGTGTAGGTGTCCCCGGAGAAGATGTCCAGCCGCCCACGGGGCACCCCGTCCTTGGCCAGATGGGACACTATCTTTTCCAAGCCGCTTTTTCCCGCGCTCGCCTTCAGTTGAATGATCATCTTGCATTTCCTTGTTTTTGGCCGCCTGGGCCCGGCTGTGTTCAGCCAAATAAAAAAGCCCACCGTCCGAAGACGGTGGGCTGTGGTGCTTTGGGAGGGTTTTAGATGCTAGACCTTACGCACTCCTGGCAAGCTCACCGTCTCGGTGGCGGGGGCGTAATAATAAAAATAGAAAAACGCGGCGCTGCGGGAACGCACGCCAGCCTTGGCGTCCTGGCTCTTAAATTGTTCCCGCTGGTGGTCCATGATTCATCCGCCGCGTTGTCTTGGCTTTGTATACAAGTTCTTTATAACCCCAAAACCCGTTGCTTGCAACCCCTGGTTTTACTCCGGCGCCCGTGCCTGGGTGCGGGGTGGGGTTGGCATACCATCCCCGCCGCCACTCATAAAACGATCGGTGGAGCCTACGGTGGGCGCCCTTTTTTCAGATCGCACGGGCCGGGGGCCTCAGTGGGGCCCCCGGCCCGTGGAGCGAGGCCCCGCTGTTGGCCCAGACCCGGCCCACCAGGCGAAAAATGACCGCCACGGCCTGGACCGGCAGGATAACACGCCACTTTTGCAGGTTTTTCAGGTAGGTTGTTCTTATACGGTGACGAGGTATTTAGAACATGCGGCTACAAGCCTATGAAGTAATACGCAAGCTTGCAATTCTGGCCTGGCGGATGGCTTTGCTGGGATTGGGCCTGGCCTTGTTGGCGTATCTCGTTATGGCGCTGTACGCCTTAATTAGTGGAGAACGCCTTTTCTTCGCTTGGCCCATGGCCCGGTTCAGCATTTTAAGGTTCGCGCCACAAATTGAAGGCCACCTCCCAGCCTTGCTCATTGATTGGGCCATAATTGGGTGGCTTTTAAACCTCGCCGGTTCCAATCCAGCCCGGAAAGATTTAATTGCGGGAGCCAAGTCAAGCTTATCGTTCTGGTACCTATGGGCGGGACTCCCCGCGGTTGTGGGACTTTTTGCTTTGCATACAGGGAGCATTTGGTTCGCCCCGGACAGCATGCAAGGCTATTCCATCGGCTCGTCTTTGGCAGGGGTGCTCCCGTTCAGTGATGCCCAAGGACACTTTCAGTTCAACCAACTCTTTGCAGCGACAGGAGAGTTCCACTTTTGGGTGATGCGCCGCCCGTTGGCCGCGGCCATGCGGGTGGGGCTTAATTGGCTTTCAGGGTTTGACGCTTTTTATGTGCTTGGGCTGCAGGCCGCCTTGCTGGGGTTTAGCGCATGGCTTCTCGGCCTCGCCCTCCTGCGCCGCTGGGGGATTTTTTCCGCGATATGCGCCGTGGCGCTGGTGTTCACTTATTCGCGGAATTTTCAAGCAACCTACCTGGTTCATTCCCTTGGTGTCAGCTGGGCCTGCCTCGCCTTGGCCCTTCTGGTCGAATTTCAATACCGCAAAAAGTTAATGATATTTCTCGTCGGCCTGGGGGCCATGACCATTGCCCTGTTGGTGCGCATGGGGGCAATGTTCATACCTCCGGTTCTGATTCTTTGGGCGGCCTGGCTTTTTCGGAGCAATTGGAAAAAAGCCCTTCAGGTCTGCGCGTTGTCCATTGCCGTGGTGTTTGTCTGCTGGGCGAGTTCCGCTTATGTTCTTCACATGCACGGGGGGAATTCGAACCAGCAAGGAGAAAACTTCTCAAGTGTTGTTGCGGGCCTAAGTATCAATGAAAATTGGTCTGTAGCCATCCAACGCTATGCCGGCCAATTGACCGGGGTACCCAAGGAAGATGCAAGTCGCTTATATTCTATCGCTTTTGAAAACATAAAAAAACATCCGGAGACCCTGCTCAAGGCTTTACATAAGCGCGCGAGTAGTTTTCTGGGAGAGTCACTTCATATTTTATCAACAGGCTTTGATGCTCAAAAATCCGCTTTTTTGTTTTTGCTTTTGCCGATACTGGCTTTTATCCGTCTTTGTTTTTCCTCGCGTGATGTACTCGCATTTTGGGCTCTTCTAATTTTCGCCACCCTGGCTTCCGCGGCAGTCGTCTATTTTGCGGAAGGGACCCGGGCCCTGGCTGTCGGTTATATAGTGCTCGATGTTTTCCTGGCCTCCGCCTTGCAAGAGGGCGTCCTCAAACCAAACCCTGAAGTGTCGGCGCCGATTCCGGCGCATCCCAACTCCCGTTTTACAATGGCTGTCTGTGGGATTTTATTTGTCTATATTCTCATAGCCCCGACATTGGCTTACCATTTTCCTCCTCGTCAGGCAAAACAGTGGCGCCAAGCTAAAAACACTTCTTTGGCGCCTGGGGAAGCCATTGTCTGGGGAGGCAAAACAATGTTGGGGCTTTTGGTGGTTCCCGACGGTGAGCCATTGCCAAGGCAGGTGCCGGCAATGCATGTGAGTACTTTTGTAAGAAGTATCCGTAAGACAGGTTATGAAAAAATATATCAGAGGTTGGTTACTCCAGAACCTCCGCCCGTTCCCTTTGCATTTATATTGAGCGCCCCTCATGGAACCAACTTATATGTAGCCCCGGAAAAGATGTTAAAGCAAAAAGATGTCATCCTATGGAAAATTAAATGGGAAGACCGCTATCCGGGGCCAGTTCCGGCATATTTCAAGCATATTGTTCACGCCGAACCGTTGCGTGTTTCAAAGTGATCGCCATGGGACCATATAAGCCATGCAAGGATGGCTGCGGCGGGCGGCCGTAAAAATACTGCGTCAGCCGCTTCTAAAAGATCAGGGGCGCCCACGGCGGGCTCCCCTTTTCCGCGCAACACGGGCGTAGCCTCGGCGGGCGTCCTACTTCGCGGAGGCCGGGGCGCTCTCCTGCCGCTGTTTCATCATCTTTTCGGTCTGGCGCCGGGCCTCGTTCTCCCGGGCCTTTTCCAGGGCGCGTAAATAGCGCTGTATCTCCGGGTGGTCATCCTTGTATAGGACCCTGAGTTCCTGGAGGCGCTTTTCAATGGCCTGGGGGCTGCTGTTGTCGTCCCCGCCTTGGGCCCAGGCCGGGGCCGCGGCGCAAAAAAACACCGCTACGGCAAAAACCAACAGGACCAAACCCCGCTTTTGCAGGTTTTTCAGTAGACCGATGCCCCTCATTTTCGCCGCTCCAACGTTTTTTCCTCATTCCATCGTCTTGGCCCCGCAACCACCAATACGGCCAAAGACCTGATAAAATTAATAAATTATCCACATAGGGTATTATACCCCCTACCTTTGGGCTCCGCACGGGGGTCCTATAAGGTCCATCCCTCATTTACGCTCAGCCCTAAGAGAGTTATTTGTCAATACAAAGGGCCTGTCCTCCTGCAAATGAAAAAAATGCGGGAGAGCCAGAACAAACGCAAAGCATATCCTCTGAAAGGGATGGACGAAATGAGAAGCTTCATATTAAGAAGCGGATTGCTGGCGGCCCTGTTATGCCTAATACCCGCCCTGGCTGGGGCGGACAATGGGCAATCAGTGCCCCAATACCTGCAAAATAAGGTCATGGTGGTCTGCCAGGACGCGGCCGCCAAGGGACTCATCGATCCCGTCGCCAAGGTGGACCGCGACACCTTGCTGGCACTACTCAAGGCGCCCTGTAATCAGGTGCGCTACGTAGCGGTCTACACCTTGGGCGACATTCACGAAAGCCGCGCCGTCGAGCCGCTCATCGCCATGCTCGACGACCAGGACCCCACCGCCAGGCGCATGGCCGCCCACGCCTTGGGTAAGATCAATGACCCCCGGTCGGTCTACCCCCTGGCCTACATGCTCAACAATCCCAACGAGCGTGTGATGGTCCGCTGCGCCGCCGCATCGGCCATTGGCCGCATCTCCTGCGACCGCGCCTGCCGGATTCTACTCGCCTCCTACCCCCGGGCCGATGGCCGGGTGCACAACGTGATCGGCACAATGCTTAGCTCCCGCTAGGGGCCGCTGAAGTTGGCCGGTTCTCCCCCGAACCGGCAAAAAACGCCCCATCAAGACAAGGGTCTCTCCTGGTGAGAGGCCCTTGTTTTTTGCCCTGGGGACAAGCCGGGGCGGGTTGTGCTACAAAAAGGCCATGAAGCTCTGTTGGCCAAAAACCTTGCCTCGCCCGCCTTTGGCCGCCCTGGCGCCGGCTTTTGCGGCCGGGGCGCTCATGGGCCTCAAGAGCCAACTTTACTATCTGAGTTGGGACGGCTGGCAGGGAGCCTGGCTGCGCCTGCCGTTGGGCCTGGCCGCCGGAGCCCTGATCGGCGGCCTGTTGGCCTGGGGCCTGGCCCGGCTGTTGGCCCGGCGCGAGGCCTTGGCCCTGCCCCGCCATGCCTGGTCCCTGCTGGGGCTGGCCCCCCTGGCCTGGCTGGCCTGGGAGACTTTTTCCCGCCACCCCCTGCTGTGGCTGCTGCCAGCGGTGCTGCTGGCCCTTATACTGTCCCGCCCCTTGGTGCTGTGGGCCGCCGGTTGGGCCCTGGCCGCCCTCACCCCGGCCTGGCTGCTGCTGTGGGGAGCCCTGGGACCCGGCCCGCCGGTGTGGCTGATGCCCACCGCCGCCCTGGGAGGGCTGTATTTCCTGGCCCTGGCCCGGCGTCTGGCCCTGGAACCGGAGCCCACCCGCCCGGCCATGCCCTGGACCGGCCTGGCCCTGGCGGGCATCCTGGCCCTGGGCCTGGGCCTGCGCCTGGCCGGGGTGGCCCACGGCTGGCCCGAGTTCATCTCCCACGTGGACACCCCCAAGCAGCTGGTTTTACTACCCGCCTTCTTGCGCGGCGAACTGACCCCGCCCACGAGCTATCCCCTGGGCCACGTGTATCTCTACGCCGCCTTGGGCCGCCTCAGCGCCTGGCTGTTCGCCCCTGGTTCGCCCTGGCACGTGTGGGCGGTGGGGCACGAAGGCTGGAGCGCCTACGTGCTCTTCGCCCGCTGCCTCCAGGCCTCGCTGGGCGCTCTGCTGCCCCTGTTGGGTTTTTTGGCGGCGCGGCGCCTATGGGGCCAGGCCGCCGGCTTGTTGGCCGGGCTGCTTCTGGCCCTGGACCCCTTGCAGATCACCTACTCCCGCCAGCTCATGGGCGATGTCCCCCAATCCCTGGCGGTGTGGCTCTCCCTTTTGTTCGCGGTGCGCATGCTGCAACAGGGCCGCTGGTGGGACTACCTTGTCGCCGGGCTGGCCGCCGGGGCGGCGGTGGCGGCCAAGGTCTACGGCGGCTACGTCATAGTCCTGGCCCTGGCCGCCTGGGGGCTGCGCCGCCCCTGGGGCGGCTGGACTCCGCTGCTCACCCTGGTGGCGGGCCTGGCGGCTGGCTGCCTGCTATGCTCGCCCCTGTTTTGGGTGGACCCGGCCCGCTGGGCCCAAGACCTCATTAATATCGTGCTCATACAAAGCCCCACCGTGCAGAGCAACGACCCCGTGCTGGCGCTGGTCTACGCCTGGGAAGCCCTGGTGCGGCGCTTCGGCCTGGCCTGGATGCTCCTGGCCGGGGCGGGCCTGGTGTTCATGGCCCTGCGCCACAAAAAAGCCGATTTGTTGGCTCTTTTGGCCGCCTTGCTTGCCATCGCCCTTATCATTATTCGCCTGCGCTCCCTGCGCGAGTGGGACATGGTGAACCTCACCCCCTTCCTGAGCCTGCCTCTGGCCGCCATGCTGGCCGCGGCCCTGCAGGCCCGCTGGAGGCGGGCGGCCAAGGGACTGGCCCTGGGGCTGGCCTGCCTGTTTTTACTCTGGCAGGGAACCATCGCCCTGGGCGACGCCTGCCTGGCCCGCATGCCCGCCACCGGCCAGATGGCCGCGCGCTGGGTGTCGCGGATTTTGGGGCCGGAGCAGCTCATGGCCGGGGAATACCCGGTGAGCAAGGGCCGCTGGCTGCCGCCGGACATCTACCCGCGCTCCCATAAATGGGAGATGCGCGGGGATATGGCCAAGCAAGGCCGACCCGCCCTGGCCGACCAGGGCGTCTTGGCTCTGGAGCGTTTCTGGTGGGACCCACCCCTGCCCCAGGCCTGGCTGCACCCGGCGCAGGTGTTCGCCAGCCGCAACTATTGCTGGGAAAACCCGGACATAGGCCTGTACCTGCCGACCATGCCCGACTACAAGAGCCAGATGATCCTGCCCCACGTACGCGTCGATCTGCCCCTGCCCGCCTACCTAACCACCCCTTGGGCCCGGTCCCGGCCCCGTGACCTGCTGGTGGGCCGCCGCTTTTCCCGTCTCCTGGGATTCAAGCAAGATCAGTGGCTTATCAACCCACAGCCGCCCAGCGCCATGACCTTCGCCGCCCTGGGCCGTGGCCGGGCCCGCCTGTTCTGGGCCCCGGAGCTGGGCCTGCCCCTGGACCTGGACTGGGGCCGCACGGTTAGCGGCTCGGTGCGCCCCTGGCGGCGACTTATGCCCATAAGGCCCCGCGCCTACAAGCTGGAGGGCCGCGCCCACCCCGAGGGGGCCTTTGTGTGGGTGGGGCTCTACCCCCGGCCCGAGACCGCCTTGCCGCTGCTCATGCGCCAAGGC
>JAIPDO010000049.1 GCA_021737645.1 Desulfarculaceae bacterium
GGGCGCCCACCGCGCCGAAGGCCTCCTCCTTGCAAATGCCCATGTCGATGTCCGCGTCTTCCAAAATGGTGGGGCCAAGGAAGTAGCCGTCAGGCAGGTCGGCCGGGTTCATGGTGCGGCCGTCCAAGACCATCTTGGCACCCTGGGCTAGGCCGCGCTCCACCCAGGCCCAGACCTTGTCGCGCCCGGCAGGCGTGGCGTAAGGGCCCATGGTCACCGACTCGTCCAGGCCGTAGCCCAGCTTCATGGCCGAGGCGTTGGCCACCAGGGACTGCTTCACCGCCTCGTAGCGGGCCTTGTCGCCCAGGATAACCACGTTGTCCGAGCCCAGGCAGCGTTGGCCGGTCATGCCGAAGCAGCCTTGGCGCACGTAACCGGGGCAGGCCTCAAGGTCGGCGTCGGGCATGATAACCACGGTGTTCTTGCCGTTGCCGTTGAGGCTCGATGTCTTGCCCAGCTTGCCGCACTGGGCGAACAAATCCAGGCCCGCGCCGGTGGAGCCGATGAAGCCGATGCCCTCGATCTCCGGCTGCTCCAGGATATAGCTGTTCACGTCGCGGCCGCCGTGGATAAGGTTGATGGCGCCGGCCGGGAAACCGGCCTCCAAAGCCACCTTGCTCATGTACTCGGCGGCCACCGGGTCTTGGCGCGAGGGGCTCACCACCACCGAGCAACCCGCGGCCAAGGCGTAGGGCACGAACGAACTCCAGGCGTGCATGGGGATGTTGCCCGGCGTGACGATGAGGAAGGGGCCCAACGGCTCCCAGGTCAGCCACATGTCGATGCCGCGAGCCAGGTTGTCGATGTGCTCGTTGCGCGCGGCCATGCCGTAGGCGGCCGAGCAGGCGGACTCGATGTTCTCGATGGAACGGCGCACAGAGCCAGCAGCCTCTTTGATGGTGCGGCCGTGGTCCTGGGTCAGCACCCGGCTGAGGGTGTCGGCCTCGCGGTCGAAGATCTGGCGCATGTCAAAGAGCATGCGGGCCCGCTCTCTGAGGGCGATGCCCTTCATGGCCTCGAAGCCTTGTTGGGCCGCTTCCACCGCCGCACGGGCTTCCTCTTTGGTGGCCGTGGGGAACTCGGCGATCTCCACCCCCGTGGCCGGGTTGGTGGTCTTGTTGATTATTTCGGACTTGGACTCAACCCACTCGCCGCCGATAAGAAGCTTCAGACGGCCGTAGTGGCTCTTGACTTCGGGTAGTATGGCCATTTTTTAATCTCCCTAAATGATCCAGGCGTTGCTGGAATTTAATGTTGCGCTGCATGCGTCGGCTAGCCTTCCGGTCCGGCAATGTTCAGGCTGTACTGCAGGGTTAAATACAGCGCGTACAGTCCCAGCAGCCAGGCCCCCTGCCAGCGCTTGAACCAGCCGTCCCGGTTCATGAAGATGAACACCCGGAAGGAGTAGAGGATGGCCAGCATGGCCGGGAAGTGGAAGTAGTAGAAGTTGTCCGGGATGTGCAGGGGCTCAGTGAGGGCCGCAGCCCCTATTACGAACAGGCAGTTGAGCACGTCGGCTCCCACCACGTTGCCCACCATGATCTGGGGATGACCCTTCCTAATGGAACTGATGCCGGTCATCAACTCGGGCACCGAGGTGCCGAAGGCCACGATGGTGGCGGCCACCACGTCTTGGGGCACCCCTAGGCGACAGGCCCCCACCACCGCGCAGGGGATCAGCAGCCGGCTGGCCACCATCACCCCCACCAAACCTCCCAGCAGGAACAGCACCGATTTTAGGGTGCTCCAATCCTCGCCCTCGTCCTCCTCCTCGAAGTCGGCCTGCCCGCTTTGGCGCGCCCAGCGATAGGAGAGGTACATGTAGAGCACTAAAAGCGCTATGAACAAGACACCCACGCCCCGGCCCAGCATGGGCTTCTCCGGCGCGATCCAAAGCGCCAACAGGGCCATGACCACCAGGAGGGTGGCCGCGCCCACTTGCATCCAGCCGGTGCGGTTCAGGATGAACTTGCGCACCGGTATCTTGGCAAGCAGGCACATGAGCCCGAAGATGAGCGCGGTGTCGCAGATGATGGAGCCCACGCCGTTGCCCAGGGCTAGGCCGGAGTGACCGCTCCAAGCGGCCAGCACCGAGACCACCGTCTCCGGCACCGTGGTGCCCAGGGAAATGATGGTGGCCCCGATGACGATCTTGGGCAGGCGGGTTCGCTGGGCCAGAGACACCGCCCCGTCTATCATCTTGTCGGCGCTTTTGGACAGCAGCGCCAGGCACAAGGCGATGAAGACGAACAAAAGCCAGGTGGGCGTCTGGTTGGCTAGGTTGTTGAGAATGGCCTCGATGTCGTACATGCTGCGCCCTAATCAGTTCAGGTTGGTTAAGAGGATGCGGCGGGGCGCCGAATTAACTTAGATCACTCGCGCGGTTTTGAAGGCTTCCCAGATGGCGTCCTTGATCTTGCGGGGCGCCAGGCTGTCGCCGATCACGTAGAGGTCGTCCGCCGTTTCCCGGGCCGCCTGGGCCAGCCCGCTTTCCGCCCGCCGCCCGATGGCCAAGACGATAGCCTCCGCCTCCAGGATCGCCTCGCCCTGCTGGTTGGATATGCTTACCCGGCCTGGAGCCAATCGGTTCACCTTGGTGGCGGTAAAGATTTCCACCCGGCAGCGCTCCAGCTCTTCCAGGAGCATGTCCCGGTTGGCCATGAACAAGTCCCCGGCCAACTGGGGCAGCATCTCCACGATGCTCACGGTCTTGCCCTCTTTGGCCAGGTGCCAAGCGGCCTCGCAGCCCACTGCCCCTCCCCCGATGACCACGATCTTATTGCCTCCGGGCAGCACGCCTTGATAGATGTCATCGGGCACTATCACCGGGGTGTCTTCCAGACCTGGGATGGGAGCTTGCCTGATGGGGAGGGAGCCCGTGGCCAGGAATATCACATCGGGTTTTTCGGCCCGGATGGTCTCGGCGCTTACCTCGGCGTTGGTAAGCACGCGCAATCCGGCCAGGCCTTCCAACTGCCCCCGCTTGCACTCCAGAAGGTCCTTGAGGTCTTTTTTGAAATCGCTGGCTCCGGCGATGTTCAACACGCCGCCCAAATGGCCGGACTTTTCGTAGAGGGTGACCGCATGACCGCGAATGGCACACACCCTGGCCGCCTCCATGCCCGCCAACCCGCCGCCGATGACCATCACTTTTTTGGGACGCTCGGCCCTGGTCAGCTTCAGCCGCCTCTCGTCACCGCACTCCGGGTTCACCGCGCAGCTTATGGACTGGTTCATATGCATGCGGTGCATGCACTCATGACACCCGATGCAAGGGACAATCTCCTGGGCGCGGCCTTGGCGGGCCTTGTCGGGAAAATCGGGGTCAGCCAGAAGCGGCCTGCCTATGGCCACGAAGTCGGCGGTATCCTCTCCTACTATGCGATCAGCCAGGGCGGGATAGCCCATGCGGCCCACGGTTATCACCGGCAGGGCGACGTGGGGGCGCACCGTGGCGGCCATGTCCACCATACAGCCGGGCGGTTGGTACAGCGGAGGGTGAGGCCAGTGCCAGTTGTCGTAGCAGCCCGCGTCCACGTGCAAAGCGGCCACTCCGGCGGCCTCCAGGTCCTGGGCTATGCGAATGCCTTCCACCCGTTCACGGCCGCCAGGCAGCTTGTGCTCAATGCCGATGCGGTAGGAGATGGGAAAGTCGTCGCCCACCGCCTTTTTGATGCTGGCTATGCACTCCAGGGCGAAGCGCATGCAGTTTGCATAGCTGCCGCCGTACTGATCGGTGCGCTGGTTCCAAAGCGGGGTCATGAACTGGTCCAGCAGGTAGCCCTCGTGGCCGTGCAGTTCGATGCCGTCGAACCCGCTCATCTGAGCCACCAGGGCCGCCCGGCCGCAGGAATCCACCAGAGCCTCGATTTCATCCAGGCGTATCTCGCGGGCCGTGATCTCCGGCCGCCAGAAAGCGGGCATGGGCGAGGGGGCGATGGGCTCCACTCCGGGCTTGTTCAGGATGCGCTTGGGCAGCACCCGCCCGAAACCAGCGGTGAGCTGGGCGAATATTTTGGCCCCGTGGTCATGCACCCGCTCGGTGAGCTGTATGAAATTGCGCGCTTTCCAGGGGGCGTTAAAAGTGACCAGGGAGGGCTCGCCGTCCGACTCCCAAGGCTCAACCTTGGAGTTGACCAGGTTCACCCCGGTGATAATGAGCCCCACGCCGCCTTGGGCTCGGCGCTCGTAGTAGTCCATCAGCCGGTCGCTGAAGGTGCCTCGCCAGCCGGTCAACGCCGGGGTGCCCATGGGAGCCATGACCAGGCGATTCTTCAAGCTCAGCTTGCCTATGCGGCCCGGCTGAAAAATGTGAGGATAATGTGCAGCCACTTATCAGCCCTCGCCAAGACTCGTAACGGCCTGGCCGAAGCGCAGGCCGCAGAGTCAAATTTGGTGGATAGGGAAGCCCGCCCTTTTCACAAGATGAGGATCAGTGCGTGCAGCAGAGCGGTAGCTGAGGACGGGCTTCCCTATCAGGACAGCAGAATATTGCAACCCTAGCTTTTTATTTCACCGACTCCATCACCTGGTTGAGGTGATCCATGTTGGCCTGCAAAATGGCCAACTCCTTGTCATTGGGCGCCAGGTAGGGCGGACGGGGCGGGCCGAAATCCAGGCCGGCCACCATGGAGCAAGCGGTCTTGATGCGGCCCAGCACGCCGGATCCCTCGGTGGAGCCTTTGAACAGCTTGTTCAGAGCCTGCTGGATCTTCACCGCGCCCTCCAGATTGCCCGCGTCGTACAGCTCTTTGATGCGCACGCAGGCGGGCAGGCCGAAGGAGGTGATGGAACCGCCGGCCGCGCCCAGCATCAGGCCCATCAGGTAGACCCGGAAAGTCTGCATCATGCTGATCTTGCCGCCCACCGTATCGTACATGGACATCAGGTAGGCCATGTCGTGGCTCATCTCCTTCATGGCCACCACGTTGGACAGATCCGCCAAACGCTCGGCGAAAGGCACCTTGATGGTGAACTTGGAAGTGATGGGGTTGTTGTAGACGATGACGGGGATGTCCACCGCATCGTTGACCATCTGGAAGTGACGATAGACCTCGTCGTCACCCACCTTCCAGTAGTAGGGGGGCACGATCAAGGCGTAGTCGTAGCCCATCTCCTGGGCCAGCTTGGTCCAGCGGATGGTCTCCAAGGTGCCCGCCGCCGCGGTCATGGACACGGCCTTAGTGCCCTCGTTCTTGCGAATCTGACCCAGGCTTATTTCCATCACGTGCTCGCGCTCGGCCTCGGTGAGGTGGGAGAACTCGCCCACCGAACCGGTGGCCACCACGCCCTTGGCGCCCGCGCCCACGGCCCAGTCGATGGCCTGGAACAGCACGTCTTCCTTTATTTCGAACGACTCGCTGAAAGGAAGGGGCAGAATTGTGTAGATGCCTTGCGGCTTAACTTTATTGCTCACTTTAGTTCCTCCGACTCTCAATCAATACATACAGGTTCTAGTTCAGCGTTTTTTAGGCGCAAATAAACTTGATTACACATCCAGGGGAGGCGGGCTCACCAGCTGGCCGTTTTCCACCAGCTTGACGCCTAGGGCCATCACCATCTTGATCTCCAGGCTCTCGGGGTCCAGCAGCATCAGGTCCGCGTCCATGCCCGGAGCCACCGTGCCCTTTTCCTCCAGGCGCAGCACCCGGGCCACATTGGTGGAAACGCACTTGAGGCAGTCGGTCATGGAGATGCCCTCGCCCCGGATCATGTCCAGGAACTCCTTGTACATGAGGTCCATGGGGTTGCGGGCCATGCGCTCGAAGCCATGGATGGTGTGCACCCCGTTGGCGTCAGTGCTGATAGTGATCTGCTCGATGGGCACTCCGGCCTTGAGGTACTCACTCACCGCCTGGGCGGTTTTGGTGGCCCGCTTGAAGTCCGGCGGGTAGATGCAGGGGGTGAAGTCCACCACGCCGCCGTTCTTGGTCCAGGCCAAGCCCTGCTCCATCAACAGCTCGTTGCGGTTGATGTGGGTGGGCACGATGTTCTTGATCATCACTGCGGTTTCCTGCTGAGCCTCGATCACCGGCATCAGGCCGGCGGGAGCGTCGCCCATGTGGATGTGCAGCACCCCGGCCTTGCGCGAGAGCAGGCCGCCCAGGGCCGTGGCGGCCATGGCCTTTTTCAGGTCCTCATAGGTGGTCTGGGCTCCCCGGCGGTCGGACACGCAGCACTTGGCGCCGATTACGTTGTCCACGAGGTAAATGTCGCTCTTGATGCTGCCGGTGATAGTCACCTCGGTGTCAAAGCCGCAGGTGAACATCTTGGCGGTGATGCCCCTGAACTCCAGGCTCTTGGTCTTGGCGTAGAGCGTCTTCAGGTCACGGCCCTCCTGGTCCACGCCCACCACGCCCACTACGGTGGTGGTGCCGGCCAGCACGGTCTCGCTGAAGCTGGTCTCCGGGCCGCGGCTGCCGAAACCGGCCGCGCCACCGCCGCCCAGGATGTGCACATGGGAGTCCACGAAGCCCGGCACCAGCAGCTTGCCTGTGCCGTCTATCTCGGTGGTCTCGGGCAGCTTGGCCCAAAGGTCGAAATCTCCACCCACCGCGTGGATTTGCTTGCCAACGATCAGAACGTCCTGGACACCCAAGTCCTCTGGAGAATAGACGTGTACATTTCTGATGATGGTTATCATTATTTACCTCCAAATAGGTTGAACCAGGGGTTAATCACAGGCGTTTTCTTGGACGACTTTCATCTTTCGCCGGAACGAAGGCAGCATGTAGCTGGCCAAGATCAAAATCCCGCCGATGACCAGGACCGCCGAAATGGGGCGGCTGAAGAAAATCCAAAACGATCCATCCGAAAGGGTCAGGCTCTGCCTGAAAGCGTTTTCGAATATTGGGCACAAGACCAGGCCCATGATGAAAGGCGCGGGCTCGTACTGGAACTTGTTCATGAGGTATCCGATTATCCCGAAGAAGATCATCACGAACACGTCGAATACGCTGAAATTGGTGCTGTAGACTCCCACCAGGCAGAAAAGCATGATTAGGGGCAGCAGAAACTTGTAGGGGATGCGCAGGATCTGCACCCACACCGCGATGAGCGGCAGATTCAGGATCAAGAGCATTACGTTGCCCAAATACATGCTCACCAACACGCCCCAGAAAATGTCCGGGTTGGTGGTCATCATTAAGGGACCTGGCTCCACCCCATGGATAACCAAGGCTCCGATGAGGATGGCCGTAACCACGTTGGAGGGCAGGCCCAGAGAGAGCATGGGCACGAAACTGGCCTGGGAGCCCGAGTTGTTGGCGGTTTCCGGCCCGGCCAGGCCTTCAATGGCGCCGTGGCCGAATGTCTCGGGGTGGCGCGAAATTTTCTTTTCCAGGGAATAGGAGGCGAAGGTGGCGATTAGTGCCCCACCTCCGGGGATAAGGCCCAGTAAAAATCCCACCACCGTACCTCGCAGAATGGCCATGCGGCTGGCTATCCAGTCCTGCATGGTGGGCCAGACGTTGCTGAACTTGGTCTTGATTACTTCGGCGCCGCCCTTTTGCTCCACGTTGCTGAGAATCTCGCCGATGCCGAACAGACCCATGATCACCGGCACCAGGCCCAGGCCGTCGAACAGGGGATGAATGCCAAAGGTGAAGCGAGGCTCGCCGGTCGCCACGTCCATGCCTATGGTGCCGGCCAGCATGCCCAGCACGGCCATGGCCAGGCCCTTGACCGGAGACCCCACCGCCAAACCGGTGATGAGGGTGATGGCCAAAAAGATGAGGGCGGAATACTCCGGCGGCCCGAACCTGAGTGCGAACTTGGCCAGGGGGGCGGCCAGGAACATGATCCCCACCAGGCAGAGGGTGCCGCCGATGAACGAACCGATGGCCGAAATGCCCAGAGCCGGTCCGGCCCGTCCGGCTTTGGCCATTTGGTGGCCCTCGATGCAAGTGACCACGGTGGTGGCCTCGCCGGGCACGTTCAACAAAATGGAAGTTATGGAGCCGCCGTATTGGGCTCCGTAATAGATGCCCGCCAGCATGATGATGGCGGTGACCGGCTCCATGTTCAGAGTTATGGGCAGCAAAATCGAGATGGTGGCCACAGGCCCCAGACCCGGCAGCACCCCCACCAGGGTGCCCAACAGCACGCCCACAAAACAGGCGAACACGTTATGCCCGGCCAGAGCTACCTGAAAGCCGTATGTAACCAAGTTGAGTGTTTCCACCGCAGGCCCGTCCCTTCACTCAGATCTTCAAAATCCCACGGGGTAGCGGGACGCCCAAAAGCACATCGAACACCACATATGCGCCCAGGGCCAGCACCAGCGCCCCGATGATTACCACTGGCCATTTCTGATTGGTAACGAAACGCAACAAGGCGGCGAAGATGGCAAAGGTGGTGACGATGAAACCCAACGGCACCAGCAAAAATCCGAATCCGATGAGGGCTAACACCACATATAGGGCTTCCTTACTAAATATGGAGCGCCCGCCCGCCGCCATGGTTCCCTGGACAGCGGCCCGCTTGGCCATGATGCCGCCGGCCAGGATGATAAGAGACAAGACGCCGAGCACTGCCCCCAAAACCAGGGGAAACAAACCAGGCCCAGGATTGTTGAATGTGCCTACCTCGTACTGGAAAGATCCAAAGCACGCGGCGAGGGCTATCCCCAGGAGAATCAGGCTGCAGGCTCGGTCGTCTTCTCTCATGGCTGCTTACCTCCGGCGCATTACTTGCGCTTGAGCTTCAGTTGCTTGATGAGCGAGCCGAACTGCTTTTGGCCCGCCACCAGGTTCTTATGAAGCTCCTCGGGGCCCACGATCTCCACTGTCATGTTCATTTGCTGCAAAGCCTTGGCGCACTCAGGCGTATTGGCCGCCTTGGTGAAGGCCTCGGTCAGCTTGGCCGCCACCGAGGGGGACATGCCTTTGGGTCCGAAGATGCCGATAGGCAGAGTGAACAATTCCACAGGAGCGTTGGGAAGCTTCTGAGCCAGCTTGGGCACGGCCTTGGGGTTAGCGTCCTTGGGCTCGCCGGAAATTTGCAGCAGGGTGCGCAGGGTGCCGGCCTTGACATGGGGAGCCTGTCCGCCTGCGCCGCAGTAGACTTGCAGGTGACCGCCCAGCAACGCGGCCACGGCCGGACTGTCGCCCTTGAAGTGCACCGGGACCATGTCCAGCTTGAGTTCCTTGGCCAACCACTCCATGAACAGATGCATGGTGCCCAAGGCGCCGTAGGTAGCGTACTTGAAGCCGGGATGCGCCCGCACATAGGCCACCCACTCGTCGAAGTTCTTCCAGGGGGCGTCGGCCCGGGTGACCAGGGCGAAGTTGAAGGCGGTGTAGCCCAGGATCATGGTGAAGTCGTTGGGGCCCCAGGTGACGCCCTTGGTGAACATGGCGGTGGCCAGGGTGGATGAACCGGCGTTGATCACGGTGTAGCCGTCGGGCTTTTGCGAGGACACATAGCTCACCGCCAAGGTGCCGCCGGCGCCGGGCTTGTGCATGATTACGGTCGGCTGCCCCAGGAACTTAGCGGCCGGGGTGCCGATGGCCCGGGCGCTGTTACCGGCCACGCCACCGGGCGGGAAGCCTACGTAGATGTTGACTGGTTTGTCGGGAAACTTGTCGGCTGCCAGGGCTGTACCCCCAAGAAGCATGGCGCCGACCGCCAAAAGTGCCATTGCCAATACGATCGCTTTTTTTCCCATCCTGCTCCTCCTCTAAATGCAAAATGCACGGCATCAATTTCTCTGCCATGAAACATCTTTGAAGCACCCGTTGTTGACGAGTTACAAAGCCACTTTCTTTGCCGTGCCTACAATTCTCTCCTTCACTTCATCGAAAAAACCTTCTTGCTCTAAAAGCTGCACTGGGAAGGATGCGCCTATGGACCCCTCAGCCGTGGCGCCCTTCATTACCGGGGCTGCTATGGCGGCCATGCCCAAAACAAGTTCTTGTTTGTTGATGGCAAACCCAGCTTCCCTCACCTCGTCCAGCCTTTTAAGCAAGGCGCCTTTATCGGTGATGGTGTTGGGGGTGTGGGCCACCAATTCCGAGGCGTCTATCACGCCTTCGGCGTCCTTGGGATCCATGAAAGCCAAAATGGCCCGCCCCATGGCCGAGTTATAGGCAGGCAGACGCGACCCCACGGTCAGATGCAGGCTGACTACGGAATTGGAGCGAAAACGCTCGATGTAGACCACTTCGGTGTGGTCCAAAATAGCGCACGCAGTGTCCACGTTCATCTGCTTGGTGATCTCCAGCAGGTATCTGGAGACGCGCTGCCTGATGTCGATGTTCTCGATAAAGCTGAAACCTATGCTGAGTATCTTAGGAGAAAGGCTGTAAGTTCTGGTGCTTGGGTCCCGCAGCAAATAGCCGAGGTCCTCCAGGGTCCGAATAAAGCGGGTTGCCGTGGGGGGCACCATGCCGGTCACCTGGGAGATCTCGCTCAGGGTCAGGTTGGGGCCCTTCTTGGCAAAGGCCCGCAACACGGACAGCCCTTTTTCCAAGGAATGGACGAAGTATCGGGAGTGTTTCTCGCCAGTCATAGTTTTCACTCTGCATAATTAGATTATACATAGTATAATTTACGTAAAAATCCGATGTCAACTAAAAAATGCTTCCGCAAAGGCATTCCGTGCGAGGTTTTTATCTATTGGTTATGGCGGAACTAATTGGATGTAAGGTGGTGCTGGTCATCTTTTGGTAATGACCAATACCCAAACCTCATCGGAAATTTGGGAATTTTTTTAGCACCCGGACTGATTTTTTATCCCAACCAAATGATAATGTTTAGAGGGCTTGCCGGTACAAACCCACCAAGTCCTCCAAAGTAACCTGCCTGGGATTAACGGAAATATTGATACTTTTCATAGCATCGGTGGCCATGTCGCCTATGGAATCTTCTTTCACTCCCAACTCAGACAAACTGTGGGAAATGCCGATATCCGAGTTCAACTGTTCTACGGCTTCCACCACGCCGTCATCTTTGGCATCCCCCCAGTAAAGCAGCCATGCGTTGGAACTTCGCGGGACAAGCCAGGCGATTGAACTGCAGAACATGCGGCAGAAGTATGGCGTTGGCTATCCCGTGGGGCATGTCAAAAAAACCGCCCAAAGGGTGGGCCATGGCATGGACAACGCCCAGACGGGCCTGTGCAAAGGCTAACCCCGCCAAAGTGCTGGCCATCAGCATCGCCTCTGCAGCATGCAGGTTTTTACGGTTGGCCACGAATAGGCGTAGGTTCTTGCCGATCAGCCGAATAGCTTTTTCAGCGAAAGCATCGGAGATCAACGATGCCTCCAATGAGATAAAGGCTTCCATGGCATGAGTCAGGGCGTCCATACCGGTGACGGCGGCCACCGAGGCAGGCAAGCCGGCAAGCAAGCAAGGGTCCAAAATGGCCTTACGGGGCAAAATGCGCCGGCTGCCGATGGGCACTTTGAATTTCTGGGAGCGGTTGGTGATGACCGCGAAGGGGGTCACCTCACTGCCGGTCCCGGCCGTGGTGGGGATAGCGTAAATAGGTAAGGGGCCGTTGGTAAACTTGTCTACCCCCTCGTAATCGGTGAGTTCGCCTGGGTTGGTGGCCAGAATGGCGATGGGGCTATGCCTACAACGAACAGGAACTGCTGCAGGGTCAAGTTGCACTCGCGGTTCCTATTAGAAATGGGCAAGACGTGGAAGGTTCCTTCGGGGTTACCTTCCCCATGCATCTGCTGGAGCGAACCGGATATCTGGAGGAAATTAAATACAAACTGATAAGGTTGGCCAAAATGGTAGCTCTTTAAGAGAACTTTAACCTTTCTCGATCAAGCTAGCAAAAGCAATCTTGACACTTAACAGGGGGCTGGGGAGAAAAACTTGTCGGCTACTCCTTTCACAGCAGGCAGCCACTTTGGAATCAACAGAGCCAATCCAAGCTTAGTCTCGCCAGTGCATTGACCTGCCCCCGATCAATGTACCACTTCTTGAATTAGACCCTCTTTATTTTTTAGCTTAAGGATGCCGGGGTAGAGATCCCAGTTGCCTCTGGGTAATACGGCTTCTGGAGCAGGCGGCTGGTAGCCCAAAGAGCTGTGTGGCCGGAAGGTGTTGTACTCCACCCGCCAGTTCTCGATCGGCACTTGGGCCTCCCTGAGGGTGTAAAAGAGCTCCCGATTTAGGAGCTCATCCCTCAGCTTGCCGTTGAAAGATTCGATATAGCCATTCTCCCAAGGACTGCCGGGCTCGATGAAAAGGGTCTTCACCCCGACTCGCTGTAACCAATTTCTCACCTGCTTGGCCGTAAACTCGGGGCCATTGTCACTCCTGATGTAATCAGGAATCCCACGGATCAGGAAAAGGTCGGCCAGGCAGTGAAGCACCTCGTCGGACCTGATTCTGCGCCTGGTCAAAATAGCTAGGCTTTCCCGCTCATACTCGTCGATCACCGTAAGTATCTTCAAGGCCCGGCCGTCATGGGTGCGATCAGCCACGAAGTCATAAGACCATACATGATTGCAATGGGTGGGCCGCAGCCTCACACAGGAGCCGTCAGTCAGCCACAGCCTGCCTCGTTTAGGCTGCTTCTGGGGCACCTTCAAACCCTCCTGGCGCCAGATGCGCTCCACCCGCTTATGATTCACCCGCCAGCAGTCACGCTGCAAAAGGGCCGTAATCCGGCGGTAACCATAGCGGCCATACTTGCTGGCCAGGTCGATGATCTCACCACGCAAAGCCTCCTCGTCGCCTTTGATCTTAGGCTCAAGCCGCTGAGTGGATCTGGGCTGGCCGATACCCTACAGACCCTTCTCTGGGAAACCCCCAGCCGCTGCTGCAGGCGCTCCACACAGCGCCTGCGGCGGTGGGGGCTTAGAAGTTTCCCTCCAGCGCCTCTTTCAGGATCAACTTGTCCAGGGTAAGGTCGCTCACCGCCTTGCGCAGGCGGGAATTCTCACGCTCAAGCTCTTTGAGCCGCTTGGCCTGGGAAACCTTGAGGCCCCCATATTCCTTGCGCCAGCGATAGTAGGTCTGCTCGGTGATCCCAAGAGTACGGCTGACTTGCCCAACCTTCTGGCCCTTGGCCAAAAGAATCTCTGCCTCGCGCAGCTTGCCGATGATCTGCTCGGCCGAAAAACGCTTCCTAGCCACAATCGCCCTCCCTCTCTCGGCCCAAAATCCTAACTTAAAAATTGGACCGGGTTAAGGGGGGCAGGTCAATTTGCTCTGACAACAAACAATATACACATCTAAGATCGCAGGAAGGGAGTGGATATCCGCTCGCAGCCAATGCCTCGAGATTGCTTCTTCATTCCTCCGTTGGCGACATGGTCAATGAGTCGGTTGTGGTTCAGGGACATGAGATTCGTTTCGCCATCGTTGATCTGGGAGCCCATACCAAAGAGATAAAAACACAGCTTTTAAAAGTGCTTAAGTTTAACAGGAATAATGAATGTGGACAAAAGCTCCCCGTTTGGATAACTATAATAAATTAATGGAATTTAATCCTTAAGATCTCAGACCATTTATGCAAGATTGATCATCGCCGGCGCCTTTCGCCGACGCCGTTACGCTAAAATAAAAGATAAGATTCGCATTTAATTGATGCTGGCCACCTGAAGTTCCATCGTAGGCGGCGGTTTTACCAGTAAGTGCCCGTCATTTTAAGTTTGATGCCTTCTTGTGGGGCCCGTGACAGTGACCAAGTCCTGATTTTAGGGGGTATGTCATCATACTTCGTTATCCGTCATACTAAGTTACAAGTGAGCGGCCAATTACACGGCAAGCGCCGCAACGCGTGAGTCGGCCAAACATCTTTGTTTTGGGACGTATCTCAGGTTCACGGCATCATTTTTTTCGTAGCGGAAGGAGCACCCAATTGCGGACCAACCGGTTGACCCTTTCCTTGGTGCTTACAGTGGCCTTGGTAATTGCGGGAACGGGCCTTTATTGGCTGTTCAGTTCCATGGCGATCTTCCCCTCCCCCCGGGGTATCGAAACCAGCCGCTCCGCCGACACAATGTTGCAAGCCTCCCAGGTGGTCTTCGCCCCGCCCCGCCCAGAGGACGCGCCCGAGGATATACGCGAAGGGGTCATGCTGGGCTACCATATCCTCATGGACACCCAGACCTATGCCAAACAATACGTGGGCAACAAGCTCAATTGCCGCAACTGCCACTTCAACGCCGGGCGCGAGCGCAACACTCTGTCCCTGGTGGGGGTGGCGGTGACCTACCCCAAGTACCGCGAGCGCCGCAAGTACGTCACCGATCTGGTCACCCGCACCCAGGGCTGCTTTGAGCGCAGCATGAACGGCAAGGCCCTACCGCCGGAGGACAAGCACATGCAGGCCCTCATGGCCTACTACCACTGGATCTCCAAGGGCCTGCCCATATACGCCGACATCCCCTGGTTGGGGCTCAAGAAACTCAAGAGCGGCCACAAACCCGACCCCGCAGCGGGCAAGCAGGTCTTCGCCCAGGTATGCACCCGCTGTCACGGCGACGGCGGTCTGGGCACGGCCATCGCCCCGCCCCTGTGGGGCCCGGAGTCTTTCAACGACGGCGCGGGCATGCACAAGATGAAAAACTTCTCGGCCTTCACCCATCATTTCATGCCCAAGAACAACCCCACCCTCAGCGTGGACCAGGCCCTGGACGTGTCGGCCTATGCCACCAGCCAACCCCGGCCCCACTTCCAGGCGGGTAAATAGGCCATGCTGTTCCCCACTTTTTACCTCCCCTGGCTGGGTCAGGGCATGAGCATCGCCCTGGTGGCGGTGGTCCACGTGCTCATCAGCCACGGCTTTGCCATCGGGGTAGTGAGCATCATCGTGCTCCTGGAGCATCTGGCCCTACGCCGGGGCGACGCCGAGCTGGAGGGCCTGGCCCAAAACATGCTCAAACCGGTGGTGATCATCGTCACCGCCGTAGGCGCGGTTACCGGGGCGGGCATCTGGTTCACGGTGAGCGTCCTGGCCCCAGGCGGCATCGGCTACATGCTCCGGGTGTTTTTCTGGCCCTGGTTCATCGAGTGGATGGCCTTTACCCTGGAAGTGCTGGTGCTCTTGCCCTACTACTTCCTGTGGGAGCGCATGCGAGCCAAGCAGGCCGGGCTGCACGTCGCCCTGGGCTGGTCCTACGTGGCGGTGGCCTTCGCTTCGGCCTTCCTTATCTCCGGCATTCTGGGCTTCATGCTCACCCCGGACGGCTGGGTGCAAAACCAGCGGCTGGTCTCGGCCTTTTTCAACCCCACCTTCTGGCCCCAGTTGGCCCTGCGCTTTTTGGGCGGCCTGGCCATGGGCGGGCTTTGGTCCCTGGCCTTTGTGCTGTTCAGCCGCCGCATAGGCGCGGACCTGCGCCAAAGGGTGATGCGCCTGCTGGGCGGCTGGGTGCTGATCAACGGGGCCCTGTGCGCCCTGGCGGTGTGGATATACCTGGGCCGGATTCCCCAGACCTACGCCACTCACAAGATTTTCGCGGTGCTCACCTCGCACCTTTCCCAGGACGCCTGGCTGCTGTGGCTGGGCAATATCCTGGCCGCGCTTTGCATCGCGGCCGTGGCTCTGGCCGCCTGGCTGCGTTGGCGGCGGGTGGCCCTGGCCCTCATCATCCCGGCCTTGATCTTGACCGCTGGGCTGGTCAGCGAGTTCGAGCGGGCCCGTGAGTTCGTTCGCGGCCCTTACCTCATGCCCGGCTACATGTACGCCAACCAAATTCCCCTTGCCCAGAGCGACTATCTGGACAAACACGGCTTTTTGGCGGGCGCCGCCTGGTACCAGCCCCAGCCGCCGGGCCTCGCGCCCAGAGCCCCGGCGGGCCACGCCCTGTTCATGGCCAACTGCGGAGTGTGCCACACCATAGGCGGGCTCAACGACATCCGCGACCGCCTCAAGGGACGCACCCAGCCCTCGGTCACGGTGATGGTGCGGCGCACCAAGCAAATGGTGCCCTTCATGCCCTCTTTCTCGGGCACCCCGGCCGAGGCCCTGACCATGGCCGCCTATCTCTACGAGCTATCCGGGGAGCGGCGCTCTCTGGAGGCGGTGCCGCCCATCAGCCGCAAGGGGGTGGGCCATGAATAATCTCCACGACCTCCTGCTGGCCAAGCCCTTCGGCGACCCGGCGATGGAATTGATTCTGTTCGGCTCCTTTGCCCTGCACCTGCTTTTCGTGCTCCTGATGCTGGGCACGGCCATGATCGCGGTGTTCTTCTTCGCCCACTCCTGGATCACCGGCTATCGCTTCGAGCTTCGCTGGGACAAGCGGGTGCTGCGCATACATTTGGCCCTCAAAAGCCTGGCCGTGGTGCTGGGGGTGGCCCCGCTGCTGATCATCCAGGTGCTGTGGAGCGTGCCCTTCCTCACCGCCGCCTCCATTATGGCCCCCTACTGGCTGGGCCTGCTGGGCCTGATGATCTTCGCTTTCTTGTCCCTGGATATACTGGGCCACAAAATGGACGTGCATCCGGTGCGCCATCTCATTTTCGGAGTATTGGGGCTGGCCGCCCTGGTGGCGGTGCCGGCGGTGTTCACCGCTGTGCTCAGCCTCATGGAACACCCGGACAAGTGGTCCCTGGTGGCGGGCAGGGGGTTTGCCGCCGAACCTGGCCTGCTTTTTCACTGGTTCATGCGCTATTTGCACATCCTGGGCGCGGCGGCCCTGTTTGGCGGGGCCTTCCACTATTTCTTCTCCACCAATGGCGCTCAGGAGCGCCATTACCACTTGTCCCATTGGATGGTGGTTGCCACCCTGTTCCAGGTAGTAGCGGGGATGCTGCTCTTGGTCAGCGTGCAGGAGCGCCTGACTCCGGCGGTGATCACTGCGGTCACCGTGGGGGTGTTCGCGGCCATGCTTCTGCTTGGCCTGGCCTTTTACCGCAACCCCGAGGTGGACAAAAGGCGCATGGCCTCGGTCCTGGTGCTGTTACCGGTAATACTGGTCTCCATGCTCTTGGCCCGGCAATTTTTGCAGCATCAGGCCGTGGCCCCCATGCAGGCCCAGTTAGAGACCAGAGCCCGTGAAGCGCGGCAGAGCCTGGCCCCCTTACAGGCAGCGGCCTTGCAGGGATTTCAGGCCCATCTGGCCACGGTCTATGACAACGGCGAAACCATCTACGCCAATTCCTGCGCCTTTTGCCACGGGCAAGACGGCGGCGGCCATGGCCCAGAGGCGGCATCCCTCATCATACCCCCGGAAAAGCTCAACGCGGTGCGGGCCCAGAGGCGATACCTCTACCAGGTGGTGCTGAAGGGCGTCCCCGGCTCGGGCATGCCTTACTTCTCGGTGTTCGACCGAGACAAGCTGGACTCCCTGCTGGAATACATGAACGCCTCCTTCAGCCTCACCGCCCCGCCCCAGCCGCCGGCCAAGCCGGGCGATCTGGCCGCGGCTAAAAGGGTGTTCGCGGGCACCTGCGCCACCTGCCACGGCGAACAGGGACAGGTCAGTGCCTTTGGCGCCGATCTGCGCCCCGCTCCTCCGGACCTCACCCGCTATGGGCTCACGCCACAATGGGCCTACGCGGTCATCACCCAGGGCTACAACGGCACGGTGATGCAGCCATTCAACGATTTACCCGAAGCCACCCGCTGGGGCCTGGTGAGCCTGGTGGCTTCTCTTCGTAAAGAGCCCTGAACTCGGCCAGATTGGCCATTAACCAAAGGAGAGGGGGAGTCTCATGAAATACTTTCTCATACCGGCAACCGTTTTGTTAATTGCCCTTGTGTGGTGCGGATTGGCCTCGGCGGTTGATTGGCAATACCCCGTGATCAAGGGCGCGGGCGAGATCGTCCCCCTGCCCAACGCGAAGGTGCAGCCGGACCCAAGCCTGAAATACAAGATCGTTTTCGACATCACCGCCTGGCCCAAGATGGACGGCAAGGTGGTGCCCGGCCTGGCCAAGGTGGCCCGGTTGATCAACGTGTTCGCCTCCGCCGGGGTGTCTCCGGACAAGATGGACCTGGTGCTGGTTATACACGGCCCGGCCACCGAGGCGGTGCTGGAGCCAAAGCTGTTCCAGAAAAAGCACGGCTTCGCCAACGCCAACCGCGACCTCTTGGACCAGCTCAAGAAGGCCGGGATGAAGCTTTACGTTTGCGGTCAGGGCCTGGCTGAGCACAACATCGCCCAAACCGAGGTTAACCCGCACCTGGCCATCGCCTTGTCCGCCCTGGTGGTGCTGCCCACCTACCAACTCAGGGGGTACGCCTTTCTACCCTTTTGAACCGAATGCGACTGGTGTCAGCGAAGCCTGCCTTTTAGGTACCAACTTTTGGGGAGGAGATGAGTACCGATGAAAAGAAAGACATGGATTTGGCTAATTGCCTCAGCGGCTTTGTTGAGCACCTTGGCCGGTGGACAGGTGTTCGCCACCATGGCGAACAAGGTTGGAGACGCGAACGGGACGGGGATGTTGCAGCGTCAGGCCCTGGCTATTTTTGGCAAGTTGCCCAAGGCGATGCCCGGAGCCGAAACCGATACGCCGGCGATGGCAGCCTTGGGCAAGCGGCTCTACTTTGAAACGGCCCTTTCCATCAACCGCACCGAAAGCTGTAATACCTGCCATCGTTTGGATCAAAACAAGGGAGGCGTGGATTACCTCCCCACCTCCAAGGGAGCGATGGGTGGTTTCGGCTCGCGCAACCCGCCCAGCACCCTGAATGCCGGTTTCCAGATAGCCCAGTTCTGGGACGGCCGGGCCGCCGACCTGGAGGAGCAAGCCCTCGGCCCCATGCTTAATCCGGCGGAGATGGCCATGCCCACCGCCAAGGAGGCCATGGCCAGGCTGAGAAAGCTGAAGGGCTACAGCGAGGATTTCTCCCGCGCCTTTCCGGGCGACAAGGACCCGATGAACGCTAAGAACTTCGCCCACGCGGTTGCCGCCTTTGAGCGCACCCTGACAACCAAAAGCGCCTTTGACCGCTTCCTGGACGGGGATGCCGGTGCTCTCACCACCCGGCAAAAAATGGGCTTGCAGCTGTTCATGGACCGTGGCTGCGTTCGCTGTCACAGCGGACCGGTGATGGGCGGCATGCTTTTCCAAAAGATCGGGATATACCATCCCTATTTCGACCAAAAGGATATGGGCCGCTATGTCATAACCAAAAAGGCCGAAGACCGGTACGTGTTCAAGGTGCCGGTGCTCAGGAACATCGCCATCACGGGGCCCTATTTCCACGACGGCCGAGTGTCCACCCTGGGAGAGGCGGTGGACCTCATGGCCTGGATGCAATTGGATCAGCGTTGGAGCAGGGAAGAGAATCATCAGGTGCTCCGCTTTTTGAACAGCCTCACCCACACTAAACGCTACCAGGCTCCCCCGGTGAAAGTGAAGACGGCTGGAACCTGGTGGCAGCCCCGCGACCCCTCCAATCTTCCCAAGGGTAAGCAAGGCGATCTGATACGGCGAGGATTCGAGTTGGTCAACCAAACCAACCTGCACCTGGGGCAGGGTCAAGTGAACCTGGATAAGCGTTACTCGGGCAACACGCTGGACTGCCGCAACTGCCACCTGGACAAGGGCGTACAACGTTTCGGCGACCCCTGGGTGGGGGTCATGAACCGCTACCCCAGTTACCGGGCCCGCAAGGGCGGCCAAGGCGACATCCAGGACCGCATCAACGGCTGCTTCCAGCGGAGCATGAACGGCCGTCCCCTTCCCGCCGGCAGTCCGGAGATGAAGGCTATTGTGACTTACATGTCCTGGCTGAGCGATGGCGTGCCCGCCAAGATCGTGGGCCAGGGGGTCCCCAAGCTGAACTATCCCGGCCGCAAGGCGAACCTCGCCGCGGGAAAGGAAACCTACGCCACCTACTGCCTCACCTGCCACGGAAGCCAGGGCTTGGGCTACCAGGGGCGAGCCACCTATGTGCCCACCTACGTGGTGCCGCCGCTGGCCGGGCCGGGGTCGTACAACAACGGTGCGGGCATGGATCGCCTTTTGAAAGCAACCGCTTTCATCCGCTCCAACATGCCCCTGGGCGCGACCTTCCGGCGTCCGGTGCTCACCAACGAGCAGGCCTATGACATCGCCGGCTACCTCAACAGCCTACCCCGCCCTCAAATGGACCCGGCAATCCTGGCCAAGGATTACCCCGACAAGAAGCAAAAGCCGGTGGACTCGCCTTATCCGCCCTGGGCGGACGGGTTCTCGGCTGACCAGCATCGTTACGGGCCATTCCAGCCCATGATCAAGGCTTCCGAGCAGGGTAGTACGGCCAAGTAGGCCGACCGATGATTCCAGGTCCCGGCCATCTGGCCGGGACCTGCCTATACTTGAAGGAGGCAGCAAATGTCACGCCACCTGCTTTTCGTGTTCGCCCTGGCCATTTTATTGCTCTTGGCCTCCACCGCGTTGGCGGCGCAGGTGTACCCGCCCTGGGCGGGCGTCCCCACCGGCGGCAAGACCTTTTCCCTGCGGGGGGTCAACGACCTGGCCGACCTGCACGGCGACGTGGTGGACCCGCAACTGGTGGTATTTTTCGCGGGCAACCAGTTCATGGTTACCCATGACCTGATGCAGGCCTTTCGCAAAAAATATCCCCGCTACCAGCGCATCTACTGGGAGACCCTGCCGCCGGGCATCGAGGCCCAGCAGATCGAACAGGGCGCGCTGATCTTGGGCACCCTGCGCATCGCCGTGCAGCCCGACGTTTACACCGCCGGCAGCGGTCGCATCATGAACATGCAAAGGAACAAGGGGTGGTTCGGGCGCAGCGAGGACT
This sequence comes from Desulfarculaceae bacterium, assembly GCA_021737645.1. Taxonomy (GTDB): domain Bacteria; phylum Desulfobacterota; class Desulfarculia; order Desulfarculales; family Desulfarculaceae; genus Desulfoferula. Next base: position 20,669 of record JAIPDO010000049.1, read on the forward strand.
ACGCTCGCAACCGCCTGGCCATCATGGTCCACAAGGGCAACCCCAAGGACATCAAGGGCCTAAAGGACCTGGGGCGTGACGACGTGAAGGTGTCCATGCCCAATCCAAGGTGGGAAGGCATCGCCAAGCCCATTCAGAAGGCCTACGTGGCCACCGGGGGCGACGAGCTTAAAAAGAAAATCATGCAGGCCAAGCTAAAGGCGGGCACCACTTGGCTCACCCGCATGCACCACCGCCAAACGCCCATGCGCGTCATGCGCAAGCATGCCGACTGCGGCCCCACCTGGTACACCGAGCCTTTTTTCCAAGAGATGATCGGCAACCCCATCTCCATGGTGGAGATACCGGAGAAAGACAACCAGTTCGTGACCTACACCGCCGCAGCCATGAAAAAGGCGCCCCATGCCCAGGCGGCCCAGGATTTCCTGGACTTTCTGGTCAGCCCCGAGGGTCAGGCGGTGTATCGCAAGTATGGTTTCCTACCCCCCCGAGCAAACAGCAAAACCAGGTAGTTGACTATCGCAGAGCAGGGGAGCATAAACAGGCTATCCCTGACGGAGTAAAAGTAATAATTAGCCTTGTGCTAAGGAAGCTCAAATTTTGTGCGAGATAACAATTTCATGCTTATAAATCCAAGCCTAAAACGGTCCCCCCTCAACACCTGCTAGCCACGATCCCGTAAACCACGCTCTCCTTCTCCCAGCGATACCACCAGGAGATCAGGAACTCGCCCTCGATGCCTGGAACGGAGCCGCACCAGCTCTTTGGGCGGCCGCCACTGCGGGCGGTGCTGCGCATGAGCCACCAGAGCTTGGGCACGCAGAAGCGCTTGCCCATGATGTCGTGCAATTGGGCGTGGACGACCGTACAGGCCGCATGATTAGCCCAGATGATGACTCCCCCCACGCCTAGCAATACACGGGGACTAGATGTGTGTTCCCTCCACCAGCCTAGTTGCTGGTCTCCCTGGACCGCCTGAAAAGGTGGGGCAGGCGGGCAGCCTCGACCCTGTATCAGCGAGTGCCATTACGGTTGCGGGGGGCGCCGGCAACCGCGATTTGGTTTTCCTTTCCCTGTTCACTCGTTTCCTCGGGCTGATTATTTGCCGCTAGACTTTCAAGCCATCCTGCTATCCGGTTTGGTGTCAGAGCCTCTGGGACAGATTTGAGGTTTCAGCTAATGGAGACTCCTGGGCAAGATCACCCGTTAAAGGAGTGAGCCATGAGCAAGAGTGAAGGAGCGGAAGGTAAGGTCCGCGAGATCCGGAGGAAGACCCGGAGGAAGTATTCGGCGGAGGAGAAGATCCGCATCGTCTTGGAGGGGCTGAGGGGCGAGGAGAGCATTGCCGCACTCTGCCGCCGGGAGGGCATAGCTCCCAATTTGTACTACAGCTGGAGCAAGGAGTTTCTCGAGGCAGGCAAACGGCGCTTGATGGGCGACACCAAGCGCCAGGCCACTAGCGGTGAGGTGCGGTCCCTACGTCTGGAAAACAGCCAGCTCAAGGAATTGGTGGCCGATCTTTCCTTGAAAAACGTGATGCTTAAAAAAGCTTGGCTGGTACGGGCGACGATCTGGATCAGTGATGCGTTTTACTCAAGCCGAGAAGATGGAAATCATCCGGCTGGTGGAGGGGTCATCCCTGCCGGTGAAGCAGACGCTACGTGAGATGGACGTGCCGCGCAGCTCCTTCTATCGCTGGTACCGGCGGTATCTGGATCACGGCTACGATGGCCTGACCAACCAGCCTCCCCATGCCAGGAGATTCTGGAACAGGATTCCCGAGAGCGAGAAAGGCCGCGTGGTGGCCGAGGCTCTGAAAAAGCCGGAGCTCACCCCGCGAGAGCTGGCCTGGCACATTACCGACAGCCAAGGGGCCTTCATCAGCGAGTCCAGCGTTTATCGTATTTTGAGGGACTATGACCTGGTGGCCAGTCCGGCCTATATAGTACTAACGGCAGCCGACGAGTTTAGGCACAAGACCAGGCGGGTGCATGAGCTGTGGCAGACTGACTTCACCTACTTCAAGATCATCGGCTGGGGGTGGTATTACCTCTCCACGATCCTCGATGACTACAGCCGTTACATCATCGCCTGGCTTTTGACCAGCACCATGGCGGCTGATGACGTGAAGAACACTCTGGACTTGGCCATAACCAAGACCGGGGCACCGGGGTCAATGTCCGGCACCGGCCGCGGCTGCTATCGGACAATGGGCCCTGCTACCTGGCGGGGGACCTGAAGCAGTACCTGGATCAGAATGGCATCAGCCACACCAGGGGCAAGCCCTACCACCCCATGACTCAGGGCAAGATCGAGCGATACCACCTGACCCTGAAAAACCGGATCAATTTGGAGAACTACTACCTGCCCTGGGAACCGGAGCACCAGATAGGCCGCTTCGTGGATTATTACAACCACCGGCGGGTGCACGAGTCTCTGAACAACCTGACTCCCGCCGATGTGTACCACGGCAGGGGCAGAGAAATCATCACGGCCAGAAATCTGGTCAAGGAGCAGACCATGCGGCGCAAGAGGCGCCACAATCTGGGGCTGAGCCCCCTAAACGAACAGATCATTAAACCCGAGGTCTACCGGGAATGTGTCCTTTAGCAAAAGGCAAATCTTGTCTCAAAGGCTTTGACGACGTACAGGCTAGGTGGTGGATCCGCACCGAGCCGGTCAAGAATCCGGTGCGGGTGTGCTTTTGGTTTAACGCCTTTGCCAGCCCCTTCGTGCCCCTGGGGGAGATCGGGGCTCAGGCCCTGCGCGCCAAGGATAATCCTCAGGAGGATCACGACTTCTGTCACCGCTATCTGGCCATCCCCTACCGCGACGAGCGGGCCGCCCGGGAAGAGGACTTCATCCTGGCCCTGTGTGACGAGAGGCCCCCGGGGGTGATCCCCTCGGAGTCCATGGCTCTCACCGTGGGGGTGGACGTGCAGCTCACGGTGATCTACTACGCCATTCGGGCCTGGGCGGCGGGGCCGGACGAGGAAAGCTGGCTGATCCGCGCCGGGATGGTGCAGTCCTTCGCCGGGCTGGCCCAGGTTATGTTTAACGCGGTTTACCAGGACAGCCACGGTGAGCAGCGCTTGCTTGACTACGCCCTGATCGACTCCGGCTACCGCAAAAAGGAAGTCTTGGCCTTCTGCTGGGAGCATGCGCCCTTCCGGCCCAGCATGGGCTGGGAGAAGCTCAGGTCCCTGGTGCGCCTGGCCAAGGCAGATGACAAGTATCCCGGCCTACTGCGCCACGACGTGCATACCACCGCCTTCAAGGACGCCCTGGACCGCAAACTGAAAATCCCAGCGGCCGATCCCGGGGCCTTTCACCTACACAGCAACCGCGACGACAACGGCCACGAGCTGTTGCTGGTGGACTACGCCAAGCAGCTTTGCTCCGAGGCCCCGGACGAGCGCGGCCTGTGGCGCCAGGTGAACAACCGGCCCAACCATTACCTCGACTGCGAGGTCCTCAACCTGGTCTGTGCCCACATGCTGGAGCTCCGCTCCATGGATTCCAATCCCGACCCGGCCCCGCCCATAACCAAGCCCACCCCTGAAAGGAGTGCTAGATGGTAGAGCAGCAGATTATCAACGGCATGAAGGAGATTAGTGCAATCGTGGGCCGCTCCGAGGAAACGGTGCTCAGCCTAAAGCGCCACTACCCCTCCATGCCCATCCGCAAGATCAGCCATGTGTGGACAAGTGAGCGCTCCGTCTTGCTGGATTGGTGGCGCAGGTATGCCATGGGAGAGGTGCCGGAGCCGGAGGCGGAGACGAAGCGGCGTGGAGAAAAGGGGGCGGGTGGGACGGGTGAAAAGTGATTTGAGTTTCGCGCCCTTCCCATATTTGGGAGAGGGCGCGTTTTTTTGAGATCTTGCAAAGGGCAATGGATGACCCCCCGTTTGCCCAGGGCAAATTCTCAACTGAAAATAGGATACGTAAGTCAAGCAATGGGTGGGGGGGTCGATAGGTTAATTTGCTTAGCACAGGTTAAGCTGTAAACAGAAACCGGTATTTTGCCTATTTTGAGTCGCCCCGCCGTTTTTTGCTAAGATTAAAACACAACAACTTTTTACAGGGGTACCATTTGCGGGTTTTGGCAGCAGCGGAAAAAGAAATCAGCGGGGTTGTGGACTCGGTGCGCGGCAGCGTAGTGGACGGCTATTTCGAGCAGGGCCTGCCGCCTATGCTGGAGGTGCTGGAGGCCGGGCAGGACCGCGAGGTCGTCATCGAGGTGGTGCGTCACTTGGACGAGCACCGGGTGCGCGGCGTGGCCCTTACCTCCACCCAGGGCCTAGCCGAGGGTTCTCCCCTGTGGCCCACCGGGCAGCCCCTAACGGTGCCGGTGGGGCGCCGGGTGCTGGGCCGCATGTTCAACGTCTTCGGCCAGGCCATCGACCTGGGCCCTCAGGTCAGCGGCGGGCAGTGGCGCTCCATCCACCAGGAGCCGGTGCCCCTGGACCGCCAGGCCACGGGCAACCAAATTTTCGAGACCGGCATCAAGGCCATAGACATCCTCAGCCCCCTTGAGCAAGGGGGCAAGGCCGGCCTGTTCGGCGGGGCCGGGGTGGGCAAGACCGTGCTGATCATGGAGCTGATCCAAAACATGGTCTCCGGTTATCAGGGGGTGAGCCTGTTCTGCGGTATAGGCGAACGCTGCCGGGAGGGCGAGGAGTTATACCGGGAGATGAAAGCGTCCGGGGTGTTGGATAACACGGTGATGGTTTTCGGGCAGATGAACGAACCGCCCGGGGCCCGTTTCCGGGTGGGCCACGCCGCCCTGACCATGGCCGAGTATTTCCGCGACCAGGAGCACACCGACGTACTGTTGCTCATCGACAACATTTTCCGCTTCATCCAGGCGGGCATGGAGGTCAGTGGGCTTATGGGCCAGCTGCCCTCTCGCCTGGGCTACCAGCCCACCCTGGCCAGCGAGCTGGCCGCCCTGGAGGAGCGCATCACCAATACCGCCAGCGGGGCCATCACCAGCGTGCAGGCGGTGTACGTGCCGGCCGATGATTTTACCGATCCAGCGGCGGTGCACACCTTTGGGCATCTGTCGGCCTCCATTGTGCTCAGCCGCAAGCGGGCCAGCGAGGGGTTGTACCCGGCCATCGATCCCTTGCAGTCGGCCAGCAGCATGTTGGTGCCCCACGTGGTGGGGAAAGAGCATTTCCAGGTGGCCCAGGACATCCGGGCCACCCTGGCCAACTACGAGGAGCTAAAGGACATCATCGCCATGCTGGGCCTGGAGGAGCTGTCCCAGGACGATCGCCGGGTGGTGCGCCGGGCCCGGCGCCTGGAGCGCTTCCTCACCCAGCCCTTCGCGGTCACCGGCCAGTTCACCGGCAAGGAGGGTAAGCGGGTGAGCCTGGAGCAGGCCCTGAAGGGCTGTCGACGCATCTTGGACGGCGAGTTCGATGACTACCCCGAGCGAACCTTGTACATGATCGGTCCCATCGACGAGGCTCGCAAATGAAGCTCAAGGTCCTACTGCCGGATCAGGTGCTGGTGGACGAGGAGGCGGCCAAGGTGGTGGCTGAGGCGGAAAACGGCTCTTTTTGCCTGCTGCCCCGGCACGTGGATTTCGTGGCCGCCCTGTCCCCGGGTATCCTGAACTTCCTGGACCAACAGGGGCGCGAGGTGTTTCTGGCCCTTGACGAAGGGGTGCTGGTCAAGCAGGGGGCCGAGGTGCTGGTATCCACCCGCCGGGGGGTGCGCGGCGACAAGCTGGGCGAGCTGCGCCGATTGGTGGACCAGCAGTTCAGCGAGCTGGACGAGCACGAGGTCAAGGCCCGCTCGGCCATGGCCAAGATCGAGGCCGGTTTCGTGCGCCGCTTCCTCCAGCTGCAGGAGATCAGTTAATGCCCCCCGTCAGGGACCAGCAGGACCAGCGTTTCGGCCGCGAGGTGGACGTCAAGGAGCAGCGCAAGATAAAGGCGCGTTCCCAAAGGCGCTCAGTGTGGTTCGGCCTGGGTATGTTCGGCATGGTGGGTTGGTCGGTGGCCATACCCACCGTGGCCGCCATGGCCCTGGGGGTGTGGCTGGACAAGAGCTATCCCGGGCCGCCCTCCTGGACCCTGACCCTATTGGTGGTCGGGGTGGCGGTGGGCTGCCTGAACGCCTGGTTTTGGATCAAACGCGAGAGCAAAGAGGACGAATGATGCTGCTGGAAGGTTTGCAACCCGTTTACCTGGCCCTGGCATTTGCCGCCGGGCTGGCCGTGGGTTGGTTCTTCTTTTACGGGCTGTGGTGGACGGTGCGCCGTTTGCCCACCTCCCGCCATCCGGCCCTGCTCACCCTGGGCAGCCTGGGGCTGCGCATGGGGGTGAGCCTGGGGGTGCTTTTTGTGGTCATGGCCGGGGACTGGCGGCGGCTGGCCGCGGCGGTTGTTGGCGTGGTGGTCATGCGCCTTATCCTGGTGCGACGGCTGCGCCCAGCCGCGGAGGGTTCCTGATGGAATCGCTGGACCTGATGGGCATCAAGGACATCAGCCCCGACGTGCTGGTGTTTTGGTCTTGGCACTGGGCCAAACTCAACGCCACCATCGTCTATACCTGGATAGCCATGCTCCTGTTGACCTTGGGCTCCTGGCTGGCCACCCGCAACCTACAGGCCGGGCGAAAGCTCTCGCGCTGGCAGAACTTCCTGGAAGTGATCGTCACCGTCATGCGCAAGCAGATCCAGGAGATCGCCCAGCGGGACGCGGCGCCCTTTCTGCCCTTTGTGGGCACCCTATTTCTGTTTATCGCCCTGAGCAACCTGCTGGCCATCATCCCGGGCTGGGTGCCGCCCACCGCCTCGCTGTCCACCACCGCGGCCCTGGCCCTGGTGGTGTTGATGGGGGTGCCTATCTACGGCATCCAGAGCCGGGGCTTCAAGCAGTATCTGAAGCTCTACGTGCAGCCCTCGCCCATCATGTTGCCCATGAACCTTTTGGGAGAGCTGAGCCGGACCCTGGCCCTGGCGGTGCGCCTGTTCGGCAACATCATGAGCGGCACCAAGATCGCGGCCATCCTGCTGGCCATAACCCCCATACTCTTCCCGGTGGTCATGCAGGCCCTGGGCCTGCTTACCGGCATGATCCAGGCATACATTTTCGCGGTGCTGACCATGGTCTATATAGCCTCGGCCGCCCGCATCCAGCACGAGCGTGAACAAAAAGCCCACGAGAAGGCTTTGTCGAAAGGAGACGATAATGGATAACTTGGGCCTCATCGGCATGATCTCGGTGGCCACCGCAGGCATTACCATCGGCCTGGGGGCCATCGGCCCGGCCCTGGGCGAAGGGCGCGCCGTGGCCCAGGCCCTGGCGGCCATGGCCCAGCAGCCCGACGAGTCCAACACCATCACCCGCACCCTGTTCGTGGGTTTGGCCATGATCGAGTCCACGGCGATCTACTGCTTCGTGGTCTCCATGATCCTGCTGTTCGCCAACCCCTTCTGGGACTACGTGGTGCAAAAGGCGGGGGGCTAGGCCGTGCTCATCGACTGGTTCACCGTGGCGGCCCAGGTCGTCAATTTCCTGATACTGGTGTGGCTGCTAAAGCACTTCCTCTATGACCGCATCATCAAGGCCATCGACCAGCGGGAGGCGGACATCGCCGCCCGATCCGAGGAGGCCGAGGCCAAGCAAGACGCCGCCGCCCGCAAGGAGAGCGAGCTCGCCCAACGCCGCCGGGAGTTGGAAGAGCAGAGCGGGTCGCTTCTGGC
>JAIPDO010000050.1 GCA_021737645.1 Desulfarculaceae bacterium
CCCGCCCGATACCGGGCGGGGGCTTCGTGTTTTTTAGATCGGGCTACTTGGAGTAGTCGTACCAGCCCTTGCCGCTCTTGCGGCCCAGGTTGCCCGAGCGCACCTGGTTCTTCATGTTGGTGGGCACTTCCCACTTCAGCTCTTTGTTCAGCTCTTGGGCGAAGTAGTCGGCCACGAACTTGCAGATGTCGATGCCGGTGAAGTCCATGATCTCAAAGGGGCCCATGGGGTAGTTCAGACCCAATTTGACCGCCTTGTCGATGTCCTCTCGGGAGGCCACGCCTTCTTGCAGCATGCGGGCCGCCTCCACCATGTGGGGGATCATCAGGCGGTTGACGATAAAGCCGGGGCTGTCCACCTTGACCTCCACGGTCTCCTTGCCCATCTTCTGGGCCAGGGCGCTGGTCACGGCCACGGTATCGTCGCTGGTGGCGTAGCCCCTGATGATCTCGCACAGGCGCATGATCTGGGCGGGGTTGAAGAAGTGCATGCCCACCACCTTGTCCTGACGCTTGGTGGCCGAGGCGATGAGGGTCACGCTCATGGAGCTGGTGTTGGTGGCCAGGATAACCTCGGGGCGGCAGACCTCGTCCAACTGGCCGTAGACGCTTTTTTTAAGGTCCAGGTCCTCGATCACCGCTTCGATGATGAAGTCCACGGGGGCCAGATCGGCCATGTCGGTGGTGCCGGTGATGCGGCCCATCACCTCGGCCTTTTGCTCGGGGCTCACCTTGCCCCGCTCCACTCCCTTGGACAGGAATTTGTCGATGGCTTTCAGGCCGCGCTCGACGAACTCGTCCTTGATGTCGCGCATGATCACCTGGGCGCCGCTCTGGGCGGCCAGTTGGGCGATGCCGTTGCCCATGGTCCCCGCGCCAACTATGCCAATCGTCTTGATTTCGCTCATTTTACCTCCTCGTAAACTAGTCGCGGCCGAAAGCGCAAATAATAGGCGTGCCCAGGGCTACAAGACCCCAGAGCCCGAAAGGCCCGCCTAGTCCTTGGTGTCGCGGTATATCTTAGCGAATTGAGCGTGGATGTCCAGAAAGGCTTGCAGCACCTGCGGATCAAACCAATGGGGCTTCAAGCGGTCATCACCCTTCAGGATTATGTCAAAGGCCTCTTCGTGGGTGTAGGTGGGCTTGTAGTGGCGCACGCTCCTGAGGGCGTCGTAGACGTCGGCCATCATGCAGATGCGCCCGGATAGGGGGATTTCCTCGGCGGCCAGCCCCCTGGGGTAGCCGCTGCCGTCCCAGTGCTCGTGGTGGCTCAGCGCCACCTCCCTGGCCATGGCCAGGCGGGGATGCTCCCCCAGGATGCGCACCCCGTAGGTGGTGTGGCGCTTGACCTCCTCCCACTCGACGGCGGTGAGCGGGCCGGGTTTGCGCAGGATATCCGGATGCACGTGCAGTTTGCCCACGTCGTGCATCTGGGCCGAGTAGCCCAGGGTGACCACCCAATCCTCGGGTTGGCCCAGAGCCCTGGCCAGGGCCTCGGCGTAGCGCTTTACCCTGGTGATGTGGTTGGCCGTATCCTCGTCGTGGGATTCGGCCGCCCGGGCCAGGGACTCGATGGTGTAGAAGAAGGCGTTTTCCACCTCCCTCATCTGGCTGCTGATGGTCTTGAGGAAAAAATGGATGGTGGCCACCATGGCCGATAGAACCTGGGCCTCGTAGTCGCCCACCGCTTTGGGGGTGTCCAGGCTGAGTACCGCCACCGAGCCGGAAAAATAGGCCACCGTGTTGTCCTTGGGCGGCGGCTCCTCCAATAGCTCCCACAGGGAAGAATCCACCACCCGGCGGTAACACTCGTCGTCGCGGTTGCAGAAGAACTTTTCCTGGCCCTCGAACATGGGCTCCACCGCCTCGCCGTCCAGGCGGGAGCCCAGCAGATAGCGGGAGATGTGTTTTTCCCGGCGCTCGTAACGCCAGGCCTCCCAGGCCTCGTTTTCGCGCTTGTTGAGCAGGATCACCCGTTCGGGGCGGTTGTGGGGGTTGGCTCCCTCGCCCAGAAGAAACTCCATGAGCCCGCCCAGGCTCTGGTAGGGGTCGAAGCCATAGGGGTCGAAACGCCTGAGCAGGGTGTTGGTGTAGGAGGCGATGTCGGCCAGGCGGTGGTAGGCGCCTTCCAACTCGTCGTTGAGTTCCTTGACCCTGAGCAGGCTGCGGGAGCGGGTGAGAAGCTCGGCGGAGTTCACCGGCTTGCTCAAAAAGTCGTCGGCCCCGGCGTCCAGCCCCTTGAGCTTGTTGTTCAACGCGCCCATGCCGGTGACCATGATCACCGGTATGCGTTGGGTGTGATCCCCGTCCTTGAGGCGCTTACAGACCTCATAACCATCCATGCCGGGCATCATCACGTCCAGCAAGATAAGATCTGGAAGCTCTTTTTCCGCCAGATCCAGAGCCTCCAAGCCATTGTGGGCCTTGATCACCTGGGCGCCGTGCTGGCGGTAGAGGTCCTCCATCAGTAGAAGGTTTTCCTGTTCATCGTCGACTATGAGAACCCGGCTGTGTTGCATAGCAAACCGCTGCGCTTGGTGGTCCGAAGCGCCTTGAGGGTGGGTGGGCAGGCAATATGGCCATCATATTAGGTGTTTTAGACCAATGGGTCAAAGGAAAAACCGGTTGCCCTTAGTGATGTGTCCGCTCAGCCGAGCGTCCGCGTTGACAGCATCCCGGCAGTTTGTTAAGTTCTTGGCAGGTGAAGCGCACGGAGGAAAATAATAATGATTTTTCGTATAGTTACAGCAGTAATTCTTGCTGTGCTGCTTGCTGCGGCTTCTGCTGCGGCGCAAGAGACCCTTTATGTGACCGACCAGGTTCGGATCACGGTGCGCTCGGGCCCCAGCACCGGCAACAAGGTTATCGCCACGGCCCAAACCGGTGACATGATGATCCTGTTGGGGTCCAAGCCCGATGGCTGGTCCCTGGTGCGCCTGTCCGGCGGCAAAGAGGGCTGGGTTCTGACCAGATTCCTGGTCAAGGAGCGCCCGGCCAAGTTGCGCCTGGCCGAACTGGACCCGGCCAACAAGGACCAGGCCCGCCGCCTGGAGCAAATGCACAAAGAGAACCAGAGCCTGAGCAAGAACCTCAGCGAGACCGAGGCCAAGCTGGCCGAATTGCAGACCCGCTATGACAAGCTGTCGGCCGACGCGGCCGATGTGATGGCTCTCAAGGCCCGCCACCAAAAGCTGCAGGCTCAATTCGACAAGCAGAGCGCGCAGAACACCGAATTGGTGGTGGAAAACAAGTCGCTGAAATTTTCCAGCAACCTTAAGTGGTTCTTGGCCGGGGCCGGAGTGCTCATCGTGGGATGGCTCATGGGACTGGCCCTGCACCGGCGCAAGAAACGCTGGAACTCATCCATGTACTAGGCCGCTTAATGCGGCGCGGACTATTTATGGTGGCGCTGGCCCTGGCCCTTGTTTTGGGCCTGGCCGCCGTGGTTTTGGCCGGTGGCCAAACCCCGCCGGTGGCTGCCGTGGTTTTGCTATCACCCGCCCAACTCACCCTTGAACAGGGTGGCGCGTCCATCACCGCTCCGGCCCTGGAGGCCTGGGGCTACGTGCGCGGCGAGGCGGACGGCTACCTGGCGGTGTCCCTGGGGCCAAAAGGCAGGCCGGTGAGCGGCCGCTGGCTGGCCCGGCGCGCCCAACGCGGCTGGCCGGTGGTGTGGCTTTTTGAGCCGCATGGGATGCCCGGCCCCTGGTGGGTTACCTCCAAGGCCATCCTGGGCCCGGAAGCGCCCCAGGTGGGCGGCCGGGGCAGGGTGGGGCTCATTGCCCTGGCCAGGGTGCCCGCCAAAGACGCGGCCCTGGTCCCAGGGCCGGCATCGTTGCACGCTGCGCGCCTGGTCCGCCTGCGCCAGGCCAACCTGCCCCCAAAACTCAAGCGCCGCCTGGCCGCGGGCCGTCTGGAAAAGGGTGACAACCTCTGGTGGGCCGAGCTGGCCTGGGGCAAACCACAGCGCTCCTTCATGGTCAACTACATCAGCGACGAACAACACTACGTATACCTGCGCCCCGGCCGCCCGGTGCTGCTGCGCTTTGTGGGCGGACGGCTGCAACAGGCCCCCCCCTCGGCCGCCCCCAACCGGGGGGAAGTTGCAAACCCCTCGACTCACCGATAAAATTCCCTTCAACTAACCTGAACCAACCAAGCCATCATCGAGGATAGATCCAGTGCCGGTCGATCCCTTCTCACCAGAGCTTTACCGCAACAACCTGGACGTGGTGTCCATGGTGTCGCCCGAGGTGGCCGCCTGGTTGGAGCGTAGCGGCACCGGTTCCGGTGCGCCGGCTCCAGGGCCGCTGTCCGGAGAAAACGAGGGGCTGAGCCGCTTGCGCCCCCGGCCGGGGGGCATAACCCTGGTGGTGGGCGGCGGCCTCCTGGACGAGGTGGCCCTGCTGTTGGAGCGCATGCCCGCCGGGCACCAGGTATTTTGCCTGCAACCCAGGGCCGAGCTTTTGGCCGCCGCCCTGGGCCGCCACGACCTGGGGCTTCCCCTGGGCCGGGAAGAGCTGGTGCTGCTGGCTCCGTCGGAGACCGACCTGGAAGAGGCGCTGAGCCGCAACCCCCAGCTAAGCCTTACCGGCCAGATGGAGATGGTCCACCTGCACGCGGGTTCCGAGTCCGAGGCGGCCACGGCCCGGGCCCGGCTCTACCGGGTGCTGGGCCACGCCCTCAGGGCGCGGGACCTGGCCCTGGACTGGGAGATGCAATCCGGAGCCAACCTGGTGGCCAACCTGGTGCACGCGGCGTTCGCGGCCCAGGCCCCGGCCCTGCCCGGTTCGCTCATAGGCCGCCCGGCGGTGTTGGCCCTGGACGGCCCCTCATTGCCAGGCGCCTTGGAGCTTTTGGCGGGCAACCTGGGCGGCGCGGTGTTTTTCTGCTCCGACCGGGCCTTACCCAAGGTGGCCGAGGCGGGCATCGTGCCCAGTGGGATCGGGCTGGCCAGCCCGGCCCTGGGCCCCCTGTTCGCCTACAGCCACCCCATGTTGGCCCGCACTCCTTTGATAGCCGAGGAAGTGGCCCACGCCCCCACCATCCGCGCCCACCCTGGGCCGGTTTTCTTGTGCCTGGGCCCGCGCGGCACCGCCCTGGGGCCGCTGGCTCCGCTTTCCGAGGCCCTGAGTCCCCAGCAGCACACCCTGGGCCGTTTGGCCGAGGTGGCCCTGGTGGCCGGTTGCCACCCCCTTATTTTGGTGGGCGCGGACCTCATGGATCCTCGGGGCGAGCTGATGATGCCGGACATGGACAGCGGCACGGTCAAGGCCACCCTGCACCAGGCGGCCGGGGCCTGCGCCCTGGGCCGGGTGCTGGCCCGCCAGGGAGTGTCGGCCATCAACACCAGCCGCCACGGCCTGGGCCTGCCGGGCACCACCTACGCTCCTCTGGAGGAGATGCTGCCCATGTTGGGCGGGCCGGGCCAGCCGGTGCAGGCGGCGCTGCTGCGCCAGGAACGCTGGCTCAGCGCCGACGCCCTGGAGCACTACGCCCGCGGGCTGAACCGAGCCTCCACCGCGGCCACCCGGCTGTGGCAGCGGGCGGCGGCACCCCTGGCCGACTACCAGGAGCTGTGTAGCCAGCGGGCCGGGGATTGGCTCTACGCGGCCGAGGCCCTTTTCCTGGCCCTGGCCGAGCAGGCCGCTGCCGACTCCATGCTGGCCGCCTTTTTGGACGGCTGCCTGGTGCGCTCCTTCAGGCGGCGCCACCACCTCATGTGCCAGTCCCACGTACACAACGTGGGCATCGGTGAGTGCTGCGACCAGCTTAGGCTGTGCCTGGCCGAGTTAGAGGGCCGGGCCGGGGAGCTGGCCGCCGGGCTTCGGCGCACCGCCGAGGAAATGAACACTCTTGCCCAGGCCCGGCGCGACAACGACACCGCCGCTCTGCAACGCTTTGCCAAATCCACTGGACATCAAGAGGCAATACTAACGTGAGTGAAATATTCAATCCCATGCTTTGGCCGGCCCTGGCCAAGGTGCTGGTCATCTTTGTCCTGGTGGTGTCCACCAGCCGTTTCAAGATCAACCTGGGCATTTGCCTGGCCGGTGGCGGCCTCATCCTGGGCCTGTGGATGGGCCAGGGGCCGCTCCAGGTGGCCACCGAGGCGGTGGAGGCGGTGTTTTCGCCGGTGAGCCTGCGCCTGGCCCTGGCCGTGGTCTTTATGCTGGTCTTGAGCAGCCTGATGAAGGAAGGCGGCCAGCTGGAGCGCATCGTGGCCAGCTTCAGCCGTTTGGTGCGCTCGCCCAAGGCGGCGGCGGCGGTGATGCCGGCCATCATCGGCCTGCTGCCCATGCCAGGCGGGGCCTTGTTTTCCGCGCCCATGGTGGAGGCCTCCTGCCAGGCGGGCCCCAATGGGAGCGCCAGCGGTCAGCTGCTGGCGGCGGTCAACTATTGGTTCCGCCACCACGGCGAGTATTGGTGGCCCATGTACCCCGGCTTCATCCTGGCGGTTTCCCTGCTGGGCGTGGACACCCTGTCGTTCATGCTGGTCATGCTTCCCCTGGCCATGGTGCACATGGCCGGAGGGGTGTGGTTTTTGCTGCGCCGTTTGCCCGACCTCCAGGCAGCGGAAGATCGCGGGGTGGGTTCGCTGGCCGAGTTCTTCAAGGAGTGCGCCCCCATCCTGGTGATGATCGGGGTGGTGGTGGTGGTTTCGGCCCTGGGGGCTCTGTGGGGCAAGGGCGGCCCGCCCTGGCCCGAGGGGTCCCCGCTCATCGCGGGCCTGGCCGGGGCGCTCATCGCGGCGGCGGTAGCCAACCGGGTGGGGCCGCTCAAGGTGCTGGCCACCTTCGGCCGCCGTGAGGTCCTGGCCATGCTGGGACTCATCGTGGGGATCATGGTCTTTCAGGGGCTCATGAAAACCTCGGGCGCGGTGGTCGAGATCGAGCACGAAATGAACGCCTACGGCATCCCCGCCCTGGCCATGATCTGCCTGCTGCCCTTTGTCAGCGGGCTGGTCACCGGCATCGCGGTGGGATACGTGGCCGCCAGCCTGCCGGTGGTGGTGCCCCTGATCAGCGGCATGGGCACCATGGAATACCTGGCCCACGGCGGCCTGGCCTTTGTATGCGGCTTTTTCGGGATGATGCTCTCCCCCCTGCACCTATGCTTTTTGCTGTCGCGCGACTACTTCAAATGCACCCTGACCTCCTGCTACCCTTACATAGCGGCCCCCTTGGCGGTCAACGCGGTGGCCCTGGTAGTCTGGTATTTGATTTTGTCCTAAGCCAAAAGGAGCGGTCATGAGCCCCAAGCAGTGGAAGCCCGAGGATGTCTCGCGTCTGGCCAGCGGCTTCTGGGCCTCGGCCGCCCTGCACGCGGCGGTGCGCACCGGCCTGGCCGCCCGCCTTGCCCAAGAGGGTCCGGCCACGGCTGATGAGTTGGCCTCTTCCCTGGGCCTGGACCTGCGCGCCACCAGGATGCTGCTAATCGGGATGCGCGCCCTGGAACTGGCCGTTAAGCAGGGCGATGCCTATGCCCTGGCTCCGGGCCTGGAGACCCTGCTGGACCCGGACGCCCCCCACAGCTTGAGCAACATGGTGCTGCACATGTCCGACCTCATGCCGGTTTGGGCCCAACTCACCGGCAGCGTCCGCTCCGGCAAGCCAGTGGAGATGACCGAGAAAAAGGACCCCAACGGCGAGCCCGCCGGGCGGGCCCACTTCTACCGGGCCATGCGCGACATAGCTCGCCAGCAGGCCAAAGGCACCGCCGCCCGCCTGGGGCTGGCCTCGGGACAGAGCCTGTTGGATTTGGCCGGCGGCCCCGGCGTCTACGGCCTCACCTTTGCCGACGAGACCCCCGGCCTCAGCGCCACGGTGTTCGACCTGCCCGGCGCCCAGCCTTATTTTCAGGAAGAGGCGGCCCGCCATGCGCGCGGCGGCGAGGTGCGCTTCATCGCCGGAGACTACCAGAAAAACGACCTGGGCGGCCCCTACGAGGTGGTGTGGCTGAGCCAGGTGCTGCACGGCGAGGGGCCTGAGGAATGCCGCCGTTTGGTGGCCAAGGCGGCTTCGGCCCTGAAGACCGGCGGGGCGCTGTGGGTGCAGGAGTTCGTGGTGGACACCGAGGAGCCCAAGCATCCCTGGCCCGCCTTGTTCTCGCTGAACATGCTGGTGAACACCGAAGACGGTCAGGGCTACACCGCAGCCGATATCTGCGGCTTCATGGAGCAAGCCGGGCTCACCGGATGCAGCTATGAAGGCCCCACCCGCGAAGGCTCGCCAGCCTCCCTAGTGCGGGGGTTCAAGCCTTAACCTGTGCACCCGGCCGCGCCAGGAAGCGCCATGCGGCGTTGGCGGCATCGCTTAAACCTCGGCGTATATAAGAATACGCCTGCGGTCTGCGCTCGCCGCCGCCTTGCCTGACACTCCCTGGCTGTGCCGGTGGACTCGCAAGCTAGCACATCGGCCTTCTAAACAGGCTCAGGCCACTCACCGGACGCCAATGCTTTCCTGCAAAACTCTTGACGCGAGAAGGCGAAGCTTTGTTTGCAAAGCCTATTGACCGAGGCATTTTGTATTGAGTTTTACTATGAATCGGGACGAAGAAAAACGGCGTTTGCGCCAGAGGAGAGGAGGGGGCTTCTAGACCGTGACCACCTTGCCGGCCACCTGCAGGGAGGTGACGATGTCGAGCATGTTGGTGGTATCGCCCACCTTCTTTTGCTCCAGCAGGCCGTAGAAGTCCAGGCAGGTGCCGCAGACCAGGATGCTCACTCCGCTGTCCACCAACTCCTGCAACGCTGGCAGGCTCTCGGAGCCTTCGCAGCAGAGCTTGACTCCGGAGTTGAGGAACAGGATGCGCCACAGGGACGGGCCCATCTCCTTGAGGGTGAGCAGGAAGTTCTTCATCAGGCCCGCGCCCAGCTTGTCATCGCCGCGCCCCAAGGTGTCCGAGCGCACGAACACCAGGGTCCGGGCGTCCTCCGGGGAGCAGGTGTAGACCTCCGGCGGCGGGGTCTGGGCCACTTTGTCCGGGTCGCGGCGGCCGCTGATGACGAAATCGCCACCCTGGGCGGCCACCTCGGCCTCGTAGCCCTGGGACTGCAAAAAGCGCTGTACGTTCTGACCGGCGGCCTGGTTGTCCACCAGGACCTGAACCGTCTCCGGGACCTCTTTTTCCAACAGGTCCTTGGTCCGCATCACTGGCTGCGGACAAGCCAATCCCTTGCAATCGAGCATGCGGTCTCCCTCGTTTAGGGCTAGCGGTAAAACTCGATGGTGTCGGCCAGGCCCTTGTCCAGAGGCGTTGTGGCCTTCCAGCCGATGACCTTGGCGATGCGCTCCACCTTGGGGATGCGCCGGGGGATGTCCTCGTAGGAGGGCCCGAACACCTCCAGGTGAGGCTTGAAGATCAGCTCGTTTTCAAAGCCGCCCACCTGCTTCATGGCCTGGGCCAGCTCCAAAATTGAGGTCTCCACGTTGCTGCCCACGTTGAAGCACTGGCCCAGGGCGGCGTCGTTGAGCGAGAGTTCCACCACCGCCTCGGCGGTGTCCTCGATGTAGGTGAAGCAGCGGGTCTGCTTGCCGTCGCCGTGGATCACCACCGGCTCGCCGTTTAGGAAGCGCTCCAGGAAGATGGGGATCACCCGGCCCTGGCCCAGGTCATCGCAGCGGGGGCCGTAGACGTTGAAGAAGCGCATGATGACGAAAGGCAGGTTTTCCTGCTGGCCGTAGGCGTAGAGATAGTGCTCCACCAGGGCCTTGCCGGTGGAGTAGCACCAGCGGTTGATGGAGGGCGGCCCCAGCACCCGGTCGGCCTCTTCGTCCCAAGGCACGTTGGGGTTGCGGCCCAACACCTCGCTGGTGGAGGCGAAGACGAACTTCTTGCCGCCACGGGCCGCGGCCTCCAGCAGATGCAGGGTGCCCTTGAGGTTCACGTTGAGCACGTTCAAGGGCTCGGTGACGTAGCGCTTGGGGTCGGCGATGGCCGCCAGGTGGATGACGATCTCCGTCCGATCCACCAGATGCTCCACCACGTCCTTGGAAAGCACCGAGTCCTGCACGAACTTGAAGCGCCCGGAGTCGAACAGGTGCTCAACCTTGCGGGAGGGCCCGTTGTCCAGGGCGGTTACCTCATGGCCCCGCTGCACCAACACTTCGCAGATATATGATCCAATGGAGCCGGCTCCGCCAGTTATCAATACTCGCGCCATGCTATAAGCTCCTATAGCTCGTCCAACCAAAGGTGGAAGGTGAAATCTCCGGCCAGGGGGCGAGCCCCCAGGCGGCTCCAGGCGCGGATAACCGCGCGCTGGCTGAATTTGGTGCGCACCCGCGCACGGGATGCGCCTTGCCCGGCCAACCAGGCCAAGCCGTGTGCCAAAAGCATATTATACAGGCCGAGGCCCCGCTTATCCGGCGATACGGCGTTTAGCACCACCCAGCCCGGTTCCTGCCCCTGGTTCCGCCGCAGGGTTATGAAGCCCACCGGCATCTCATCGGTGGCCAAGGCCAACACCATGTCCGCCTGCCGGCCGCTCAGGCTGTTGGCCAGCCAGCGGCGGTAAAGCTCGCCGCAGCCATGGCGCAGGCGGGGGTCCAGGGCGAAACGGTCGGCGTAGGCCTCCAGGTCGCAGAAAGCGCCTGCCGCCAAGGCCGCCAGGGCCGTGGCATCGCCGTCCGTGGCCGGGCGCACCACAAAACCCTTGGGCGGGGTGGGGGCCTGATCCCTTCCGCTGAGATCGGCCTCCCAAACCACGCTGGCGTCCACCAGCTTGGCTCCGACCGCCTCCAGGGCCTGGGCGGCCAGGAAGTCCTTTTCCGCCGCCCGTGCAAACAAACCGGCCAGGCCCGCCTCGCGGGCACCGGTGGCCAGGCGTTTCATGAAGGCCGCGCCCTGTTCCAGGGCACTTGCCTCGGGCCAGGGGTTGCGGTGCAGCAGGGCGCTCACCTGGCCCAGGGGCAGGCCGAACACCTCGCTGTCAAAGGCCAGGGGATGCCAGGCGGCCAGCCAGGACCAGTCCCGGTCGGCCAACACCCGGTGATCCGGGCCGGGAGGCCAGCCCTGCCCCCAGGGCGCGTCCTGGGCCAAAGCCAGGGCCTCGGGACGTTGGGCGGCCTGTTTTCCGCTAAGCTCCACGAACTCCATGGCTGCGGGCTCCTCAAGAAAAGATTAATCTACCCCAGGGGTTCTGGCCGGTCAAGGCACGCAGGACGGCGATGCTGCTACAATAAAACCACATCACCGTGTGGGGAGAGAACCATGGATACGAAGCAAGCGTTGCGTGGGCAGGTGGACCGGTTGCTGGGGCAAGAGGGGGTGGCGGCCTGGGGAGTGGCCGATCTGCGGGGCCTGGTGCCCGCCAAGCTGGGGGACTTTCCCAGGGCGGTCTCCCTGGCCCTGGCCATGGAGCCCCAGGTGATGGCCTCCATCCGCCAAGGGCCCAACCAGACCTACACCGAGCTTTATGAGACCACCAACCACCGCCTGGACCGCATCTGCGGAGATCTGCAAGGCCTTCTGACCAAGGCAGGGCACCGGGCCTGGGCGGTGCCCTCCTCGGTGCGTAGCGACCCGGTGAACATACGGGGCGACTTTCCCCACAAGACCGCGGCCACCCGCTCCGGCCTGGGCTGGGTGGGCAAGAACTGCCAGCTCATCAACCGCCGCCTGGGGCCCTGGCTGCGCTTGGGCACGGTGCTCACCGACGCCCCGCTGACCCCGGACCCTCCGGTGGAAAAGAGCTATTGCGGAACCTGCACCGAGTGCATCAGCGCCTGCCCGGCCGGGGCCCTCGAGGGCGGCACCTGGCGGCCCGGCCTGGAGCGGGAAAAGATTTTGGAACCGGCGGCGTGCGACGCCTACAAGAAGACTCACTACATGCAGTTCCACGATGGCCACATCTGCGGCATATGCAGCTCGGCCTGTCCCTGGGGGCAGAAAACTTTACGAAGGGCCTAGGTTCGGCGCAGCTCCAGGTGCAACAGCGGGAAGGGTTTGCCCTGGCCGTCGGTGGCCGAGCGGCCAACTACCCTGAAGCCAAGGTGCTGGTAAAAGCCCACCGCCTGGGGGTTCTGCTCGTTCACGTCAACCTTGGTCGCGCCCTGCTGCCCAATGGCGTGATTGGTGAGAAGCGCCCCGATTCCTTTGCTCCGGTGCTCTGGGGCGATGAAAAGCATCTCGATTTTTCCCTCGGCCACACCCACAAAGCCCAGCAGGTGGTCTTGTTCATCCCCGGCGCAGCGCAGTTCCACCGCGTCGAAATAGCTTTCCAGAATAAGCGGCTTTAAAAAGGCGATGTCAGCCTCGCTCAGAAACTCATGGGTGGCGCGGACCGAGGCCTCCCAGACCTTGAGCAACTCAGGGTGACGTTTTTTAGCAACGGCTTGGATTGTCACCTTCATCAGCGGCAATAAGCCTCGCAGTGGAAGCCGCTATAGGCCGCGTAGACCCTGGCCGCCTGGGTGATCTGCTGGGCGGTGGGTTCCTGGAGGGGGCGCTGGGCCAGCAGGCACTGCAATTCGCCGGGCGCGGGAATGGCCGTCAGGCCCGTGGCCAGCACTTTGCCGTCCACGGTATCCAGCAGCTCGGCGTCCTCGCCGTTGGTCACCACGGTCAGGGGCGTCAGATTGGGGGAGATTAGCCGGGCCGCGGCCAGGGCCTCTTTTTCCCTGGTGACCAGGGAACCTCGGGCGCAGCGCAACAGCAGGGCAGGGCGGCCCTGACTATGCACCAGCAGGTCGGCCAGCACGCGCAAAGAGTCCTGCTCCGGGCCCAGGGTCCGGGTGGCGTCCACGCTGATGTCTTGAGGGGAATAGCCCATGGCCAGCAGCCGGGCCTCGGTAGCCTGGCGCACCGGCTCATCATCACTGTCTGACTGGGGCTTGCCGGTTATAAGGTCAGTCGGATTACTCACGGTGGCCCGCCCGGCATATATAGGCAAGCCTGCTCTAGCGCGCAGAAAGCGAAGGCGGCGCCTATTTCAGCGCCTACCATAGACGCCCGCCCCGCCGTCCGGCGGGAGGAGCAAACTCCACCTTCTGGGCGCGAAGCTACGAGCCCGTAAAAAAGGCTGGCATCTCCGGTCCCGGCGCCGGGGGCGTCCCGGCCGGATAGCCTGAATTGGCGTTTCCGCCGAGTTGAGAGCTTACTTCTTTTTGGGATTAAGAAGCAGCTTCACCGCCGAGCTAGGCTTGAAGACCATGCGCTTGCTGGCCTTGATCTTGATGGGCTCACCCG
The DNA here is from genome assembly GCA_021737645.1 of Desulfarculaceae bacterium. Taxonomy (GTDB): domain Bacteria; phylum Desulfobacterota; class Desulfarculia; order Desulfarculales; family Desulfarculaceae; genus Desulfoferula. The sequence goes on from JAIPDO010000050.1 coordinate 13,191, forward strand.
TTGCCGGGTTCACACCCTTGCGCGCCTTGCTCTTCTTCTGCTGGAAGGTACCCAGCCCGGCTACCCGGAACGGGCGTCCAACCTTCACCTCTTTGGTGGCGAATTCGACGATGGATTCCAGGGCCTTTTTGGCGGCGACTTTGGAAATTGCGGCGTCCTTAGCGATCTTGTCGATCATGTCCGCCTTGGTGGCAGGTTTCTTAGCCATGCCTCCTCCTCGGTCCTTTGAGGTTTGTCCTTATCCCCAATCGCCTTTCCACTTTGGAAAGGCGCCCTTGCCTTTTAGGCCAGTGGCGTTAAGAGCGCTCTTGGCCTCGTTCCCGGCGGACTGGGGAGATGCCATGCTGGTTGCCGCCGTAAAACTGCACGCCAACGCGTACTTAAAGCAAATGCAGAATAGCACCACGAATTATCGGGCGTCAATACGCATTGTTGTAAAAATGTCCTATCTTCGCGACTATGCTTCCCTAGCGTAATACCGGTGAAAGATTTTCATGCGCCCTGAGGGGCAAAGCTGTTCCCTTGTGTCTCTAAAAGGGCCACCACCCACCCATCCCCACCACCACTGAGCAGCTCGCCGGACGCCCTTTTGGGCCGTTTTTTAGCCCGTTGGGTGATGTTTTTGTTTCACGCCTTGAATAAGGGGCCAAATCTGCATCGCCCTGGGGCGGGCTGGTCATGGCCCGGGCCTTGGGGGCAGGGTTTCAAGGCCCCTTTATCACGGGACGAAAAGTCAGATTTTTCTTGTTTGTTTCTTGACATGCGCCCTTTTGCTTGGGTAATGTGGTTCCAAGTGGGTAATGGTGGGGAATGGTGGGTGTCTCCCCTCCAAAGGAGCCAAGGTGTTTACGGGTTGGTCGGCACATAACATCGACGCCAAGGGCCGGGTCGCAGTCCCCGCCCGCTTTCGCGACGTGCTCAAACAAAAGCACGGCGACGAGCGGGTGGTGGTGACTACCAGCGACCGCTGCCTGGTGGCCTACCCCTACGAGGAGTGGCGGGCCATCGCCGACAAGATCGGCCGCCAGTCACAGGTGGACCCCCGCGTGCTGGCCTTTCGCCGCTACTTTATCAGCGGCGCCACCGAATGCACCCTGGACAAGCAGGGCCGCGTTCTCATACCTCCTCCCCTGCGCGAGTTGGCCGATCTGGATGGCCAGGTTCTGCTGGTGGGCATGCAGAGCAACTTCGAGCTCTGGAACAAGGACCGCTGGTACGAGGAACGGACCCGCATTCAAGATAATTTCGGCGACCTCAGCTCCTTCATGGCTGAGCTGGGAATCTAGGCCATGGACCAACACCATCGGCCGGTGATGCTGGCCGAGGTGGTGAGGGTCCTGGCTCCACGGCCGGGGGGGCTGTATGTGGACGGCACCCTGGGCGCGGGCGGACACGCCGCTTCGGTCCTCACAGCCGGCGGGCGTCTGCTGGGCCTGGACCGCGACCCCAGGGCCCTGGAGTTGGCCGGGCGGCGGCTCAAAAAATTCAGCGGGCGGATAAAGCTGGTGCAGGCAACCTTCGACAACATGGAGCAGAAACTAAGCGCCCTGGGTGCGGGCTTGGCCGACGGCGTGCTCCTGGACCTGGGGCTGAGCTCCATGCAGCTCGATGAAGACGGCCGGGGCTTTTCCTTCCGCCGCGACGAACCTCTGGACATGCGCATGGGCAGCCAGGGCCCCAGCGCCGCAGAGTTGGTGGCCACCCTGGACCAGGCCCAGCTGGCCCGGCTGTTCAAGCGCCTGGGCGAAGAGCCCCTGGCCAAGCGCATCGCGGGAGCCATCGTGAGGGAGCGCGCCGTGGAGCCCATCGCCACCACCGGCCGTCTGGCCCTGGTGGTGGAGCGGGCCATGCCCATGGCCGAGCGCCGCAAGCGCCGCCTGCATCCGGCCACCCAGGTGTTTCAGGCGCTGCGCCTGGCGGTGAATGACGAACTGGGCATGCTGGAGCGTTTTCTTGAGCAGGCCCCCCGCCTACTCAAGCCGGGAGGCCGCCTGGCGGTGCTCAGCTATCACAGCCTGGAAGACCGCCGGGTGAAAAAGGCCATGGCCGCCTGGGCCAATCCCTGCACCTGCCCGCCGGACCTGCCCATGTGCGGCTGCGGCCTGCGTCCGCTGTTCAAGCCCCTGGGCAAGCTGGGCCGCCCCAGCGATGAGGAAGTGGCGGACAACCCACGGGCCCGCTCGGCCCGCCTAAGGGCGGCCCAGCGCACGGAGGCGGCGGCATGAACGTAAGCGTGCGAGCCGCCAACCGCCGCCCGGCCCAGCAGCGCACCGGGGCGGTCATCAATCTGCGCCAGGGACTCATCGTCCTGAGCCTGGTAACCGGCTGCGCCCTATTTTATCTCTACACCGGGGTCAAGGGACTGAGCATCTCCTACCAACTCAGCCAAGCGCGGCAAAGCCAGGTGGAGCTGATGGAGATGGGCCGCCGCCTCCGGGTGGAGCTCAACAACCTTCGCTCCCCCGAGCGCCTGGAGCGGGCCGGGGCCCGCCTGGGCCTGGCCCCGGCCCCGCCAGAGAGGGTGAGGGTGCTGCCGTGAGCCCTCGCCAACCCAAGGATTTCCGCCGTTGGGTGCGGGTGCGCCTGTGGGTGCTGGGCGGGGTCTTCGTGGCCATCTTCGCCCTGGTGGCCGGCCGCGCGGTGGACCTGCAAGTCTTCCAGCGCCAGTTTTTGGCCCAAAAGGCCCAACGGGAGATCGTGCGCGAGGTGGAGATCGCCCCCCAGCGGGGCATCATCTACGACCGCAACCAGGTGGAGCTGGCGCTGAGCCTGGAGACCGACAGCGTCTATGCCCGGCCGGTGGCGGTGAAAAACTCCCGGCGCGAGGGCCTGCGCCTGGCCAAGGCCCTGGGCACCGAGGCCAAGCCGGTGATCCACCGCCTCAAGGGAAAGCGCCACTTCGTGTGGCTAAAGCGCCGGGTGGACCCGGAGCAGGCCCAGGCGGTCAAGGCCCTGGAGCTTAACTCGGTGGGGCTGGTCAAGGAGCCGCGCCGTTTTTATCCCTACACCAACCTGGCCTGCCACCTTTTGGGCTTCTCCGGCATTGACGCCAAGGGCCTGGAGGGATTGGAGCGCGAGTACGACAAGGTGCTCCGGGGCAAGGGGCACACCGTGACCAGGGCCAGGGACGCCCTGGGCCGCACTTTCCTGCTCACGGGCGGTTCCTCCGGCCGCATGACCCAGGGGCGCGACCTGATCCTGACCATCGACAACTCCCTCCAGTATCAGGTGGAGAAAATTTTGGCCGGGGCGGTCAAGCGCTGGAAGGCGGCGGGGGGCCAGGCGGTGATCCTCAGCCCTGTCACCGGCGAAATATTGGCCATGGCCTCGCTGCCCGCCTTCAACCCCAACGTGTACCAGGACTACCCGCGGGACAATTACCGCAACCGCTGCGTCACCGACCCCTACGAGCCGGGCAGCACCTTCAAGCTTTTCATGGCCGCCGCCGCCCTGGACTCTGGCCGCATCACCATGGACCAGCGCTTTGACTGCGAAGAGGGCTCCTGGCGCGTGGGCGGGCGCACCATCCACGACACCCACCCCCACGGCAAGCTGAACCTGGGCGAGATCGTCAAGTTCTCCTCCAACATCGGCGCGGCCAAGGTGGCCATAGACCTTGGCCCCAAGAGGCTCTACGCCACCCTCAAGTCCTTCGGTTTCGGGCAATCCACCGGAGTGGACCTGCCCGGCGAGTCCCGGGGCATCCTGCGCCCGGTTCTGGGTTTGAAGCCTCTGGAGCTGGCCAACATCGCCTTTGGCCAGGGGGTGGCCATAACCCCCCTGCAACTGGCCGCCGCGGTGGGGGCCATCGCCAACGGCGGCGTGCTTATGCGGCCCTATGTGGTAAAGGCGGTGGTGGGCGGCTCGGGCATCCTGGTTTCCGAGACCCGGCCCCAGACGGTGCGCCGGGTGCTCAGCGCCGCCGAGGCCCGCCTTTTGGGCGAGATGATGCAGATGGTCACCGAGCCCGGCGGCACCGGCGCAAGCATCCAGGTGCCGCCATTCAAGGTGGCGGGCAAGACCGGCACCGCCCAGAAGGTGAAGCCCGAGGGCGGCTATTCCCAAAGCGAGTACATGTCCAGCTTCGTGGGCTACCTGCCCGCCGACGATCCCCAGGCGGTGATTCTGGTGGTGATCGACACCCCTAAGGGCCGCCACTACGGAGGCACCGTGGCCGGACCAGCCTGGGTGGCCATGGCCAAGGCCTCGCTCAAGGCCCTGGGAGTGCACCGGGCCCCCGGCAATCCGCCGCTGATCAAGGCGCAGGCCCCGGCTGCTCCGTTGGCCCGCCCCGCCTCGGCCCAGGACCCGGCCAAGGCCGTGGCCAAGGGCTTGGTCCCGGACCTCACCGGCCTGACCCTGCGTCAGGTGCTGGCTCTGGCCGGACACAGCAGACTTGCGGTGACCGCCACCGGTTGGGGGCGGGTGAGCTCCCAGACTCCGGCTCCTGGCACGCCGCTCAAGCAGGGCCAGGGGTTCCAGATCCGCCTGACTCCGCCCAGCAGGGAAGGCGCGTGATGCGGCTTTCCGACCTGATACAAGGCCTGGGGGTGCAGGCGGTGCACGGCGAGCTGCCCGTGGAGGAAGTGCGCGGCCTGGTCTACGACTCGCGCCGGGTGGGGCCGGGCGATGTGTTCGCCGCCCTGGCCGGGGTGGCCTCCGACGGCCACGCTTACCTGGAAATGGCCGCTGGTCAGGGGGCCCTGGCCGCCCTGGTGCAGCGCCCATCCGATCTGCCCCTGGTGCAGATACAGGTTCCCGACAGCCGCTTGGCCCTTTCCCTGATGGCCGACCGTTTCTACGGCAGGCCCAGCCGCCACATGGCCCTGGTGGGGGTAACCGGCACCAACGGCAAGACCACGGTGAGCTATCTCGTCGAGGCCCTGCTTTCCCAGCGCGGCCCGGCCGGGCTGTTGGGCACCGTGGAGCAGCGCTACCCCGGAGAGCGCCGGGCCTCGATGATGACCACCCCCGAGTCGGTGGAGCTGCAAGCGGCCCTGGCCGAGATGTACGCCGCCGGGGTAAAGGGCGTGGTCATGGAGGTGAGCAGCCACGCCCTGGAGCAGCACCGGGTGGCTGGTTGCCGCTTCGACGCGGCGGTGTTCACCAACCTGTCGCGCGACCACCTGGACTACCACGGCGACATGGACTCCTACTTCCAGGCCAAGCGCCGTTTGTTCAGCCAGCTTTTGCCTCAGTCCAAGCGGGCGGGCAAGGACCCGGCCGCCGTGATCTGCGCCGACGACCCCAAGGGCTCCCACCTGGCCGGGGAGGCCACCGGCCTGCACCTGCGCACCCTCACCTATGGCTTCAGCCCGGCGGCCAGGGTGCGCGGCACCGAACCCCAAATGAGCCTCAGCGGTGGCCGCTGCCTGGTGGACTGGCCCGCCGGTTCCTTTGAGATGTCCACACCCCTGGTGGGCCCCTTTAATTTGCAAAATGCCCTGGCCGCCACGGCGGTGGGCCTGGCCCTGGATTTCGAGCCCAAGGAGATACAGCGGGCCCTGGATTCGGTGCCCGGCGTGCCCGGCCGTTTGCAGCGGGTGCCCGGAGCGCCCGGCGACCCCAGCGTGTTCGTGGACTACGCCCACAGCGACCAGGCCCTGGCCAGCGTGCTGGCCGCCCTTCGGCCCCTGACCCCCGGACGCCTGATCTGCGTGTTCGGGGCGGGCGGGGACCGCGACCAGGGCAAGCGCCCGCTGATGGGCCAGGCGGTGGGCATCGGGGCCGACCTGGCGGTGTTGACCAGCGACAACCCCCGTTCCGAGGACCCCCATACCATCATGGCCATGGTGGAGCCGGGGCTAAAGGCCGCCGGAGCCCGCCGGGTGGACGATCTGGACAGCGACGGCCCGGCCTATGTGGGCGAAGCGAACCGGGCCGCGGCCATCGCCTTGGCCATCGAGTCAGCCGGGCCCGAGGACGTGGTGCTCATCGCGGGCAAGGGCCACGAGGACTACCAAATCATTGCTGACCAGCGGCTGCACTTTGACGACTGCGAGCAGGCGGCTCTGGCTCTGACCCGCCGGGGCGGCAAGGAGGTGGGTCATGCCGGTGCTTGACGCCGCCATGGTGCTCCAGGCCACCGGCGCCCATGCGCGGGGCGAGTGCCCGGTGCTGCCCTTCACCGGGGTGAGCACCGACACTCGCACCATCCAGGCGGGCGAGCTTTTCGTGGCCCTGAACGGCCCCAATTTCGACGGCAACGCCTTCTTGGACCAGGCCTTCGATGCCGGGGCGGCGGCGGCCCTGGTGCGCCGTGGAGCCCAGGGGCCCACGGGCAACGGCCACTGCCTGTTGGAGGTGGAGGACACCTTGCAGGCCTTGGGCGATCTGGCGGCGGCCTGGCGTCGGGAGCACAGCGCCCTGGTGGCGGCGATCACCGGCAGCAACGGCAAGACCACCACCAAGGAAATGCTGGCGGCCATCCTGAGTGGGCGGCACCAGGTGCTGGCCACCAAGGGCAACCTGAACAACCTCATCGGCCTGCCCCTGACCCTGCTGGGGCTGCGCGATGCACACACCGCTTGCGTGGTGGAGATGGGCATGAACGCGCCGGGCGAGATAGCTCGCCTCACCGAAATCGCCGCCCCCGAGGCCGGGGTGATCACCAACGTGGGCTTGGCCCACATCGGCATGATGGGCTCGGTGGAGGCCATCGCGGCGGCCAAGGGCGAGCTGTTCGACGGCCTGAGCCCGGCGGCCACGGCGGTGGTAAACCTGGACGACCCCCTGCTGGCCCCCTACGCGGCCAGCCTGCCCTGCCGGGTGGTGAGCTTCGGCATCGACTCCATGGCCGATGTGCGGGCCAAGGAAATCACCGCTATGGGCGGTGAGCAAAGTTTTGTCCTGGACCTGGCCGGGGAGACGATCATGGTGCGCCTGGCCGCGCCGGGGGGCCACAACGTGATGAACGCCTTGGCCGCTGCGGCCACGGCCCACGCCCTGGGGCAAGGGGCCGACGCCATAGCCGCCGGTTTGGGGGCCTTCACCACGGTGCCCGGACGCCTGGCCCTCACCGGGGCCCCGGATGGCCCGGCGGTGGTCGACGACACCTACAACGCCAACCCCGTCTCGGTGGCCGCTGGCTTGAGCGCCGCCGTGGCCATGGCCCAGGGGCGGCCTCTGGTGTTGGTGCTGGGCGACATGAAAGAACTGGGCGAGCTTGCCGCCGAGATGCACCGGCAAACCGGTTTGCTGGCGGCCCAGGCGGGTTGCCGCCTGGTGGTGGCCCTGGGTGAACACGCCGAGGATGTGGCCCAGGGAGCCAGGGAAGGAGGCCTGTCCCCGGATCAGACTTTGATCTTCGCGGCCATGGATGAGCTTCTTAATCAGATTACACAACTGTTGGACGCGCGCGACTTGGTGCTGGTAAAGGGATCGCGCTCCATGGCCATGGAGCGGGTGGTGGCCCGCTTGGGCGGCGGACAGGGAGGGGCGCACTAATGCTGTACCACCTCCTATATCCCCTGGCCGACTACTTCGGGGCCTTGAACGTATTCCGCTACATCACCTTCCGCACCATCTATGCGGCGGTGACCGCCCTGATGCTGGCCTGGCTCATGGGCCCCTGGGTGATCCACAAGCTGCAAGAGCTACAAGTGGGTCAGTACATCCGCGAGCTGGGCCCCGAGAGCCACAAGGCCAAGGCTGGCACTCCCACCATGGGCGGGGTGCTGATTCTGTTCGCCATGACCGTTTCCCTGCTGCTGTGGGGGGACCTGGGCAACTTCTACCTTTGGGTGGCCATGGGGGTGACCTTATGCTACGGCCTGATCGGGTTCGCGGACGACTACCTGAAAAAGGTGAGCAAGACCAACGAGGGCGGCCTGAGGGCGCGCAGCAAGTTCCTGATGCTGGCTCTGGTGGCCCTGGCGGCGGCTCTGGCCCTGTACCTGCACCCCGGCTACAGCACCAAGCTTTCCGTGCCCTTTTTCAAGCTGGTTCTGCCGGACCTGGGCTGGGGCTACATACCCCTGGCCATGTTCATTCTGGTGGGGACCGCCAACGCGGTTAACCTCACCGACGGGCTGGACGGCCTGGCCGCCGGCCCGGTGCTCATCGCCGCCGGCACCTATCTGGTTCTCAGCTACCTCACCGGCAACGCCAAGGCCGCCGGATACCTGCAAATCCTCTATGTGCAGGGGGCGGGCGAGTTGGCCGTGTTCTGCGGCGCGGTGGTGGGTGCGGTGATGGGCTTCCTTTGGTACAACGCCTATCCCGCCCAGATCTTCATGGGCGACACCGGCTCCCTGTCCCTGGGCGGGGCCCTGGGGGTCACCGCGGTGTGCACCAAGCACGAAATCCTCCTGGCCCTGGTAGGCGGGTTGTTCGTGGTGGAGGCCCTGAGCGTCATCTTGCAGGTCGGTTTTTTCAAAATGAGCGGGGGCAGGCGCATCTTCCGCATGGCCCCCTTGCACCATCACTTTGAGCTCAAAGGCTGGGCCGAGCCCAAGGTGATAGTGCGTTTCTGGATCATAGCCGTGATGCTGGCCCTGGTGGCGGTCAGCACCTTGAAGCTGAGGTGACGGTGGAGCTTAGGGGCAAAAAGGTTTTGGTGGTGGGCCTGGGCGTGAGCGGCCGGGCTGCGGCCCTGCTGTGCCTGTCCCAGGGCGCGGTGGTTCGGGCCACCGACCGCCACCCAGCCCCGCCGGTGGCCGACGAGTTGGCTTCGGCCGGGGTGAGCCTGACCCTGGGCGGTCACCGCGCCGAGGATTTCGCCTGGTCCCAACTCATCGTGCTCAGCCCCGGCGTGGACCACCGCCTGCCCGAAATAGAGCAGGCCCGGGCCGCCGGGACAAAGGTGATCGGCGAGCTGGAGCTGGGCTGGCGCTTCACCAAATGCCCCACGGTTATGATCACCGGCACCAACGGCAAAAGCACCGTGACCACCCTGGTGGGCGACATCCTGCGCCAAGCTGGTTTCAAGGCCCTGGTGGGCGGCAACCTGGGCCGTCCGGTGTGCGACATGGCCGCCGAAAGCGATGAGGCCGACTGGCTGGTGGCCGAGGTCAGTTCCTTCCAGACCGACACCATGGATAAGCTGCGGCCCAGGGTGGGGGTGGTGCTCAACATCACCCCGGACCACCAGGACCGCTATCCGGATTTCGCTGCCTACGCGGACAGCAAGATGAGCCTGTTCAGTAACCAGGCCAACGGCGACGTGGCCGTGCTCTGCGACGATGATCCCGAGGTCTGGTCGCGGCGCACGGCGGCCCCGGCCCAGGTGTGGGGCTACGGCGCGGACGGCCACCAGAGCCCCGGCGGCTGGCTGGAGGGCGACGAGCTGGTGCTGGACGCGGGCTCCGGACCCCTGCGGGTCAAGCTCCCCGCCGGGCACCTGGCCATCGGCTTCAACCGGCTCAACTGTCTGGCCGCCTGCCTGGCCGCCCTGGCCTGCGGGGCAGGGGCCTCGGCCATGAGCGCGGCGTTGGGGAGCTACCAGGCCCTTGGGCACCGCCTGGCTCTGGTGGGCGAAAAAAACGGGGTGAGCTTCTTTGACGACAGCAAGGGCACCAACGTGGGCGCGGTGGCCGCCGCCCTGGAGGCCCTGGACATGCCGGTGCTGCTGCTTCTGGGCGGCCGGGACAAGGATGGGCGCTTCGCCGACCTGGGGCCGCTGCTCAAAAAGCGGGCCGCGCGGGTGATCTGCTTTGGCGAGGCCGGGCCTTCAATCCAGTCCCAGATAAAGGGTTTTGCCCCCAGCGAGATGGCCCCGGATTTGGCCACGGCGGTGAAGGCGGCGGCCCAGGCAGCGGCTCCCGGTCAGGCGGTGCTGCTGAGCCCCGGCTGCGCCAGCTTCGACGCCTACACGGGTTACGCCCAGCGGGGCGAGCATTTTCAAGCGTTGGTTCGGGAGGTGATGCATGGCTGAAGCAGTGCTGAGCGCCCCCAAATCCACATCCACGGGCCAGGCCGTCTCCCGGGTGGGAGACCCTTGGCTGCTCTTGGCCGCCCTGGCCCTGGCCGGGGTGGGCGTTGTGATGGTCTATTCAGCGGGCAGCGCCCTGGCGGTGCAACGCCACAGCGATGGGGCCTATTTCCTCAAGGCCCAAGTGTTGCACGTCGTGGCGGGCATAGTGGTGATGGGCATCCTGGCCCTGGTGGACTACCGGCGTCTGGCCCGCTTTACCTATCCGGTGCTGCTGGGAGTGTTGGCCGCCCTGCTGCTGGTGCTCGTCCCCGGTGTGGGCCACGAGGCGGGCGGAGCGGTGCGCTGGCTGCGCTTGGGGCCGTTTTCCCTGCAACCGGCGGAGATGGCCAAGCTGGCCCTGGTGCTATACCTGGCCTATTCCCTGTCGCGTCACCAGGAACATATCAAAAGCTTCAGCCGAGGTCTGTTGCCCCACCTGGGGGTGACCTTCCTATTGATCTTACCCGTGGCCGCCGAGCCGGACCTGGGCATGAGCGTGATCCTGTTCTGCCTGTCGTGCCTCATGCTTTTCGTGGCCGGGGCGCGCCTCAGCTATCTGCTGGGCATTTTGGCCATGGCCTCGCCCCTGGTGTGGGTGATGGTGGTGCACTACCCCTGGCGCCTGAAGCGCATCCTGGCCTTCCTGGACCCCTGGCAAGACGCCGGTGGGGCGGGCTTCCAAATCATTCACAGCTTCTACGCCCTGGGCTCGGGCGGCCTGTGGGGCGCCGGGCTGAGCGCGGGCAAGCAGAAGCTCTTTTATCTGCCCGAGCCCCACACCGACTTCATCTTCAGCGTGCTGGGCGAGGAGTTGGGCCTGTGGGGGGTGATGCTGGTGCTGGGCCTTTTCCTGCTGCTGGTCATTCGGGGGGTGAAGATCGCCCTGGAGGCGCGGGAACTTTTCGGCACCTACCTGGCCATGGGCTCCACCTTGATTATCGGGCTGCAAGCCTTTATCAACGCCGGGGTGGTGATGGGCCTGCTGCCCACCAAAGGCCTGACCATGCCTTTCATCAGCTACGGCGGCAGCTCCCTGTTGGTCAACTTCGCCTGCGTGGGCATCTTGCTCAGCGTGGCGGCGGGCAGCGGGAGGAAAGCTTGAGCGCCTTGGTGCTCATAGCCGGTGGCGGCACCGGTGGCCATCTTTTCCCGGGCATGGCCGTAGCCGGGCAGATGCTCAGGGCCCGCCCCGGTCTGTCCCTGGCCTTTGTCAACGCCGGGCGTCCCCTGGAGAGCCGGGTGCTGGCCCAGGCGGGCTACGACCAAGAGGTGCTGCCCGCCAAGGCCTTCCGGGGCAAAGGCATATTCTCGCGCCTGTCCGCCCTGGCGGTGGTGCCCGGCGCGGTGCTCAAAGCCGTGGGTCTCATCCGCCGCCGCCGTCCCGGCCTGGTGTTGGCGGTGGGGGGCTACGCGGCCCTGCCCCTGGGCCTGGCCGCCTGGTTGTGCCGGGTGCCCCTGGCGGTGCAAGAGCAAAACGCCCTGCCGGGGCTCACCAACCGCGTTTTGGGCCGGGTGGCCGCCAAGGCCTTCGTGGCCTTTGCCGCGGCGAGCAAACACTTCCCCAGCGGCAAGAGCGAGTTTTGCGGCAACCCGGTGCGCGCGGAGCTTTTGGAGCAGGCCCAGGAGGCGCAGCGGGAAGACCCGGCCCAGCGCTTCACCGTGTTGGTGCTGGGCGGCAGCCAGGGAGCCCGCAGCTTGAACCAGGCGGTGACCGGGGCCCTGGAGCTTTTAACCGGACGCAAGGAACAGATGTTTTTCATCCACCAGACCGGCGAGTCGGATGCCGAATGGGTGCGCGAGGCCTATGAAAAGGTCGGCTTCGCCGCCGAGGTGGCCCCCTTCTTTGAGCAGGTGGGGGTGTGTTACGGCAAAGCCCATCTGGTGCTGTGCCGCTCCGGGGCGGGCACGGTGACCGAGGGCTTGGCCACGGGCCGGGCCATGATCTGCGTGCCCTATCCCTACGCGGCGGGCGATCATCAGCGCCTCAACGCCCAGGCCCTGGTGGATGCCGGGGCGGCCCGGCTGATCCCCGACGCCGAGCTGAATCCCGAGACGGCGGCCCGCGCCATCGCGGAGCTGATGGACGACGCGGCCCAGCGGATGGCCATGGAGCGGAGCGCCCGCCAAATGGCCAGGCCCCAGGCGGCCCAGGACATAGCCGGGCGTTGCCTGGAACTCATGAAGGAGGCGGCCTGATGTATCAGAGGCACCAGCGCATCCACTTCGTGGGCATCGGGGGCATCGGCATGAGCGGCATCGCCGAGGTGCTCATCAACCTGGGCCACCAGGTGAGCGGCAGCGATCTCAAGGAGAGCGACACCACCCGCCGCCTGGCCGGATTGGGGGCTCGGGTGGAGTTGGGTCACCACCGCGACCACGTGGAGGGGGCCGACGTGGTGGTGGTCTCCTCGGCGGTGCACGAGGACAATCCCGAGGTGCAGGGCGCCCGCGAGCGTCTGATCCCGGTGATCCCCCGGGCCGAGATGCTCGCCGAGTTGATGCGCCTCAAGTACGGGGTGGCCGTGGCCGGGGCTCACGGCAAGACCACCTGCACCTCCCTGGTGGCCACCCTGTTGGCCGCCGGGGACCTGGACCCCACCGTGGTGGTGGGCGGCAAGGTGGGGGCCTTGGGCAGCAACGCCCGCCTGGGCTCCGGCGAGTTCCTGGTGGCCGAGGCCGACGAGAGCGACGGCTCCTTCACCCGGCTGAGCCCGGTGGTGGTGGTGGTCACCAACGTGGACCGCGAGCACATGGAGCACTACGGCTCTGACCAGGCCCTGGACGAGGCCTTCGTGGAGTTCATAAACAAGGTGCCCTTCTACGGCGCGGCGATTCTGTGCCTGGACGACGAGCGCCTCACCGGGCTCATTCCCCGGGTCAACAAACGCACCATCACCTACGGGCTCTCATCCCAGGCCGACATTCAGGCCCGCGACCCGCGCCCCGCCGGGATGGGCACCCGCTTCGCCCTGTACGTGCGCGGCGAGGCCGCCGGTCAGGTGGAGTTGCCCCTGCCGGGGCGGCACAACGTGCAGAACGCCCTGGCCGCTCTGGCCGTGGCCCTGGAGCTGGGGGTGGCCCTGGAGGCGGCCAAGCAGGCCCTGGGCAATTTCCAGGGAGTGGGGCGGCGCTTCGAGGCCAAGGGAACCGGCCCCGGCGGCTGCCTGGTGGTGGACGACTACGGCCATCACCCCACCGAGATCAAGGCCACCCTGGCCGCGGCCAGGGAGTGCTGGCCCGAGCGCCGTCTGGTGGTGGCCTTCCAGCCCCACCGCTACAGCCGCTTGAAAGATCTGTTCGATGAGTTCACCACCTCCTTCTACGGGGCGGACGAACTTCTGGTGTTGGATATCTACGCCGCCGGTGAAGCGGAAGACCCCTCGGTGAGCGCCGAGGGCATGGCCGAGGCCATTCGGGCCCATGGCCACCGCTCGGTGGAATACGTGGGCAGCCGCCAGGGCGCGGTGGCCAAGCTGGCCCGGCTGCTGAATCCCACGGACGTACTTTTGACTCTGGGCGCGGGCGACGTATGGCGCCTGGGCGAGGAACTGGTGGAGAGCCATGCCGATTGAGCTTAAAAAGCTGATTCAGGCCAGGCTGGGCTCCAGGGCCCGCTTCGACGAGCCCATGAGCCGCCACACCACCTGGGGCGTGGGCGGCCCGGCCTGGTGCCTGGCTCGGGTGAACAGCGCGGCCGAGGCGGCTTGGCTGGTCACCGCCTGCGGCGAGGCCGGGGTGGTCTACAAGGCCCTGGGCCGTGGCTCCAACCTGCTGGTGGGCGACGCCGGTTACCCCGGCGTGATGATTCGCCTGGGCGGCGAGCTGGGCAAGCTGGCCCTGGAAGGCAACATTCTTTTGGCCGGTGGCGGGGCTCCCCTGCCCGGCGCGGTGCGCCTGGCCGCCCGCCGGGGCCTGGCCGGGCTGGAGTGGGCCGCGGGCATCCCCGCCAGCCTGGGCGGGGCGGTGGCCACCAACGCCGGGGCCCACGGCGGCGACATGGCCGAGCTTACCTCGGCGGTTAGCCTGCTTCTGCCCAGCGGCGAGATAATCGAAACCCCAGGCAAGGAGTTGCCCTCGGGCTATCGCCGCCGGGTGCTGCCCGCCGGGGCCATGGTTTTGGGGACCCGCCTGGGGCTAAAGGCCACCATGCCCGCCGAGGTGGAGCGCCGCCGCAAGGCCCTGCTGGAGCTACGGCGCTTGCGCCAGCCCCTGGCCGCGCGCACCGCGGGCAGCGTTTTCAAGAACCCGCCGGGCGACCACGCCGGCCGGCTCATCGAGGCCGCTGGGCTCAAGGGCCTGGCCGTGGGCGGGGCAGTGATCAGCCGGGTGCACGCCAATTTCATCGAGAACCGGGGCGGGGCCAGCGCCGCCGACATCCTCAGCCTGATCAACACGGTGGTACTCAAGGTCATGGACGCCTTCAGCGTGCGCCTGGAGCCCGAGGTGGAGGTGGTTGGTGTTTAAACGCCGCCCAAATACCCGGCGTCCCGGCCAGGGCAACCGGGCCAAGCCGGTGAAAGCCAGCCTGGCCGCCCAGCGGGTGGCAAAGCGCGCCCCGGCGGTGAAGGAGGCGAAGCCTCTGCCCGCCGCGGCCAAGGGCTTGGCCCGGCGGACGGTGTTGGCCGGGGCGGTGTTCGTTCTGGTCAGCGCGGCGCTACTCACCGGTTGGGGGCTCTTGAGCACCAGCCGGGCCCTGGCCGTGCAGCGGGCCGAGGTTGAGGGCACCGATCATCTCAGCCGCCTGGACATACTCAGCGCGGCCGAGGTGGGCAGCGACAGCAATTTGCTGGCCCTGCCGGTGGGCAAGATCGCCGCAAGGGTGCGGGCCATCCCCTGGGTGGAGCGGGCCGAAGTGAGCCGCCGCCTGCCGGACACGGTGGTGATTCAAGTGGTTGAGCGCCGCCCCATGGTCATGGCCTTGGTGGAGGGCCGCATCTTCTACCTGGACCGGGAACTAAGGCCCATCGCGGTGCACCAACGGCGGGTCCTGCCGGATCTGCCGGTGATCACCGGCCTGAGCCGGGCCGACCTGGCCCAACCCGATGACGAGGTCCTGAGCCTGGTGGATGCGGTCAAGCATCTTTTGACCGTTTTGCCTGCCAGGGATCTGGCCTCCGGCGGGCGTCTG
>JAIPDO010000051.1 GCA_021737645.1 Desulfarculaceae bacterium
CCGAAAGTTCGCGTGGGCTTCTGGAATGATAGGAATAGGGGCCTTGCGCCGGATGGCTCGGCGTGGCCCATGGTTCCCCCCCACGGCCAAGGCTGACTGTGGGCGCCTTGTGTCCAGAGGCCCGCCAAAAATAAAAAACGCCCCCCTCCCCGCCCGAACAGGGAAGGAGGCGCTCTTGGCCTCTTGGTAGGGCAGTCCTGGCCCTACGCGTCTTTAATTAGCAAAAGGAGGGCCGGGCTGTCAAGCATGGGCTGGGCGCTGCAGCTAATGCTTGGGACCGGCGGCGCGTCTGGCGTAGAATGAGCCCTATGCCGCGCGTTACCATCCATTGGGCCTGGGTCATCCTGGCCGTATGCTTCGCCGATGTGTTCATCAACTTCGCGGCGCGGCTGGGCTATGGGCTGGTGCTGCCCCAGATGCTGGGGCCTCTGGAGCTTTCGCGCACCAGCGGCGGCACCATCTACAACTCCTACCTTTTCGTCTATCTGATCTTCACTCCCCTGGCGGGATACCTAAACGACCGGGTGGGGAGCCGGGCGATACTCACCCTCTGCTCGCTTATTTTGGGCCTGGGGCTCATGGGCCTGGGCGCGGCCCATAGCCTGGGATGGGCCTCGGCGGCCTTTGGCCTGGCCGGGTTGGGGGCCACGGGCATGTGGGCCCCGCTCATCGCCCTGGTGCAGCGCTGGTTCGCCCCCCACCGCCGGGGCCTGGCCCTGGGCATCCTCTCCACCTCCTACGGCCTGGGCCTGGCCTGCCTGGGGATGGTGTTCCCCCTGATCGTGGCCTCTTTGAGCTGGCGCTGGGCCTGGTGGATTCTAGGCGGGGCGGCCCTGGTCATGGTGCTGTTCAACGGCCTGTTTATTCGCAGCAGCCCGGAGGCGGCTGGCACGGCCCCCTGGGGAGGCCGCCGGCCCTACGAAAGCGCCCTGCCGCCCACGGTCCCCACCTGGGAAAAGGGCTTGGTGGGGGCGGTGCTCCGGGGGCGCCTGTTCTGGATTATCGGGGCCTCCTACTACTGCGTGGTCTATGCGGTGTACGGGGTCACCACCTTCATGGTGGACTACGCCCAACATTCCCTGGGCCTGCCCATGGCCCAGGCCAGCCAACTGGCCACGGTGCACGGCCTGGCCCAGGTGGCCGGAGTGCTGGTGCTGCTGCCGCTCAGCGACCGCTGGGGGCGGCGCAACATGATTATTTTGGCCAACGGCCTGGTGGCCGTGGCGGTGGTGGGCATCCTGATTTGGGGGGTCACCTGGGGGGCCCTGGCCGCCCTGGTGGGAGTGCTGGCCTTTTTCTTCGGGGCCATCTTCCCCATGTACGGGGCCTGCGCGGGCGACTATTTCCCCCGCCCGGTCATGGGCACGGTGGTGGGCATGTGGACCGTGTTCAACGGGGTGGCCGCGGTTACGGTGCACTGGGTGGCTGGGGCCCTGCGCGATACCACCGGCGGCTATGAGATCAGCTTCGCCATCGACGCGGTGATGGCCGCCCTGGGCCTGGGGCTGATGCTCCTGGTGCACAACCACCGGGCGGACAACTCCTAGCTTATGGCCACAACTACATTTTTCAGTTTTACGAAAACCCAAAAAGGTGTAGTTTTAAAAACAGCCCCTGGTGAAAGCTTGCCTGCCCCCCAAAACGGCCTTAGTATATAGGTGTAGACTATTTCAGCGGATTGATCGCTGTGGAACCATGGACGCCGTTGGTGTGGGTCTGAGTTGGGCTCAGGCCGCCAAGCCGCGTCCGTTGGGGGGATGCTCATGAAAAAGATAATTGCCGTCCTGCTTTTCGCCGTGCTGCTGCTTCCGGCCGCCGCCCTGGCCGACACCATCGGCTTCCACGGCTATCAAATCCCTGGGCTCAAGGTGGAAGGCTACATCGGCTGGCACAAGGTGAAAGCCGACTACGTGGGCGAGTTCAACATCACCTGGGACGAGCAGGAGGTGCTGGCCGCCTACTGCACCGACATGCTGACCTACGGCGTGGGTGGCAAGTACAAGGTGCAGGACCTGAGTTCATTCGATTACAAGGACCACGCTGATCTTTACCAGGCCGCCTGGATCATGGAGAATTACTCCCCCTCATTGGGCGGGGTGGATGACGCCTATGACACCGAGACGGCCACCGCGGTGCAAGCGGCCCTGTGGAACCTGTTCGACAACTGGAACTTGACCAAGGTCAAGGGCAACTGGTGGCAGAGCAACTATGTGACCACTCTGTATTATGAAATGTTGGCCGAGGCCTCCGGGGTGGACTTCAGCACCTACACCTTCCAGAACGAGTTCCATTTCGCCACCAGCGACAACAAGCAGGACCTGCTTTTCGCCACCAGCGGGGGCGGGGCCGCCGCGCCTGAGCCGGGCAGCCTGCTCTTGATGGGCAGCGCCCTGATGGGGACCCTGGGCTATCTGCGCCGGCGCAAGAAGGCCCTGCGCGCCTAAAACCGCGCCCGAGAAAAACACGCCGCCCGCTTCCCCGACCGGGGGAGCGGGCGTGTTGTTTGGGGAGGGGCGAGGCTTAGGCTACAGGGGTATTGCCCTGCGCACCTTGCTCCCACACGTTGAACACCGCCTCCCACACCGCGATCTTGCCGCCCCTGAGGGTGAGGAACTCCATGCCCTTGCCCTGCATCTTCTTGCCGGTGATGGCGTCTTCCCAGGTGCCCACCCAGGAGTCGCCCAGAACGTCGCCGGTGACGGCTTGGAAGGTCTTGACCAGGCGGTAGCCACGCTGGCGGGCGAAGCGGGAGGTCACCCACTCCATGGCATCGCGCTTGCCCCTGATCTCGGGCAGGTCGGCGAAGCGGATCACTACGTCGTCGGTCCATCCGTCGGCCAGGGCCTGAACGTCCTGGTTGTGAAAAGCCTCCACGAAACCGGCCACCATGTCCTGGGCCTCATCCAGGCTCAGGCAGGAGGGAACCGTGGCGGGATAGGTCTGTTCCGGGTCCATGTCTAATCTCCGTTGCCGGTCTTGATACCCAGGCTTTTGAGTTTCTTGTGCAGGTGGCTGCGCTCCAGGCCCACCTCCTCGGCGGTGCGCGAAACGTTGCCCTGGTTTTGGTTCAGCTTGCTTTCCAGATAGGCCTTTTCAAAGGCCGCCTTGGCGTTTTTGAAGTCGCCGCTGAACAGCTCGGGCAGCGGCCCGGCCGGGGCGGTGGCCCCGCTGATCTCCGGCGGCAGATCCTCCAGGCCGATCTCCCGGTCCGGGCAAAGAATCCACATGCGCTCCACCAGGTTCTTGAGCTCGCGCACGTTGCCCGGCCAGGGCTGGGACCCCAGCTTATCCAGGGCCTTTGGAGCGAAGCGCTTCACCGGCTGGTTGTGCTTGAGCGCCAGGTGTTCCAAAAAATCGGCGGCTAGTTCAGGCACGTCGGCGGAGCGCTCCCGGAGCGGCGGCACGTGGATGGGGATGACGTTGAGGCGGTAGAAAAGGTCCTCGCGGAAGCGGCCCGCCGCCATCTCTTGTTGCAGGTCCTTGTTGGTGGCCGCCAACACCCGCACATCCACGGAGATGGTCTTGGTGCCGCCCACCCGCTCGAAGCGCTGCTCCTGGAGGATGCGCAAAATCTTGGCCTGGGTCTTAAGGCTCATGTCCGCGATCTCGTCCAGGAACAGGGTGCCCTGGTGGGCCAGATCGAACTTGCCCCGCTTTTTGCCGGTGGCTCCGGTGAAGGCCCCTTTTTCGTGGCCGAACAGCTCGCTTTCGATCAGCTCTTCGGGGATGGCCGCGCAGTTGACGTCCACGAAGGTGTGGGCCGCCCGCTTGCTTTGGCGGTGGATGGCGTGGGCCACCAGTTCCTTGCCGGTGCCGTTTTCCCCGGTGATGAGCACCCAGGAGTCGGTGGGGGCCACTTGGCCGATGGCCCGTCGCACCGCCTGAATGGCCTTGCTGGAGCCGGTGATGGAGGGGGCCTCGGCCTTGGCCCGCAGGAGAAGGTTTTCCTCGGTGAGGCGGCTCATGGCCAGGCCGTTGCGCACCGCTAAGAGAATCTTGTCCATGTCCAGGGGCTTTTCGATGAAGTCGTAGGCCCCCAGACGGGTGGCCTTCACCGCCGTCTCCACCGTGCCGTGGCCGGAGATCATCACCACCGGCAACTCGGGCAGGCGCTTTTTCACCCGCTCGAGCACCTGAAGCCCGTCGATGCCCGGCAGCCATACGTCCAGGAGCATGATGTCCGGGACCTCCTGCTCCAACAGGGCCAGGGCGCTTTCCCCGTCCGGGGCCTGGGAAACCTCGTAGCCCTCGTCGGAGAGAATGCCCCCCAGACTGGAGCGGATGGATGGCTCGTCGTCCACGATCAGCACTTGGGCCAGCAAAACTAATCTCCTATACGCCCCGCGCGCCTCGGGCGGGAAGCTCCACGATAAGCCGGGCGCCGCTGGGCTGGTTGTCCTGCACCCGCACGTAGCCGTTGTGATCGGCCACGATGGTGCTGACTATGGTCAGACCCAGGCCGGTGCCGCCCTTCTTGGTGGAGAAGTAGGGCTCGAACAGGCGGATCTTGTCTTCCGGAGACACTCCCGGCCCGCTGTCCTCCACCTCCAGGCGCACCATGTTGAGAATCTCGTCGTAGCTCAGGCGCACCACCACCTGGTGAGGCGGATCGCCCTTTTGCACCGCGGCCACGGCGTTGTCCAAAAGGTTGATGAGCACCCGGGACATCTGCTCCCGGTCCAGCTCAAAGATCGGGATTTTGCTCTCCAACTCCAGTTCCAGGCTCACCTCGGGGTGGCCGCCCTTGTACAGGCTCACCGCGTCGGCGGCGATGACGGTCAAATCCGCCGGGGCGGGGTTGGCCGCGGGCAGGCGGGCGAAGGTGGAGAACTCGTTGACCAGGCGGCGCAGCTCCTCCACCTGCTGCACGATGGTGCGGGTGCACTCGTCGAACACGGTGTCGCCTTCGGGAATCTGCTCCCCGTAGCGGCGCATGAGCCGCTGGGCGCTGAGCTTGATGGGGGTCAGCGGGTTTTTCACCTCATGGGCGATGCGCCGGGCCACCTCGCGCCAGGCGGCCATGCGCTGGGCCTTTTCCAACTCGCTGAGATCCTCGAACACCACCACCATACCCAGGTTGCGCCCCTGCTCGTCCTTGAGCAGGCCCAGGTGCACCATCAGCGACAGGCTCTCTCCGCCCAGGGTCAGGCGCACCTGCTGGTCTATGGTGCCCGCCCCGCCGGGGATGAGCCCGCTGAGCATTCGCTCGATGAGCGTCCGGTTTTCCCCGTCCACCATCTCCCGCCAGGGGCGGCCCAGGACCGTGCCGGACTGCACTTTGAGCAGGCGCTCGGCCGAGGGGTTGATGGTGGCCACCTTGCCCTCGGCGTCCACGGTGATGACGCCGGCGGCCACGCTTTTTAAGACGATCTCCATGTAGCGCCGCCGCCGGTCCAGCTCCAGGTTGGTGCGGCGCATCTCGGTCTGGGCCTCGTCCAGCCGGGCCTTGGAGGTCTTCAGATCGGCGGTCATGCGGTTGAAGGCGTTGACCAGGGTGCCGATCTCGTCGGGGCCGGCCCCGGTGATGTGGAAGTCGTAGTTGCCCCCGGCCACCCGCTGGGTGCCCTCGGCCACTTCGCGCAGGGGGTCGGTGATGGTCCGGGCCAGGCGGAAGCCCAGCCAGGTGGCCACGAAGACGATGAGCAGGGTGACGATGGACAGGGTGATGAACAGGTTGGTGCGGATGGGCTCCTTGAAGGCCTTGAGCTGGCGGTAACCCTCCAGGCCCCTGCGCACCTGGTGGCTGCGGGCCAGGGCCCCGGGGGGCAGCAGCTGAAACGCCACCACCGCGCCGATCACCTTGGGCTTCATGTCCTTGCGGGGCAGCACCACCGGCTGGATGGCCGCCGCGTAGTCCCCGGTGGGGGCGGGCTGCAAATGGGTCAGCGGCAGGCCGGTGGAGATGGAGCGGCTGAGCATCTCCATGGGCAGGCCCTGGAGGTGGCTGGCGTGGGTGCCGCTCTGGGTGGCCTGGGCCAAGAGCTTCAGGTCGTCGGAGAACACCTTGGCCCCGGCCAGGTCGAAAAGGGCCCGGCGGCTCTCCAGGAGCTCGTCCAGTTTTTCGTCGGTTCGCGAAAGGCGGTAGCCCCGGCGTTGCAGCTCGGCGGCCAAAACCCCGGCGAAGTGGCTGGATTCCGAGGCCAGTTGCTGGCTGTAGGCGTCGGACACCTCCATGGCGTCGAAAAGGCTCTTTTCCACCTGGGCGCTGAACCAGTATTCCATGGATGCGCCCACGAACTGGAAGGCCGCAAACAACAGCAGAATGGTGGGGGCCAGAGAAAGCAGCACAAAGGTGCCCACCAGCTTGGTGCGCAGGCGGGCCCCCCACACCCCCTTGCGCCGCTCCATGGTCATCTTCACCAGATTGCGGAACACCAGGAAGATGACCAGCAACAGAAGCAGGGCGTTGACGTTGATCAGGGCGAATACTAAAAGGGAGCTGCCCAGGGGCTGGCCCTGGGCCATGTCCACCACCTGGGTCTCGGCATAGGTTATGGCCGCCACCAGGATCAGGGTGACAATGATGATAATGCGCTCGCGTTTGCGGCGCCTTATCTCTTTGCTGCGTTCCAGCTCGGCCGTGTCAACCAATTGCGGCCCCTTGCCCAGGCTAGACGGGACATGTTTAGCGACAAGGCTATGTTACGTTAGGGGGCCAGCCCTGGCAAGCGGCGAGGAGAGGGGATCAGGCCTGGGCCAGCCTCAGGCGAGTGGCCCCGGCGTGGGTCAGGGTGCGGGCGATGGTGGTCAGGCGGCTGCCCCAGGATGCGGCCAGCCGCTCGGTGGCGACCTCCAGGCGCTCCCAGTCGGGCTCGCCGGTGGCGGCCTGCTCCAACTCGGCCCCCACCCGCTGCATGAACCCACGGTAGCTTTTCTCCACCACCCGCTCCAGGGCGCTCAGGGCGGCCACCACCAGGGGCTCCCAGTGCTCCCGGAAGCGGAGGTTTTGGGCCTCTAAGGCGTCGGTTATGGTCTGGTTCAGGTAAGCGGCTATTTGCTCATGTTGCATGGCGGTGCCTCTTCTTTTTTTATCAGGCTTGCCTACTTAGCGCGCCCGGCTGCGGGCGGCTTGTCCAGCACCGCCCGGAAGTCCAGGTTGAAGTTTTTTAGGCCCGTGCCGTCGCGCCGCACCATCCACAGGTTGCTGTCCACAAACACGCCGCCCAGGAATTTAGACTTTTCTGGCGAATCGCCAAATAGAATCCACTGGTTGTCCGGGGAGATGTCACGGGGCGATACCCAGTGTTTATCGTCCAGGATTCTTTGAGTGCTCATGTCCTGCATGTTGGTCAGGAATATCTGGTTGCCGGCCAGCGGGCCCCCCGAGTCCGCGTGTGCCGGGTCTTGCCAGGCGAAAAGCAGGTATCGGCCGTCCCGGGACAGCCTCAGGCTATACATGGCGAAAATCATGTTGCCTTCATCAAATGTGACATTGGGCTGGTCGGAAAATGGCTGCATATTCGGCTCGATGGGCTGACGTTTGGTGGGGTGGTCTATGTTGATTTTCCAAATGGAGTAGACGCTTTCTTTAAGGTATTCCGGCGTGTTGATCAGAATATGGTGGTCATCGGGAAAAACAAATAACACCCCTAACCTCCAGAATTCTTGATCCGTGACGCGGTGCTCCCTTCCGGTGGCCAGGTCCAAATAAAATATGTCGCTGTCCCAGCTTTTCCCCGAATCAAAGCTGGAGAAAGAGCCCCAAGAATCGTGACGCATGAAGTATATCCGCTTGCCGTCATGGGAGAAACGGGGCTTGCGATCATAATCCGAGTCAAAGGTCAACTGGCGCAGGTTGCTTCCACCGGAGTCCATGGCCCACAGATCGCCTTTGTCGTCCCGGGTGCGCACGGCGAAAACCTGGGTGCGACCATCGGGGGAAAGGGTGGGGCCACCGATGCGCCATTTGGACAGCCAGGCGGTCACCCTGCCGTCCAGGTCCGCTCGGAACAGGCCGTAAATTTTTTTGCTGGTGAAAGTGAAATAAATGGACTTGCCGTCCGGCGCGAAAACGGCCTCCATGACCCCAGGGGAGTTTTTCGGCTGCTGGGATGAGAGCGGACCCCTGAAACAACCGGCCAGCAGCACCGCGGCCAGGAGCAAAAGGATTATGGCCTTTGCTTTGTTTTGAAAGCTCATTAACGTCCCCCCTCGTTGTCATCACCCCATTCATAGCGGTCTTTGGCGGGCTGTTCGCGGGCGGCCACCGCCCCCTGGAAGTACAGCAAGGCCCACTTGCGGTACTTTCTGGCTTCCTCGATTTTGTCTTTCGGTGGTTTTTTGCGCCACATCCTAGGGTCTTCGGGCAGAGCGGCCAAGGCTCGAACTAATTCACGGTCAGCTTCGGCTTCTTTTTCTTTTTTATATTTATGATCGTGGGCCTTGCATGCCTTGTCCAAATCGTCTTGTGAGGGCATACCATGGTCCACCTCGTCTTTGTCATTTGGGTCGTGTTTGTTGTTGGTCCAGTCTTTGCCGCAAAACTTGCCGTATATAGGGCCGCTGGTGATGCTCCCGGACCGCCAACTCAAGCCCACGTATTTGTCTATGAAGACCTCGGGTTGATCATTCGTGCCGCCCTCCTTCGGCTGTTGGGCCGCAGGTCCGAGGTCCTGCTCCTGGTCCAACTCCCCCTGCCGCCCCGTGGCCCGGGCCACGTCGATGATCTCCATCAGCTTGCAGCCGCAGTTGGGGTGCAGGGGCGGGTGGGGCGTGTCCAGGGTGGAGGCCTGGCCTGGGCCGGGGTTCAGGTAGAACTCCCTGCCGTTTAGGGCCGCGCATTGTTTACAGGCGTTGTCCCCCCCCGAAGGTTTTCCAGCGATAACCTACCACGACCGAACCTTGACCAGTAAACATTTTGCTCGCCACCTGTCGATGGGTTTGGCTAATTAAAACCCACCGCCCGGCGGCGGCCCAGGAAAGGACTTCACTAATTTGAGAGCATAAAAAACGCCCCGGCGGGTGCCGGGGCGTGGGATTGCTTGCGGGGCGTGAGCTTAGGCGGTGGCCGCCACCCGGTCGAACAGGGGAAGGGGCTCCTCGGCGACCTCGGGGATGTCCCTGGAGCTGGGGGTCACCAACTCCCAGGCGGTGGGGTCGGACAAAAACTTGCGGAACAGCTTGTTGTTCAGTGCGTGGCCGGACTTGTGGGCGGTGAAGGCCCCCACGATGGGGCGGCCCACCATGGCCAGGTCGCCGATGAAGTCCAGCACCTTGTGGCGCACGAACTCGTCGGGGAAGCGCAGGCCGTCCTCGTTGAGCACCTGGTAGTTGTCCAGGACCACGGCGTTGTCCAGGCTGCCGCCCAGGGCCAGGCCGTTTTCGTGCAGATAGCGCATGTCGCGCAGGAACCCGAAGGTGCGCGCCCGGCTGATCTCCTTGTCATAGCCCCGCTCGTCCAGGACAAAGCCCATCTTCTGGCGGTGGATCAAGGGATGGTCGAACTCTATGGTGAAATCCACCTTGAGCTTCTTGTTGGGGGACACCTTGATGCTCTTGCCGTTTTCCGACACCTCGACCTCCCGCTTGACCCGGTAGTATTGCCGGGGCTTGCCCTGGGAGGTGAAGCCGGCGCCGCGCATCAAAAACACGAAGGGTGCGGCAGAGCCGTCCATGATAGGGATCTCGGGCGCATCCACCTCCACCAGCACGTTGTCCACCCCCAGGCCCGACAGGGCCGAGAGCAGGTGCTCCACCGTGGAGATGTTCACTCCGTCCATGCCCACGGTGGTGGACAGATCGGTGGAAACCACGTGATTGACGTCGGCCGGGATAAGGGGAGAGGCGGGCAGGTCGGAGCGCTTGAACATCACTCCGGTGTCCGTTTCCGCCGGGCGTAGGCAAAGGTTCACGGTTCTGCCGCTATGCAGTCCTATTCCGGTGCAAGATACAGGGCGCATTAGGGTGCGCTGGTGTTGGTTCATTAAGTCGGCTCCTCGTGCGGACATAACTCTGGGCAGTTAGAAAGCAACTAGCGTGCCACGCGCCCATTTTTATTGTCCAGGGGAGAGAAACACGGCTAATGATACAATATTGCAGGCAAATTTTGTTTGGCGCCTCTAATGGGGTAGGGGTGGAAAAGTTTATCTTTTTCGTGCTGTTGGGGGGCGAAACCCACACTATGATCCTTTTGGTGTGTCAAAAAACCCACGTTCGGCGGCTATGCGCTCGGCGCGATCCAAGTCTTGGGGGAAGTTCACGTTGATGAAGCTCAGGTCCTCCGGGTCCAGCAGGGCCACCTCTTCCCGGCTCATGGTATAGGCGTTCACCTGCCTCAAGAGCCGGTGGGGCCGCCGCTCCCCGTCCTGGACCAGCCTTTGGGCCCAGGGCAGGCACTCGCGGCTGTACCAGGCCATCAAGGGCTCCAGGCCGCCGGGGCCCTGGCAACACACCGCCTTTTGCCCCGGCCTCAGCTCCAGGATGCGCCGGAGCAGAGCCGGACGCATCAGTGGGGCGTCCACCGGCAGCAGTAGCACCGAGGTGGCCGGGGTGTCCAAGAACACGGTGACCAGGGCGGCCAGGGGGCCCTGGCCCGGCCAGCGGTCGGCCACGATGGGGCAGGAAAGGTCAGCGAAATCGGCGCAGTCGGCGGCGGCGATGAGCACCTGGGGGCACAGCTCTCGGGCCCGCTCCAGGGCTAGGTCCACCAGGCGGCGTCCGGCCAGGGTGCGCCAGGGCTTGCCCCCGCCCAGGCGGCTGCCCGGCCCCCCGGCCAGCACCACCGCGGTAAGCTCGGGGCGCATCAGCCTTCCTGGTCCATGGGAGCGCCGCCGGAGGGCTCCAGCACCCGCCCGGCCGCGTACTCGCGGTTTAGATACACCGCGCAACGCTCGCAGGGGCCGGGGCACAGGGTGGCCGACTGCTGGCGAATCTCCCAGCAGCGGCGGTGGGGTTCGGCGTAGGCAGCGCAGGATTCCTTTTGGGGGCAGGCGAAAATGTTCCAGCAGGGGGCCAGCACCATCAGGTTGCGCAGGCAGGCCAGGGTGAAGCCCCGCCCGTGGATGAGAAAGTTGATGCGCCGTATCTGCGCGACCTCGAAATCGCTGTAAAGCCGGTTGTTGGTGTTGGCCTCGCGCTCGGGGAGGATGAACCCCTCCTTTTCGTACTCGCGGATGCGCTTCTGGCTCAGCTCGACTTTGCGGGATACCTCGTTTATCAGATACATCAGATAGCTCCATGCCCTGGGGGCGCAGGGTATAGACGAAATGTCGTGCAGACGGGTGCTCACAAATAGCACGGCCAGAGGGTGCTGGCAAGACCAATGTTGCCCATGTTAGGGTCGAGGCATCACAGGAGAAAGAAAATGGACGCTAGGATATTGGCCGTGGGGGCCAGCCCCAGGGCGAGCGGCAACACCGACAAGTTGATAGCCGCCGCCATCAAGGGCGCGGCCGTGCTGTGCGGGAGCGATACGGTTCATCTGCGCGATTACACCTTCAGCCCCTGCGTGGGGTGCGAGGCCTGCCGCAAGACCGGGGCCTGTGCCAAGTTCCACGACGGCATGACCCTCATTTACCCCAAGCTGGATCAGGCCCAGGGCCTGCTCCTGGCCAGCCCGGTGCACAATTACAACGTCACCGCCTGGATGAAGGCCTTCATCGACCGGCTTTACCCTTACTATATATTCACTGGTGAACGCCCGGGTGACTGGTCCAGCCGCCTGGCCGGGCAGGGGCGCAAGGCCGCGCTTTTGGCGGTCAGCGAACAGCGACCCGGCGAGGCGGGGATGGACCGCACCCTGGAGGCCATGCGTCTGCCGCTCACCGCCCTGGGCTACGAGGTGGTGGCCGAGTTGCCGGTGTACGGAGTTTTTCAACGGGGCAGGGTGGCCCGGGACGCCGAGGTCATGGCCAAAGCAAAGGCCCTGGGCCGCAAACTGGCCCAGAGCTTGAGCGCCTCCTAAGGCAACTATCTAAAACTTGGCCTCTTTTCTGAGCAGCTCCATAGCCTCGTCGCGCCGGGCGTAGAGGCGCTTGGGCTCGCGGCTGCCCACCGTTTCGGCCAGATAGCTGGTGATTATGGGCAGGGCGATGGTGGTGTCGGTGTAGCAGACCACGGTGTCGGGCAGGCCCTGGGGGTCCACCTTGCCCCAACTCACCGCCTCCGAGGGGGTGGCCCCAGACAGGCCTCCGGTGTCCGGGCGGGCGTCGGTAATCTGCAAAAAGTAGTCGTGGCCCTTTTCGTCGATGCCCAGCACCTCCTGGATGTGGGGCTCGGTTTGCAAGGTGAAGTTCTTGGGCGCGCCGCCGCCCAGGATGGCCACCCCGGTCTTGCCCCCGCCGCGCTTGGCCATGAGCACCAGGCCCGCGGTTTCGTTGACGTCGCGGTTCACGTCCCAGGCAAAGGCCGAGCCGTTCAGCGCCAGGGCGGCGGCGTTCATGCCGATGCTGCTGTCGCCGGGGCTGGCCGCGTAAACCGGCACTTCCATCTCATGACAGGCGGCCAACAGGCACGAATCGCCCAGGCCCAAGACCCGCTGGCGCTCGGCCAGGTACTTGCCCGCCAGATAGTGGAACTCGGCGGTGCCCATGGTGCGCTGGAACTCCGGGGCCTTGATCATTTCCCGGAAAAAAGCGTCGGTTTTTAAGAGCACGGTGTAGTCCATGACAATGTCATAGATGCGCACCAGGCCCTCGCGGCGCAGGGCGGCGTCGTCGGCAAAGGGGCTGGATACGTGCAGGCCCAGGCCCAGGGCGAAGTGGGCGTCGTGGTAGAGGTTGGCCCCGGTGCTTACGATGAAGTCCACCAAGCCCCGGCGCACCAGGGGCACCAGGCAGGAGGCCCCCAGCCCGGCCGGGGTCAGGGCACCGGTTAGGCTCATGCCCACGGTCACCTCGGGCATGGCCATGCGCCGGGCCCACAGGCGGCAGCCCTCGCGCAGGCGGGCGGCGTTGTAGGCCAGAAAATAGTTGTCCACCAGTTGGGCGGTGGAAAGGCCACCCGCCAGGGGGGCGGGGGCGATGGGCTCTCCGGCCATTTTGCGGCTCATAGCGTTCCTCTGAAGATAAGGCCCAAAGCCCGGTAGAGCAGGCGGGCGGCGGTGAAGTCCCAGGCCGTCTGACCGGCCAGGGGGGCCAGCTCCACCAAGTCCAGCCCCAGCACCTGGTGACGGGCGCACACCGCCGTGAGCCAGGCGGTGGCCTGTTGCCAGGATAGGCCGCCGGGCTCCGGGGTGCCGGTGGCGGGCATTATGCCCGCGTCCAGGCCGTCGATGTCAAGGCTCAGGTACACCGGCCCGCTGAGGCCCTCCAGGGCGCGGTCTATCCAATTGGGGTCGGCGTGGGTTTCGTGGGCCCACAGGGGTTTTATCCCCTGCTGCCTGAGAAACTCTACCTCTTCCAGGGAGCAGGAGCGCGCCCCCACCCAGCGCACGCTGAGGCCCATCTCGTGGGCCCGGCGCATCACCGTGGCGTGGCTCAAGCGCTCGCCTTCGTAGTCCTCGCGCATGTCCAGGTGGGCGTCCATGGCCAGCACGGTGAAGCCGGTGCCGTAGCGCTCGGCCATGGCCCGAAGCGCCCCCACGGTGACGGTGTGCTCGCCGCCCAGCACCACCGGCAGGCGCCCGGCGTCAAGCTCGGCGCTCACCGCCGCCTGGATGCGTTCCAGGGTCTCGGCCACCGGGCCGGAGGTTTTCACCCGGCCATGGGTGTAGATGCCTTGGTCGATCGGCGAAGCGTCCAGCACCTCGTCGTAAAGCTCCATGTTGGCCGAGGAGCTCATGATGGCCAGGGGGCCCAGGGCCGCGCCCTCGCCGTAGGTGACGGTCACCTCCAGGGGGGCGGGGATGATGGCCGCCCGGCAGCTTTCCAGCTTGGGCTGGGGCACCCCGCCGAAGGTGAGAATTTTGCTTCCGATCAAAGACACGGGCTTCCTCGCTGGTTTTGCTTGCAGTATAGCAGCCTCGGCCCGCCACGCCATAACCGGCGGGAGGCAAAAATTTCTCCCAGGTCTTGACGGAATCCCACTTGGCGTCCATAAGTGTAGCCTTACTGAGTTACAATATTGCCTCATCATTATAAGGAGGGCGCCATGCTGGTACCCAAGTACATCTATCTGACCAAGGGCAAGGGCGAGCACAAGGAGAAGCTGGCCAGCTTCGAGTTGGCCCTGCGCGCCGCGGGTATCGCCAGCCAGAACCTGGTGCATGTGTCTTCCATTTTCCCCCCCGCCTGCCAGCTCATAAACCGCCAGAAGGGCGAGTCCATGCTGGAGGCCGGGCAGATACTTTTCTGCGTCATGGCCCGCAACGAGACCAACGAGCCTCACCGGCTCATCTCTTCCTCCATAGGCCTGGCCCTGCCCACCGACCGCTCCCTGCACGGCTACCTGAGCGAGCATAAGGGCTACGGGGAGTCGGCCAAGGTGTCCGGCGACTACGCCGAGGACCTGGCCGCCGAGATGCTGGCCTCCACCCTGGGCATCGACTTTGACGTGGACCAGAGTTGGGACGAGAAAAAGCAGGTGTTCCGCATGTCCGGCCGCATCGTAAAGACCAGCGAGGTCACCCAGACCGCCGTTGGCCCCAAGGACGGCAAGTGGGCCACCACCGTGTCCGCGGCGGTGATGATCATGGAGTGGCTGGAAGGCGAAGGTATCTAGCGGTGATCGAAAGCGGCGGCGAACTGGGGGGGCGCCGTCTGGCCCCCGGCGAACGCTTCAACTTCGCCTGCCGCCCCGGCTTGGCCTGCTTCAACACCTGCTGCCGCGACAAGCGCCTGCCGCTATTGCCCTACGACTTTCTGCGCCTGCGCCGGGCCTTGGATCTGCCCGCCGCCCAGGTGCTGGCCAAGCGGGTGGAGCTGGAGGCCGACCCGGTATCCGGATGGCCCGCCCTGCGCGTCAAACTCACCGAAAAAGGCGTGTGCCCCTTTGTCACCGACCAGGGCTGCTCGGTGTATGCCCACCGCCCCACCTGCTGCCGGGTCTATCCCCTGGCTCGCGCGGTGCGCCCCGGAACCGGCGGCGGGCCGCCCCAGGAGGTTTTCCTGCGCCAGGACACCCCCGGTTGCCTGGGCTGGGACCAGCCCGAGGAACTGGACGCGGCCGCCTGGGTGACCCAGCAGGGCCTGGCCCCCTACCAGGCGGCCAACAACTACAGCCTGCGTCTGTTCATGCACCCGGCCCGGCGTGGCGAGGTGAGCCTGAACCAGCAACAGACCCACGCCTTTATCAGCGCCCTGTACAATTTGGAGGCTTTTAGGCCCTTGGTGGAGTCGCCGGGCTTTGGCGATAAGTTCGGTTTTGATGACCAGCGGGTGGCCCGCGCCCTGGCCGATGAGGAAGAGCTCTTGAAGCTGGGGGTGGACTGGCTGGCTGGGGTGCTGTTCGAGTAAAAATCGAAGAATTATTGTTTTGCTGCTTGACTAAACCACGGCTTTTGTGAAAATATCTAGCAGAACTGGCCATTTTAGAAGTTCTGGTTAGCCGGGAGCCCTGGGTTTTGCCCTGGGCTTTCGGTTTTTTAGGCCCCGCCTTACACCAAGCCGCGCTCTTGCAGAAAATCCACCACCATCAAAGTGTGGCTCCAGGCCATGGTGCCCCCCATGCTGATGGCCACCTGGCAGGTCTCCACGATCTCCTGGATGCTGGCCCCCTGCTCCAGGGCGTGGTTGGTCTGGGCGAGGATGCAGTTTTTGCAGCCTGCCTGCACCGCCACGGCTAGGGACATGAGGCGTCTGGTCTTGAGGTCCAGGGCGCCCTCCGAGCCGTACACCGCATCTTTGACCCCGGTGTAATAGGCCTCGGCGAGCTCGAGCATCAATTGTTTGCTCAGTTCGAAGGTTTCTCGCTGGTTTTCCACGTGAGTCAATAGAGACTCGCTCATCAAAGCGCCTCCTCGGCGTGCCAAGCCTCGACACGGGCCGCTCCGCCGCTATTAAGAAGATCGATATTTTTGGGCAGGAAGGAGCCGGGATATCCCAGCGCTCAGTTCATAAAATACCCCACCACATACTTGCCGGCCGTACCCAGCAGGATCAGCCCCAGCATCACCTTGATGTAGGAGGGCTTGACCCGCTTTTGCATGCGCGCCCCGCAGTACATGCCCGCCACGCCGCCCAAGCCGAAGAGCAGGCCCAGCAGCCAATCAGGGGCCACGGCCATCTGCCCGGCGTACAGCGGGGCGATGGCCTGGTAAAAGGCCACCCCCACCACGCTGGTGACAAAGGTGCCCATGAGCGCGGCCCCGGCCACCGCGTGCACCGGCAGGCCGTACACCGCCACAAAAAAGGGGGCCACGATGGAGCCTCCGCCGATGCCGTAGACCCCGCCCACCATGCCCACCGCCAGCGACAGCAAGAAGATGCCCACCGTGGAGCAGGAATAGGTTCGCCCC
Source organism: Desulfarculaceae bacterium (assembly GCA_021737645.1). Classification (GTDB taxonomy): domain Bacteria; phylum Desulfobacterota; class Desulfarculia; order Desulfarculales; family Desulfarculaceae; genus Desulfoferula. The sequence continues at coordinate 16,334 of JAIPDO010000051.1, forward strand.
CCGAAATCGAAGCTCAGGCGCAGCAAGGTAAGGGAGCAGTTGTCCACCGTGCAAAGCGCGGGTTGGCCCTCGAGCAGGGGGGCCTTGTCTTGGCCCCGCTGCTTGAGCAGATCCCAGAACATGCGCGCCCCGATGTAGAGCAGCACGCAGCCCACGAAGACCTTGAAGGGGCCGGGATCGGGCAGCCAGGCCAGGCGGATGAATCCCCCGGCCACCACTCCGGGCAAAGTGCCGACGATGACCACCCAGGTCAGCGGCCAGACCATGCGCCCCTCGCGCAGATAGCGCCAGACCCCGCTGGGGATGGAGACGATGTTGTAGACCAGATTGGTGGGGCTAACCGCCGGGGAGGTGAAGCCCAGAAAGCTCATCTGAAACGGCAGCAGCAAAAAGGCCCCGCTCACCCCGCCCATGGAGGTGAAAAAGCTGACCACAAAGGCCACCAGGGGGGGCAGCCAGATGGGGCAGTCCACGCCGGAAACCACAAAGTGCACTACTGGACCTCATTGACGGGTTGCCGCTTGTAGTGAGGATAGACCGGCGCTTATCGCAAAGCAATACCCTAGGTTTTATCGACCGGGTTTATACACCAGGCGGGCCGTTGAATTCGGCCCCACGTTGTCGTAGTCGCAGGTCAAAAGGCAGGGGCCCACCAACTCCCGGCGCGGCGAGCAGGAGAACAGGTAGTCATCGCCCCAGGCGCTCACCTCCACTCGCGCCCGCACCGAGCACGGCGGAGCGTCCCCTTGGCCGCTCACCGTCACCTGGAACAGGTAGTCCGGGCTGGCGGCCAACTGGTCGTAGTCGAAGCCTTGGCCGAAGCGCCCGTTTTGCCCCGGGGCCACCGTGGTTTCGGAGCCCTGGTTCACCTTGAACACCAGCGGGGCGGGGGATTGATTGGACACGTGCAGGGTGAAGGAGCCGAACTGCTCGGCCGCCGCCGGAGCGGCCATCAGAAGCAGCAGGCCCAAAAGCGCCACGAAACGCATCGGGAGTCTCTTTTCCGCGGACCGGAAAGGGGTCGAGTGTAACTTAGCGCACCGTTACCAGTGCATAGCAGATCTGGGCCTCGCTGAACACCTGCAACTGACAACGCACGTCGTTGGAGGCGGCGGAGCAATAGGTGAGCAGGCTGCCCGGCCTGCCGGCGGTGTTGGCCGTCTTTATTCTCACCCGGCACAAGGGTTCGATGCCCTTATCCACCTGGCTGATGTGCAGGAAGTGCTCGTAATACAGGCGCAGGCCGTCACGGGCCGGGTCGTTCACGCTCAGGGTGACAGCGTGCTTGGTGTCCAGGTAGCGGCGGCCGGGAGTGGTGACCTTCTCATCCAGGCTGAGCACCACCATTTCATCGCTTTGGTTCACCACCGGGATCACCAGCCGGGTGTATTTGCCCGCGTCCTCGGCCAGAGCCGCTGCCGCGGCCAACAACAGACTTACGGCCAAAATCGCCGACCAAAGTTTCGCCATTTGCGCCCCGCTTTCCCGCATGGAAACCAAATTCTTCTGTTAATTTACTATACACCAAGCCGAGGCACGAATGCCCATTGTGGGGCCGGTGACTAAATGAATCCTATTCACCGGCTTGTTGCCGAGGCTTTTTCCAATTTCGCCCCCAGATAAAAAACCGCGTCAAGGTGGGCTTTCAGCCTATCGGATGGTAAGCTATAAACACCAAAGGGATCAGTTCAGCCCTTTGAATTTTAAACTGCAAGCGTCTCACCGCGATCCCTAAACCTCCACAACAGAGACGCCGGCCCAACTAGGCCTCTAGGCCTATGCTAGAGGACCGCCTCTCCGTATTCGGGGGGGCCGGACTTATTAAAGATGCATAAAGCAAAAGTAGTGGGAGCTGGCTCCTACACCCCAGAGACCATCTTGACCAACAGCGACCTGGAAAAGGTGGTGGACACCAGCGATGCCTGGATCACCCGCCGCACCGGTATCAAGGAGCGGCGCATCGCCACCGGAGGCATGGTCACCAGCGAGATGGCCGCCCGGGCCGCCCGCCAGGCCCTGGAACAATCCGATGTGGAGGCCAAGGACCTGGACTTGGTGGTGGTGGGCACGGTTACCCCAGACCGCCAGTTCCCCTCTTGCGCCTGCCTGTTGCAGGAAAAGATCGGGGCCCGCAAGGCGGCCAGCATGGACGTATCCGCCGGGTGCTCGGGCTTCATCTACGCGCTGAGCGTGGCCAACAACGCCATCCGTTGCGGCGAGGCCGAGCACGCCCTGGTGGTGGGAGCCGAGGTGCTCTCCGGGGTGACCAACTGGTCCGACCGGGGCACCTGCGTGCTGTTGGGCGACGGAGCCGGGGCGGTGGTTTTAAGCCGCACCGATGAGGACACCGGCATCAAGGCGGTCAACCTGCGCTCCGACGGCTCCTTCGGCCACCTGCTGTACTCGGTGGACAAGCTGGGCCTGCAGGAACCGGCCATGGAGATCGTGCCGGGGGTGTGCGAACAAAAGCCCTTCTATCTGGTCATGGACGGCAAGCCGCTATTCAAAAAGGCGGTGGAGTGCCTGGAAGAGATCACCCGCTGGACCCTGGACAAGGCTCAGGTGAAGGTGGAGGAGCTGGCCCTGATGGTTCCCCACCAGGCCAACATCCGCATCATCAACGCCCTGGCCCAGCGCCTGGGCTTGGCCGAGGACAAGGTCTACACCACCATCGAGCGCTACGGGAACACCTCTTCGGCCTCCATCCCCATAGCCCTGGCCGAGGCCGTGGCCGGAGGCCGCCTGGCCCCCAGGGACAAACTGTTAATGGTAACTTTTGGGGCGGGCCTCACCTGGGGAGCCTCCCTGGTGGAGTGGTCCATATAGTGGAGCGCGTGGGGTTCTTCGGTCGTGTGGGCATGGCCTGCCTGCACCTGTTCATCTTGGTGCAGACCGTCATCTGGTCCACCATCTCCATCCTTTGGTTTTTGGTTGATTCCAAAGGCAGCCTCACCCACCGCTACGGAGCCCGGCCCTGGAGCCGGGTTTTGCTTTGGGGCAGCCGGGTGAAGGTTCAGGTCAAGGGCCTGGAAAACCTGGAGCGCGCCGAGGACGGTCCCATGGTTCTGGTGTGCAACCATCAGAGCCTGTTCGACATCCTGGCCCTGTTGGCCTGCCTGCCGGTGGATTTCAAGTTCGTGGTCAAAAAAGAGCTGGGCAAGGTGCCCTTGTGGGGCTACGCCATGAAAAAGGCGGGCTACATCTTCGTGGACCGCGGCCAGGGCGGCCAGGCCGGGGCGCTTATGCGCGAGGCGGTGGACAAAATCAAGGCGGGCAGCGCGGTGTTGTTTTTCGCCGAGGGCACCCGCAGCGCCGACGGCAAGCTGGGCGAGTTCAAGCGGGGGGCCTTTGTGCTGGCCTCCCAGGCCAGGGCCGACGTGGCCCCGGTGGCCATCGAGGGTTCGGCCCAGGTGCTGCCCAAAAAGAGCTGGCGCATCCGGCCGGGGCTAATCAAGGTTACGGTGCTGCCGGTCATCAGCGACCCGGCGCTAAAGAAAAATTCCCGCCGGCTCATGGAAGCCACCCACCAGGCGCTGTCGTTGGCCCTGGACGAGCCCCGGCCTGCATCTTCGGAGCCTGTCTAGACGGGCGTTTCCTGCTGTTCGGTGTCTTCGTCGTCGGACTCGGGCCCTTCTTCCAATTCCGGGTTCTCCAGAAGCTGCTTCTTTTCCAGCTTCTGTTGCCGCTTCATTTCCTTCTTTTTTTTGCGCTCCATTTCCTTCTGTCTTTTTTGGAACTGATAATTGGTTCTCGCCAAGTGGTCACCTCCTAGCTGAAGATAAAAAAAATCCCCAAAGCCGGCAAGCCTTGAGCGGGCCGGCCTTGGGGACTTGATCGTCTAGGGACGGGCAAGACCGGCACTGGGCCAGACTTGTCCGGGCCCGTCATGGGCTACCAGCGGCGCGGAGGACGGGCTTCGCGGGGCTTGGCCTCGTTGACCTTCAGGTCGCGGCCGTCCAGCGAGCTGCCGTTGAGGGCGCTGATGGCGGCTTGGGCTTCGCCGTTGTCTTCCATCTCCACGAAACCAAAACCACGCGAACGGCCGGTCATGCGGTCGGTGATGACCCGAGCCGAAAGCACCGAACCGTACTGGGAAAAAGCGGCGCTCAGAGAATCGTCGGTGGTGTCGTAGGACAGGTTGCCCACATAGATATTACTGCTCATCGTACAAAGACTCCTAGTGAAAAAAGCGGTATACCTCCCCACCAATCGGGGAGGTTCATCTGGCTCAACGAGCCTTAACTCTTTGCTTAGATCACTGGGCGGAGCCTGGAAGATCCAGCGGAAATTTAGACTTATTGGCCGGTGTACTTAGTCAAGATTACCCATTCGCCCCCATTTGTCAACTGTCATTAGTAATTTATGCCTTGTGGCCATTAAACTTCATTGCGCCGGAGCGAGCAAGTTTTTATAATCCAGCCATGGTTTTTCATATGTATAGATGTTGGGGAATCCTGGCCGCCATTTTATTGTTGACGGCGGCCTGCGCCTCGGGGCCTTCCAAGGAGCAGGCGGAGCCCGCGCCCGCTCCGGCCGCCCCTCTGGCCAAGGATGCCTCTGCCCAGCCCGCGCCGTCTTGGGCCCGTATGCCCACCAAGCCGCCGGGCGACGCCACGCGGGTTTGCCTGTGGGTGTTCTGGACCCGCAATAAGCAGGTGATGCAAGAGATGCAGGCCATGCTCAAGGGTGGCAGGCCCTTTCAGAGCGCCTCGTTGGACATGGTGCGCAACAACAAGGAATTCGCCACCACCCACGCCGACTGCCTGGCCAAGAGCGATCTGCCCCAGCCCATGCTCCAGGCCATCAAAGGGCTCAAGCTGGGTCAGGTGACTGCTGTTTTCAAACTCAACGACGGCACCGCCTTGGCCATGCTCACCAGCGACGTGTTCCGCCGCCAGGCCCAAAAGCTCTACCAGCAGGGCAAGTATTCCCAGGCCATGCAGCCGCTCGGCCTGGACCTGGAGCTGCACCCGGCGGCGGCCGGCAGCTGGCACCTCATGGCCCTGTGCCGGGCGGCGGTGGGAAACAAAAAGGGGGCGCTCAAGGCCTATGACCGGGCCCTGGAGTGGACCCCCAATGATCCGGCGGTGCTCAACGACAAGGCCGCCCTGCTCAATTCCATGGGCGACGGCGGCCAGGCGGTGGTGCTGTTCCGCCGGGCCCTGGATCAGGCGCCGGACAACCCGGTGTATATGAACAACCTGGCCTGGGCCCTGGCCCAGAATACCAAGGAACTGGGCGAGGCCATGTCCCTGGCCAAAAAAGCGGTGGGCCTGGCCCCGGGTAACCCGGCGGTGTGGGACACCCTGGGCATGGTGCAGCAGGCCAAGGGGGACGACGCGGCGGCGGTGGTGAGTTTCCACCACGCCCTACGCCTTGACCCCAACGCCGCCGGGGCCAAGAGCCGCATGACCGCCAGCCTGCTCAAGCTATCGCCCGACAAACTTAGCCGTCTGGGCGCCGGCGGGGTCAAGCTGCCCCCGGCCTCCGCGCCCAAACCAACCCCCGCACCCCCGGCCAAGCCGGAGCCAGAGCCCCAACCGATTCTCGAAGCCAAGCCCGTGCCCAAGCCCGAGCCACCGGCCAAGGTGGCGGCCACCGGTTGGAGCCAGCGCCCCGCGCCGGAGCCACCGGCCAAGGAGGAGCCCCTCCCGGCCCCGGTGCCCCCGGCGGCGGCGGCCCTGGCGCCCAAGCCGGAGCCTAAACCCATACCAGCGCCCAAGCCCCGTCCCGCTCCCGCCATGAAGGCCAAGCCCAAGCCCATGGCCCCGCCTGCCCAGCAAGAGGGCGCGCCGCCGGTTGGCTGGTACTTGCAGCTTTCCTCCAACCGCAACCCCAACCTGGCCAAGCAGGCCAGGGACCGCTGGCGCTCCGCCGGTCATTCGGCCTATGTGTGGGATTGGACCTCGCGCAAAAGCGGCCTGTGGCACCGGGTGCTCATCGGCCCCTACCCAGGCAAAAGCAAGGCGTTGGCGGCGGGGCGCAAGTTCAAGGCGGATGGCAAGCTTTCGGGGTATGTCCTAGTCAGAGTCCGCTGAGCACAAGCGGCTTCGTCAGTTGCCCGTGGGCTGTGTTGCCGGCATCGCTCCAGCCTCGACGTAGTGTTACTACGCCTCCGGCTGTCGCTCGCCGGACGCCTAGCCCACGAACACCTGGCAAACCCGCAAGGGATTGTTTCACGACAATCTGAGCAATAGCGTAGGTTGGGTAGAGCGAAGCGAAACCCAACAATTCCTCTACTTGAGAAACTGCCTGAGCAGACGCCCGCCGCGTTTGAGCAGCCCCGGCCCGCCCTGGCGCAGCAGCCCCGCCAAACGGCTTGGCTTCAGATAAAAGCCCAGATAGGCCCGCCGCCGCCAAGACTCCATCTCGGCCCGGTCGAAGTGCTGGGCGTCGTACTCGCTCCAGGCGGGCAGCTGAGGGCAGTCGGCGGCCAGGCCGGTGGTGGGGTAGGGGGTGGCCAAATGGAAGGAGGCCAGCCCGGATGGCAGGGAGCGGGCCAGGGCCAGGGTGGCCGCGCGATCGGCGTCGGTCTCGCCGGGAAAGCCCAGCATGAAAAAGCAGGCGCTGTCCATGCCCGCTTCGCGGGTCTGGGCCACGGCGGCGCGCACCTGCTGGGGAGTGATCTTCTTGCCCAGCGTCTCCAGCACGGCCGGTGAGCCGGACTCCACCCCGTAGTGCACCAAGCGGCACCCGGCCCCCTTGAGGGCGGCCAGCACCTCCGGGTCCACGGTGTCCACTCTGGTCTGGCAGCACCAGCTCAGGCCGTGGTTCATGGCCGCCAGCCCGGCGCACAGCTCCAGGGCGCGGGCCCGGTTGGCGGTGAACTCCAGGTCCATGAAGTAGAAGTTGCGCGTTCCCTGGCGGGCGATTGCCTCCACCTCGGCCAGCACCTTGTCGAGCGGCTTGTAGCGCATCCCCGGCCCGTACATGGCCTTGAGGCAGAAACGGCAGTTGAAGGGGCAGCCCCGGCTGGTCTCCAGCAGGGCGAAGTCTCCGCCCAGCACCTCGTATTCATAAAGCTCCGGCGGGGCCAGCTCAAAGGCGGGCATGGGCAACTTGGCCAGATCAACCGGCCTGGGCTCCGGCCCCAGCCCCAATTCGCCCTTATGCAGCCAGGCCGCGCCGGGCACCTCGGAGCGGTCGGCGCTGCGGGCCAGGGGCGCGGCGTTTTCGCTTTCGCCGCGCACCAGGGTCCAGGCTCCGGTGGCGGTGAGCATTTCGGCGGGCGCGATGGTGCCGTGCACCCCCAGTAGCACCAGGCGGGGGTGGGCCAGGTCGCGGCACATTTGGCTGAAGGAGTCCAACTCCAGGTTGGGGCACTGCCAGCGGTCCAGGGGGCTGGAGGTGATGAACACCGTGTCCGCACGGGCGGCCATGGCTCTGAGCACCGCCGGGGCGGTGGGCACCGCGCGGGCGTCGGCCAGCTCCACGGTGGCCCCGTCGGCCCGGAGCAGGGCAGCCAGGTTCAGCAGGTCCAGGGGGGGCCAGCGGCGGTTGTAGCGGCTGCCCCGGCGGCTGACCTGCCCGCCCCAGGCGGGGTTTATTAACAGCACGTCGGGCATGAAATTAGGTTGCCACTGGTATGGGTTGGAGCTGGACGGTGTCTAGAAAACGTAACTGCCGCTGACCATGAGGGCGGTGTCGCTGTAGAAGTTAGCCTGCACGTTGATGCGCCAGTGCTTGCGGAAGTGGTAATCGAAACCACCGAAGAGGCCAAGCTGCTCCTCGGGCTCGTAATTTTGGCCCAGCCCCCCGCTGCCGGTGCCCGATTGACTCCAGGTTCCGGAGAGGTCGCCCTCGGCATAGGTGTACTTGGCTCCGAAATAGGGCACAAAGCGCTTGAACTTCCAATAGGCGGACACCGATCCCTCGAACTGCCAGTAGCTGAATTGGGCGTCGGTCTGTAGTTTGGCGAAGCTGCTGCCGGTGTCGGTCACGGTCCAGTTGTCGGCCTTGCGGTCGTCGTAGCGGTAGTAGCGCAGAGCCGCGGCGATGCCGAAGCCTTTGTTGGGCTTGTGCTCGTATAGCTTGCCCTTGATGCCCACCGCCCAGGCGAACACGTTTTCCAAGGTGGCTTCGGTATCTCCATAGGTGGAGGTGCCCGGGATGCGGGACGAGCCGCTCAGGCGGCCGTCGAAGGCCGCGCCCAACTCCACCCACACGTTGATGCGGTCGTGCAGGCCATAGGCCACGATGGCCCCCACCTGCTTGTCTTGTTTGATCTTTACGTCTTGGCGGGGAGCCAGAAAGGTGCCGCCGCCGTTATCGGTTTGCTTCAGCTTGCTCTCGTTGACATAGGTGCCTTGCAGGGAAACCTCGAACATACCCTTTTTAATGAAATAGTAGGAGCCGCCCATCTCCGCGGCCTGGGCCGCCGCGCCGGCGACAAACACCAGGGCCAGAGCCAGTAACAGGATTTTTTTGGGCATGGCGGCCTCCCGAACTATCCAGGGCAAACGGCAGGGGCATACGTCTGTTGCCACTACATAGCATGGTTTTCATTGGCAATACCACTATTTTTTGTGGTTTTACCCTAAAAAGCAAGATGCAGGGGTGGTCAGCGGAACAGGGCTCGCACCCCCTCCAGGGCCTTGGGCTCGGCCATGAGAACCAAAAAATCGCCCGGGGTCAGCACGGTGTCCGCCCCTGGGTTGGCCAGGGTTTTGCGCCCTTGGCGCACCGCCAACACGGTCACCCCGTGCTTGGCCCTGAGGCCCAGCCCGGCGATGGTCTTGTTCGCCGCCGCCGCATCGGCCATGACCTGCAGGGTGATGATGTCCACATCGCTTATCAGCTTGGCGATGTCCGGTCCGTGCTCGGGTGGCATTTCCAGGGTGCGCAGCATCTCGTAGCCCTCGGCCCTAAGCCCGGCCACCAGGCGCTCGATCTCGGCCTGGGGCACCAGAAAGCGCCTGAGCACCCTGGCGAATATCTCCACCGAGGTCTCGTACTCCTCGGGTATCACCTCGTCGGCCCCCAGCTTGTACAGCTCGGCCATCTCCTGCAAAAAGCGGGTGCGGGCGATCAGGTGCAGGGCGGGGTTCACGTCCTTGACCGTGGCCACGATATGGCGGGTGGCCACCGGGTCGGCGATGGTAACCACCAGGACCCTGGCCGTCAATATCCCCGCGTGCTCCAGCACCGCCTGGTTCAGGGCGTCGCCGAAGATGATCGGCTCTCCCTTGGCCGCCTCCCGGCGCACGGTCATGGGGTTCATCTCCACCACCACGTAGGGGATGCCCGCCGCCTTGGCGGCACGGGTTACGTTCTGGCCGTTGATGCCGAAACCCACCACGATTACGTGGCCCACCAGGCCGTGGGAGTCCGGGGCCGGACGGCCCAGCGGGGTGGGCAGAGCTATCTGCCCGGTGCGCGAGGCCAGCTTGCCCCCCAGCCACACCGCCGGGGGGGTCAGGGCCATGGTGAGCACCGCCACGTTGAGCATTAGCTGGTAGCTGTCGGGGGAGAGCAGGCCCAGTTTGTCCCCGGCCTTGGCCAGCACAAAGGAGAACTCCCCCACCTGGCTGAGCATCAGCCCCACGCCCAGGGCCACCCTGAGCGGCTGGGACAGGGCCAGGGCCGCGCCCCCGGCCAAGAGCGTCTTGCCCACCAGCACCGCGCCCACCCCCATGGCCACCCAGCCGGGGTGGGCCACCAAAAAGCGCAGGTCCAAGAGCATGCCGATGGACACGAAGAACAGGCTGGTGAACAGGTCGCGCATGGGCATGAAGCTGCCCACCGCCTGGTGGCTGTAGCGCGAACCGGCCAGGATGAGCCCGGCCAAGAAGGCCCCCAGAGCCAGGGAGAGCCCGGCCCAGGCGGTGAGCCAGATTACCGCCAGAAGCACCACCACCACCGCGATGATGAACAGCTCGCGGTTGCGGGTGGCGGCCATGCGGCTCATGAACCAGGGGAAGACCCAACGGGCTCCCGCCAAAAGCAGGGCCACCGCGGCCAGTCCCTTGAGCAACAGCCCCCAGCCTACCTGGCTGGTGGCCGCGCTTTGGCCGGTGGTGGCGGCCAAAAAGGGTATGGCCAAAAGCATGAGCACCGCGGCCACGTCCTGGAAGATGAGCACTCCCAGCACGGTGCGCCCCTGGGGGCTGTCCAGAGAGGCCTTTTCCTGCAAGAGCTTCAAGACGATGGCCGTGCTGGACAGGGCCAGGATGAAGCCCCAGAACACCGCCTGGCCGGGGGCGATGCCCAGCAGCAGGGCCACCCCGGCAGCCACTCCGCCGGTAAGGAGCACCTGCAGCCCGCCCCCCACCAGGGCGGGCAGGCGCATCTGCTTAAGCTGGGCGGCGGAAAACTCCAGGCCGATGGTGAACAGCAGCAGGATGATGCCGATCTCGGCCAGCACCTCCACCTGGTGCACCGAGGAGACCAGCCCGAAGCCGTAGGGACCGGCCATGACCCCGGTGAGCAAAAAACCCACCACCGGCGGCACCTTGATGCGCTGGAAAAGCCCCACCACCACGGCGGCCAGGGCGTAGATGATCACCATGTCTCTGAGCAGTGAGCTTTCCATGCCCCTATCATAGCGAGGCCTCGGCCTCAGCCAAAGGCAAAACGGAGCCTCATTGCCAAGACCCCATGAATTCTGCCAAAATGGGATTGAATAACACAGGCGCGCTCCACGGGGCGGGCCGGAAGGAAAGAGCCATGCCGCGCTCAAAGCGCTGCCGCATTTTTGCGGCCTTGGTAATGATATCTTTGCTGGTGTTGGCCGCCGGTTGCGCGGGCATGGATCAGGGCAGGCCCCAGCCTCCGCCCGGCAGGTCGGCCAAGGCGGCCCCCAAGCCCAGCCAGATGGAACTCCAGTCCATGGTCATGGACTTCGCCGATCTTTACCTGATGCGCCTCAGCCATGCCCTGGAGCCGGGAGCCGGGCCCCAGGCCTCTCCGGCGGTGGAGCAGTTCGGCCTGGTCTACGGCTCGGCGGCCATGGCCATCGCCGCTGGCCGCGACCCGGCAACCAATCTACTGAATATGGTGGTGTTCGTAAGCCTGGGCCGCTGGGCGGTGGATCACTACTGGGCGCCCCAAGTGTTGGGAGCGGCGGGCGAAAGGCTCAAGGCGGCTTATCAGGAGTTGGAGCCCACGGTGTGGAACCTGGCCGGGCAGGTGCTTAAGCCCCAGGAGATCAAGCAGTTAAGGGGGCTAGTCGCCGCCTGGCAGCGGGCCAACCCCAAAGCTTATTACGTGAGCGAGGTGCGCCTGGCCCATCTGGCCCCCGCCCCGGTGGCGGCCAGCCTTATGGCGGCGATCAACCACGCGGCCACGCCCAGCCCGGCCCAGAGCCTGGTGAGCGAGCGGGCCATGTTTTATCTGGAGCGCATGCCGCGGCTGCTGGCGGCGCAAGGTCAAATGCTGGCCCGGCGTCTGAACAACGCCCCGGAGCTGGCCAAGCTGAACCAGGACGCCGAGCGCCTGGCCCAGGCGGGCCAGCGCATTGCCCAGGCCTCCGGGCGCCTGCCGGGGCGCATGGCCGCC
>JAIPDO010000052.1 GCA_021737645.1 Desulfarculaceae bacterium
CGCCCCGCCCGGTTTCGGGCGGGGCGCCTTTGTCTGGGGGCGGCGGCTTCCTTTGCCATGCCTGGGTTGGCCAGACAGGGCCAAACCGCCTTCCACGCCCCAACCCCTCCCGCCTGGGAAAAAGCGAAGTTCGCCACGTCGCATCTCCGGCGAGATGCTCCTCGCGATGACGGCTATTACTGGATGGAGAAAGACAAAGGCATCGTTGGGTTTCGTTTCGCTCTACCCAACCTACGCTATTTCCTGGTTATAAAAGAGGCCGTGTAGGTTGGGTAGAGGGCTTCCCAGCCCGAAACCCAACAACTCCCCCTGCTCCTCCACCTCACCCGAGCCGAGGCACACGGGGCAGATATCTACTTGGCCCGGACCGTTGAAGCCAGGCTCCCAGATGCCGCCCGTGCCATCGCAGTACTCGCATTTCACCATTTTTCCCATGACCCATGCTTCCCTTTGGTCTTGGTTAGGTTTAATGCTTTGGCGCGGCGCGCCGCGGCGGCAGCCACCAACGCCTCTACAGCACCTTTTGCAACCAAATCAGATCGAAGTCCTGATCCCACTTGCGCCCCACCTTGGGGAAGTAGCCCACCTGGACGAAACCATGGCGCAGGTGAAAGCGCAGGCTGCCTTCGTTGAGCGAAGACACGTTGGCCAAAAGGTTGTCCACCCCCCGCTCCAGGGCCTCGGCGCTCAGAATTTCCAGCAGGCGCGAACCCAGGCCCTGCCCGGTGTGGTCGGGCAGGAGGAAGTAGCTGATCTCGGCGGTGCGGGCCAGGGTGTCGGGCAGCAAATAGGGCTTGAGTGCGCCGAAACCCACCACTTCGCCGTTGTGCTTGACCACGTAGGCGGGGTAGCCGTCCAGGGCCTGAAAGAAACGCTCCCAGAGCTTATCGGGCAGAGACATGCTGGGGTAGGCGGCAAAGCCACTGGCGATGTGGTGGTTCAACACGGCCAGCACTGCCGGGCCGTGTTCGTGGTGCATGGGCTCGAAGCTGTATTGCATGGGATGCTCTCCCAGGGGGCGGGCGCGAAGGTTACAACTTGAACACTTCTTCCAGGGGATAGTCGTGGGCCATCAAGAAGCCCATCTTGAAGCTGGTCTCCCTAGTCATCTCCAACAACAGACGCCGCGCTTCGGCCATGGCCTCGGCCCCGGCCTTGTCGTTTCCCGCCAGGCGGCGCTCGGCCTGGGCCAGACGCTCCAAAAGCCCGGCATAGGTGGTGTCATTTTCCAGTATGCGCTCCAGGTAATCGCCTTCCAACTCATAAAGCAGATGGGCTCTTTGCAACGCGTCTTGCTTCATGGCTGTTTTCTCCCTGGGCCTTTGGCCTCGTCCTGGGCAGGCGCCGGTTTGGGCGGTGGCCCGCCCTCCAGGCGGGGCGGGAATTGGCCCATAAACTCCCGCGCGCCCAACTCGCCCGCGCCCAGGCGGCGCACCGCCTCCACCGGGGCCTGCATGATCACCTTGGCGGGCACAGGCATGGCGTAGTCGTCGTCCGGGGGAGCGATGCTGCTGTTGAACACCAGGCGCAGGTTTTTCACCTGGGGCAGGGGAGGCAGATCCTGGCCCGCCGCGATCATAAGCGGCAGGCCGGTCAACAGGGCCACCTTGCCGGTGAGCGGGGCCTTGGCCTGGTTGCCCCAGGGGGCCCCCACCCAGTCGAAACGTATCTCCAAGGTGTCCCCGCTTAACGCGAAGGCGGGCCAGGCAAAGGAGGCCCCCAGGCGGCGGGCCACTCGGGCGTCTTTGAGATGCAGATCCTTGCAAGCCGCGCTCAGCGGTCCTTCCAGAGGATGCTCCTTTTCGCTCCAGGCGAACATTTCGCCGGGGCGGCGCAGCAATACCGTCTCCCCGTGGGGGGCGGTGTTGGCGGTTTGGTTCATCTTGGCCAGCAAGGGGTCGGCCATGGTGCGGCTGGTGGTCTCCTGGTTTATGGCCCCCACCGCGGACAAAAAGCCGGGCGCGAATATGCGCCAGTGAAAGGCGCTGGCCCAGCGGGTCACCTGGTCGTGGCTGCCCGGCAGGGCCTCCTTGCCCAGGGGCAGCCACTCAAGGCGGATCACCCCGGTTTTATCGGCGGCGAACACCGGGCCGCCCTTCGGATGCCCGGCCAGGGGCCTGACCTCCATGCGGGCGCCGGGCACCAGGCGGTCGCGGCTGTCCATCACCCGGAAGAAAAAGTCTTGCTTGGGGGCGGCCCAGGCGGGCATGGCCGTCAGCCACAGCGCGGCAAGGCACATGAGCAGGGCCGGGGTCCGGCGAAACATCAGGCCGACCGCTCCCCTCCGCTCTTGCTCAACCGCCCCAGGCGCTTGAGAAGGCGTTGGCGGGCTTCCTTGACCGGTTTGTCTTTGATCCAGGCCAGCTCCACCAGAAAGCAAGGCCCGGCCGCCCCTTCCAAACGATTGAAGCGCACGATGTCCCCCCACAGGCGCAGGCCCTCCGGGGCCTCGCCGCCCTCGCCGGGCAGGGTCACCTGGAGCAGCTTTTGGGTTATGTTGTGCACGTCCATCAGAATATGGAAGCCGTCGATGAAGGGCCGCTTGAGAATCAGTTCCACCCCGGTCTTGGTGATGGCGTACACACGGGCGGTGGCGTCGGAGGTAAGAGGGGCCAAGGTTCCCGTCTCCACCAGGGCCAGAGCCACCTTGGGCATGTCTTGAGCGCAGATGTCGGTGCGGCGGGCCATTGAGCTTGTTACTCCTTCCCCGGATAGGGTTGGGCAATTATATGCCAGGCGCGCGCCGGGGCCAAGCACAGGTTGCGCCCTTGGCGCGTTGACTGACGGGCACCGGCGTGATAGTTTTGGCCTCTACTTATAACGGCCCGACAGAACTGGCAAACCAGCGGGAGACCACCTGCCATGCTGCAATTGATGCGCAAGCACGCCGGCAACTGGATGATCAAAATCCTTTTGGGCGCCATCGCCCTGGCTTTTGCCCTGAGTTGGGGCGTTTACAACTACGGTGACGGACCGGCCCGCATGGCGGTCAAGGTCAACGGGGAGACCATTTCCGAGGTCAGAGCCTCGGAGGTGTACGCCAATTTGGTGGAGCAGAGCAAGCAGCGCTTCGGCGCCCAGTTCGACCAAGTGGCCCCCCTGCTCAACCTGCGCCAACAGGCTCTGGACCAATTGGTGGATCAGGTGCTGCTCAACCAGGCGGCCAACCAGTTGGCCGTGCAGACCAGCACCCAGGAAGTCGCCGCCCGGGTTGCCGCCACCCCCATGTTCCAAAAGAACGGCAATTTCGACGAGCGGCTCTACCGGCTTATCCTGGAGCGCAACCGCCTGACCCCGGCCGACTACGAGGCCGGACTGCGCCAGGAGGTTCGCATGGAAAAGCTGGCCGCCCTGGTGGCTGGGGCCGGTCAGGTGACCCCCCTGCAGGTGGACGAGGTGCTGGCTTCCCAGCTGGCCAAGGTCCAGGGGGTGTACCGCCTCTTTAAGCCCGAGGACTTCCGCAAGGAGGTCAAGGCCAGCGACGAGCAGATCCAGCAATACTATAAGAAGAACCAGAGCGCCTACATGGCCCCGGCCACGGTGACCTTCGATTACCTGGTCTTCCCCATCAGCGCCCAGCGCGACCAGGTGCAGATCACCGATCGCGACGTGGCCGACACCTATGACATGGAGCGGGATCGCTACTCCAAGCCCGAGCGGGTCAAGGCCAGCCACATACTCATCACTCTGCCCGAGAAACCCTCGCCCGCCGAGATCGCCGCGGCCAAGCAAAAGGCTGAGAAGGTCATGGCTCTGGCCAAGAAAGAGGGGGCCGACTTCGCCGCCCTGGCCAAGAAAAATTCCCAGGGCCCCAGCGCCCCCAAGGGCGGCGACCTGGGCTGGTTCCGGCGCGGCACCATGGTGGGCCCCTTCGAAGACCTGGCCTTCAAGCTCAAACCCGGCGACATCGGCTTGGTGCGCACCCAGTTCGGCTGGCACATAATCAAGGTCGCGGCCCACGAGCAAGCCTCGGTCACCCCTCTTGAAGAGGTCAAGGTGGAGATCAAAAATCGCCTGGTGGACCGTCAGGCCAAGGATTTGGCCCAGGCGGCGGCCGAGCGCACCTTTGATCGCCTGGCCATGGGCCAGAGCCTGGCCAAGCTGGCCAAGGAGAAGGGCGCCGGGGTGCAGACCTCTCCCAAGGTGGCCGAAGGCGGCGCCGTGGAAGGCCTGCCCGGACTCAAGGACTTCTTCAGCGCGGCCAAGGATCTGGGCAAGGGCCAGCCGGTGCCCGCAGTTTCCTTTGAGGGTGGCTCCATCGTGTCGGTTATCCGCGACCGGGTGCCCGCCCACGCCAAGCCCCTGGATCAGGTGATCGAGGACGTGCGGGTGGCGGTGGAGGCCCAGTTGGCCACGGACAAGGCCCGCCAAGAGGCGGCCAAGCTCCTGGCCGATCTGGCCAAGATCGACAAGCCCGCCGCGGAGCTAAAGCGCATGCCCGGTAGCCTGGAGACCGATTGGCTTAAAAAGGGCGGCGAGATCAAGGACCTGAGCGGCAGCGCCTCTTTGGTGCGGGCCCTGTTCCTGCGCCCGGAGAAAAAGCCGGTGCTCACCCAGCCGGTGCAGGTGGGCGATCAGTTCGCCGCCGCGGTGCTGGCCGGGCGCAAGGCGGCCGACCCGCAGGAGATCAAAGACAAGCGGGAGCAGTTTAAGGAAATCCTTCTGGCCCAGGAGCGCCGCCAGACCGTGCAGGGCTTCCTGGGAGACCTGAGGGCCAGGGCCGAGATTCTGGTGCCGGTGCAGGGAACCAGCACCAGCTCCATCCCCGGCTGCGACTCGCGCAGCACCCTGGAGTGGGTGCCCATGGGCAGCCCACAGGCCGCGGCCAAGTAGGGCCATGACCGGCGCCGCGTCCTTTCGGCCCATCGGGGTGGTGAAAAGCGCCCTGAAAGACTTGGACGCGGCTCCCCCCCAGGGGCCCGATGCCGGAACCACGGCGGTGATCGAGCTGGACCCGGCCTGGAACGAGGGCCTGGAAGGGCTCACCCCCGGCCGCTGGCTGTGGGTGCTTTGCCATTTCGACCGGGCCAAGCAGCCCAAGCTCAAGGTGCATCCAAGAGGGGACCGCTCCCGGCCGGTCACCGGCCTGTTCAACACCCGCAGCCCCCACCGCATCAATCCCATTTCGCTGACCCTGGTGCGCCTTCAGTCCCTGGAGGGCAACCGGCTCACGGTGCGCGGCCTGGAGATGATCGACGGCACCCCGGTGCTGGACATCAAGCCCTGGGTGGCGGGCATCGACCAGCCCCGAGGAGAAGAGTCATGAGCAGCATCGAACAACACGACGCGGTGCAGCATTTCTGGTGCCCCCAGTTGGGCCAGACCATAAATTTCGCCTACTGCCGCAAGGTGCAAGGGGGCCTGCCCTGCACTCGGGTGCTTACCTGTTTTTCTCCCCACTTCGACGTGGCGGCCTTTATCGAACAGCACTACACCCCCCAGGAGCGCGAGCGCTTTTTGGCCCCGGCCCAAAGCCGGGTGGAGCGGGTGCTGGACACCTTGGAAAAAGTGCGCCAGGACAAGCAAGAGGAGGACAAATGAGCCGCGTCACCGTGGTGGTGGACAACCTGGTGGGCCATGTGAGTCCCCTGTTTGGCGAACACGGCCTGAGCCTGTGGGTGGAGCACGAGGGCTACAACATCCTCTACGACACCGGCATGGGCCGGGCCCTGCTGCCCAACATGGAGACTCTGGGGCTGGACCCCAACCTGCTCGACGCCCTGGTGCTCAGCCACGGCCACTACGACCACACCGGCGGCCTTGAGGCCCTTTTGGGGGCGCGCCAAGAGCCCTTGCCGGTGTATTGCCACTTGGGGGTGTTCGCTCCCCACCTGGCCGACCACGAGGGCCAACGCCGGGAAGTGGGACCGCCGCTGACCCGCCTGGCCTACGAGGCCCTGGGCGCCCGCTTCACCTTTGTGGACCGCTGGGCATCCCCCTGGCCGGGCGTCACCCTGCTGGCCGACATCCCCAGGGTCACCAGCTTCGAGGTGCCAGCACCCGCCCTCATCACCGTGCACGATGGCCATGTGTCGCCCGACCCCTTCCACGACGACCTGTCCATCCTCATCCAAGGCGAGGGCCACAACGCGGTGCTCACCGGCTGCGCCCACTCCGGGGTGATCAACGTGCTGTTGGACGCCGAGCAAAAGGCGGGCGGATCGGTGGATCTGCTGGTGGGAGGCACCCATCTGGGACCGGCCCCGGAGGCCCAGCAAAAGGCCGCTCTGGCCGAGTTGGCCTCCCGCGAGGGGCTGAAGGTGGTGGCCGGGCACTGCACCGGCCCGGCCATGGCCGGGCGCATGCAACAGCTTCTGGGCGAGCGCTTCTCCTTCTTGGGAGTGGGCACCGTCCTGGAGGTATAGCCCGGCTTCGCCAGAAAGCGCCATGCTGCGCCCACGGCATCGCTTAGACCTCGGCGTATGAAAAATACGCCTGCGGTCTGCGCTCGCCGCCGCCTTGCCTGGCACTCCCTGGCTGTGCCGACTATGGGTGCAAATCGTTTTTTTCGTGACGACTCCATGAAATACTGGTCAGCGAGCAAATGTCGCCCAACTCTCATGAAGCATCCAGGATAGGCTAATGGCCTATGTAGAACGTCAAGCGATCAGCCTCTGCGGCAAAGCGGTCCACGGCTGGTCCATGATCCAGGACGGCGACCGGGTGGCCATCGGGCTCTCCGGGGGCAAGGACAGCCTGTGCCTCACCTGGCTCTTGGCCGAGCGCCTTCGCCGCGTGCCCATCGACTATAAGCTCATCGCCTTCCACGTGGAGATGGGCTTCGGGGCCACCGACCACCAAGTACTCAAGGAATTTTGCCAGGGCCTGGGAGTGGAGTTCCGCCTGATCACCACCGACTACGGCCCAAGGGCCCACAGCCCCGAGAACCGCGAGAACAGCCCCTGCTTTTTCTGCGCCCTCAAGCGCCGCCAGGAGTTGTTCATGGCCGCCGGGGAGGCGGGCTGCCGCAAGCTGGCCCTGGCCCACCACCAGGACGACATCTTCGAGACCACCCTGATGAACATGTTCTACTCGGGCAGCATCGCCACCATGCTGCCGGTGCAGCCCCTGTTCCGTGGCGACCTGGTGCTCATCCGCCCGCTGAGCCTGATGAGCGCCGACATCACCCGCCGCTTCTGCGCCATCAAAGAGCTGCCGGTGCAGCCGCCCTGCTGCCCCAGCGCCGGGGAGGGCCGTAGGGGCCGGGTGCGCACCCTGCTGGAAGAGCTGCACCGGGAGAACAAGAAGCTCCGCCCCAACCTGTGGCACGCCATCACTCACGCGGGCTTGGCCCGCCTGCCCACTCCGCCAGGCACTCAGCGCCTGGGCCGCCCAAAGCCCAAATAAACCGGCTTCACCAGACGACCGATAGCAGCGTTGACGGCATCGCTTAGGCCTCGGCGTATGTGAAAATACGCCTGCGGCCTGCGCTCGCCGGACGCCTTGCTCTAGGTCGCCTAGCTGTGCCACGAAAATATTAGCAATAGTGTAGGTTGGCGTAGAGGGCGAAGCCCGAAACCCAACACTCCTATTAATCCCAACTGTTTTTCAAAGACGATTAGCTTTCTGATGCGGTTCCGTTTGCATGAAGTTCACCTCCATGAAAAATCGTTTGTAGTCAGACTCCCCATGGCCTTAAGCTTAATAGAGAGAGGGTGTGACCCGGCCCCGTGGGGCCGTGCAAACATTTGGAGGAAAATTAATGCAAGCCAAGCCCGGTAGAGGCATGGACCGCCGCAGTTTCATCAAGACAGCCGCCCTGGGGGCCGCAGCCGTGGGCCTGGGTGTTTCCCTGCCCGGCGTGGCTAGGGCCGAGACCTTCACCCTGTCGCCCCTGCCCTGGGCCGAGAACGCCCTGGAGCCCTACATCAGCGCCCGCACCATAAAGTTTCACTACGGCAAACACCACGCCGGTTACGTAAAAAAGCTCAACGCGGCCATCAAGGGCAAGCCCTGGGCCAAAATGAGCTTGGTGGAGATCATCAAAGGCTCCTACGGCAAGGATGACTATCTGTTCAACAACGCGGCCCAGGTGTGGAACCACACCTTTTACTGGAACAGCCTGAAGCCCGGCGGCGGGGGCAAGCCCAGCGGAGATCTGGCCCAGGCCATGACCGCCCAGTTCGGCTCGGTGGATGAGTGCACCAAGCAGCTTCTCACCGCCTCGGCCAAGCGCTTCGGCTCGGGCTGGGGGTGGCTGTGCCTAAAGGACGGCAAGCTGGTGGTGGCCAGCAGCAGCAACGCGCTCAACCCCATGGTCGACGGCATGAAGCCGCTGTTGACCATCGACGTTTGGGAACACGCTTATTACCTGGATTATCAAAACCGACGGGGGGATTACCTCAAGGGGGTCATGGACCACTTGATAAACTGGGACTTCGCGGCCCAAAACCTGAAATCATAGAATCAGGCAGGCGGCCACGCTTGGGAGCCCCGTCCGGGGCTCCTTTTTTTGTCCGGCTTCGCCAGAAAGCGCCATACTGCGTTGGCGGCATCGCTTAGACCTCGGCGTATATACGAATACGCCTGCGGTCTGCGCTTGCCGCCGCCTTGTCTGGCACTCCCTGGCTGTGCCGGGTGCGAGTGCAAAGCCTATTCATCGACATAGCTTAGACGAGGCCTGCGTCCCTCGTTCGCCTGCCGCCTTGCCCTGCGGTGTCTGGCTGCGCCGGGTTAAGAAGCGAAAATGCCCCGAATGGCCAACAGCACCAAAATGGCCGCCGGGGCGGCGATGTCGTTGACCCACAGGAAGATGCCCGAGTTGCCCGGCGACTTGTCGCCGCTGGTCTTGCGCTGGTCCAAATGCCCCCGGGCCGCGCCCAACACGAAGATGCTGAACACCACCCCAACCCCCGCCTGGAAGCCGTGGCCCATCCACAGGCACATCACCCCGGCCACGCCCAGGGCCAGGTTGGCCATGGCCACCTCGAACTGGAAGGGGCTGCCCGGTTGCCAGCCGATGTAGGCGGCGGTCTTTTCGGCCCTGGCGGTGTGGGCGTAGGCGGCCAACAGGCCTCCCACGCCGGGGAAGGCCACCAACAGCCATTTGACCAGGATGTTCACCCCGGCGTCAAAACTCAAGGGGCTGGCGGCCAGGCTCATGCTCAGCCAGGCCCCGCCGATGAACACGGCCAAATACAACAAGGCGATCATACATACCTCCCAGGTGATAGTTCCATCATGGGGCCTGGGGCCGCCGGGGGCAAGCAGAGCCTATTGCATTGGCCCCCCTTGTTGGGGCTAAGGTAGAAACATGAGCGCGAACCCCTTTCCTTTCGGGCAGGGCGCCCTGCCGGTTTTGGAGCGCCGCTATTTGGCGCGGGACGCCGCCGGCCGGGTGTGCGAGACCCCGGAGCGGATGCTGGTCCGGGTGGCCCAGGCCGTGGCCCAGGGCGAGGAGCCCTTTGGCGGCGCGGCGGCGGTGCGCTCCACGGGCCGGGCTTTTCTGCGGCTCATGTCCGATGGCCTGTTCTTGCCCAACAGCCCCACCCTGATGAACGCGGGCCGGGAGCTGGGCCAACTCAGCGCCTGTTTCGTAATTCCGGTGGCCGACAGCCTGGAGAGCATCTTCGAGGCGGTGAAGCAGACCGCCCTGATCCACAAGTCCGGCGGGGGCACCGGGTTCAGCTTTTCCCATCTCAGGCCCGCCGGCGACGTGGTGGCTTCCACCCAGGGGGTCAGCTCCGGGCCGGTGAGCTTCATGCAGGTGTTCGACATGGCCACCGAGGCGGTGAAGCAGGGCGGCACCCGCCGGGGAGCCAACATGGGTTTGCTCTCGGTGAGCCATCCGGACATCGAGGCCTTCATCGCGGCCAAGCGCCGCCCCGGCGTGCTGGAAAATTTCAACATCTCGGTGATGGTGAGCGACGCCTTCATGGCCGCCGCCCAGGCCGGAGGCTCTTGGGATCTGGTCAACCCCCGCGACGGGGCGGTGGCCCGCACCGTGGAGGCGGCCGGGCTGCTGGAAAAAATTGTGGAGGCGGCCCACCTGAGCGGCGAGCCGGGCCTGGCTTTTTACCAGGCCATCAACCAGGCCAACCTCACCCCGGAGCTGGGGCCCCTGGAGGCCACCAACCCCTGCGGCGAGCAGCCGCTGTTACCCCACGAGTCCTGCAACCTTGGTTCGCTGGTGCTGCCCCGCTTTGTGCGCGGCGGGGCGGTGGACTTTCCCGCCCTGGAACAGGCTGCGGCCCTGGCAGTTCGGTTCCTGGACGACGTGATCCAGATCACGCGCCACCCCCTGCCCGAGGTAGCTCGGGCCTCGGGGCTCACCCGCAAGGTCGGTCTGGGGGTCATGGGCCTGGCCGACCTCTTGGCCGATCTGGGCCTGGCCTACGCCTCTTCTCCGGCAGTGGGGCTGGGCCGCGAGATCATGGCCCGCATCGCCGCCGCCGCCCGGCAGGCCTCCGCCGAATTGGGCCAAGAGCGGGGCAGCTTCCCCGCCTTCGCGGCCAGTCGCTTGGCCCATGACTGGCCCCACATGCGCAACGCCACGGTGACCACCGTGGCCCCGACGGGCACCCTGTCGCTTTTGATGGGCTGCTCCTCGGGCATAGAGCCCTATTTCGCCTTGGCCTACACCCGCCGGGTGCTGGGCGATCAGGACCTGGTGGAGTTCAACCCCCGCTTCTTGGACTGCCTGGCGGGTCTGGGCCTGGACAACCAGGCCAACCGCCGCTCCTTGGCCGCCCATGGCGTGGCGGGGGCCGTCGCCAGCCTGCCGCCGGAGCTGGCCGCCGTGTTCGCCACGGCCCACGAAATATCCCCCGACGCCCACCTGGCCATGCAGGCCGCCTTCCAGGCCTCCACCGACAACGGGGTGAGCAAGACGGTGAACCTGGCCGCCGACGCCGGGCGAGAGCAGGTGCGCCGGGTGTTCACCCAGGCCCACCGCCTGGGGCTAAAGGGGGTCACCGTGTTCCGCTCCGGATGCCGGGGCCGCCAGGTGCTGGAGCTTTTGCCCCTGCCGGGCCGGGAAGCCCCGCCGGTGGTGCACCTGTCCGGTCACTGCCCCCGCTGCGGCGGGCTGCTCAAGACCGACGGAGGTTGCCTGGCCTGCTCTTTCTGCGGGGCCTCGGGCTGCGAATAGCCATGGGCGGGGCGTACACAATTGGCTCTTGCCAGGCGGCGAATATGGTCGGATACTTCTAAGAATAGAGGCGTGGAAGTTGCGCTTCGCCTTACAAGGGGGACCAATTATGCCCACGGTCAAAGAGCTAAAAGAAACCGCCCGCAAGCTGAAAATACCCAGGTACAGCAAGCTCGCCAAGGCCGACCTGAGCCGCGTGGTGCAGCTTTATGAATGCGCCCGCAAGCTGAAGGTGAACAACTACGCCAAGCTGCCCGAGGACGAATTGATCCGCGCGGTGCAGTTGGCCGAGGGCAACCAGCCCTGTTACCAGCAGATAGCCGATTGCGGCCAGGACGACTGCGCCTGGATCGCCCCCTGCCAGGGCCGCTAGGCTTCCGCTTTAGCGGCCAGGCTCCAATCCCAGTTCCCGGCGCAGCCACTGCTTTAGCGCCCGGCTGAGGGGGAGCTGCCCCCGAGGCATGTCCTGGCCCTCGCCCTCCTGGGCCGCTGCCTCCACCAGCTCAGCCGGGGCCGGGGCCTGGGCCACCTCTTGGCTGTCCACATAGGTGCGCTCCACCAGCAGCACCTTGTTCTCCCCCCGCCAAGTGGAAAGATAAAAGTAGTACACCGCCTCCAGCCCCCGCCGGGCGGTGGTGGACTTTATCTGGTAGGCCTCAAAGGCCTGGGCCGGGGTTATCTCCCAGTCGATGTTGCCCACGATCTCCGGGCGTGTCTTCAGCTCTTCCCAGGAAAGCATTTTTTTAACTTTCTCGACACGTTTAAGGTGGTTGCTTTGGTTGCGCCCCAGCCCTCAGGGTATATAGTACCGGCAAATGCAAACCAACCGCATGGCGGTTCATAACATCTAAATAAAAAAAGGCGGTGCCATATGGCGTCTGCAAGTCAAGAGTCCGGCAAGCTGTTCATGGTCTACTGCTATGCCGACATGCAACCCAGCGAGGAGGGCGAAGACCGCTCCTGCTATTTCAGCTATCTGCTCCGGGCCGGTTCGGTGGAGGAAGTGGGCGACATCTGCGCCGCCGAGTTCGCCAAGTTCCCCCTGGACGGTGAGCCCTTCCAAAAGGGCGACGCCCTGGCCATCGAGGAGATCGTGGAGATAGAGGACATCCCCGCCCAGGGCGTGATGCTCGACTGCAAGGTGATGCAAGGCGACTACAGCTTCGTGGGCGGCATGGCCCCCTTCAGCGAAGAGAGCGACGGCATCATCGTCTACGAGATCATGCCCGAGGACGATGACGAGGAGGCCGAGCAGGAGGCGCTGGTGATCCTAGGGGAAGAGTAGCCCCTTAGCGTCGCGCCGAAATAGTCAGGGCCGCCCGCCAGGGCGGCCCTGTTTGTTTGTAAGATGAGGATGCAAGGATAAGTTAATTAGTCTTGCGATAGTTTAAATCCACAGGCCCTGAGATCTTTCATAATAGAATATGCGATTTCTTCTATGTTTTTTGAGTAATGTTTGTAAATTAAACCACTAACGTCCGAAGGGAGTGCAACACCGCCTGTGTGAAGACAGCAAACTCTGGAACGGCCAAGCTTGCCAACAAAAAAACCAAACTCAAAAATTACGTTGGGCCTAGCCCGGAATTCCTGGTTCCTTTTTTTGGCTGGTAGATTTTGCTCTTTCTTAAGAAATGAGATTTCATCAGGAGTTAATAAAATAAACGCATAGCCTACATCACTATGTCTTTCAAACTTCTCTATGATGGTTTGGCCTTCATCTGGTTGCCTGTGTAGCACAATAGGTTCTAGGCCAATTTCTCGTAAAAGTACCTCTAGTGATGTTTTTGAGACTTCATCATGGCCGTGCACAATAAATACTTTATTGTCATTGGTTGTGATTGCTTTCGGTGGTAGGGTACTGGTCTCTTCAAAAGAGTCATGCTGTGCTGCATCTAGAGCGCTTTTAAGTCCCCCCAATATTTTGCTTCTGCATGACTCAAAAGTGAATCGGTCTCTGCCGATCAAATTTTCCCCCAAAGCCTCATTTATAATCTGTGTATAGATGCTATCGTTGCCAAACCATTGGGTAACAACCGCAGAAGACCTTGTACACCACATAATCCAATCAGCTGATAAGGATGCTGTATCGCTATCGAAGTCTAGTATGGCAACGTTCCTGTAGGTAATGGATTCTCCCATGTCTACTAAATTTTTAAGTTGACTTATAGCACGATCCATCCCCATGGTCCTTATTTCGGTAAGTTAATTAACTTTCGAACGCATAGAACAACAGTGTTCAGCGATAAAGGTAGTTGTTGGCGTATATTCCTTACGCAATACTGCCACTCATCTATTTGTTCTGTAGATTCACTGTCCGAAAAACACGAACATTTTAGCCTAAATGGATCCAAAAAGCATCTGGTTAACAGGTCTCTACGCATGTTGCAGTATTGAGAAGGGAACTGGGTAGACGTAACTGTACGGTCGGGGTTGTATGCGGCTCCTGAAAACAAAGGGCACCCATCTGGGCAGTACCTTGTGCTTCAAGCAGCATTAAGCTCCTTTTTATGCCTTGGCCGCTCAGCCCCTCTTAATATTGAACCTGTTCCTAAACACCAGCCAGAACACCAGATCCACCGCGCCCACCACGGCCCCCAGCACCCCGATCACTTGAATCTTGTCGGCCCAGCCCAGGGACACGATGAACATGCCCAACGCGCCCAGCATCATGAAGCTGAAGGCGATGAGCGCCGAGGCGCTGCCGGTATCGCTGTCCACCTGGTCCAGGATCAGGTTGGTGGCCGGTGGCCGGGACAGGCCCACGCAGAAGCCCAGCACCCAGTTGGGCAGGGCCAGGTCCCAAGGGCCGGTGTGGCTGCCGGTGGCCATCCACAGCCCGGCGGCCAGGATGCCCCCGAAGCTTAGGAACAGGATGTGCCGGGTGGAGACCAGGCGGGTGAGCCGGGAGAAGATGAATGAGCCGCTCATCAGCGACAGGGCGTTGAAGGCGAAGAAGTACCCGAAGCTGGTGGCGCTAAGGCCGAAGCGGGTGATGTAGATGTCCGAGGAGCCCGCGATAAAGGCGAAAAAAGGCAGGCTCATCAGGGCGGTGGCCAGGTTCAGCCCGCTGAAGCGGGGGTTGGCCAAAATGCGGAAATACACGGTGAACGAATGGCTGAGCTTGTCGTCGCTATACACTCTGAGTGGTTCGTCCATGCGCCAAACCACGGTCAGGGCCACCAGGCCCATGAAGCCCTGCGCCGCGAACACCCAGGGCCATTCCGCCAAGGTCATGATCCAGCCGCCGATGATTGGGGCCAGCATGGGGGCCAGGGCGATGATCACCGAAACGTAGGCGATGACCTGGACCCGCTTGTCCGACTCGAACACGTCCTTGGCGATGGCCAGAGCCAGGGCCGAGCCCGCCGCCGCGCCCGCCGCCTGCAGGGCACGGAAAGCGACCATCATCCACACCCCGGTGGACATGGCGCAGGCCGCGCAGGCGATCACGTAGAAAGAGATGCCTACGAGCAAGGGCTTGCGTCGCCCGATGCGGTCGGAGACCGGGCCGTAGATGAGCATGAAAAAACAGTAGGTTATGAAAAATGAGATGAGGGTGAGGTTGACCGTGGCCAGAGGCTCGCCCCAGGTCTTTTGCAGCACCGGCAGGGCCGGCAGATACATGTCGGTGCTCAGCGCCGGGAAGGCCGAAAGCAGGGCTATGAGGAATACGAAGTGACGCATTGGATCACAATAATTTCAACGTGGCCCGGCCATGGGCGGCAGAGCCACGATTAGGGGCCAAAGGTTGCGTGGTGCCCGGCCGGGTTACGCCGGGGCTTCCTACAAGCGTTGGATCAGGTAAATGTATGTAGGCAATAGGCTCTGGCTTTGTATCTCTCGGAAGGCCGGCAACAGCTCCGGCTTTTGAGGGCTGTCCAACAAAGGCGATAAGTATACACAGCCCTTGTGCTTTGGCGACCCGGGCGCGCTGCTCAACATCTCGGCCAGGGATTCATAGTGCTCCGGCGAAAAGCGCTCGCCAAGCAGGAAATTGGCCGTGACCTCTATGTTGTCGTATTTGCGGTTGATCTCCAGCATCTTCTGGAAGGCCTCGCGCACCTTGGCGCTGGTCAGGGGCTTGCCCAGGCCGGACAGGGTGGCCGGGTCCACCGACTCCAGCCCCAGGTTGATGTAGGTTCGCCCGGCTATGCCGCCGATGCGGTCGAAAAATTCATCCTCCACGCGTAGCAGGGAGTCCGCGCTGGCGAACAAAAATATCTGAGCGTCCGCCAGCCCCAGGCCCTTGATGGCCTCGCCTGCCGCGTCGCCCACCAGTTCGCCGCCCGCGGCCAGGGCATCGTGGTTACCCAGAAAAAGCGCCTTGTAGCTGCTTAGGTTGCGCCCGTAAAAGGCCTTGAGCCGCTCGATCTGCCCCAGGATGTCGTCCCAGGGGCGTGCCTTAAAGTGCTGGGGCGATTTGACGCAGCAGAAATCGCAGTGATAGAGGCATCCGTCGGCAATGATGAGTGGGATCACCTCGTAGTCCACGTGGCGGGTGTCCGGCGGCAGCACCGAGATGCGCTCCCCGCCGATGGCGCGCAAGGCCTGGGCCTCGGCATGCAGGGCGTTTTCGTGGCGGGAGATGATCAGGCTCACGAACTCCTTCAGCGGTTCGGGCATGCCGTCCATGGGCGTCTCGGCCAGGGTGGCGTAGGTCTGGGCCCAGGCCCCCAGGGCCTGCATGATGTTCATGTCCGTGAATGGGTTGAACTCCCAGATGGAGTTGCTCATGTAGGGCAGGCAGGGCAGGTAGTACTCGCCCAGCAGTCCCTTGATGTTGCCGCCAACCGTTCCCAGGGAGTAGTACACCCAGTCGTTGCCGTCGGTGCGCTTGAGCAGCTCACCGGGGTGCCGCCAGTTCATGCCCAGGCCTCGGATGAACTTGATCTCGCCCTTCATGTTGAAGTGGAACTCGTAGTTGGGGGTGCGGATCTCCGCGTATTTGCCGAAACGGATGGGATAGGTGGCCTTGGCGTAGCCGCCCGAGCCTTCCTTTTCGGTGGTAATGGCCAAGTCTTTCAGGCGGTAGGAAGGCATGCTGCTTGGTCCAATCCCTGGTTCGCTGGCGGCGCGTCCTTTAGGAGAGGGGAGAATCCCCCTAAATCAACCTACCTAAGGATGGCGGCGCTGTAAACAATTGTCACCGGTAGGGGGAGGGGACTTGAGCCCCAAAGAAAAAGGCTCTTTACGGGTCGCGCCCGAAAGAAGCCTTAACTATCGCTTTGGTGGCGATGCAGTGAGCCGGATCGTATCCCTTATTTTACATCCCATATTTATGCTGGTTAATAAAAAAAGTGCGGGCAGCGTCTTTATTACGGTTGTGTAGTTGTCCGCTTCTATGCCTTTTATATAAGTCATAATACATTTCCAAAGTTTCTCGAGCGGTATTTTCCCAAGAAAATTTATTAACCCTGGCGAATCCCATTTTGATCAGATGCTGTCTATATTGGTCATCAGTGCGCACCTTGTGGATAGCCTCGGCTAGTTGATCGGGGCTGGTAGTATCCACCAGACAGGCGGCATCGCCGGCGACTTCGGGTATGGAGGTTTGATTGGATGCCACCACTGGTACTCCGCAGGCCATTGCTTCTAATACGGGCAAGCCGAAGCCTTCATAAAGAGAAGGAAATACGAACAAGTCAGATAAATTATACAATCCGACGATATCTTCTTCCTCAACCCGGCCAATTACTTTAATTTCATCGGAAATGCCCTCTCGGTCAGCGTAAGCCAAAATATCCGCATTCGCTCTTTCGTCTATGACATCTCCGCATAATACCAGTTTGTGTTTAAGAGAAGTTTGTTGTTTCAAACGGCAAAAAGATTGCGCTAATATTTTTAAATTTTTATGTTTAAAATTGTTGCCTAAAAAAAGAATAAAATTATCATCAAGACCATATTTATGTTTCACCTTGTCCAGATATACTTCATCACGAATCACTTTAAAATTATCGTCAACACCCAGATGGATGACTTTAATTTTATCAGGATTAACATCGAAATATTCGACTACTTCATTTTTTGTAAATTCAGATATCGTGGTTATTCGATCGCACCATTCGCAAGCAACTTGTAAATGTGCGACAAAAGATCGATGATATTCATCGTCTAGTTCAGCCATCCTTTTACACATGATTAGGTCTAATATCTGTAAAATGCTAATGGGCGCCAATGCAAATATTGAGGAATTGGCACATCCGGCATGGAAATGGAAAGGGTGGGGGCTATGAAAAATATCAATTGAAGGAGTGTCGGTAAACATTCCCTCCCGCAGTGCCACGTCGTTAAAACTATTTATTCTTTTGGTTTTGACGATTTCCGGCCTGACAGGTATTGAGACATCGTTATTAGTATAAACCGAGTATTGATTAATTTTGTCCAATTTTGAAAGATAATATAGGGTGCGATTTGACACTTTACCTGTGCCATCATGGCTTGATATTTGAAATCCATTATATCCGATATTTATTTCTTTGTACGTATTGCTATGGGCCAACTTAACCATTTTATAAGTTTTGGTGTCTGGCATGTCGTTAGTATAATCGGAATTTGATATGTTAATATTATTAAATGGGTCATGTTTAAGTTTGCTTCCCCAGCGTTCAGAAAAATTTTTAACTTCTTCGGGGTCCGGTCTATTGGGAGAGGTAGACATTCCTTCAAAGTGATATAGTTCCGCGAATGGTGTGAATACTATGTTTTTACCAAGCTCCCTTATTTTAAGCAAAAAATCAATATCGTTGAAGTCAATCGCAAATATTTCATCAAATCCATTTACTCGTTCAAAATCATTTTTTCTAAACAGTAAACAGGCGCCAGTTACGGCGGAGTAGTCCCTGATAACATGGGTAAAACCGTTGTACCCTATATGATTTTTGTGCAATAATCGGAACGGATGGAACGGCAAGCCGTTTTGATTAAAGAGTATCCCTGCGTGCTGAATGCGGTCGTCCTCAAATAATAGCTTTGCACCAACCGCGCCCACGTTCTCCAAATGGATGGCCTCCACCATGGCTTCCAACCAGCCCGGGGCTATCACCTCCATATCATCGTTGAGCAACATAACCAAATCGCTATCGGCCTGGTTGACGCCAAAGTTGAATTTTCTGGCTAAATTGAAATGATCTCCCTTTTCCTTGTATCTCAAAAGGCGGTATTTATAGTCTTTTAAAAACTCTTTCGAAGCGTCAGATAAATCTCCGTCAACTACAATAACAATTTCATAATTACCATAATCGGTTTTTTCTCTGATACTGGCCATAAAGTTACATAGGATATTTATCTCTCCGTTTTTTCCGGCCTTTTTAACTAGATCATTAGTGAAGATCAATAAGCTTACTTTTGGGTGAGGCTTTATATTTGGTCTAACTCTGAAGGTTCCCAAGCATAAACCGTGCTCTATGGTGCAGGAAGGATGCGTTTCCTGTAAAAGCTTAACCGTCTTTTCAAAAGCATATGCTTTGGCATCTATTTTATCGGCGGATGAACCTTCAATCTTTCTCCAAAGATATAATATTTTGGGGATGTGAACTATTTGTTTGGCGCGTTTAGTCGCCCGTAAGGCTAGGTCATAATCTTGACAACCATCATATTCGCTTCTCAGGTATCCGATTTCATGGAGCAAGCTTTTTTTAAGAGTAATCATGTGAAGAATATACATGGTGGATGACAAGTGATGAGGCGACCAATCCGGCTTATAATAAGAATCGCAAATTTCGCCATTCACATCTAGTTTGGCTTCGTCGGAGTAAAAGAAGTCTGCCTCTGGAGAATCATTGATGGCTTTGACAACTTCATACAATGCATCTGGCGTGAGTTCGTCATCATCATCCATAAAAGAAATATATTCGCCGGTTGCCATTTTCAGCGCCGAATTGCTCGCAGCGGAAATATTCCCATTTTTATTTCGATATACTACTGTGACCCTTTCATCCATATGTTCAAATTGCCGTAGGACTTCGATTGTTTCATGGTTTGTAGAGGCATCATCGCAGATGCACAACTGCCAATTGGCATAAAGTTGATTAAAAACGGAATATATCGCCTTTTTTAGCCACTTAGGATCAATATTGTAAACTGGCATAACAACGGAAATGGTTGGTTTTATCGGAAAAGAATCGATTTCACTTAAAATATCGATTGTTTGATCAATATCAGCAGAATCATTTTCAACCAAATCATTGCTAGAAAAGACGAGATTGTATTTTAGCTTGATGATATGCGCGATTCTTTGCGGTTTGAATAAGGTTGAAAAGCCATATTTATTTAATAACCTTGGCAAGGAAAACAATTTTACGAAACAATATAATCCCACAAAAAATTTATTATGCAGGAACATGGTGGCTGCCCTTACTAATTAATATGGGTTCGTTTAAGGCCATGTACCATTGAGTAAGTACCCAACATAGGTGTTGTTGGCAAGGACATTGATTTCCCTACTTCATTCTTGAGGCCAGCGGTTGACCTTTTCTGGCGCTATGGGGCCTTTAGCCCATATGCGGCGACCGCCACGCCTCGACTCATTTTGAGCTTTTTGATGCACCAGGTGTACACCACCACGCGCTTGGAGCGCACCCAAGGGCTTAACTGTCTACCAATCAAACCGAATTGTCACCGAACCCCCAGAGAGAATAGCAGATGTCTTGATTTCGTGGATATTAACCCCAATTATTTTTGCCAGTCAACAGCTTGGCCCCGGCCTGACCTGCCAAGCCTTGCACGGAGGGATTTTGGCACGGACACCCTAGCATAAAGGATGAGCGGCTCCTAACGAGGTATGAAGGGGATTGGGCTCCCGTAATACAGGCTGCCGTTTCCTGGGATGTATCCCAAGAATGTATCCGTACAGCCTGTATAGGGGAAATGATGAAAAATAACTGACGTGAAATCAGTTAGTTGTAGTAAAAATGGTGGCGATGCAGGGACTTGAACCCCGGACACTGCGGATATGAGCCGCATGCTCTCACCATCTGAGCTACATCGCCAGAGAGGCTAATATTTAGTGCGTGGGGGCGGTTCTGTCAAGTGTTAGACGCCCTCAAGCCCTATTATACGTTGAAACGCACGTGCAGCACCTCGCCATCGCTGACCAGGTGCTCCTTGCCCACCACCTTCATGAGCCCGGCTTTCTTGACCGCCGCCTCGGAGCCCATGTCCAGGATGTCCTGGTGGCGCATGATCTCCGCGCGGATGAAACCCCGCTCCAGGTCACTGTGGATGACCCCGGCGGCCTGCTGGGCCAGGGTGCCCTGGGTGATGGTCCAGGCGCGCACCTCGTCCTCGCCCACGGTGAAGAAGCTGATGAGCCGACACGCTTGGTAGGCCGCGAAGATCAGCCGGTCCAGGGCGCTTTCGGCCATGCCCAGGTCGGCCATGAACTCCGCCGCCTCCTCGGGCTCCAGCTCGGCCAGCTCGGCCTCGATGGCCGCGCGCACCACCACCGGCGGGGCCTCGGTGCCCAAATCCGGCGGCTCGGGGTCGTCCTCGGCGTTGTTGGCCAGCACCACCCGGGGCTTGGCGGTCAAAAACCCGAAGCCCCTGAGCTTGGGGTGGTCGGGGATCTCGGGGTCCGCGTCCAGCATCTGCTCGTTGTTGAGCATCTCCAGAGCGCGGTTGAGTAGGCCGATCTCCTCGTTGTCGATGTCACGGCCGCGCTTGCGCTCGGCGGCGATGCGCTCCAAGCGGCGCTCCACGGTGATCAGGTCGTGCAGGATCAGCTCGTCCAGAAAGTCGCGATACTCCCCGGCCGCATCGGGCGCGCCCAGGCCACCGTCAAAATTGCGCACCACCTGCACCAGCCCGTCGGCGTGGCCCAACTCCGCCGGGAGCTTGGCCGCCGGATCCTCGGGCTTGGCCGGGGGCGGAGGCGGGTCCACGAAGTTTATCTGGGCGTAGGTGGTCTTCTTGGGGCTGTACAGGGCGCTGAGCTTGTCCACCCGCTCGTCGGGCACGTTCAAGAGGGCCAGGTTGGCCTCGCTGCGTCCCGCGCCCGCGTTGCGCCGTCCGGCCAGGGCGGCGAACAGGGTGGACTTGCCCGCGCTGGGCATGCCGCAAAGGGCCAGGCGCATCAGCGGCCTCCCACCAGGGCGGCGGCTTCCTTGGCAAAGTAGGTGAAGATGAAGTCAGCCCCGGCCCGCTTGATGCAGATCAGGCTCTCCAGCATCACCTTTTCCTCGTCGATCCAGCCCATCTGCCCGCCGGCCTTGATCACGGCGTATTCGCCGCTCACCTGATAAGCGCTCAGCGGCAGGTCGAACTCCTGGCGCACCGCGCTGAGGACGTCCAAATAGGGCAGCGCGGGCTTGACCATGATCATGTCCGCGCCTTCCTCCACGTCCATGGCCACCTCGCGCAGGGCCTCGCGGAAATTGGGCGGGTCCATCTGGTAGCCCTTGCGGTCGCCCTGCTGGGGGGTGCTGCCCGCCGCCTCACGGAAGGGGCCGTAATAGGCGCTGGCGTATTTGGCGGCATAGGAAAGGATGATGATGTCATCCAGCCCGGCCTCGTCCAGGCCCTCGCGGATGGCGTAGACCCGGCCGTCCATCATGTCGCTGGGGGCCACCACGTCGGCCCCGGCCTGGGCGTAGACCACCGAGGCGCGGGCCAACAGCTCCAAGGTGGCGTCGTTGTGCACGTGGCCTTTTTCCAACACCCCGCAGTGGCCGTGGCTGGTGTATTCGCACAAACACACGTCGCACATCACCAACAGGCCCGGCACCGCCTTTTTCACGGCACGCACCGCCTGGGGGATGATGCCCTTGGGCGAGTAGCCCTCAGTGCCCAAGGCGTCCTTTTTCTCCGGTATGCCGAAGAGAATCACGCCCGGTATGCCCAGGTCGGCCACCTTGCGGCACTCCTCCACCAGGGCGTCGATGCTGTAGCGGTTCACGCCCGGCATGGAGCCGATGCCCTGGCAGACGTCGTTGCCGGGGCAGACGAACATGGGATAGATGAGGTCCGCCGGGGTGAGGGTCGTCTCGGCCACCAGCCGCCGCATGGCAGCGGTCTTGCGCAGGCGGCGCATGCGCACCAAGGGGAAAGACATGAGATGCCTCCAAATGTCGTTTAAGTGTGCGTGAGCACAGTATTACCGGAGAGAGGGGTAGGGGTCAATGGGGTGTTGTGTGCTGCTGTAAAACCCAGGTGCCATGCTAACAGTTGTAAAATATTCATTATCTGTTGACTAGGAAACTAAAGGCGAGATATTTATGGGTTGTTAATTGCAATAACTGGGGGAACAATGCCGATGTCGATCGAATACTTGTTAGCGGAATCTGTGGTTAGTTTAATAAAGAATTGGGTTCAATTAAGGAAAACAGCTACGGAGGCCGAGCAAAAAACACAGGAATGGAGGACGCTTGAGCAGGCATACATGGAACATTTAAAGTGGAGATTCGAATACCCAAAGAAAGTGTTCGGTCAGCAGATAATTACAGGGTGGTTGTTAACAGGATTGGTCATTGGGCTGGTAATTTGTGGAGTTATCTTTTCATACTTTCAATTATCTGAAGCCATAAGGCTAGGGGATATAACAGGTTTGAAAACTGACATCACAGTGCAAACAGCTGGAAAACTATCAATGAGTTCCTCAATAGTTGGAGCTGTGGTGTTGGTAATTTCCCTGGTGTTTTTTTACTTATATCTGAAACATGTCTTTGAAATTCGCCATCTTATCCCCCCCCACATTGGGCTCTCAGATACGGATGCATCTGAATTGTGGCAGGAATTAAAAGTAAAATTTGACAAAAACAAAGAAAGTTCCGACGGTGCCAAGGACGGTAAACAAGGAACCGAAGAAAGAGAGAAGTGAAAAAAGATTTCAAGTGCCCACCAAAGCGGCATAATTTTGATTACTTAGTGCTGATTTCTATCTAGACAGACTATTGTTTTAAAAGATGAATTTGGTCTATAATACTTTAGTTGCAGTTAGCCCTCCGGTTTAGACGTTTACTCATCCGTCGTATGACACGCCGGGTTGGGTATCCACCGGTCGCCTTTGGCCGCTCCGGCCCAACCCCCCCCCCCACATTGACAACCCCTGCCCATATTTCCTAGTATCGTTTGAAAAATTAGGAGGACTGCATGTCAGCAGAATTAGCCTGCCAAGTTGTCAAAGATTACATCGACGCCTTTAACACCGACGACGCGGCGGCCATGACCGCCCTGCTCAACTTTCCCTTTTCCTGGCTGATCGGTAATAAAGTCATAGGCATGGCCACGGCAGAGGAGTTTGTGCCTCCCACGGGCAGAATCCGCCGGGAGGAGGGTTGGCATCACAGCGTATTGGACGAGTGCACGCCTTTGCAGGTCTTGGAAGGCAAGGTGCATTGCAAGGTGGTGTTCAGTCGCTTCAAAGCCGACGGCACCAAGTACTCGACCATGGAAGCCTTGTGGATCGTGACCAACGATGCCGGCCATTGGGGCATCCAGTGGATGTCGCGCTAGGCCGGGTAGGGGAGCCATCCCCCCGGCGCGACTAAGCTATTCGACCGGGGCTATCTCCTGGTCGGTGAGGTAACAGGCCGGGTCCGGAGCCCACAGGTCGCCGGTGGCCGCCTCGGCCCGCACCCGGAAGTTGCCCCCGCAGATGTCCAGCCAGCGGCAGGTGGCGCAGCGCCCGGTTACGTAGGGTCGCTTGTCCTTTAGCTTGCCCAGCACCGGGTGGCTGGTGTCGGACCATATCTCGCTGAAAGGTCGCTCGCGCACGTTGCCCAGGTCAAGATGCCGCCAGAACTGATCCGGGTGCACCTTGCCGTCCCAGGAAATACACCCGATGCCCCGCCCCGAGCTGTTGCCCTCGTTCCAGTTGAGCAGCTCCAGCACCTCGGCGGCCCGCTGCGGGTCCTCGCGCAACAGCCGCTGGTACACATAGGGGCCGTCCGCGTGGTTGTCCACGGTGAGCACCTCGGGGCACATGCCCTTGTCAAACAGCGCCTTGGTGCGGTCCATGATCAGGTCCAGCAGATCGCGGGTGCCCTGGTGGCCCAGGTCCTCGTCCATCAGCTTGCTGCCCCGCCCGGCGTAGACCAAGTGGTAGAAGCAAATGCGCGGGATGCCTTCGGTTTCCAGGATGTCGAACAGCGCGGGCACCTCGGCGGCGTTGTGTTTGAACACGGTGAACCTGAGGCCCACCTTCAGCCCGGCGGCCATGGAGTTGCGTATGCCTTCAAGCGCTTGCTCGAAGGCTCCGTCCACCCCCCGGAACTTGTCGTGGATGGCCTTGGTGCCGTCCAGGCTCACGCCCACGTAGCTCAGGCCTATGTCCTTTAGTTCCTTGGCCTTGTCCGGCGTAATCAGGGTGCCGTTGGTGCTGATGACCGCCCGCATGCCCTTGCCCACGGCGTAGCGGGCCAGCTCGGGCAGGTCCGGGCGCATCAGCGGCTCACCGCCGGAAAAGAGAATGACCGGCGCGCCGTACTCGGCCAGGTCGTCGATCATGGCCTTGGCCTCCACGGTGGAAAGCTCCTTCTCGGCCGGTCCCGCGGTGGCGTGGGCATAGCAGTGCCTGCACTTCAGGTTGCAGGCCTTGGTCATGTTCCAGACCACCACCGGCTTCTTGTCCTCGGCGAACTGGAGCAAGTGGCTGGGCAAATCTTTGGAATTACGCCCATAACGCAAGGCGTCGCTGGGCTCCACCGTACCGCAATATAGCTTGGATATGCCGATCATAGGCTGTGGACGCAGAGGGGCGGGCCTGGGTGTCTGGGCCTTCCCTCCGCTGCTCCCTTCGCAAATAACCCCGGCCACGGCGTGGGGCCGTAGCCAGGGAAAGGTTGGGTTTTGCTTACGTCTAAGTTAGACCACTTACTCTAACTACTGCGCGACTCCAGGGAGGCGCTGTAATGCGCTTGGAACAGGCCGTGCAGGTAATGCTCGGTGTCGTATACCGCGTCCTCGGGCAGGGTGAACTCCTCCTGGCCGGTGCGTTCCTTGGCCAGCCGGAGCCCCGGCTCCAACACCTGGCTTAGGCGTGCGCAGTAGGGCTGCACTCCACATCCCTCGGCTGCGGCCCCGGCCAAAATGGCCACCTCGGCGGCCTCGCTGAACTTGATCTTTATACCATAGCGGTCGAAGAAGGCGACCTCGAACTCCCGCACCTGGTGCAGGCGCTCGATCACCTGGTCGAAAGCCGCGCCCAGGCTCATGCCGCTGCGGTAATACTCGTCGGCGATCAGGTCCATGCGCGCCGGGGTCAGCTCGGCCTCCAACTGGTCGGCGTACATGGCCTCGCGCCTGGCTATCATCTTCAGCAGCTCCATGCGCTCGGCCCGCCCGGCGGTTTCAAAGCGCTGGTCCTGGGCCGGGTCCTCGGCCAGGGCCAGGACGCGCTCCAACTCGCCGTTGGGGTCGGCCACCAGCTCCGGGGTCACCAGAAGCTGGGCGATGTCGGTGCTGGGCAGCTTGCGCTCAAAGGGCAGCAGCGCCTTTTCCACCACGGTCACCAGGGCCCGGGCCCCGGTCTTCATCAGGGCGGCGCGCCCGGCCAGCTCCTTCAGGGACTCGTCCTCAAAGCGCAGGTCTATGTTGTAGGCCGCGAAGTCGCGCTTTTTGCTGATGATAACCGGGTTGTTGGGGTTGCGCAGAATCTGGTGCAAATCTTCGGCGGTCAGCTCGTCCAGGATCACGCTCACCGGCAGACGGCCCACGAACTCGGTCTCAAAGCCGTACTCCACCAGGTCCTGGGGGGTGATCTCGTGCATGTATTCCTGGTCCAGGGCCGGGTCGGCCACCTTGGCCCCGAAGCCCAACTCCTTTTTGTTGAGCCGCCGCTTTATCACCTCGGGCAGATCGCCGAAGGCCCCGGACATCACGAACAGGATGTGCCGGGTGTTCACGGCCCGCTTCTCGCGCTTGCCGGTCTTGCGGTAGTTCTCAATGGCCTGGATCTGGCTGATGGGGTCGTGGGCCACCTTGAGGTCCACCTCGGTCTCTTCCATGGGCTTGAGCAGGGCGCGCTGCACCCCGGTGCGGCTCACGTCTGGGCCCATCAGGTTGCGGCTGGCCGCGATCTTGTCGATCTCGTCCACGTAGACGATGCCGTACTGGGCCAACTCGATGTCCTCGTCGGCCTCGTGCACCAGATCGCGCACCAAATCCTCAACATCGCCGCCCACATAGCCGGTCTCGCTGAACTTGGTGGCGTCGCCCTTTACGAACGGCACGCCCAGCTTGGCGGCGATGAGCTTTACCATATAGGTCTTGCCCACCCCGGTGGGGCCTATGAGCAATACGTTGTTCTTGATGAGCCCCACGCCGTCCGCCGGGTCGTTTCCCGCGCGTTTGCTCAGGTATTTCGCCCGGTTGAAGTGGGTGCATATCTTGGTGGCCAGGACTGCCTTGGCCTCGTCCTGGCGCACGATATATTGGTCAAGGTAGGCTACCAGCTCTTCGGGGCGCATGTCGAAGTTGATGCGCGACCACACCCCGTCGTCGTCGCCGCCGTCCTCCAGGTCGGGCAGGGGGCAAAACTCGGGGGCGGCCTGGCGGGCCTTGTCGGAATATTTCTTGGAGAGGTAGTCGGTTAGCTGCTGCTCCAGATGCTTGGGGTCCGGAGCGCCGCGCTTGGTCTTGTCGCCGTTGTCCAGGTTGTTATTGCTCTGGCTCATAACCGGTCCTACTTTCATTGCTGATTTTGGACCCGGAAGGGCATGGCTCTTACCCGCCGCGTCCGTTATAATTTCAATATAAGATCAATGGGTGCAGGTCGCAAGGCGGCGGGTTGCCGTATATTTTTTAAGGGCTCGGCCTTGAAAATGATCCAGCCTTGGTGTAATAATCGACTGGTTAGCCACCCGTCCTCAGCCGGAGGGTCGGCCCTTTTCGTTGGCAAGAGGTTGCCTCCGGGTGAACGGTGGGGTATATTTCTGCGCACTTAATCGCTGGCGTAGCTCAACTGGCAGAGCATCTGATTTGTAATCAGAAGGTTGCGGGTTCAAGTCCCATCGCCAGCTCCAGCCAAGCACGCGGCGCCGCGAGGATGGTGAGCAGAACATAAGAAGCTCTCCAGGCCGCTGAGGGTTTTTACAAGGCCGTTGGTGGCGAGGCCGTTTTGGCTGATGCCGTTAAACGGTGGCCGCGAGGCGCGAGTACATAAATGGTGAGGTTCCCGAGTGGCCAAAGGGAGCAGACTGTAAATCTGCCGGCAACGCCTTCGGAGGTTCGAATCCTCCCCTCACCACCAAAATAGCATTTGCTCTGCCCGGGCGTGTAGCCGCGGGCGGTACGGATATACAGCGAGGATTGCATAAGCCCACGTAGCTCAGCAGGTAGAGCACTTCCTTGGTAAGGAAGAGGTTCACCGGTTCAAGCCCGGTCGTGGGCTCCATAAATTATTATGATTTGGTAGCGGTTGCCGGCGGCCCCCGGACCCGCAAACCCTAACTCCCCAAGGAGTGTCGTCATGGCCAAGGCAAAGTTTGAGCGAAACAAGCCGCATTGTAACGTTGGCACCATCGGTCACATCGACCACGGCAAGACCACGTTGACGGCCGCGATTACCAAGTGCCTTTCCACCCGTGGGGCGGCCGACTTCGTGGC
>JAIPDO010000053.1 GCA_021737645.1 Desulfarculaceae bacterium
ACTGCCGCGGTGTGGGCCGCTGCGCGGCAAAAGCCCAACTCGCCCTCCCGGCGGTTCACCCGGCAGCGGCGGGGGCAGAGCACGCAGGAACGCAGGGCCTTTTCCAGGCGCGCGGCGGCGCGCTCATAGGCCTCCGGAGGGGCGAAAAGCTCGGCGGTCATCTATTCCTCAGTTGGACCGGAACATGCGGGGCAGCAGCTTCAACAGGCGGCGCAGCCCTGCCGCGCGCCGCTCCAGGCCGTGGCCGTAAAGAAACTCGATGAGACCCTTGAGGCCCTGGTATTGCTCACGGCTCTGAGGATACCACCACAGGTCCCGCTTGGCCCAAGGCATCAGGTCGTTCACGATGGCCTGCACCTGGGTCATCTCGTTGAAGCCGTCGCGGCCGTGGCTGCGGCCCAGGCCCGAGTTCTTGAAGCCGCCCCAGGGGGCCTCGGCCAGGCCGTGGCTCATGAGGTGGTCGTTTATCATCACCACCCCGGCCTTGATGCGCCGGGCCAGGCGCAGGGCGGCCCGGCGGTCCTTGGACCACACCGAGCCGGTGAGCCCCAGGTCGCTGTCGTTGGCCAGGTGCACCGCCTGGTCCATATTGCCCACGGGCATCACCGCGATCACCGGGCCGAAGGTCTCCTCGCGCATCACCCGCATGGAATGATCCACCTGGGTGAGCACCGTGGCGGGCAAAAAGTTGGGCCCCTTGGCGCAGGCGCTCTGGGCGAATATCTTGGCCCCGTGGGTAAGGGCGTCGGTGATATGGGCCTTGACCAGATCCACCTGGCGGGTGGTGGTCATGGCCCCCAGGTCCACATTGAACCCGGTGTCATAGCCAACCCTGAGCGCCTTGACCTTGGCCCCCAGCAATCGCAGAAACTCCGGGGCCACGCTGTGGTGCACGTAGATGCGCTCCACCCCGCCGCAGGTCTGGCCGGTGTTGATCATGCCCCCCCACGTCGCCCCGGCCGCCGCGCGTTCCAGGTCCGCGTCCGGGCACACCAGCATGGCGTCGTTGCCCCCCAGCTCCAGGTTCACCGGGGTCAGGCTGGGAGCGGCCAGGGCCATGAGCTGCTTGCCCACTCCCACCGAGCCGGTGAAGAAAAGCTTGTCCACCCCAGCCTCCAGCATGGCCGGTCCCGCCTGGCGGCCCGGCAGGTTGAGGCAGGTGAACACCCCCTGCGGCAGACCGGCGGCGGCCAGGCAGTTGTTCATGGCCCGGGCCACCATCTGGGTCTCGCTGGCCATTTTGAGTAGCACGCAGTTGCCTGCCAGCAGGGCGCACACCACCTCGGAAAAAGGTATGCTGAAAGGATAGTTCCAGGGGCTGATGATGCCCACCACTCCCCAGGGCTGGCGCACCAGGCGGGTGCGTTTGTTGGCCAACAGCCACAGGGCCGGGCCGGGCTTGGCGTCCCCCAGCCATTTGGCCGCCTTTTTGGCGTAATAGTTGGCCGCCGCCGTGGCGGGCAGCACCTCGGCCACCAAGGCGTCGGTGCGGGTCTTGCCGTTGTCCCGGGCTATTGTCTCGGCCAGGTGGTCGGCGTGGTCGGCCAAATAGTCGCGCACCTTCTTGATGGCCTTGGCCCGCTGCTTGATGGGCGTGGCCGCCCATTCGGGCTGGGCCTGTCGAGCCGCCTGGGCCGCTGCCACCACATCCTCGGAGCCTTGCAGGGGCACCCGGCCCAGCTCTTCACCGGTGGCGGGGTTCAGGCATATGGTCTCATCCATGCTCATGACATTTCCTTCCGGCAGGCTCATCCCATTAGCCGGTGGCCCAGGCGGCCGGCTCTCATGCGCAGATAGGCAAGGTTTACAGGCAACAGCATACGCGTATCAAAGTTGGGGTTGGCCACCCCGGCCAAGGCGGAGAGGTAGTGCACGTGGTCGGCCACGCTCATGGTGCATGACGGGGCGTGCAACCAACGCCGTCCCCGGCTGGCCACGCAACGGCCCAAGGCCTGGGCGGTCTTGAGGACCATGTCGTTGCTGGGGCGGCGGTGGGGGTTGTGGGCCTCGGGGGGCAGGTAGGAGGGTTTTATGATTACCGGTTTGCCGTCGATTTCTCCCTGCCAGGAGGTGCAGGCCCCGGCGAAGAGCACCTTCTCGTCCGGAGCCAGGTTGAGCGGCCCCTGAACCCGGCCCACCACGTAGCGGACTTTGCCCATCTTGCTCTCGACCTCAGGGTCGAAGCCCCGCAGGATGTGCATGGCCTCTTGCAAGGCCCCCGGACACCCGCCCCAGCAATAGTCGCGGGAATGGGCCTCGGGGAAGCTGCCCACGGTGCAGGTGAGCGGCCCGCCCTGGAAGTAGTCATCCACCCGCTCCAGACAGAACTGGAAGTTCTCAGTGCGCCGCTGCACCTCTTCCAAGGGGAAATCGCCGCTGATCTCGATTTGGCTAAGATCCAAAGGCCCCAGGCCCCGTTCACTGGCCAGGCGCAGATGGATGAGCTGGGCCGGGTCCACCCGCACCATGGCGCAGCCCACCGCGTCCACCGCACAGGGGTTGGTGCCCATGACGATGGCCCCCAGGTCAAAGGGGTCGGGAGTAAGCATCATCTTTTGCCCGGCCACAATGCCGTCGATGGCAATAAAATCCTGGCGGGCCGCCTGGTTGAGATCAACGATTTTGTGCTCCAGAAAGCTGTTGTGATCCAACAGGCGGTGGCAGTCGTCCTGAATGCCGATGAAGTTCTTGAGGCTCAGGGTCATGCGGGTCCAGGGATGAGCCTTGAACTTGGGCAGGTTGAAGAGAAAATCCGCCTCCACCACCGGCTTGGGCAGGTATATCTCCCGGCGCAGGCCGCCCTGGCCCACGGCCACTCTTTGGTGAGGGCTTTCGTCAAAGTAGTGTACTTTGGCCCCTTGGCGCTCCAGTACCGAGGGATAGCCCGCCTCGCTGAAGCAAAAACGGGTGGGTACGGTTATGCCCGAGCGCTCGCCCACCCCCAGTTCGCTCACCTCGGAGCCGCCCACCTTTTTGGCGGCCATGAGCGCCCCTTCCAGAAACTCCGGCCGGGTAAAGGCATGGGGGAATACATCGCGGTGGGCTATCACCACATTGGGCTTGGCCAGCACCTTGCCCCGAGGCTTGACCCCCAACTCGGCCATTCCTTCGGCGATGATTCCGGCGATAAGGCCGGGGTCGTAGCGGTCGCAGCGTCTGATGATCACCTTGGGTTTCATGGCTCCTCCCCCTTGGCGCCAAACAAGTTACCCGTCACGGCCACGGGTTCTATCAGCTCCGGCCCCTCGGCGGCTGCCGAGTTGACTCTCCGGGACACGGCATGAGCCTCCATGTCCTGGGCCGCATAGGGCCTGAGCAGCTTGGCCAACCCCTCCAGCGAGGCCTCCCGGTCCAGCCAAGCGGCCTCGTCCTGGGGCGTAAGCATAACCGGCATACGATCGTGAATGGGCTCCACCACTGAGTTGGCCTGGGTGGTGACAATGGTGAAGCTCCGGAGCTTATCGCCTTCCGGTCCGGTCCACTGGTCCCACAGCCCGGCCAAGGCGAAGGGCTCCCGGTCTCGCCGGGTCAGGAAATAGGGCTGCTTGCCGCCCGGTGCCGGGGCCCACTCAAAAAAGCCGTCCGCCGGGATCAGGCAGCGGGTGTGCTGAAAGGGCCCGCGATAGGCGGGTTTTTCGCTCACAGTCTCGGCCCTCGCGTTGATCATCTTGTAACCCACCCGCTCCTGTTTGGCCCAGGAGGGCACTAGGCCCCAGCGCAGCATCTCGCCGCGCCGCCCCTGTTCCCCGGCCAGCACGGCCAGTGCCTGCTGTCCCGGAGCCAGATTGAACCGGGGCGCGAACTCCAACGGCCCCGCCTGGAAGCCGAAACGCTGCTGATAGTCGCCGAGGCTATTGCTTTGAGTGAAGCGGCCGCACATGGTGAGCCTATTTGAGCATAGCGGCGGCCGGGAATCAATCGCCCGCCGCGTCCCGGTCAAGATATAGAACCAGCTCTCCCTGGGGCCGCAGCCTGGCGGCGGGCAAATCCGGAGCCTGGCCGCTCCGCAGGCGGGCCACCACCGGGGCCTTGGCCGCGCCGCTGACCAGCAGCAGCACCTGCCGGGCCTGGTTGATGGCCCACAAGCTAAGGCTCACCCGGGGCACTTTAGGCTCCACACCCACGGGCGCGGCCACGGGGACCACCCAGGCATCCGTCTCGGCCAAGCCGGGGCTGTCGGCAAACAGGCTGGCCACGTGGCCGTCCGGCCCCAGGCCCAGAAGCGCCAAGTCAAAGGCGGGGCGCCCCAGGTCCACGAAAAAGCCCTTGAGCCGCCACGCATAGTCCTGCGCCGCTTCCTGAGCAGAAAGTTGGCCCCGGATGGGGTGGATGTTGTCCTGGGGCAGAGCCTCGGGCGGGCCCAGGGCCCCCAGCGCCGCGCCCCGGTTGCTGTCCGGGTGGTCAGGGGACACACAGCGCTCGTCGCCCCAAAAGAGTTGGGTGTCGCCCCAGGGGAAGCCGGGGTCCAGACCCAAGAGGCGATAGGTCTCCAAGGGGGTGGAGCCACCGGCCAGGGCCAGGCTGAACCCGCCCCGCGCTTCCACCGCCTCCCGCGCCGCGTCTTTTATAAAAGCCGCCGCCGCCTGGGCCAGGGCCTCGTGGTCCGCGAAAACCTCCACCCGCACGGCCTAGCTCACCGGGTAGTTGTAAGGGTGGCCCGGCCAAAGCTTGGCCGCATCCCGAGGCCCCCAGGTGCCCGCTCGGTAGCGGTGCAGCCGATCGGCCCGGTCGCCGCAGCTCTCGCAGGCCTCCAGCACCGGGTCTAAAAAGGCCCAGCACAGATCCACCCCGTCTTGCCGCCAGAAAAGCATCTGATCGCCCAGCATGGCGTCGGCCAGAGCCTTCTCGTAGGCCTCCGTGCCTTGGCGGACCGCCTGGTCCTGATAGGAAAAATGCAGGCGTACGGTGCGTAAGGCCACCTGAGCCCCCGGCTGCTTGGCCTGGAAGTACAGGGTGATCTCTTCCTTGGGCTGGATGTCCAGCACCAGGCGGTTGGTCTGGATGTCCTCGCCCAGCACCTGGCGGAACAGGGAGTGGGGCACCTCGCGGAAGTGGATCACGATGCGGGTGAGCTTTTCGGTTAGCCGCTTGCCGCTGGTCAGGTAAAAGGGCACCCCCTGCCAGCGCCAGTTGTCCACG
Organism: Desulfarculaceae bacterium; assembly: GCA_021737645.1. Taxonomy (GTDB): domain Bacteria; phylum Desulfobacterota; class Desulfarculia; order Desulfarculales; family Desulfarculaceae; genus Desulfoferula. Next base: position 5,140 of record JAIPDO010000053.1, read on the forward strand.
AACACCTTCATGGTGGCAAAGGTGGGGGACAGGGAGCTGGGGTCAACCCCCGGCTCGGCCCGGTAGGCGGGCACCGGCTGGCCGTCTATCTCCCCGGCCTCGTATTGGGCCAGCACCAGGTAGTCGTAAAGCTCTTCCAGGGGAAAGGGCCTCAGGCTGCGGAACAGCTTGGTGCGCTCGTCGCGCACCCGATTGGCCTCGAACAGCGAGGGCGGCTCGGCCGCCACCAGGGCCAAAAGCTGCATCATGTGGTTCTGGAACATGTCCCTAAGCACCCCGGCCTGCTCGTAATAACCCGCCCGGTGCTCCACCCCCAGGGTCTCGGCGGTGACTATGGACACCTGGTCGATGTAGTTACGGTTCCACAGCGGCTCGAAGATGGCGTTGGCAAAGCGGAACATCATGATGTTCTGCACCGTCTCCTTGGCCAAATAGTGGTCGATGCGAAACACCTGGTGCTCGGCGAAGCCTTGGCAAATGGCCTGGTTCAACTCCCGGCTGGAGGCCAGGTCGCGGCCAAAGGGTTTTTCCACCACCAGCCGCCGCCAGCCGTGCTCCTCGTTGGACAGCCCGGCCTGGGCCAGGGTGGCGGCCACGGTCTGATACATGGCGGGGGGTATGGCCAACTCCAGGATGCGGTTGCCCGCCACCCCGTGCTCCGCGTCCAGCTCGTCCAGGCGCTTGGCCAGGGCGTGGTAGGTCTCCACCTGGTCGTAGACCACAGGGTGGTAGTGCAGGCAGGCGGCGAAACCCTCCCAGGCGCTCATGTCCGCCCCTTTGGTCTCCACCGCCTCATGCATTTTGGCCTGGAACTCTTCCCGGCTCATCTCGCTTCGCGCCGCGCCGCAGATATAGAAATGCTCCGGCGTGGCCCCGGATGCGAACAGTCGGTACAGGGCGGGCACCAGCTTGCGGCCGGTGAGGTCGCCCGAGGCCCCGAAGATAACCACCGCGCAGTCATCGGGCCGCTTGGGCGCTACGCTAAGCTCTATTTTGTCCTGAGGCATGATCCTCCCCGTCACTCGCTCTTCTTGACCGCGTGGCCTCCGAACTGATTTCGCAGGGCGGCCAGCACCTTGTCGCCAAAGGTGTCCTCGCGGCGGGAGCGGAAGCGCTCCATCAGGGCCATGGTGATCACCGGGGCGCTCACCGCGCTCTCCACCGCCTGCTGCACGCTCCAGCGCCCCTCGCCCGAGTCTTCCACGTACCCCGCGATGCCCTCCAGGCCGGGCTGCTCATCAAAAGCCCCCTGCAAAAGCTCCAGCAACCAGGAGCGCACCACGCTGCCGTTTTGCCACAGGCCGCAGATGGCCGCGAAATCGTGATGCTCGCTGAAGGGCCCCTGCTTCATCAATTCGAAGCCCTCGGCGTAGGCCTGCATCATGCCGTACTCGATGCCGTTGTGAATCATCTTCACGAAGTGGCCGCTGCCCACCGGGCCGGTGTGCAGAAAGCCGCCGGGTTGGCACAGGGTGGCCAGAGCCGGTTCCAGACGGGTGAAGTCTTCCGGCGCGCCTCCGGCCATGATGCAGTAGCCCTCGCTCAGGCCCCACACCCCGCCACTGACCCCGGCGTCCAGGTAGGCGATGCCTTTGGCCTGCATGAGCGAGGCTCGGCGCAGGTCGTCCTTGTACAGGCTGTTGCCGCCCTCCACCACCAGGTCGCCGGGCTCCAGAATCTCGGCCAACTCATCCAGATGGGCGTCCACCGCCTCGGCGGGCAGCATAAACCAAACCACCCGAGGTGCCGCCAATGCCTCCCGCAGCTCGTCCAGGCTCTCCACCGGTGCGACGCCGGGCTCTTGGGCGGCCAGGGCATGCGCCTTTTGCGCGGTGCGGTTGTAGGCCACCACCTCGTGGCCGCCCCGCGCCAAGCGCTTGGCCATGTTCATCCCCATGCGCCCCAGGCCCACCATGGCTATCTGCATATACTATCTCCAAGGGCCGGACCCAGCAGCCCGCGCCCGCTAAGTTGAATCGTCACCATCTAGAATAGCAGACCAGGGCCACGGCCTGGTGAGCCCAAAACAAACCCGGACGGGAGGCATGCTCCCGTCCGGGCGAAAAATCGCGATGGTTTGATTTATTTTTTAATGAGCTTCAGGGCGCTTTCCACCACATTGTCCAGATTGAAGCCCAGTTTGTCCATGACCATGGGGCCGGGGGCGCTCTCGCCGAAACGGTCCACCCCGATCACCGCGCCCTGGAAACCGACCCAACGCTCCCAGCCCAGGGAGACCCCGGCCTCTATGGCCAAGCGGGCGCTTACCTGGGGAGGCAGCACCTTGTCCCGGTACTCCTGGTCCTGGGCCTCGAAAATCTCCCAGCAGGGCATGGAAACCACCCGCACCGCCACGCCCTTGTCTGAGAGCTGCTCGGCGGCGGCCAGAGCCAGGGTCACCTCGGAGCCGGTGGCCATGAGGATAAGCTCGGGGGCGCCGTCGCAGTCTTTTAGCACGTAAGCGCCCTTGGCCACGCCCTTGGCGATGGGGTAGGCCTCCGGGTCCAGGCAGGGCAGCTTTTGGCGGGTGAGCACCAGGGCCACCGGGCCGTTCTTGTGCTTCATGGCTAGGCGCCAGGCGGCGGCGGTCTCGTTGCCCTCGGCCGGGCGGATCACCGTGAAGCCGGGCATGAGCCTCAGCGACATAAGCTGCTCCACCGGCTGGTGGGTGGGGCCGTCCTCGCCCACCCCGATGCTGTCGTGGGTGAACACCCAGATGCTGTGGCAGCCCATGATGGCCGAGAGCCTGAGCGCCGGGCGCATATAATCGCTGAACACGAAGAAGGTGGCCCCGTAGGGGATCACCCCGCCGTGCAGGGCCATGCCGTTGACCACCGCGCCCATACCCAGCTCGCGCACTCCAAAGTGGATGTTGCGCCCGCCGGGCTCCTGGCCCAGGCGCATGTCCCCGCTGCCCGCGATGAGGGTCTTGGTGCTGGGGGCCAGGTCGGCCGAGCCGCCCACCAGGTTGGGCACCTTGAGGGCCAGGGCGCCCAGCACCTTGCCGCTGGCCGCGCGGGTGGCGATCTTCTCTCCCGCCTCAAAGGCCGGCACTTCGGAGTCCCAGCCCGAGGGCAGGACCCCGGCCAACTCGTCTTGCAGGCGGGCGGCCAGCTCGGGATATTGTTTGCTGTAGCTGGAGAATGTCTTTTGCCACGCCTCCTGCTGCTTCACGCCCCGCTGCTGACCGGCGCGGAAAAACTTCAGAGCCTCCTGGGGAATGCAGAAGTTGTCCGGGGAACAGCCCAGGGACTTGCGGGTGGTCTCGATGGCCTCGGCTCCCAGGGGCTCGCCGTGCACGCCCGAGGTGTCCACTTTGGGGCTGCCGAAACCGATGTGGGTGCGCACCGCGATGATGCTGGGCTTGTCGGTCTCGTCCTTGGCCGCTTGAACCGCCTGGGCCATGGCCTCCAGGTCGTTGCCGTCGGCCACCTTCTGGGTGTGCCAGCCGTAGGCATCGAAACGGGCCATGGCGTCTTCGGTGAAGGTCAGCTCGGTGCCGCCCTCGATGGAGATGTGGTTGTCGTCATAGAGATAGATGAGCTTGCCCAGGCCCAGGGTGGCGGCCAGGGAAGCGGCCTCGCTGGCCACACCCTCCATGAGGTCGCCGTCGCTGACGATGGCGTAGGTATAGTGGTCCACTACCTCCAAGCCGGGGCGGTTGTAGGTCTGGGCCAAAAATCGCTCGGCCAGGGCCATGCCCACGCCCATGCCGAAGCCTTGCCCCAGAGGCCCGGTGGTGGCTTCCACGCCGGGAGCCACGCCGTATTCGGGGTGGCCGGGGGTCTTGCTGCCCCACTGGCGGAAGTTTTTGAGGTCGTCCAGGGAGAGGTCATAGCCGGTCAGGTGCAGCATGGCATACAGCAGAGCCGAACCGTGCCCCGCGCTGAGCACGAAGCGGTCCCGGTTGGCCCACTGGGGATCTGAGGGGTTGTAGTGCATGAAGCGGGTCCACAGCAGATAGGCCATGGGGGCCGCGCCCAAGGGCATGCCGGGGTGGCCGCTGTTGGCCTGCTCAACCATGTCGGCGGCCAGCATTCGGATGGTATTTACGGCCAACTGCTCCATATCCTTGTCGCTCATTACGCCTCTCCCGAGGTTCGGGTGCAGAAAACAGCGCCACGCCCGGCCTGGGTGGCCGGTAGGCATTTTCCCGGATTATGATTGTCGCCCAACGCCGGATGCAGGACCCGGCTCCCCAAGACTATGCCAAACGCTTCGGCATGACAATAGTCTTTGCCGCCCCCAAAACAGGGGCGGCAAGGGCCCTAACGGGCCATGGCCTCGGTGGTGGCCTGGATGATGGCGTCCCGGATTTTTTGGTATTGTGGCGGCCCTAGCTGACGCGTGTCCAGGGCCAGGTAGCGGACCTTGCCCCCCGGCCCCACCACCAGGAAACTGGAGCCGTCCTCGGGCAGGCCATAGGCTTGGCGCATGGCTCCGTCCCAGTCGCCGTACACGGTGAGGCCCTCTTTCTTGCTCGCCTCGCTGAGCCCGTCGGCCCAGAAGCCCTTGGTGATCCAGTTGGCCGGTGAGCAGTCCACAACCGGCACCCGGACCACCAATTTTTGTATCTCCGGCGGCTGCTCATGGAAAAAGCGGTTCAAGTCCTGTTTGAGGGTCCGGCTATATTCCACCTGGTCGCGGCCCTCGTAGAACACCACCACTACCTTGCCCTTCAGGCCGTCCAGGGCCAGGGCCTGTTCATCCCCGGAGGCCACCTGGAAATCCGGCGCCGCCTGGCCTACGGCCAATCCCCCGGCCAGGGCCGCCCAGGCCCACAGCGCAGCCACCAGCCCCAGCCCAACCATCATCATCCTGGTCATTGTCTCGCCCCCCCTAAGCCGCCTCAGCGTTACGAAAACAGCTTGTTAAAACGCATCAACAAGGTGATGTCGCCCTGGGTCTGGTATTTGCCGCTCATAAAGGCGGCCTGGCCATCCAGGCGGCCTTGGGACACGGCCAGCCATACGTCGGCCGGGGCCTTGACCACCAAGTCCGGCTGCGCCGCCGGGCCGGGAGCGTAGGTGCACTTACCGCCGCCTATGTCCAGATGGGCCACGAACTCCTCATCTCCGCTGATGTTGAACTGCACCGTGGCCGTGAGGTCCCCCGCCTCCTGGGGATTGAAGCCCAGAGGCATTACCTCCAGAAGCTCCCGGCAGGAAGAGGCCGCCTGAGGCCCTGCTTCCGGGGCGGCTTGCGGCTTGGGAGCCACAGGCGCAGTCTTGCTTCCCTTGTGGGCCTTGCGCTCGGCGATCATCTGCTTGATCCAGGCGTCGCGGGCCTCACCGCCCAGGCCCTCTACATCGGCCCATTGTTGGTTCACGTATTTCTCAAAGCCCTGAAAGAAGCCCTTGTCCTCCCAGTGGCGGTAATCGTCCTTCATCACCCCGTCCTTGTTGGCGCTGACCAGCCAGCCCATGTGCAGGTAGAAGAACAGATCCTGGCTGGTGACAGGGTAGCGCCTCTTTTCGTTGACCGCCCGGGCCAGGTCGCGGGCCAGGTCCTGGGCCCTGGCCTGAACCGCTTCCTTGCCCAGGAAGCCGCCGGGGCCGGTGGCCATGGCGGTGAGGGTGCCCACCGAGAAGGCTCCGTACACGTGCAGCAGGCCCGCCAGATAGTCGGCCACCTCCACCTCTTGGAAAGCGGCGGCCACGCTGATGGCCAAACCGGGTTTGTAGGTGTCCCGGGGCTTGTGCCCCCAGGCCAGGCTGCGGTCGATGAAGGTTTTCATCTGGGCGGTGACGTGGAGGAAATACACCGGCGAGGCCAGGATGATGCCGTCGGCCTCCAGCAGCCTTTTCACCAGGCCCCGGTGCTCGTCGGGAATCCAGCACTTGCCTTTTTCCAGGCACACGGCGCAGCCGGTGCAGTAGTCGATCTCCTTGTCGTGCAGGGTTATCACCTCCAGGGCCAACCCCTCGGCCTCCAGAGTGGGGCGCAGCATCTCGATCATTTGCGAGGTATTGCCGATACCCCCGTGGGGTGAGCCGTTGACGGCCACGATGGTTTTTTGTCCAGACATGTTTTCCTCCCGGATTGGGCGCGGCACGGGGGCCTGCGTAGTGGTCGGGGCATGGTTAGAGGCCGGAGATTTCCCGGCGGGAAGGGGCTCAGCCACAACTCCCACCGGCTCCAGACCCAGCTTGCGTTGGTAATGGGCAGGATAATTCTTGGTAAAAGGCAGGCCGATGCCCAGCATCAGGACCAGGGGAATGACCCCGGTGCACAGGGCCTGGGCCAGAGGCCCCTTGAGGGCGGGCAGCAGCGCCGCCAGGGTGGCGATGACCGCTGCGGCCAGGAACAGCAGGCACCAAACCAGGGTCATGTTGCGGTTGATGCGCTTGAAAATGTCGGTCTGCCACACCGCCTCGGGGGTGGTGCGCTTGGCAAAGGCCTCGGTAAACGGCGGTGCTCCAAAGGCCCAGGGCAGGCTGACCCCGGCCAGCAGCACCCAGTAGACCCAGGCGATGGGACCGGCGGCCACCGCCCGGCCCAACCCGGAGGGCCACAGCCAGAAACCGGCGGCAGCCAGCAGCACAAAGAGCCCGAAGCCCAGGTTTATGGCCGTGGCCCGGCCCGTCCGGCGCAGGGGGATCAAGGCGGCCACGCACAGGGCCAGCATGACCAGCGACAGCCACCGGGCCGTGGCCAGGGGCCAGCCACCGGCTTCGCCCACGGCGACCAGGATCAGCGAAGCCGCGATTGGCACCATACCCATCAACCCCCAACGGCGATCGGAGTTCATGAGAGCATCTCCTCGTCTTTAAGGTGACGCGCACCGGCCACCCGGTGCTGGAACAGACGGTCGATCACATAGTTCCGAGTGGCCCGGGCCGATTTGGTCAGGGCCAGGGTAACCTCGGCGTCGGCCGCGGGCGGCAGGTCCTTGGTTATGCGCGAGCGCAGAGCCATCTCCTCGTCCACGATTTTTGCTCCCAGGCGGTGGTAAAAGGACAGGTCCTGCGGCCCCACCCCTCGGCTCAGGGCCCCGGCCAACAGCCGCCCCATGGCCAAGTCCTGCTGGTCGAAGCGCCCCGGTTCCAGGGGCAACAAGAGCCCGGCGTCTTGAAAGGCCTCCAGGGCCTTGCGGCTCAGGCCGCTCTGGCGCAGGAACTCCTGCTTGTTCAGCAAGGCCCCCTGCTCCCGCCCGAATATCTCCTGGCCCAGGGCGATGAAAGCCTCGGCGTCGTGGCCCTGGGCCTGGGCCTCCAAGATGACCCTTATCTTGTTCAAGGGCAGGCGGTGTTGGTTCTGCATGCGCCTGATGAGCTGGGCCCGCTCCACGCAGGCCTCGTCGTAGTAGGCCATGTTGGGACTGGTCTTCACCGGTGGCGGCAAAAGCCCCTGCTCCACGTAGTAAAGGAGCGTGGACTTGGGCAGGCCGGTGGCGGCCATGAGTTGATTCATGCGCAGGCCCCGGGCGGTGGGCTTGCCCGCGGACGCTTTTGGTATTGGCTGTTTACTTGTTTTGCTCATGAGCCCAGGCTAGGCCGACCCAAGCTTTTATGTCAAGTAAAAAGTGCCACCTTACACTTTATACTGTCAGAAGCCATTCTCACCGTGCAAGCGCTCTTGCCAGGCGGGGGTGGCGGAGATACCATGAGGCCGGAGGTAGACCGGCTATGCGCCTTATGGGCAACCTGAAATACGCGGCAGCCACACTTTTGGTCTGCGCCCTGCTCCTGGCTCCGGCCGGGTCCGAGGCCCTGACCAAGGTGAGCCTCCAGTTGCAGTGGGTTCACCAAGCCCAGTTCACCGGTTTCTATCTGGCCCAAGACCTGGGCCTGTACCGCAAGGCCGGGCTGGAAGTGGATATTCGTCCCGGCGGGCCGGGCATCGATCCTCTTAGCGAACTGGCCACGCTGCGCTGCGACTTCGCCCTCAGTTGGCTCTCCGACGCCCTGGTGATGCGCTCCAAGGGGGTGGACCTGGTAAACCTGGCTCAACTGGTCCAGCGCTCGGCCCTCATGCTGGTGGTGTTCAACGACAGCGGCATACGCAACGTCAAGGATCTGGACAACCGCAAGGTGGGGCTATGGCAACATCAGTTCGCGGTGCCTCCCCGGGCCCTGTTCACCAAGCTGGGAATCCAGGTGAACGAGGTGAGCCAGAATGTGTCCATGGCCCCTTTCCTGCAGCGGGCCGTGGACGCGGCCACGGCCATGCTTTACAACGAGTACCACCAGCTCTATCAGGCTGGGGTGGACCCTGACGAAATCACGGTGTTCGACTTTGCCGAACAGGGGCTGAACTTCCCCGAAGACGGCCTCTACACCATGGAAGACACCTATAAGGAGCGCCCCCAGGTGTGCAAGGCCTTTGTACAGGCCAGCCTGGAGGGATGGCGCAGGGCCTTTTTGGACCAGGAATTGGCCCTGGCTTCGGTTATGAAGCGGGTGAACGCGGCCAACCTGGCCAGCAACCTGGCCCACCAGCGCTGGATGCTTAAGAGCATGAAAGACCTGTACACCCACCGGGTGGGAACCGTGCTCATGGGCCAGCTTTCGCCCTACGACCTGTTGCAGTTAAACCGGGTCCTGGTGGCCCAAGGCTTCATCCCCGAGCCCATAGAGGCCAAGGGGTTCGTGACCGAGGCCTGGAGGTAGCCATGAGCAGCGAAGGGCTAAAACCACGCTGGCTGCGCCTCAGGGCCCGCTTCGTCATCTTCGTGCTTTCCGGGGTGGCGGTGGTGGCCGCGGCCATGGCCTTGGTCAGCCACATGGAGGCCTCCCAAGCTCTGCTCAACTCCAGCCAGGAACAGTTGCTGGACCTGGCCAGGTCCCAGGCCGCGGAGTTGGCCCGGCGCCTGGAGAAGGTGAGCGCCCCGGCCAAGGACCTGGCGGTGACCCTGGAGGTGGTTAGCGTGGCCAGCGAAGCCATGGCCAACGAACTGGTCAGCCAAAACCTGGTGGCCAACACCAGGGTCTACGGCATGGCCCTGGCCCTGGCCCCCTACTCCTTCGCCCCGGACCGCCGCGCCTTTTCCTCCTATGCCTACCGCTCGCCCCAGGGTCTCAAGGTCACGGACCTAAACAGCCAGTCCTATGACTACCCCAGCCAAAACTGGTATTTGGTGCCATCCTTGCTGGGCCGCGGGGTATGGAGCGAACCCTACTTCGACGAGGGCGGCGGCAACATCCTCATGTCCACCTACTCCGCGCCCATGATCAAAAAAGGCAAGGTGCTGGGAGTGGTTACCGCCGATGTGGACCTGGGCTACCTGGGACGAGAGGTGCGCTCCCTGGCGGTTACCGAGGGAGGCTATGCCTTCTTGATCACCCACCAGGGGACTTTCCTGGCCGGGCCCCGCGACGAGTTGGTCATGCGCCAGAGCATCTTTTCCCTGGCCGAGGAGCTAAGCAGCCCCAAGCTGCGCCAACTGGGGCGCCGCATGGTGCGCGGGGCCAGCGGAGTGGTCAAGATCAAAGACCCCATCAGCCGGCGGGAGGCTTGGCTGGCCTACGCCCCGGTCAAGGGCGTGGGCTGGAGCTTCGGGGTGGTGGCCCCGGAGGATGCGGTGCTGGCCCCGGTGAACGACCTAACCCGCCACCAGATGTATTTCGCCCTGGCCGGCCTGGCCATCATGGGCATCGTGGTGCTTCTGATGGTGGTTAGCCTGACCAAACCGGTGAAGATGCTCACCAGCGGGGCCAAACGCCTGGCCGGCGGCGATCTGCTAACCAGGGTCACCGGCATCCGCCCCGGCGATGAGGTGGGGGAGTTGGCCTACACCTTCAACACCATGGCCACCGATCTGCACGCCCACGTGGAAGAGCTTAAGCGCAAGAAACAGGAGCTTGAGGACAGCCTGCACCGTATCGAGCTTTTGGAAAACATACAGAACACCCTGAGCAAGTTCGTGCCCACCTCGGTGAAGGCGCGCATCGACGAGGCCCCCGAGGCCCCGGACCTGAACAAGCGCGAAACCGACGTGTCGGTGCTGTTTTTGGACGTTGCCGGTTACACCAAGATGAGCGAGCAGGTCAACGGCGAGGACATGAACTTCCTCATCGAGCGCTACTTCTCCAGCTTCCTGGACGATATCTACCAAAACCACGGCGACATCAACGAGACCGCCGGGGATGGCCTGATGATCATCTTCCAGGACGATGACCCGGTGCAGCATGCACTCAACGCGGTGAACACCGCCTTGGCCGTGGGGGGCAAGGTGGCCAAGGTGAACCAGGAGTTGGCCGGGCGCTTCCAGCCGGTTCTTATCAACATCGGGGTCAACTCGGGCACCGCGTTGGTGGGCAGCTCCCGCTTCGAGGGCATCGCGGGCACCCGCTGGACCTTCACCGCCAGCGGATCGGTGACCAACAACGCCGCGCGCATCGGCGCCTTGGCCACCGAGGGCAAGATATTCATCGCCCCGGAGACCGCCAAACGGGTGGGGGACCGCTTCGAGCTTAAGAGCATCGGCCCCCAGCGCCTGAAAAACGTGGCCGAGCCCATCGAGGTGTTCCAGGTGCTGGGAGCCAAGGAAACCTAGGCCAGGCCGTATGCGGGGCGCCTACTTGCCCCACAATTCCTCCAGGCGCTGATCACGGCCGCAGCTCCAGCGGTAATACTTGTAGCGGATGGGATTGTTCTTGTAATAGTCCTGATGGTAGTCCTCGGCCGGGTAAAAAGGCCCGGCGGGGACTATCTCGGTGTGGATGTCCCCCAGCTTGCCGCCCTTTTCCAGGCGCTCCTTGGATTCCAGGGCGAGGCGCTTCTGCTCATCGTCATGATAGAAGATGGCCGTGCGGTACTGGTTGCCCACGTCGCAGAACTGGCGATCCTTTACCGTGGGGTCGATGTTGCGCCAGAACACCTTCAGCAACTGGGCGTAGCTGATCTTGGCCGGGTCGTAGACCACCTGGAGCGCTTCGGCGTGGCCGGTGCCCCCGGCGGAGACCTGCTCATAGGTGGGGTTGTCCACATGGCCGCCGGTGTAGCCCGAGGTGGTGGAAATCACTCCGTCCAGCTTGTCGAATGGCGGCTCCATGCACCAGAAACAGCCGCCCGCGAAGGTCGCCGTGGCCGTCTTGACTTGGTTCTCGCTCATATTCTTCCCCATGGCCGTGGCGGCCATAAGCACGCTTGCCGCCAAAATGACGGCCCACAGCCAACGCTGATTAAATTTGCTCGTGCCCATGTCCGCCTCCTCAAGATTTGCCCTACTCTTTTAGGATAGGTTCTCATCAAGCGCGAAGCAAACTTCTCGTGTGGCTAACGGGGATTTAATTGTAGGTAGGGTTTCAGCGGGACTGAAGATCGTCTTCGTCCAGTTCACGGCCGCAGGCGGGGCAGCGTTGTATTTCCTGGCCCTCCGCCCCAAAAAAACGGCAGCGCCAGCCGCCCGCGCCATGCAGGTATTCGATCCATATTTCCTGACCGCAAGAGCAATAGCCCACGCCGCTGTAAATCATGGGCTTCCTCTGACCAGCGCCCTAGAACTCCACGCCCTTTTGAGCGGGTACTCCGTTGTCGGCGTGGTGCCGCCAGGGGTCCATCACCGTGACCATGTCGGCCAGCTCCATTATTTCTTGGGGGCAGCCCCGGCCGGTGAGCACCAGGTGCAGCTCCGGGGGCTTGTTTTGGATCAGCTCGCCCACCTCGGCGGGGTCCACAAAGCCCATGGTCATGGCGTTGTTGATCTCGTCCAGGATGACCAGGTCCCAATTGCCCGAAGCCACCTCGGCCTTGGCCATATCCCAGCCCCGGCGGGCCGCCTCCTGGTGGGGGGTGCGGTCGGTGCCGGGCATTATCAAGCCCAGCCCGGTGGCCCTTATCTCCACCCCTGGCAGTTTAGCGACGGCCTCGAACTCGCTGTAGCCCTTGCCGCTCTTGATGAACTGGATGATGAGGATGCGCCAACCATAGCCCGAGGCCCTGAGAGTCAGGCCCAGGGCGGCGGTGGTCTTGCCCTTGCCGTCGCCGGTGTTGATCATCACCAGGCCTTTGCGCTGCGCCATGACGTCTCCGTGGGTTGGTTTATAGAGCTAACCACACATACGCTGGGGGCTGCGCGGTGTCAAGCCCACGCCGGATTAACCCCGCCAAGGGTGGATGAGTCAGGCAAAGTGGTTAAATGACCGGATATGGTGATTAGTCAGAACTGTTTTCCCATGAAGGTTGGACGACCATTACTAGCAAATTAGCGGCACAGTCAGGCGCCGCAGGGCAAGGCGGCCCAAGGCTTGGGTTTCCAAAGGAATCTCACCGGGAGTAGTCAAGGCTGGCGAAGGCAAGTCGTTAATCGACCCGCTTTGCTTCCAGCGGCGCGCTGGGGCGTGCGAGGGCCGCAGGCGTAGTATACCCACGCCGAGGACCGAGAGACGCCGACAACGCAGCCATGCGGAGTATGGCGCAGCCGCACGAACGGTCCTTTTGAAAACCCAAACTTAAAACAGGTCCCAGATTTCCATCTGCTTGCGCAAGGTCTTGATGAACTGCTCGGTGCGGCGCTTGAGGCGGTTCTCCAGGATGCGCACCACGCCTTCCATCACCTGGTAGCCCATGGTGTGGTCGTTGTCCAAGATTTCCTTGAAGGCCGTTCCCTTTACCACCAGCACTTCACAGGGTTCCGCGCAGGCGGCCTGGGAAGTGTAGTCCAGGCCCAGCAGGGAGGACCAGCCAAAGGAATAACCAGGCTTCACCGCACCCAGGGAGATGGTGATCGCCGCTGATATGTCCACCTTGAGCAACACCTTGCCGTTTAGAAGCATGAAGAAATTGTCAGCCGTCTGGTGCTGCTCGAAGATGATGTCTTTTTCTTCGTACTGCTTTATCTGGGCCAGGGGGGCCAGGCTCTCCAGCATCTGGTTTTCCAGACTTTGGAGCAGATAGATTTGTTTCAGTTCATCGATCGAAGCCATGGCTTCTCTCCTTCAAAGGCTGGAATGGTTGGTTTTTTAGTAGCCTTTCTTCTATCTTACGCCAAAAGGTAGAGCACAATCAGCATCACGGCGGCGGCCAGGGCGCCCACGCCCACCGGCAAGGCGCCCCGGGCGAAACCGCGCTCCAGGGCTCGTTTGCGCTGCTCCAAGGGCCATCCGCGCACCTTGAAAAGCCACCAAACCGGCACCAGCACCAGCTTGGACACCACCGCCGGGGCCTGGCGGGCGAAGCGGTTCACCGCCCCGGTGGCCCCGTTCACCAGCCAGCGGTCGCTGGCCGCGTTGATGCCGTTTAGGCTCCAATCCACCAGCCGGTAAAAGGCCCGGCCGCCCTTGCGGTAGAACCAGTCGAAGTCCAGGTTGATGGCCCGGATCTCCGCCGGGTAGTAGCCGGAGTAGATGAGCAGCACGAAGGCCAGGGCCCCGAAGAGCAGCAGTTGCAGCTGGCCCACCACGTGAGCCCCGGTGTAGGGGGCGTAGTCCACCGCGAAGGGCAGAATGTCGTACAGCGGCTGGGGGAAGACGCCGATGCCCAGGCAGAAGAAGGCGGCGATGCCCATGGCCCAGGTCATGTTCCAGGGCGGGTCGCTGGCCCTGATCCCCGAGTCGTGGCCGAAGAAGGTGAAGTAAGGCACCTTGATGCCCGCGTGGTCGATGACCCCCACCGAGGCGAACTGGAGCATGAACCAGATGGTGGTCAGGTGTTGCAGCCCGGCCGCGCTTACGATCATGGACTTGGACACGAATCCGCTGAACAGGGGGAAGGCGCTGATGGAGGCCGAGCCCACCATGCAGAACACGGCGGTCAGCGGCATGGTCTTGTATAGCCCGCCCAGGTCGGTGCAGCGGCTGCGCCCGGTCATGGTTAAAACGCTGCCCGCGGCCATGAACAGCAGGGCCTTGTAGAGGATGTGGCAGAAGGCGTGGCTCACCGTGCCGTTGATGGCCAGGGTGGTGCCGATGCCGATGCCGCACATCATGTAGCCCACTTGGTTCATCAGGCTGTAGGAGAGCACCCGGCGGATGTCGTTTTCCAGCACCGCGTAGAAGATGGGGAAGATGGTCATGATCGCCCCCACCCAGATCAAGACCTCGGCCCCGGCAAAGGTGCGGCACATGAGGTACACCGCGCTCTTGGTGGTGAAGGCGCTCAAAAACACCGCGCCGGTAGGGGTGGCCTCGGGGTAGGCGTCCTTTAGCCAGGGGTGCAGGGGGGGGATGGCCGCGTTGAGGGCGATGCCCAGGAAGATGAGCCAGGACGCCGCGCTGTCGAGCTTCAGGGCCCCGATGGCGATGGGCCCGCCACCGGCCAACAGCAGCATGATGCCCGCGAACAACAGCAACCCGCCGAACAAATGCACCAGGATGTAGCGCAGGGCCGCCGCCCGGGCCGCCGGGGTGCGCCGGGCCAGGATAAGGAAGGTGGAGGCCACGGCCATGAATTCCCAGTACACGTACAGGCTGAACCAGTCACCGCACAGGGTGACCCCCAGGGCTCCGCCGGCGTAGATCAGGGCCGCGCTGTGCTGAAGATCGTCCTCAACTTTTAAGGCAAACAGGAAGCCGATCACCGAGATGATCAGGAAGATGTAGGCGAAAACACGGCTCAGGCGGTCCAGCTTCATCAGGACGATCTGATAGTCCAGGAAGCTGAAGCTCCAGTAGGTGCCCAGGGGGGTGTTGTACAGCAGATACAGGGCGAACAGGGGCAGAGCCAGCATGAAGGCCTGCTTATAGCGCTGGGGCAGCAGCGGCACCAGGGCCGCGCCCGCCAGGAACAACAGCGCCGGAGGCAGGCCGCTAATCATAGTAGTCCTCCCGGCGCTTGATGATGCGGCGCAGGGCCTTGGCCAATACGATCAGCACCAAGTAGCACAGGAAGCCGTAGACCGCGTAAAACTCCGGGGCGTTTTCCCAGGGAAAGTGGCCGTGCTTGTGAATGAAAAAGTCGGCCACCAAGAGCACGGCCAGGAAGATATACAGGCACATGAGCAGGCGCTTTACATTGACCGCCTTGTCGAATATCTTCAGCTCGCGCATGCCAGCCTCCTCAGCCCACAACCCCGGTCAACACCAGCACCAGGTACACCGCCGCCACCCCCACCAGCACCCACAGCACCGGCCGGTAGCCGGGCTCGGCATCGTGCTTCAGTTCGCGCAGCTCACCACGCTCCATGCTCAGCCTCCGAACAGACTGGCCACGGCCATCTGGGCCAGGCGCAGGAATGGTTGGGGATAAAAGAACAGCACCAACGAGCAAGCGGCGGTGACCAGCGGCGGCACCCAGGCCGCGGCCGGGCCTTCGTTGCGGCCCTCGGCCCAGGCCGCCTCCACCGGGGGCTTGAAATAGGCCCGGTACACGATGGGCAGGAAATAGGCCGCGTTCAAAAGCGAACTGACCAAGAGCACCACCAGCAGGGCCACGGACCCGGCCTGCAGGCAGCCCAGGGCCAGATACCACTTGCTGATGAACCCGCCGGTGGGCGGCAGGCCGATGACGCTGAGACTGCCCACCAAAAAGGCGGCCATGGTCCAGGGCATGCGCTTGCCGATGCCGGTCATGTCGCTGATGTTCTTCTTGCCGGTGGCTACGAAGATGGCCCCGGCGCACATGAACAAGGTGATCTTGCCGAAGGCGTGCATGGCGATGTGCAGGGTGCCGCCGGTCATGCCCTTGGGCGACAGCAGAGCCAGGCCCAGCACGATGTAGCTGAGCTGGCCTATGGTGGAAAAGGCCAGGCGCCGTTTGAGCCCGTCCTGGCTCAGGGCTATCAAGGAAGCCACGATGATGGTGAAGGCGGCCACCCAGGCCACGGCCATGCCCAGGTCCAGGCCTTTGAGCAGGTCCACGCCGAACACGCCGGTGATGATGCGCAAGATGGAGAAGGCCCCCACCTTGACCACGGCCACGGCGTGCAGCAAGGCGCTGACCGGGGTGGGAGCCACCATGGCCGCGGGAAGCCAAGAGTGCACCGGCATTATCCCGGCCTTGGCGAACCCGAAGATGAACATGAACAACAGCACCCCGGCCATGACCGGGCTCACCTTGCCGGCCAAAAAGCCCGCCGGCGAAAAGGCCAGGGTGCCGGCCTGCTGGTAGGCGATGATCATGGCCGGCAGGGCCAGGGCGATGGAGGTGCCCATGATGTAGAAGAGGTATTTGCGCCCCGAGGAGCGGGCCTCGGGGTCCTGGTGATGGGTCACCAGGGGATAGGTGGCCAGGGAGAGCATTTCGTAGAACAGGTACATGGTGAACAGGTTGGCGCTGAAGGCCACCCCGATGGTGGCTGAGAGCGCCACCGCGAAAAAGCAGAAGTAGCGGGTCTGGGAGTGCTCGTCCAGGCCGCGCATGTAGCCGATGGAATAGGCGCTGGTCACGATCCACAGGCTGGAGGATACCAGTGCGAACAGCAGGCCGAAGGCGTCCACCTTCAGCGCCAGGGGCGCTCCGGGCAAGACCGTGGCCAGGGTGATGCCCACTTCCTTGCCCGCCATCACCAAGGGCAGCAGCGAAGCCACCAACAAAAGCTTGATGCCCGCCGCGATGAAGGTCACCGATTCGCGGGCGTTGGGCCTCTTGCGGCACAAGATGATGAAGGGCACCGCAGCCAGGGATACCAGCACCGCCAACAGCGGGGTTATGGAGTGCATCACCACCACGCCCCTACCCCAGCCCCGCCGGGATGATGGGCAAGATGATCTTTTCCACCAACGGCCCGGTGGCCAAGCCCAGGGCGACAAGCCCCAGGGCGGCGGCGAGGAGCGGCAGCAACATGGACAGCGGCGCCTCGGTCAAGGCGATGGCCTTGGCCTGTTCCCCATGCCCACCGTGTCCGCCGTGGCCGTGGCTCATGGGCTCGAAAAAGGCTATCTCGAAGATACGGAAGAACAGCACCACGTTGACCAGGCTTGAGAAAAGCAGCGCCCCTACGAATCCCCAGTGCCCCGCCTCCAGGCCGCCCCGGATGAGGTACCACTTGGAGAAAAATCCGCAAAAGGGCGGCACCCCGATCATGGCCAATGCCCCGGCGGCCAGGGCGGTCATGGTCCAGGGCATCTTCTTGAACAGGCCCTGCAGGTCCTCGAAGGCGGTGCCCCGCGTCTTTTGGTAGATGCAGCCGGCGGCCAGGAATACGCAGAAGGTCATCACCGCGTCGTTGATGATGTGCAGGATGGCCCCGGTCATGGCCATCTTGTTGCCCAGCCAGGCCCCGCCAACCATGTAGCCCACCTCGGCCACCACGATGTAGGCCAGCATGCGCTTCAGATCGCGCTGGCCCAGGGCCATCAAGGCTCCGGCCACCATGGCCGCCACGGCCAGCCACACCACGAACTGGCTGAGCGCCACCTCTTGCAATATGAACTCCACGGTGAACACCGAGATCATCACCCGGATCATCACGTAGACCATCACCTTGGTCATAAGCGGTGCCAACAGGGAAGCCGCCGGAGCTGGGGCGAAGCCGTAGGCGTTGGGCAGCCAGGCGTGCAGGGGGAAGAAGGCCATCTTCATCCACAGCCCCACCAGGGTGATGGCGAAGGCGGCCAACAGGGCCAGGGAGCCGTAGAGCGGGGTCAGCAGCTTGGCCAGATCGGCCATGTTCAGGCTGCCGGTGACGATGTAGAGATATCCCACCCCCAGTAGATAGAAGCTGGCCCCGATGGTGCCCAGGAACAGATAGTTCAGGCTGGCCAGGGGAGCCCTCCCCCCTGCCAGGCCGATGAGGGCGTAACCGGTGAGGGAGGTTATCTCCAAAAGCACGTAGAGGTTGAAGGCGTCGCCGGTGACCACCATGCCCAGCATGCCGGTGACCGCCAAGACGTAGAGGGTGTAAAAGGGCCCTATTTTTTCGGGGTAGTCGGTCATCGCCGTGCGGTAGCTGGCCGCCAGGTTGAACAAAGCCACCCAGGACACCAGGGCGGCCACCACCGCGCTGAGGTTATCCACGTAGTAGACAATGCCCCAGGGCGGAGCCCAGCCGCCCAGGCGGTAGCTCACCGGGCCGGTGGCGAGGACCTGGGCCAGCAGCCCGGTGGAAGCGGCGGCGGCGATCCCCAAGCCCACAATGGCCAAGGGCAGGCACAGGCGTGGGCGCAGCCAACCGGCCACGCTGACCAACAGCGCGCACAGCAGGGGGCCGATCACCACCAGGGCTGGGTATTGCTCGCTCATGACTCCCTTAGTTGCTCGAGTATCTCGTCTTCCTCCAAGGTGCGATGGCGCTGGTGAATCTTGATTACCAGGGCCAGGGCCACTCCCAAGGTGGCCACAGAGACCACGATGGCGGTGAGCATAAGGACATGGGGCAGCGGGTTGATGTAGTCCGCCGCATGCACCGCCGCTTCATGGCCGTGCCCCGAACCGTGCTGCAAGATGGGGATGGTGGCCCCGTATTTGGCGCCGATGGAAACATAGAAAAGAATGATCGCGGTCTGGAATATGTTCATGCCCACGATCTTTTTGACCAGGTTGTTCTTGGCGATCATGGCCCACAGGCCGATCATCATCAGGGTGATGTATACCCAGTAGTTGTACTTGGTCAGAAATAGCGGGATGTATTCTTCCAATGTCTACAACCCCTGATCCAAATGGCCCTCGGAGGCCAGGTTCCGGTAGATCAGCACCATGGTGGCCATCACCGCCAGGCCCACCCCCACCTCCACGAAAAAGATGCCCAAACTGCGAGCGGCCACCGGGTCCACCATAAGGATGGGCGACAGGGCGGCGTAGTCCAGGAAGTTGCCTCCCATAGCCAGGGCCAAGGCCCCCACCCCGGCGTAGATGAACACCCCCGTGGCGCTCATCAGGCCGGTGGCGGTTTCCTTCATGCGCGTGGTGGCGGTGCGCAGATCCCAGGACAGGGCCAGGAGAATGACGCTGGCCCCCAGGATCACCCCGCCCTGGAAGCCGCCGCCGGGGCTGTGGTGGCCGTGGGCTATGACGTACAGGCCGAAAAGCTGGATAAAGGGAATGAGCAAACGGCACACGTTCATGACGATGAGGTCGTGGGGGGTCCAGTCGTCATCGATGCGCTTGAACACCTCCGGCGCCGGCTCGGTGTCCGGCGGCTGGCTCATCTCCACGATCACCCCGGTGGCCCGGTGACGGTAGACCCTGGACGGCCCCGGCCGGGGCTCGCGCCGCCGAAGCAGCAGGAAGCAGGCCACCCCGGCGGTGAACACCACCGTGGTCTCGAACATGGTGTCAAAGCCACGATAGTCTGCCAGCACCGCGGTGACGATGTTGGGCACCGAGGTTTCTTCCATGGTCTTTTCAACGTAATGGGGCGAGACGTGCAAGGAGGCGGGCGAGGCGGGATCACCCCAGTCGGGGAAATCCACGGTGGCCGATATCAACAGGCCCCCCACCAGGGCCACGATGGCCAATGCCAGGGCTTTCAATCCTTGCTTCTCCGGCTGGTGCGGAAAACCGCGGCCACGAAAAACACCGTGCTGACCCCCGCCCCCACCGAGGCCTCGGTAAAGGCCACGTCCACCGCGCCCATCACCGCCCAGAGGATGCACATGAGAAAACTGTAGGCTCCGAACAGGATGGCCGCGCCCATCAGGTCCTTGACCGCCAAGGCCCCCACCGCGCAGATCAACACCAGGATGAGCACCGCCAGGTCGATCTGCCAGATCATGAGCCCGCCCCCCGCCCCGGCTTTTGCCAGGCCGCCTGCCCGGCCCGGATGCCCGCGTCCACGATGGCGTGGGTGGCGGTGGGGCTGGCCAGGAAATAGAACACCACGATCAGCACGATCTTGATGGCCACCAGCACGTTGTCCAGGGTGAAGGGATGCAGATGATACAGGGCCAGCGCCCCCAGCATTAGAAAACTGCCCAGGGTGTCCATCTTGCCCGCCGGGTGCAGACGGGAATAAAAATCGGGAAAGCGCAGGATGCCCACCGCGCCGCCCAAGAAGAACACCAGCCCCACTACCAGGATTATGATCACCGCCAGGTTCATGAGTCGCTAGCAGCTCCCCCTCAGCGGCCCAGGCCGCCCCGCTTCTGGAAATAGCGCGACGCGGCCAACACGGCCACGAAGTTCAAAAGGGCATAGGCCAGGGCGATGTCCACGAACATGTCCACCCGGTGAAAGAGCAACCCCACCAGCACCAGGAGCACCGTGGTCTTGCTGCCCACGGCGTTGACCCCGATCAGCCGGTCCAAGACGCTGGGCCCGAACAGGGCCCGGTAGAGCGAAAGCATCATGATCAGGCACAGGATCAAACCGGTGTAGAGGAAAACCTTGTCCATTACTCCTCCCCAAAAGTGCGCGCCAGGCGCTTCTCCATCTCTCCGGGCAGGGCCTCGCCGGAAAAGCGGTCAATGGCGTGCACCACGAAATCGCCGTCCGGGCTAACCCGGACGGTTATGGTGCCCGGGGTCAGGGTTATGGAATTGGCGAAGGCCAACAGGGCCATCTCGCTTTTGAGCTTGCTGCGGAAGCGGACCATGTGGGGATCGATGAGTTCAGGCATGCGGGGATGAAAGGTGAGGTAAAGCAGGTGCAGGTTGGCCAGAAATATCTGGTAGAGCAACCAGGGCACGTAGAGGGGGAAGCGCCACCAAAGGCGCAGGGTTTGGCGGGGATGGGGGGAGTGGGGGAAAAGCAGGTCTCCGGAGAAAAAGGAAACCAGGGCGCAGGAGATGACCCCAAGAGAAAGATGGAAGGTGTCGAAGCGCCCCGACAGCACCACCCAAAGGGCCATAAGCGTTGGAAAAGTGAAGATGAAAGTGTAGGCGCGCCTGGCAGGGCGAACTTGACCCGAGATTACTTGTGCTTCAGCCTCGTACCGCTCCTCGGCAGTGGGCGGCTGCTGCATGGGCGTTCACCTCTCGCGGCTGCGGCAGTGTAGGTCTGCCTCGCTGAAAGACGCCAAGGGGGCGGGTTCAAACCATGCTGCTTACTTTTTGCCTTGGGGCGTCCTCGTAACCTCAGCTCTGTTCTAGCATCAACTTCCCGCCGGGCGGCCGGGTCATTGTCCCCTTCACCCAGCGGTAAACTGTCATTCGCAAAACAGTATAGGCGAGCCGCGGTGGCCTTGGCAACCGGCGATTGTTGCCGCGGCCCCTCCGACGGCAATTGCCATACGCGATCGCCATGGTTTATGATGAGGGAACCGATAACGGGGACCATCAGGAGAGGATTGCAGCCAGGGGGAGAGTTAACAGCGAACCAAGTCAAGGAGGTCGGCGCATGGCGGTGGTCAGCATCTCGCGGCAGTTCGGGGCCGGGGGCAGGACCCTGGGGGTTCTGGTGGCAGCCGAGTTGGGATACCACTTTTTACATGAATCCCAACTGGACCAGTTGGCCGACAAAGCGGCTGGAGGCGACCCTGCGCAAAAGGATGGGCAGAGCCAATACCACCGTCAGGTGGTGGAGCTTCTCACCTCCCTGGCTCCCAGCAACTTCATGGACCGCTGGACCAGCAGCGAGGGCGACGACAAGGGCCACGTAGAGCGTCTGACCCAGATAATCCAAGAGTTGGCCGACGAGGGCAAGGTGGTGATGCTGGGCCGGGGCAGCCAGTTCATCCTGCGCTACCGGCCGGACACGGTACGCATCCTTTTGGTTGCCGAGTTGCCCCACCGCATCGGCTTCATGACCAAAAACTACAATCTGGACCAGCCCACGGCCAAGCGGCTTATTGAAGAGGCCGACAAAAAACGGGCCAGGTTCCTGAATAACTTTTATCCAGGTGAGCCGGACGAAGCCAGCTTGTACCACCTGGTGCTCAACACCAGCCAGTTGTCCCTGGAAGGGGCCACCACGCAAGTTACCAAACTGGTCAAACGCATCGAATCGGATTTTAAAACGCAGGCCCTGGCCTGAGATGCGCCGCGCAAACGCGGCGGCAGCCAACCTAGATTAAAGCGGAGTAGCTAAATGGCGGTGCTGACGATTTCCAGGCAGTTCGGAGCAGGCGGCAAGACTTTGGGCGCCCGGGTGGCCCAGCGTTTGGGGTACGAGTTCGTGGACGAGGGCCTGATGCACAAGGTGGCGGAAAAGGCCAACGTCTCCCTAAAGTGGGTCGAGGGGGTGGAGCGCGAGGCCGGGGGGCACCTGATGCGCTTTTTGTCCACTTTGGTGCCCTCCAGTTTTATCGACCGCCACCTGGGCGAAAGCGGCTCGGACTTCGACGAGAAGCGCTACGTGGAGTTCCTCACCCGCATCATTGAGGACCTGGCCCAGGAAGACAACGTGGTGATCCTGGGGCGTGGCAGCCAGTTTATCCTGCGCAACGACCCCAGCGTGCTCAGGGTGTTGTTGGTGGCCGAGCGGGCCGACCGCATCAAGTTTATGGTGCGCAACTACCACCTGGAGCCGGACAAGGCCGAGGCCATCATCAACCGGGAGACTCGCAAGCGCGAACGTTACCTGTCCAACTTTTACCAGGGCGACCCCAACGACCCCAGCCTGTACCATATGGTGCTCAATACCAGCCTGGTCCCCCTGGAGGCTGCGGAAGAACAGCTTACCGAGTTGGTGCTGAGCGCGGTCGACCTTACCGCCGCGCCCATCTGGGATTAAAATATTTCCACCCCGGGCGGCGCTCAACCCGCCGCCCGGGGCG
>JAIPDO010000054.1 GCA_021737645.1 Desulfarculaceae bacterium
CCCCCGCCCGGCAACGGGCGGGGGCTTTTTATTGGGCTCGGCTTTTAGAGAGGATCGCCCCTCCCTACTCCTATCTTGTCGTTGCGAGGAGCAGCCCTTGCTGCGACGAAGCAATCTCCGCGCGCAGCAGGCGCTCCCGGTAAGGCTGCAAAGCCGGAGCGGAGTACATCCGCCCCGCTCCTTACCTCTAGCCAATAGCCGTCATTGCGAACAGCGGAGGAGGCAAGGGTTGGGAAAACAATGGCGGCAACTCCCGCCGCTGTGTGGCAATCTTCCTGTTCCCTCGTCATGCCTGCGCTGGCCAGACATGGCCACACCACTCTCCACGCCCCAACCCCTTCCGCCTGGGGGAAGGCGAAGATCACCACGTCGCATCTCTGATGGAGATGCTCCTCGTGATGACGGCTATTGCTGGATTGGCTTAATTCAGAGTCGTGTAGGTTGGCGTAGAGGGCGAAGCCCGAAACCCAACAATTCCACCCCAGGCCGCCTGGCTTGTGATGCTTGCCGGATCCCCCGGCACAGCCAGGCGGCGGCAGGCAAGGCGGCGGCAAGCGCAGGTCGCAGGCGTATTGCTACATACGCCGAGGCCTAAGCGATGCCGCCAACGCAGCATCCCGTCGTCTGGCGAAGCCGCCTACTTATACCTAGGCAGGTCCTTGGTCTCCTCGAAGAATTGCTCTACCCCCACCTCGGCCATGCGGCGATTCATGGCTATCCAGCGCTTTTCCAAATGCGGGTCGAAGTTGGTCTTGCTACAGGGGAACTCGTCGCACTGGAAGCAGAAGTCCACGCCCTTGGCCTGCCAACACTTGGCCACCCCGCAGTCGGGCCACAGGCACTGGTCCTGGCGGCACCCGGCGCAGCCCGGCTCGGCCATATAGTCCAGCAGCCGCTCAAAGGCCGGGTAGTCCTTCATCTCGGGCAAAAAGGCGCTGAAGCGCTCAGCGTAAATGCCGAAGTTTCCCAGCCGCTTCTTAAGCTCGGCGGCGTGATGGCCCAGCTCGCCGTCCTTGAAGGCGAAGCACTTGGCGCAGGACAGGCCGCACGGGGCCAGGCGCTTGATTACCTCGGAGTATTGCATCGCTCACCCCCACAGGCTTAGACATGACGGACGCCCCGTTCCGGGCACCCGCTTTCTTATATCATCACACCTTGATTGAAATGAGACAATCTCTGCCCTGGGAATGGGCACCTGAACACCTCCCCCCGGCACAGCCCGCCGCCGCCAGACAAGGCGTCTGGCTAAGCGAGAGACGCAGGCGTAGTCCGCCTACGCCGAGGAGCGAGCGCGGCCAGCAACGCCGTATGCCGGTGGCTGGCGAAGCCGGGCCTAAACTCCGGCGGCCTCGCAGATGCGCTCCCACAACGCCTCCCGCCCCAGCCGGGTGGTGGCCGAGAAAAGGGTGGGGCTGTGGTCAAAGGGAGCCAGGGCCGGGCGCAGCTTGGCCAGGCGCGAGGCCCGCTGGTTGTTGGAGAGCTTGTCGGCCTTGGTCACGGCGATCAGGATGGTGATCTGCAAGGCCCTGAGCCAGTCCAGGAGCATCAGGTCGTCGGGGGTGGGCTCGCGGCGGATGTCCAGGATCACCACCACCGCGGCCAGGGTGGGCCGCCCGCCCAGGTAGGCCTCCACCATGGGCCGCCAGGCCGCCTTGACCGCCATGGGCACCTTGGCGTAGCCATAGCCGGGCAGATCCACCAGGCGCAGGGTGTCATGGTGGATGCTGAAAAAATTGATGTGCTGGGTGCGGCCGGGGGTGCCCGACACCCTTACCAGCTTATTGCGCTTGGTCAGGGTGTTGATCAGCGAAGACTTGCCCACGTTGGACCGCCCGGCAAAGGCCACCTCGGGCGGTCCGGGCGGCGGGTAGCCGCTGGGCTTGGCCGCCGTGGTGATGAACTCCGCGTTGCCGGTGGGTATGGTCATGGCAATGCCTTGGGGTAGTAGCGTTCCAGATATTCGCGCAGGCGCACCAGGGCGCGCTCGATGTTCTCCAGGCTGTTGCAGTAGCTGAAGCGCAAAAAGCCCGCGCCGCCGGGGCCGAAGTCGCAGCCCGGAGCCATGGCCACTCCGACCTTATCCAGTATATCAAAGGCCAGCTTGTAGTCGTCGGGGTCCAGGTGGCGGCAGCTGGTGAGCACGTAGAAAGCGCCCTGGGGCTCCACGGGTATGGAGAAGCCCAGTTCCCGAAGGCCGTCGATGATGACCCGGCGGCGGGTGTCGTAGACCGCGCGCATGCGCTCCACGTCGGGCCAGGCGTACTTGAGGGCGGCGATGGCCGCGTACTGGCTCACCGATGGGGCGCAGATGGCGAAGTTCTGGTGCATCTTCTGCAGGGGCCGCACGTAGTTGGCCGGGGCGATCACATAACCCAACCGCCAGCCGCACATGGCGTAGCGCTTGGAAAAGCCGTCCAAGACAAAGGCGTTGTCGCTGTACTCCAGGATGGTGTGCTCTTCGCCGGAGTAGACCAGGCCGTGGTAGATCTCGTCGTTGAGCAGGTAAGGACCGCCCGGCTTGCCCGGCACCATCTCGGCGATGGCGGCCAAACGATCGGGAGTGGCCACCTGGCCGCTGGGGTTGGAAGGGCTGTTGATGAACACCGCCTTGGTGTTTTTGCCCATGGCCGCGCCGATCTCCGCCGGGCGGAACTGGAAGCCTTCTTCCTCTCGCACCGGCACGCGCACCGGCACCCCGCCCACGAAGTTTATGAAGTTGTCGTAGCAGGCGTAATGGGGATCGGAGATGATCACCTCCTGCCCCTGCTCCAGCAGCGCCGAAAACACCAGGAGCATGGCCGTGCTGGTGCCCGAGGTCACCAACACCCGCGCCGGGTCCACCGACACCCCGTAGCGCTCGGCGTAGTACTCGGCGATGGCCTCGCGCAGCTCCCGAAGGCCCAGGGAGTGGGTGTAGTGGGTGTGCCCGTCGGTGATGGCCTTTATGGCCGCCTCGGTGATCACCGCCGGGGTCTCGAAGTCGGGCTCGCCCACCTCCAGGTGGATGATGTCCCGGCCGGCGGCTTCCAACTCCTGGGAGCGCTCCAAGACGTCCATGACGATAAAAGGCGGTATTTGCTTGGCTCTGGCGCTGATGCCCATGACCACGTTCCGTTTTTTATGTTGGCCCTAATGTAAATAGGCGGGAGAGGCCACAAAGCCCGTCCCGCCCGGATGCCCGCCCTCCGGGAGGGCTAAATTACTTTGTTCAGCGAATACTCGATGATGCCCTCGGCGCCCTTGTCCATCAGATCGGGGATCAGATCGCGCACGATGGACTCCTCCACCACCGTCTCCACGCTGAACCAGTCGCTGTTGTACAGCGGCGACACGGTGGGGGCGTTGAGGCTGGGCAGGGCTTCCACCACGTCCTGCACCTTTATCTTGGGCACGTTCATCTTCAGCGCCACCAGCTTCTCGGCCACCAGGGCGGCTTTTAGCAGCATGGCGATCTGCAGAATCTTCTTGCGCTTCTCCGGGACCTCCCAGGCATCCTTGTTGGCGATGAGCTGGGTGGTGGACTGCATCAGCTCGGCGATGATCCTCAGGCCGTGGGCCCGGATGGTGCTGCCGGTCTCGGTGACCTCCACGATGGCGTCGGCCAAGCCGTTGACCACCTTGGCCTCGGTGGCGCCCCAGGAGAAATGCACCGTCACGTCGATGCCCGCCTCTTCAAAATAACGGCGGGTGAAGTTGACCATCTCGGTGGCCACCCGCATGCCGTTCAGGTCCTCGGGGCGCTTGATGGGCGAGTCCTTGGCCACGGCCAAGACCCAGCGGGCCGGACGGGTGGACACCTTGGAGTAAATCAACTCCTCCACGTAGACCACCTCGGAGTCGTTCTCCTTGATCCAGTCCATGCCGGTGATGCCCGCATCCAGGGTGCCCGACTCCACGTAGCGGCTCATTTCCTGGGCCCGGCAGATGGAGCACTCGATGCCTTCGTCGTCGATCTCGGGGAAGTAGGAGCGGCCGTTGACGTTGATGCGCCAACCGGCCCGGCCGAAGAGCCGGGTGGTGGAGTCTTGCAGGCTGCCCTTGGGAATCCCCAGTTTCAGGGGTTTTGTCATTTGCCGTAAACCTCCTTGGGGTCGAACAGGGGCTCGCCCTCGCTCACCAGCTTGTCGCCTTCCACTTTGCGGAAGAAGCAGGAGCGCATGCCGGTGTGGCAGGCCGCCCCGCCCACCTGCTCAACCTTGAACAGCACGGTGTCGTCGTCGCAATCCACGTAGATGGCCTTGATTTTCTGCACGTTGCCGCTGGTGCCGCCCTTATGCCACAGCTCCTGGCGCGACCGGGACCAATAGTGCACCTCGCCTGTTTCCAGGCTCTTGGCCCAGGAGTCGGAGTTGATATAGGCCATCATCAATACGTCTCCGGTGGCCGCGTCCTGGGCTATGGCCGGAATCAGGCCGCCGGTTTTTTCAAAATCCAGTTCAATCATAATCGCTTAGGGCTCCTTGAGCCTGATAAAAGTTGAATTAATCTTTTTATAGGCGGCACCAGGGGTTGTCAAGGCCGGACGGGAGGCTAACACCCCGCCGTCACTCCAAAGTAACCTCGGCCGCCCCCGCCCGCTTGCCCGCCAGCTGCCCGCAGGCCGCGCTGATGTCCACCCCCCGGCTCTTGCGCACCATGGCCGTGACGTGGCGCTCTATCAACTCCCCCTGAAAGGCCTCCACCGCCGCGTCCGAAGGGCGCTCAAACTCCGCGCCCTCGTGGGGGTTGAAGGCGATGAGGTTCACCTTGGCCCGAAGGCCGTCCAGCCAGCGGGCCAGGGCCGCCGCCTGCTGGGGCTGGTCGTTCACCCCGCCCAGCAGCACGTACTCAAAGGTGATGCGCCGGGAGGGCTTGAGGGGGTAGGCCATGAGCGCCTTCTTGAGCGCACCCAGGTTCCAGCGGCGGTTCACCGGCATCAGGCGGCTGCGCAGCTCGTCGGTGGGGGCGTTTAGGCTAACCGCCAGGGCCGCCGGGCTTGCCGCGGCCAAGGCGGGCAACTTGTCCACCACCCCGGCGGTGGAGACGGTCACCTTGCGCTGGCTCATGGCCAGGCCGTGGCTGCCCAGGATGTGCCCCAGGGCCAGGCTCACGGCGGGCAGGTTGTCCAGCGGCTCGCCCATGCCCATGAACACCAGGTTGGTCAGGGGGCGGGCCTCCTCGGCCAGGCGGCGGGCGACCAGCACCTGGCCCATGATCTCCGAGGGCCGAAGGTTGCGCTTGAAGCCCAGGGTGGCAGTGCGGCAAAAGGCGCAGCCCATGCGGCAGCCCACCTGGCTGGACACGCACAGGGTGGAGTGGTCCTCCTCGGGGATCAAGACGCTCTCCACCGCACGGCCGTCACTGAGCTTGAAAAGCATCTTCCTGGTGCCGTCGGCCGAGGCCTCCACCAGGGCGGGCTCCATCTTGTCCAGGCGCGCCGCCTTGGCCAGGCGCTCGCGGAACACCTTGCTCAGGGTGGTCATCTGTTCGAAATCGGTGGCCCCGTGCTGGTAGAGCCACTGCAACACCTGGCGGGCCCGGTAGGGCTTCTGCCCCAGGGTCACCACCAAGTCCTGCACCCGGGCCGGGCTGAGGTCGCGCAGGTCGGGGCGTATGTCATGCGTAGCTACCATGTCCCCTAGTGTACCGTCCCCGGAGCGGCCCGCCATAGTCTGCGAACCGCTCCGGGGATCAAAGCCTTAGGCTGGCGCGGGCGCCGGGGCCGGTCCGAAGACGGTCTCGGTGAAGCGCACATACCAGGCGGCGGACTGCACCTGGATGATGTAAGCCACCGCGATGACCAAGGCCGCCTCGGAGCCCTGGGGCCCGAAGGCTCCCATGGCCAGGGCCAAGGCGATGGACAGGTTGCGCATCACCGTGCCATAGACCAGGGCGATGGCCTCGCCCCGGGGCAGCAGCCAGCGCCCGGCCAGGGTGCTCAGGCCGTAGTTGAACACGTACAGCAGGGCCAGGGGGGCCAGCAGCTCCACCAGGGTCCAGGGGTCGGCGGCGATGTGGCGCGACTTCAGGGCCATGGCGATGAACACGATGCCCAGCACCCCCAGAGTAGACAGGGGCGGAAAGCGCGGGGCCAGGCGCTGGGCGAAGTGGGCCTGGCCGTAGCGCTTCACCAGCCAGCGGCGGGTGAGCCAGCCGAAAAACATGGGCAGGAACACGATCACCGCGATCTGGCGGAACACGGCGATAAGATCCACCGACAGCCGCGAGCCCAAGAGCCACTCCACGTAAAAAGGCGTGGCCAACGAGCCCAGGAGCAGGCCCACCACGGTCATCTTCACCGCCGCGGCCAGCTTGCCCCCGGCAAAGCCGGTCCAGGAGATGGTCATGCCGCTGGTGGGCACCAGCCCGGCCAGCAGGAGGCCGAGCATCAGATAGGGGTTGCCGCCAAAGAACAGCATGCCCAGGCCCAGGGCGGCAAAGGGCACCACCGCGAAGTTGATGATCTGGGCCAGGATTTGGGCCTTGAGGTCACCCCCGGCCATGACCTGGACCAGCCTGAGGTTAACCATCATGGGGTAGACCATGAGGAAGGTCAGCGGGATGATCATCTGCTTCAGCCAACCCACCGGAGCCATTTGGCCGTAGGCAAAGCCCAGCACCATCATGGCGGGTATGGCCAGGATCAGATTCTTGTTCAGCTTTTGCAGCAGCTTCCACATGGCCTGCTTCCTTCCAATCTAGAAGGTGAAAACCTTGTACTCGGGATCGGTCATCATCTTGACCAACACCGGGGCCCCGGAGAGCGTGGTTCCGTTGATGAGGTCGTCCGGCCCCACCAGACGCTTGTCCGCGCAGGCCTTGCACACGTGGATGGGCGCCTTTGCCGCCACCAACTCATCCAGCAGCTCCTTCATGTGCTCGCCGGTGGAGGCGCGGATGCCCTCGGCCATGCCCCACTGGGCCCAGTGGATGGCGTCGTCAATTAAAAACACCTCCACCTCAAAGCCATCCTTGGCGGCGATGGCGGCGAACTGCATGGCCCGGGTGGCGGTGCCTGACTTCTCGAAACCCTTGGACATGACGAACAGGAACTTGTTCATGAGTTGATCTCCCCTGGTCATTGGATGGATAAGCGATTCTCTTTGGGGAGCTATATGAGCAAGGAGCGTGCCGGGGCAGTGCCGTGGGGAATTGGCGACGGCTAAACAAGTGTTAACATGGCGAAATTAACAGAGTGTGGCGCGGCGGGCCGCCGGAAAGGAGGGCTAAGCCTTTAACGTAACGTTAACGGCGATGAACGTCTTGTTCAGTCTTGGTTAAGACAGGCGGTCAGCAGGCGGTCAATGGCGTCGTTGAACTTCTGGCGGTCCTTGGGGCCAAAGGGGGCGGGCCCGCCGGTGACCATCCCGGCCTCGCGCAGGTTGGTCATGAAGTCGCGCATGCTCAGGCGCTCGCGCACGTTTTCCTCGGTGTACAGCTCGCCCCTGGGGTTGAGCCCCCAGGCCCCATTCGCCACCACCTGGGCGGCCAGGGGCAGATCGGTGGTTATCACCAGATCGCCGGGCTCCAGGTGTTCGGCTATGTAACGGTCGGCCGCGTCCATGTCGCCGGGCACCACCACCATGGTCACCAGGGAGTTGGTGGGGCGGCCCACCTGGCGGTCGGCCACCATGGTCACCGGCAGCCCCAGGCGCTGGGAAACGTTGAAAACCACATCCTTCACCGGCCGGGGGCAGCCGTCGGCATCTATCCAAATACGCAAGTTACATCCTATTCAAAGAGGCTAAGCCAGTCGCCGCGCATACTCACCACCCTCCAGCCCCGCTCTTTGGCCAAGGCCAGCAGCTCGGGGCGGGAGTAGACCGCCTCCTTGGGGTCGTCGTGGTTGACCACCAGCACCATATGGGGCCGGGGGTTGTCGCCGGCCATCTTGAGCAGCCAGGAGTCGCCGCTGGAATTGCCCGCCGCCAGCACCGGGGCGCGCCCAGCCTTAAAATACATGTTCACGGCCTTGTTGACACCCAGGTTCAAAAACTTCAGGTCCAGCAGGCCGGTGCGCACCAACTCCACCCGGCCGCCCTGCTCTCGGGGCTCGGCCTGGTAGCGGGTGCCGATGCAGCGGGTTGGCTCCACCCCCAGGTCGGCGCAGATGGCCATCAGCGACAGTTCGTCGGCCCCGGAGTTGATGTAAACCGTGAAGCCCTTGCTTTTCAGATGGGCCACCAGTTCGCGCATGGGCTTGAACACCGTGTCCTTGAAGGGCCGCTTGTGCTTGGGGTGCATGCCCTGGTTCCACACCTGGGACACCAGCTCCCGGTACTGGGCGAAGCTCATGCCCTTAAAGGGCAGGCTCAGCACTTGGTCCAGGTTCTTGCGCACCCAGCGGCGGTCCTTTTTACCCGCCACGGCCAGGCACAACTCGGCCTCCTTGGGCCCCTGCTTGCCGAAGGCGGGGCAGATGTCCCGCAGGCGCTTAAGGGCAACCTCCAGCACGAAAAAGTTGGGGCGCTCGGTGATAAGCGTGCCGTCCAGATCAAAGGCGGCCACCCGCTCGGGGGCGGGCACGAAGCCCGGCGAGGCGGGGTCCACGGCCTGGGCGGCGTAGGCCAGAATTTGGCCGCGCAGCGGCTCGCGCCAGGAGGCCAGGGGCTCGGCCGCCTGGGCGGCGGAGGCCAGAGCCAAAACCAACAGGAACGGCAGGGAGCAACGCAACAAGGCCTTCACGCGCATGGCGGCAAATTCCTCCCAGGGATCAGGCACTCAGGATGCGGTTGACTTCTTTTAGCAAGGTACTCAGATCAAACGGCTTTTGCAAAACCCCCTGGGCTTGGGGATAGAGGTCGGCCACCTGATAGCGGTCGCCGCCGTGGCCGGTGGCGATGATTATGCGGGCCTGGGGATCAAGCTCCCAAATGGCCTTGCCCGCGGCCCGGCCATCCATCTTGGGCATGGCCAGGTCCATGAGCACCAGGTCGAAAGGCTCGCCCTTTTCCTTGGCTTGCCGGAAGCTCTCCACCCCTTGGGCGCCATCGGAGGCCAGGGTGACCTGGTAGCCGAAAGTCTCCAGGGCTTGGCGGCAGATGTCGCGCACCGCCTCCTCGTCGTCCACCACCAATAATCTCTGGCCGCCACCCTTGGGCGTGGCCTCGCGGGAAAAGTCGCGGCTGGAATCCAAACTCACTCCCTCGCTTACCGGCAGGAATATTCTAAACGCACCTCCGCCCTGCGGACGATTAACAGCCAGGATGCCCCCTCCGTGGCTTTTAATCAAGGAGTAAGCCACGGAAAGCCCCAGTCCGGTGCCCCGGCCCGGCTCCTTGGTGGTGAAGAAAGGCTCGAAAATGCGTTCCAAAACCTCGGAGGGCATGCCCGGCCCATCATCGGCCACCTGCACCATTACGTAGCTCCCCGGCTTGGCCCAGGGGTTGGCGTTGCAAAACTCCTGGTCCAGACCGGCCAGGCTGGTGGTCAGGCTCAGGTTGCCCGCTTCGTTCATGGCGTCGCGGGCGTTGAGGGCCAGGTTGATCAACACCTGCTCGATCTGGTTGGGGTTGGCCAGCACCACCGGCAGGTCCTGGGCCAGGTCCAGATGGATGTGGATGCCCGGCGGGAAGGTCTGGCGCAGCAGGCTTTCCATGTCCTTGATCACCCGGTTCACCTGCACCGGCACCTTTTCCCCGGCCTCCATGCGGCTGAAGGTAAGCATCTTTTGGGTGAGCCCCCCGGCGCGGCGGGTGCTCTGGTTCATTTTTTCCAGGGCCTGGCTCACCTCCGGGTCCAGATCGGGGCGCATCTGCAAAATCTGAATGTAACCCCGGAAGGTCATGAGGATGTTGTTGAACTCGTGGGCCACCCCTCCGGCCAGGGTGCCCAGGGCTTCCATCTTTTGGGCGTGCTGAAGCTGGCGCTCCAGTTGCTCCCGCTCGGTAACGTCGCGCACGATGCCCTGCAGGGCCTGTTTGCCCTGGAAGCTGACCATGCTGGCGGTAACCTCGCAGCGGAACTTGGCCCCGTCCTTTTTTATGCAGGTGTAGATCTCGTGGTCGGTGCTCAGGCGCTGCCCGGCGGCCCTGGCACCCACCCGTTGGCGGGCGCGGTTTTGGTCCTGGGAGGTCATCATGTCCCACACGTTTAGCCCCAGAACCTCTCCCCCCTTGTAGCCCATCATCTCGACGGCGGTCTGGTTGGCGAACAACATGGTGCCCGAGGGGTGCTCGGTGATGAATATGCCGTAGGGCACATTCTCCACCAGGGAGCGGTAGCGCTGCTGGGAAAGCTCCAGGGCCTGCTGGGCCTGCCGGGCCTCGGTCACATCCCTGGCGATGGACACTGCTGCCGCCTGGCCGTCCACGATCACCCGCCGCCCGGAAATCACCATGGGTATCTCTCGGCCGTCCTTGGCCACCCAGGAGGCGCTCTGCCCCAGGCACTCGCCCTTTTGCTCCAGCTCTCGCCAGAAGCGCTCGCGGTCGGCGGGGTCGGCCCACAGGCCCAGCTGCTCGCCGCTGCTGCCCAACACCTCGCGGCGCTCGTATCCCGAAGCCGTCAAAAAGCTGTCGTTGACTTCCAGGAAGATTCGCCCTTCCAACTGGTTGATCAACACGCTGTCCGGGCTGGACTGGAAGGCGGTGTTAAATTTTTCCTCGCTGTTCTTGAGCGCCTCCAAGGCCTTTTTGCGCTCGCTTATGTCGTTGGCCACCCCCACCGCCTTGTCCAGCTCGCCGCTGGGGCCGCGCACCGCCGAAACGACCAGCTCCACCCACACCACCTCGCCGCTGGAGCGCAGGTAGCGTTTTTCCAGGCGGTAGTTGTCCAGATCCCCGCTGACCAGCCGCCCGAACAGCTCCGCGCTTACCTCGCGGTCATCGGGATGGGTGATGTCCGACACCACCAGGCCCTCGATCTGCTGGGGGGTATAGCCCAGCATGCCGCCCCAGGCGGGGTTGACCTGGATCATGTGGCCCTTGCGGTCGGTGATGGCGATGCCCAGGGAGGTGTGGTCGAACACCCCCCGGAAGCGCTCCTCGCTGGCCCTGAGGGCCATCTCGGCCCTGGCTCTGGTGGCCATCTCCCGACTGAGCTGATCGTAGCTTTCCTTGAGTGCCTGGCGGCCCAGCTCCTCCTGGTCCAGGCGGGCGGCCAGCACCGCGTTGCGGTAGTTGGACCACACCAACAGCCCCAGGCCGCCCATCAGCACCAGGGCGGCCAGAGCCAGGGCCAAGGAAAGCTGCCAGGGACTGACCTCGCCCAGCCACATGCTGGCCGGGGAAAAGGAATAGATCACGAAGGGAGTGCCCTTGACCGGCTCGCCCATGCCCAGCCAGCGCCCGTTTTTACCGGAGGAGGCGGGTATCGTGGGCAGAAGATGGCCCTGGCCCAGGGAGCGGCCCAGCATGGCCGGCAACATTTTCCTGGCAACCGGCCCGGAACAGCCCACGGTTTGCAGGCCGCCCTCCAGCTTTACCGCCAGCACCGTGTCGCCCATGCCCGGCGCGTCTTTTTGCCGGATAAAACCGGCGCACAGAGCCGTGGCGTTTACCCAGCCCACTACATAGCCCACCACGCGGCCGCTGTAAAAACAGGGCGCGCCCATGGCCACCTGGGCGCCTTCCCCTCCGGAGAGCATCACCGGACTTCCGCCCAGCTTGTCCAGGGGGGGCAAAATCAACCGTCGCGCTTGCTCGCCCCGCAGCTCCAGGGAGCGCCGCTCCACCAGCACCTTGCCGCCCGGCTCCACCAGGGCCAGGCGCAGCCACACCGGATTGGGGCCCAGGAGCTTGCCGTTGGTTTCGCGCTCCAACATGCGGCCCACCTGGGCCAGGCTGGCCCCCAGGCCGTAGCGCAGGCTCATGCCCAGGGCCTTGCTGCCGAAGTAGGACTCCACCCGCTTGCTGCCGGCCATCTGGCGCAGGTCGCCGTACAGCTCGTTGTAGAAAAAGCTCACCGTGGTGGCACGCAGGGTAAGCTCCTGGTGGAAGCTCTCCAAATGGCTCTCGCGCAAGGCCGCCTGGGAGCGGTAATAGGCCCCCACCAGCACGGCCATCATCAGCACCAGGGCCATGCCGGCCCCGTACACCGCGAGCCATTTTTTGCTTAACAATCTAACCACGGAGGCTCCAACTCATGGGAACTGTTTCGCAGAAAGCACTAGGCGCTCAGCGGACTTTAGCGAAAAAATCGGGAAAGTAGTCCACCACCGCGGGATAGTATTTTTGAGCCATGGCGCGGTAGCGGCCGCTAAGTTTGAGCTGGGTCAAGAAGCGGTTGAACTCCCCGCGAAGGCGCAGCGACGATGGCGCGAAGGCCGCGGCCATCTGTTGCACCGGGGACACCGGGCCGATCACCTTGAGTTGGCCGGGCCACTTTTGCAAAGAGACCATGGCATCGGGGGCGTCCTGCAAAAGGGCCTGGGACTTGCCCTGCACCACCACGGCCACGATGTCGCTGACCTTGCCGGTGTAGTCGATAAGCTTGGCCCCGGCCTGACCCAGCCGGTACTGGCGGCCGTCCAGGCAGGTGCCCGGCACACACAGCACGCTCAGTTGCTTCAGCCGATCCTTGACCAGGGCCACATCCTTGTCCGGGTCGCCGCTGGGCTTGATTGGCTCCACCTTGACGTCGGCCCGGGCCACCAGCCACACTTGGTTGGGAAAGGTGGGCTGGGAAAAGGCCAACACCTTTTCGCGCCAGGGCAACACGGTTACTCCCCCAGCCCATACGTCGCCGCGCACCGGCTGGGGCTCTCCCAGCAGCGCCTCGCCGCCGGTCATGCTCACCTTGCGCCCCAGAAGATCACCCACCGCCGAGCCCCAGGTGGTGGGCACGAAACGGTAGCGCACCCCCAGGTGGGCGGCAAAGGCCTTCATCACCTCCACGCTCAAGCCGTCGCCTGCCCCGGTGATGAAGTTGGCGTAAGGCTCGCCCATGTGGCGCAGTTCGCCCCGGGCCCGCAGTTGGTCCAGATCGTCCGCCGCCGCCGGCCCGGCCCACACCGCGCCAAGCAACAAAAGGCAACAACACGCCATAGCCAGGAATTTGTAATGATTCATAAGTCCCACCGGAAGTTTAACCCAGACAGACGGCCGCCATGCACCCGCACGGACCGGCAGCCAGCTACTCATAGTTTATTAACCTTGTATCATAATCGTTCCCAATAGTATGCCAAACTCAGGAGGGCCGGGGCCAGCCCCAAGGTAGCTTACGGAGCGGGGCTTGTGGGCCGAAGCGGGGCATGTCATAGTGAGGCAGCCCGCAGGGGAGCGGGGCGGTTTCGCTAGGCGGAGGTTGAAATTGCGCATAGGCATGGTGGTTCAGCGCTACGGCGAGGGGGTGGACGGCGGGGCCGAGGTCCACTGCCGGGCCGTGGCCCAGCGCCTGGCCGCCCGTGGCCACCGGGTCACGGTGCTCACCACCACCGCCCAGGATTACCTCTCCTGGGCCAACCACTTCCCCCCCGGCGACGGCGAACTGGACGGAGTGGCCGTCAAGCGCTTCCCGGTGGCCAGGCGGCGCTGGATGCGGCCCTTCAACCTCTGGTCCCGCAAGGTCTACCGGGGCGGACAGCCCATCGACGTGCAATGGCGCTGGCTGGTGCGCCAGGGTCCTTATTGCCCGGAGCTGATCCAGCACCTGGTGGAGCGTGAAGCCGACTATCAGGCCATCGTGTTTTTCACTTATCTGTATTTCCCCACCGCCGCGGGCCTGCCCCTGGTGCCCCGGCGGGCCCTGCTGGTGCCCACGGCCCACGACGAGCCCACCCTGTATTTGCCCCTGTTCAGGCCGGTGTTCCACCTGCCCCGGGTGATCATCTACAACACCCACAGCGAGCGGGAGTTGGTTCAGAGGGTTACCGGCAACAGCCAGGTGCCGGGCCGGGTGGTGGCCCTGGGCATCGACCCGCCCACCGCCGGAGGCGGGGCTGATTTCAAGAAGCGCCACAACATTGACGGCCCCATGCTCTTGTACCTGGGCCGGGTGGATGTAATGAAGGGCTGCCGGGAAATGCTGGAGCATTTCTCGCGCCTGGCCGCCCTGCCTGAACACACTGGGCTCAAACTGGTGTTGGTGGGCAAGCAGCGCATGGAGGTGCCGAAGCATCCGGGCGTCGTGAGCCTGGGGTTCGTCTCCGATGCCGAGCGCGACGCGGCCCTGGACGCCGCCGACCTGTTGGTAATGCCCTCACCCCACGAGAGCCTGTCCATGGTCACCCTGGAGGCCTCGGCCGCCGGGAAGCCGGTGTTGGTCAACGCCCAGTGCGAGGTGCTGGCCGAGTACGTGGAGCGGGCCGGGGCGGGCCGGGCCTACCGGGACTACGAGCAGTTCCGGGCGGCGGTGGGCAGCCTGCTGGGAGAGCCCGCCCAGGCGACGGCCATGGGCCGGGCGGGCGCGGAGTACGTGGCGGCCCACTACGGCTGGGAGCCGGTGCTAACGGCCTATGAACAAGAGATGGGCCGGGTGGCCGAACAGGCGGAGCGGGACTAGCAATGCAGATCGGCATAGACATCTGCCGCCTCACCGATCCCTGGACCGGCGTCGGCAACTACATCGCCAACCTGCTGGCCGGTTTGGCCGCCGTGGACCAAGACAACCAATACATCCTCTATCCCTACTTTCCCGAGTGCTTCCCCCGCCGGGTCAAGGACATGGCCCAGTTCGTGCCGCCCCAGGGCAACTTCTCCCTGTGGGGCGCCGGACGCCCCGAACTGCTGGTCAAGCTGTTGTGGTTCAAGCTCAAGCTGCCCCAGCCCTGGTTTTTGGCCAAGCCGGCGGTGACCCACTCCACCAACCTGGCCGGGCCGCGCCTGACCCACGGCAAGCTGGTGGTCACGGTGCACGACCTCTCCTTCTGCCGCCGTCCGGATTGGCACAAGGAGGACAACAACCAGTTCAGCCTGCGGGCCCTGACGGGCGCGGTGGCCAACGCCGACCTTCTTATCGCGCCGTCCACCTTCACCGCCCAGGAGTTGGTGGAGCTCTACCCCGCCGCCCAGGGCCGGGTGCGGGTGGTGCCCGAGGCGGTGCTGCCGTTGTATCGCCCGGCCACGGACCCCGCCCCGGTGCGGGAGGTGCTACAGCGGCACGGCCTTAAGCGGCCCTATCTGCTGTTCGTGGGCACTCTGGAGCCGCGCAAGAACCTGGTGCGCCTGCTGACCGCCTACGAGCGGCTGGTGGCCGGAGGGCAAGAAGAGTTCGATCTGGTGTTGGCCGGGGGCACCGGCTGGAAGGCGGGGCCCATCGAAGAGGCCCTGAGCCACAGCCCGGTGCGCGAGCGCATCCGCCGCCTTGGCTACGTGCCCGGCCCGGACCTGCCCGCCCTGTACCAGGGGGCCTGGGCCATGGTCTATCCCTCGCTCTACGAAGGCTTCGGCCTGCCGGTGCTGGAGGCCCTGGCCTGCGGCACCCCGGTGGTCACCTCGGCCGCCGCCTCTCTGCCCGAGGTGGGCGGCGACGCGGCGCTGTACCTGGACCCCGAGGACGCGGATCATCTATTGGACGCCCTGGAGCGCATCACCGGCCAGCCCAGCCTGCGCGAGGGCCTGGCGTCCAAGGCCCTGGAGCAGGCGGGACGCTTTTCGCAAGAGGCCATGGGCCGGGCGGCCCTGACGGTATACCAGGAAGCGGCGGGGCTTTAGCCCAAACATTGCGCTGAAAATTAGGGCTAGGGGGCTTTCTTGGCGCCTGTTTTGCCTTTGGTTTTGCCCTTGCCCTTGCCCTTGGCCGGCAGCTCCTCCAGCTCCTTCTCCTCCTTGGCCTTTTGCGCCTCTTCCTCCTGCTCGTACAATTCCTGACGATCCCGATAGCGCCGCATCATCTTGTCGAGCCGGTTGGGGTCGGCCAAAATCACGCTCACCTGAGCGGCGATCCCGCATGTGCCCTGGCGGGTCACCACCATACGCTCCATGGACCCCGAGGCGCTGGTCACCCGCAGGCGGTGGGCCAGCATGGGCTGGTTGCCAGGCAAATAACAGGGAACCGAGGCGGTGAAGCTACCCTGTTCATCGGTGAACCCCTCACGGAAAAAAGGCCGCTGTCTGGTGGACAGGTTCACCTGGGCCTGAGGCACCGGCTTGCCCTGGTCGTCGACCACCAGCACCCTTATCTCCCTCATGGGCGGGGCCGAGGACGCCTCCTGGGACGGTGGCTCCATGCCGGGCGGAAACTGGTTGGTGTATCCCCGGCCGGGTGGGAGGCCCGGAGCCTGGGGATAGGGCGATACGGGTGGAGCCTCACCAGGGGCCGAGGCGGCTGGAGAAACGGTGTCCGGAGCCCGCCGGCCCGGAGGATTGAGCAAGGGATCGTTGCTGAACCGGTAGCGGGGCTTGGGCGCTTCGGTGGTGGTGGTTTCGCCCTGGCTGGTCTGATCAACTTTTTTGTCTTGCTCTTCGGCGGGGGGCGGGGGGCGGCCATAGATGGCCCGGTACCTCATCTCGTCCAGGCCGGAATCCGGCTTGCCCGGAGCATACTGGGCCGCCGCCGGAGCGGCCCCCAAAAGAGCCGCCAGCAACAGGAGCGAGCACCAAAGTAAAAAGCGAGTCACGGTTCCACCCAAACATCACACGGCAACTAACAACGACTCAGTATTTTGTTCCAGCCTCATCGAGATTCGGTTCGCGCCAAAGCCCGGCGCAGCCAGCCGCCGGGTCGCCTAGGGGCGGGTTATGCGGCGGATGCCGTCGCCCCCGGCCACGATCACCTCGCTGGCCAGGCCCAGGAACAGGCCGTGGTCCACCAGCCCGGCCCGGCCCTCCAGAGAGCGGGCCACCGCCTCCGGGTCTTGCATGGGCCCGAAGTTGCAGTCGATGATCCAGTTGCCCTGATCGGTGACCAAGGGCTCGCCGCCGGTGAGCAAACGCAGCTTCACCACGGCCCCCAAGGAGCTTACGTACTCGCTTACCGGCCTGAGGGCGAAGGGCACCACCTCCACCGGCAAGGCCCAATTGTCGCCCAGGTGGGCGCTCATCTTGGAATCGTCCACGATGATGATCTCGCGCCGGGAGGCCTGGGCCACCACCTTTTCGCGCAGCAGGGCCCCGCCGCCGCCCTTGATCAGGTTCAGCGCTGGGTCCACCTCGTCGGCCCCGTCCACGGTGAGGTCCATCACTGGGTGCTGGTCCAGGCTGGAGACGGTGAGCCCCAGGGAGCGGGCCTCGGCCTCCATGGCCAGGGCGCAGGCCACCCCGGTGATATCAGTTAGTTCGCCGGAGGCCACCTTTTTGGCCAGGCTGCGCACGAATAAAAGAGCCGTGCTGCCGTAGCCCAGGCCCACGGTCATGCCCGAACGCACCTCGTCCACCGCCGCGTCGGCCGCCTGTTGTTTAAGCCGGGTCTGCTCGTCGCTCATGGGTTTCGCTCCGCCAGGGTTGGGTACCTGGCCCGAAGGTTTACCATCTTTTGGGGCGCTTGGGCCAGGCCCGGATTTCGCCTTATTTGATTCCCGCCTGGGAGGCCATGTCTTCCAGAAACTTCTTGGCCGGCGGCAGCTCGCCGCTGGCCGCGTAGAGCACCCGGTTGGCCCCGCCGGGCAAGCGCTCAAACACCACGAAATAAGGGGTGTAGACCGTGCCCAAAAGCTCGGCGCATTTCACCTTGTAGTCGGGCACCACCGGGAAAGGCACCTGATAGTGCCGGACATAGCCCGCCACCTCCTCGCCGGTGTTGCTGGCCCCGATGCCCATCATCTTCACCTGGTCGCCCCAGCCGTTTTGCTGGATCAGGTCGTAGAGCGTGTTCACCTTGGGCGCTTGGCGCTGGCAGTGAGGACAGTAGATATTAAGGACCTCCACGATGACCAGGCGGGCGTCCACCTTGGTGGGGTCCAGGCCCTCACCCGGCTTCAGGCCCAAATAGGCCCGCTGGTTTGGGTCTTCGGGGGCCTGGAACGCGGCGGAGGGAAAAGGCCCTCCCACCTTGAGCTTCCCCTGGTCCCCGGCGGCCAGGGCCAAGGGAGCGGTCAATATCAGGCCAAACAAAACCGCGGCCAACACCTTGTACAACATCGTCCTCCTAGTAGACGGCCCCACCCTCTCCAGCGAGCCCTTCTTTTGAATCTTAGCAGAAAGGGCACGGCCCGCGCCCGGGGCTTGCCCGTGGGGCGCTTTCCAGCGTAGGCTCAACAGTAGGCCCCCCGCCGAATCATGGGGGGCAACGGGAGGATAAAAGATGAAACTGCGTATAGGCATGGCCGCCCTAATGCTTCTGCTTACCGTCTCCACGGCCCAGGCGGGCTGGATTTTGCACCAGGAGACCCCCGGCGGACCCAGCACCATGTATGTGCAAGACAACCAGGTGCGCGCGGGCATGGGCCAGGGGGGCATGGTCTACGACCTGAACAACGGCACCGTGACCATGCTCAACCCCAGCCGCCAGGCCTACTGGTCCGGCAAGCCCCAACAGCTAAACCAGCAGATGAACCAGGCCCTGGACGCGCGTATGGAGCAGGCCCTCAAAAAGGCGCCCCCGGAGCGGCGGGAGCAGATGCGGGCCATGATGGAGCGGCAGATGGGCCGGGGCGGCAAGGGCCAAAGCGCCGTGGCCCCCCCGGCGGCCCAGGTGAAGGTGAAGAACACCGGCGAAAAGGCCAAGATCGCCGGGTACCAGGCCACCAAGTACCAGGTGTACGTGGACGGTAAGCTGCGCCAGGAGATGTGGGTGGCCCAGGTCCCGGGCTTCATCGATGAGATGGACATGGGCAAGATGATGAAGCTGGCCCATTCCATGCGCGCCGGAACCCCCGGCCCCGGCCTGGGCTGGCGGCGCTCCGAGGCGGTGCAAAAGCTCATGTCCCAGGGCATGCCCATGAAAATCGTGGAATACCGGCGCGGCGCCCCCATGACCGTGATGACCATGACCAAGGTGGAAAAGAAAAAACTGCCCGCCTCCACCTTCCAGCCCCCGGCCGGATGGAAGCAGGTGGACTTTAGCCAGATGATGCACTGATGACTATATGGCCGGCTGTGCCGGGTCCCGATATGAACTGCTCGCAGAAACGCATTTTTTAGAGATCTAATGACTCAGGAATTGGGTATTTGATGCCTATCAAGCGACATGAAATCGTAGCGGCGGCCTGCCGGGCAAATGACAGGGCATGGCTCATGCTTGGCTGCCTCGGCGCAACCATGCTCCTGATGATTATCCTCGCCGCCGCGCCAGCCGTGGCGGCCCAGCGCTGGCAGGGAAGCATCCAGGGTCTGGCCTGCGTGACCCAGGGCAAGGTGTGCCCCATCAACATGGAGGACCCGCTCATCGCCCTGGAGAAAACCTTCGTGCTGCTGCTGCCGGACGGCGCCTGGTACTACCTGCCCAACCTGGACCGGGCCATCCTGGCCCGCCACCTCAACCGCCCGGTGGCGGTGGAGGGAGCCCTGGAGGCAGGCTCCAAGGCCATCATGGTGGGCAAGCTGTTTGTCAAGCGGGACGATGCCTGGCGCGAGGCCTGGAGCCCGGATATGGAGCGCGAGCTGCTGGAGCAGCTTCAGGGTTGGGGCCAAGGCAAGAAGCAATAGGCGGGAGTAGCTCGGTGGAGTTCATCAACCTGGGCAGTGAAGTTATCGCCTTGCTCATCACCCTGGCCCTGATGGTCAGCCACTACCTGTCGCCGTTGATCCGCCGCATACCGGGCATCAGCGAACGCCAGGCCGCCTCCTTTGCCGGGGGGGTGGCCGTGGCCTATGTGTTTTTGCACATGCTGCCCGAACTGGTGGAGGGCAACGCCACCGTGGGCCGCCTGCTCAGCCGGGTGGAACACCTGACGCCCCTGCTGGACCTGGGCATCTTCATGGTGGCCCTGCTGGGCTTCACGCTGTACTACGGCCTGGAGCTTTTGGCCCAGAGGGCGGCAGACAAATCACCGGAGGCCGAGGGCAAGGTCTACGCCCTGCATTTGGGCATGTACTGCCTTTACAATTTTCTCATTACCTACACCATGCCGCTGAGGGTGCAGACCGGCCTGGTCTACGCGCTTATCTTCACCGTGGCCATGGCCCTGCACTTCATCCTGAGCGACCGCAACTTCAACCGCCACTTCCCCAAGCGCTTCTCCTTGCGGGGCCGCCTGATCCTGCTGGGCTCACTGGCCGCCGGGTGGGTGGTCACCGCCCTCACCGACCCCATAGACGTGATGGCGGTAAGCCTAATGATAGCCTTCCTTTCGGGCTCCATTCTTTACAACGTATTCAAGGAGGAGTTGCCCAGCGAACGCAACTCCAGTTATGCTTGCTTCACCCTGGGCCTGGGCATCGTCACCGCTCTGCTGGCCATGGAAGCCTACGTAAGTCATCCCTAGCCGAGTATGGACCAGAAAACATGAGCACGGAATTTTTGAATTTGGACGAGGGCCGTATGGCCTACGAGCAGGCCGGAGCGGGCGAACCGGCCCTGGTGTTTTTGCACGGCTTCGCCTGCGACCGCAGCTTCCTGGCCCCCCAGATGGAGCACTTCAGCGCCGGGCACCGGGTGGTGTCGGTGGATTTCCTGGGCCACGGCGAAAGCGATACCCCTGAGATGGAGTACCGCCTGCCGCGCTTCGCCGCCGATGTGGCCCGCCTGCTGGAGCACCTGGGGCTGAAAGACGTGGTGGTGGTGGGCCACAGCATGGGTGGCGGGGTGGCCCTGGAGTTGGTTGCCGGGTGGCCGGAGTTGGTGCGCTCGGCGGTGTCCATAGACTCCACCCTCATTTCCAGCGCCGAGCGCAAGGCCAAGGCCCTGCCCGCCATGCTGCGCTCCCTGGAGGGGCAGCACTACCTGATGGCCGCGCGCCGCTTCGCCGGAAGCATGGTTTTGCCCAGCGACGGCGAGGCGCTGAAGGAGCACGTGGAGGCGGTGATGTCCTCGCCTCCCCGCCACGTGCTCATCGAGCTGACCAAGGCCCTCATGGCCTGGGACGGCCCCCCGGCCCTGGCCCGCCTGGAGCGGCCCCTGCTCTACATCGGCTCGCGGCGGCCCCTGACCGGCCAGGCGGCCATGCTGGCCGCCAGCCCCTGGGTGCAATACGCCCAGGCGGCTGGCAGCGGCCACTTCCTCACCCTTGTCGTGCCCGAACAGATCAACGCCATGATCGAGCGCTGGCTTCAGGTGCTGCCCTTCGCCGAGGCGGAGTCTTAAGGGCCTCCCTACTGAGCAACATTTTGATCTGCCGGAATAACCGGCACAGCCAGCCGCCGGCAGACAAGGCGTCCGGCGAGCATTGGCCGCGGGCGTAGTTTTTCTACGCCGAGGCCCAAGCGCAGCCGGCAACGCCGAATGCCGGTGGCTGGCGAAGCCGGCTACACCGCGCAAGCGGCAGCCAAAACCCGACCGATCTCCTCGCCCATCAATTTACCGTCGGCCATATTGAGCACCCTATCGGCATAGCCCGCGCAGGTTGCGCTGTGGGTGACCATGACGATGGTCATGCCCTCGGAGCCCAGTTGCTTCAGCAGCTCCATCATGCGCCCGGTGTTGGCCTGGTCCAGGTTTCCGGTGGGCTCGTCGGCCAAGAGGATGGGCGGCTGGTTCACCAGGGCCCGGGCCACGGCGGCCCGCTCCTGTTCCCCGCCGCTCACCTCCGACGGCAGGCGCTTTTCCTTGCCCGCCAGACCCACTCGGTCCAGGGCCACATGGGCCATCTCCAGCTTTTGCTTTTTAGGCAAGCGCTTGATGGCCAAAGGCAGCATCACGTTCTCGGCCAGGCTGAGGTAGGGCACCAGGTTGAAGGACTGGAACACAAAGCCCAGGTACTCCCGCCTAAAGTCGGCCCGGCGGTCCGAGCCCAGGGCGAACACCTCGATGCCGTCCACCAGATAGGTGCCGCCCTCGGGGGTGTTGAGCGCCCCCAACACGGCCAGCAGGGTGGATTTGCCGCTGCCCGAAGGGCCCATCACCGCGGTGAACTGACCAGCGTCTATCTCCAGGCTCACCGAATCCAAGGCCCGCACCAGGGACGATCCCTTGCCGTAGGTCTTGACCAGGTCACGCGCTATTATCATGCTCATCAGTATTCTCCTACAGGGTGCGCAGGGCCTGGGCGGGGTCCAGGCGCGAGGCCATCCAGGCGGGGTAAAGGCTGGCCGCTGACCCGCAGACCAGAGCCAAGACCAGGGCCGCACCGGCCAGGGAGGGGTCCCAGGCCAGATGTCCGCCACCGTCTTGGCTGAACAGGGGAAGGGCCAACTCACCAGCCAGGTGCCCGGCCAGATAACCC
The DNA here is from genome assembly GCA_021737645.1 of Desulfarculaceae bacterium. Classification (GTDB taxonomy): domain Bacteria; phylum Desulfobacterota; class Desulfarculia; order Desulfarculales; family Desulfarculaceae; genus Desulfoferula. The sequence goes on from JAIPDO010000054.1 coordinate 22,118, forward strand.
AGCAGCCCGGCGGCGGCGGAGAGGATCAGGGCCTCGGTCAAGACCACCCGCATCACCTGACTGCTGCGGAAGCCGATGGCCCGGAAGATGCCGATCTCGCCGGTGCGCTCCTTCACGCTGCCCATCATGGTGACCAACACCACCAGCGCCCCCAAAAGGGCCACCAACAGCGACACCCCCAGGGCGAAGCGCTTGAAGTGGGCGATGGCCTCCATGCGCCCCTTGACCACGCTCTGGATGGCCACCGCCTTGGCCCCGGGCAGGGCCTGGTCAATCTGGGCGACCATGGCCTCGATGGGGCAGTCCTTGCACAGGGCGGCCACCTCCACCAGCGACACCAGCCCCTGCTTGCCCAGAATCTCCTGGGCCGGGGCCAGGGGCATGAACAGCAGGTGGTCGTCCTGGCTGCCGGTGGGCTCCAACACGCCGCTGACCGTCAGCTCCCGCCCGGCCACCATTACCCGGCTGCCGGTGGTGAGCCTCAGCAAACGGGCCGCCTCCGCGCCGGGGGCCACCTGGCCCGCGACCGGCTCCTTGCCCCGGAGCTTCCACCAGGGCTTGAGGATGCGAGCCTCGCCAAAGTCCACCCCGGCCAAGAGTACCGGGCGGCCCGCCGCTTCGGTGCGGCCCAAGACCATGGGCCCCACCGCGGCCACGTTGGCCGAGTTCTTTATCTTGCGGATGGCCGCCAGGTCGGCCTGATGAATCTCCTTGGCGTCAAAGGAAAAGCCCCCCAGGCTCATGCCGCCGTATGACATGTTGAGCTGGTCGCTCCTGGGGGTGATGAGGATGTTGGCCCCGTACTTTTCCAGCTTGTGGTTTATCTCGTGGGTGAGCGCCGAGCCCAGGCCCATCAGGGCGACCATGGTGGCCACCCCGGCGAGCAGCCCGGCCAGGACAAATGCCGCCTTGGCCTTCTTTCGCCTGAGGTTAAGCAGGGCGATATCGGTGAGGTTCATACGCCTAGCCCTTGCGCGGGAAGTCGAAGTAGCGCCGGCCCGCCTGGATGTCGGACAGGCGGATGATCACCTTGCCGTTTTCCACCCGGCGCTCCAGGGGCGCGGGGTTACATCCGCCCTTGACCTCGTTGACCTTGATGGAGGGGAAGCGCTTGCCGCAGTTGGCGCAGACCATCATGTCGCCTTCCTGGTAATAGCCCTTGCCCTCGGGCCAGCACACGTCGCAGGCGTCGTAGGCCGCCCGGATCACCCCATCGGAGCTTTTGATAAGGAAATAGCGCACGGTGATGCCGTCTGCGCCCTTGTACTCGAAATGCCGGGCCTTGCCGTCGTCGAACAGGGCCGCGTTCAGGGCCACCACCTGCTCACCGGCCACCACCGCCGCCGAGGCCGGCAAAGGGGCTTCGCTCTGGCCGGGAGACATGAACCACCAGGACAGGCCGCCGCCCAGGGCCAGCACCGCCACCACCACCATCACCGCCAGGCCCTTGGAAGAGCCACCCTTGTCGCCGCCCAGAACCTGGGCCTTCTTGTCCATAGTCTGCTTGCTGCTTTTCGACATGATCTACTCCTGATTTTTTCCTAAGCTTTGTTTTGCCCAAAGGGGCACAGGGGCGCACCACCGCGCAGAGCGCGGGCGCGCCGTCGCCGGGGAGGCTTGCGGCCTCCGGGGAAGGATCTAAATCAGGAGACTGGCGGTGGACAGGTAGAGAGGCACCGGAGCCCTGGCCCTGGGTTGTGGCGCGGGCAGAGGGCGAGAGTCCGGGGCGGCCCAGACGACGGGATGGATAATCCCTGCCAGGGCCGGGGCGATGGACCGGGGGGCTTGGCTTAGGAGCAGGGGCCGACCATCGTGGGGAGAGGCCTCGACGCAGCAACAACCCGCCGCGCCCGTGGGGCAGCCGTCATGCCCCATGGACTGCCCGGACATCTCCGGGCAGGTCGGGGGCATGACACCGGCCACGGCGGGTGTCACCGACACCACCGCGAGCAGGAGCATTGTTGCTATGGCATACTTTACTAGGAACAAAGGCCCTATCTCCACAAAATAAGATAATTTAAAGATAGCGCCGCCCTTGGCGATAGTCAACCTAACTAGTAGGAATTAACGCAGCGCTCCAGCGAGAAACAGTTCCATGCCTGATCGTCTTCCACGCCTGATACTTTTCTCCCGCCTGCCCTTGGCCGGGCGGGCCAAGACTCGCCTGGGTCCCGCCCTGGGGGCCAGGGGAGCAGCCCAGTTGCAGGACCGGGTGGCCCGACGCCTGGCCGGGCGCATGAAAGGGCTGGCCAGCCGCATGCCCCTGGAGCTGGAGCTTTGCTACACCGGGGGCGGCCAAGCCCAGGCCCAAGCCTGGCTGGGGCCAGGCTTTGTCTGCCGCGAACAGGGAAGCGGCCACTTGGGGGCGCGCATGTCCCGCGCCCTGGAGCGGGCCCTGGACCAGGGCGCGCCCAAGGTGGTGCTGGTGGGCAGCGACCTGCCCGGCCTGGACCAGGCCATCTTGGAAGAAGCTTTTCAGGCGCTGGAACGCACGCCCCTGGTGCTGGGCCCCAGCAATGACGGCGGCTACTACCTGGTGGGCCAAAACCGCCCGGCGCCGGGCCTGCTGGAGGCGCCCCACTGGCAAAGCCTGGCCGCCCTCACCGAGCGGGCCAAATCCCTGGGCCTGGAGCCGCTGCTGTTGCCGGGCCTGCGCGATCTGGATACGCCGGACGACTTGGCTTATTGGCGGGAGCGCGATTGCTTGATCAGGTCTTGGACAGACCCAACTGCCTGACCACCTTGCCGGCCACCTCCTCGATGGGCAAGTTGGTCACATCCACCAGCTTGACACCCTTTAGCATGTCGTAGATCTCGTGGCTGTAGGCCAACTCCCGGGCCACGTCCCTGGCGTCGGTGTAGCCCTGCACCACCCGGCCCTGGTAGCGGCTGCGCCGTATCTGGGCCAGGACGTCCGGGTTGATGGTGAAGCCCACTTTGCGCGGGCGCTTGAGGGTGAACAGCTTGCCCGGCGGCTCCATGCCCCGAACCAGGGGAACGTTGGCCACCTTGAGGTCGTAGTTGCAGGAGAGATAGAGGCTGGTGGGGGTCTTGGAGGTGCGGCTGACCCCCATGATGATCACGTCGGCCCGGCCCAGGGATTCCAGGCCCGCCCCGTCGTCGTGGCGTAGGGTGTAGTCGATGGCCGCGGCCAGGCGCAGGGACTCCTCCCCGGCCACGTGCAACATGCCCGGGTGCAGCCTGGGGCTGGCCCTAAAGCGCCTGGACATGCGGTTCAGCAGGGGGCCCAGAAGGTCGTAGGCTTCCAGGTCGCGCCGGTGCCGCTCCTGATGCATGACGCGGCGGAGTTTTTCATCCACCAGGGAGTAGATCACCAGCGCCTGATCGCGCTCGGCCTGTTTGAGGGCCTTCGCGATCTGGGCGGGGGTTTTGAGGTGGGCGTGGCGCAGGATCTCGGCCTGGATGTTGCGGGAGAACTGGGTCAGGGCGGCCAGGGTCACCCGCTCGGCGGTCAAACCGGTGGCGTCGGAAAAGACATGGACCTTTACCTTGCGCCGCGCCGGGTTCATGGCTCCGGTTCCAGAGGCACCCCCTGACTGGTGACGCTGATGCCCTGTTGCCCTGCGGTGCCCATCATCAGCACCTCCACCAGGGGCGGCGGCACCGGCTGGGGAGCCGACCAGCGCACCAAGATGCTGGGCACTCCCGTACCGGCCGGGCAGGTGGGAGGGAGCAGGCGCAGGGTGGCCAAGGGGGCCAGACGCTTTTTGCCCTTGGTGCACTGGAGCCCTACCTTGCCATTGCCTTCCACCAGGGTCACATCCTCTATGGTGAGCGGATGCTTTCGGCTGAGGTTGCGCACGTAGACCGTGGCCGTCAAATCCAGGCGGCGCCCCCGGTGGTCTATGACCGCCTCCTGATAAACCGGGGCGTAGATCACCCCCTGGCGGGCGCTCTGGGCCAGGGCCGGAGCGCCCAGGCAGGCGAGCAGGATTAGGCACAAGGTGGCGGCCAAGGCGAAACGGGGCGTGGTCATGGTTTTTTATCCTCCAAAAGACGGGTCCTATCCATTAGCCTAGCGTGCCGAACCCCAAACGAACAACGCATAAGTAATTAGAGGGTCCATGGGAAAACAATATTCCTGTCCTCTTGGGGTGTGGCTTATACACCACCCCGGCACAGCCAGCCGCCGGCAGACAAGGCGCCCGCCAAGTGAGGGCCGTAGGCGTAGCAAAGGCTACGTCGAGGCCCGAACGTAGGCGGCAACACCGTATGCCGGGGGCTGGCGCAGCCGGGCCCTATCGCCAGGGGCCGGGCGGCAGGTGAAAAGCCAACAACAAGGTGCGCTGCATTGGGGAGTAGTTGTCGTCGGAGAGCAAGTGCACCAGCCAGCCGCCCTCCGGTGCCGGGACCAGGGCCAGGCCCTCGAAGTTGTCGGTGGTCATGGGTGGGGACAAGGCAGCCAGGAGAATAGGAGCCAACTCCGCGCCGGGCTTGAGCTGCTCCGGGGGCAGCCAACCCAGCCTGGCCCGGGCTCCCAGGGACAGGCTGTAGGCCCGCTCCAACACCAGGCAGCCGCCGCCGGGCAGGGGGGCCAGGGCGGTGGGCTTGAAGTCCGCGTGCAGGCGGTAGCTCAGTTTCTGCCAGCGCGCTCCGTCGCCCAAAGCGCCTAGGGTGATCCCCGTGCCGGGCTGGGCGTCCTCGGCCAAGAGCAACAGGCGGCGGCCGGCCAATACCGCCATGGCCTCCACTCCGTTGTTTTTGGGCGAGGCGGTGAGCCAGGCGGGCAGGGTCAGCGGCTGGGGCCTGCCGGTCAGGCCCTGGGGCGCACGGTAGCGCCACAGGCGGTGGTTGCGCTCGAAGGTAACCAAAAAGCCGCCGTCCTGGGCGGCCAGACCCTCGGCGTCACGGTTGCGCTTGCCTTTCAGGGGCTTGCCCTGGGGGTCCAGCAGAGGCCCCAGGCGGGCGTCGCCAAGGGAGGCAGGTGCGCCGCCGGGGCCGCGGGCCAGCCCCGCGCTGAGCCACCAGCCCTGGTCGCTGATGGCCCACAGCCGCCCACCGTCCGGCGACATCCACAGGCCCGAGAGCCCCCCAAAGGCCGGGTCCGGGCTGGTGAGTTCCAGGCCGCCCAGATAGGTGAGTCGGCCCAGATTTGTGCGCCGGGGATCGGCGGGGTCCAGGGCCACTGCGTCGGCCCGCACCAGCAGCGAGCGCCCCTGGCCCGGCGCAGGGGGCGGGCCGGGCGCCGCGCAGGCCAGCCCCAGGAATGCCAAACAAGCCAACCCCACCAAGGCACGCAAGCCGCTACGCAATATTTTCTCCCGCCCGGCTCCCTGGCCGGGTATCAAAAAGCGCCTCCCCAGGGGCCCTTTAACGCGGGGGCGCCGGGGAGGGGCGATAAACCAGTGCCTAACGGGCCGAGGTCAGGTTGCGCTTGATGCGGTACAACTGGCCCCGCTTGAGGTCCAGATCCAACTG
>JAIPDO010000055.1 GCA_021737645.1 Desulfarculaceae bacterium
CACGGATGGTGGAGGAGCTGTTCGGCCGGGAAAGCAGCCTAATGACCATGACCCAGGGCCAGCTCTCCTATGAGAACTTCGTGCGTTCGTTCTTGAAGGGAGCTTGAGCCAAGCACCCCAGCAAGGGTAAAGTAGTAAGTCAACAGGCGCAGCCCGCACGCGCGCCGGGGCCCAGGCCCCGTTTTCCGGGAGGGGAAAACATGCCGTCCATCGCCAAAAAAATCGCCGTCGCCGCCGCCTTGGGGCTGCTCTGCCTGTTCCTGGCCGGAGCCGCCCTGGCCGCCACCACCGCCGAGCTGATCGCCCAGGGCGACGCGCTCTACGACCAGCGGGCCGACCTGGCCAAGGCCAAACAAGCGGCGGGGCTCTTCAAGCAGGCCCTGACCCAGGACCCCAAGAGCGAGGAGGCCGCCTGGAAGCTCTCCCGCGCCCAGTACTGGGTGGGCTCCCATGTGCCCGAGGATCAAAAGCTGGACATATTCCAAAGCGGGGTGGACGCGGCCAAGAAAGCCGTCGCCATCAACCCCAAGAGCCTGCCCGGCCACTACTGGCTGGGGGTGAACTACGGGGTGTACGGCAGCGCCAAGGGGGTTATGGAGAGCCTGTCGCTGGTGGACCCCATCAAGAAGGAAATGGCCACGGTCATCGAACTGGACCCCAACTACGAGGCCGGTGGGCCTTACCGGGTGCTGGGGCGGCTGTACTTCAAGCTGCCCGGCCTGTTCGGCGGGGACAATGACAAGTCCATAGAAAACCTGAAGATCGCCGTGAAGAAAGGCCCCCACCGCTATCTGAACCATATATACCTGGCCGAGGTCTTGATCGACGAGGACCAGGGGCACGAGGCCAACCAACTACTCAAGGCGGTGATCGCCGGTCCCACCGAGAAGGGCTACGAACCCGAAGACGCCGAGTGGAAGGCCCAGGCCAAGAAAATGCTGGAAGGCCGCCGCTAAGCTGACTATTTTAATCACGCCGGGCCGGTCCAGGCGGACCGGCCCGCTTTAGTTCAGGCGAGGACGCAATGCCCCGGCGACCGGTGGTGGATATGGCCGCCTGCACCCTGTGCGAAGGGTGTCTGGACCTGGCCCCCCAGGTGTTCAGGCTGAATCAGGCGGGCGGCTACATCGAGGTGGCCGAGATGGACACCTACCCGCCGGAGGTGGACGAGGCCGTGGCCGATTGCCCGGCCGACGCCATATTTTGGGAGGAGATGCCATGAAGCGCTGGCGCTGCACGGTCTGCGGCTACATCCACGAGGGCAAGCGACCGCCCGCCAAGTGCCCCCAATGCGGGGCGGACGAAAACCGCTTCGTACTCACGGAGCCTTTGCCTCCGGAGCTGGAGGCGATGGTGCGGGCGGCCTTTGCCGGGGAGTCCAAGGCTGCGGTGCGCAACCAGGCCTTTGCCCGCCAAGCGGCCAAGGAAGATCTGCCCCAGGTGGCCGCCTTGTTCCGGGCGGTGGCCGAGGCCGAGTCGGTGCACGCCAAAGAGATGCTTAACTACCTGGAAGGAGTGGTGGGCGACACCGAGGCCAACCTCAAGGCCGCCTTTGAGCACGAGCTGGCCGCCAAGGCCGAGCACTACCCGCCCATATTGGCCGCGGCGGTGGGGGCCAGGCGCCCCGACCTGGAGTGGGCCCTGGTGCGCGCCCGTGACGTGGAGGCGCGCCACGCCGAGCTGTACAAGCGGGCCCTGTCGGCCCTGGCCGGGGGGCGTGAAGTCACCTACCACGTGTGCGAGGTGTGCGGCTATGTGTTCGAGGACAGCACCCCGGACGCCTGCCCGGTGTGCCGCAGCGGGAAAGACAGCTTTAAACGGATAGGGTGAGCCGTCCGGGGCGCTCGCGGCGGCGGCCCCCCAGGGAGAGCCAACGCCCCGGCAGAATCAGCAGCCATAGGGCGGGCAGCATCATCAGGGCGTCGCGCACCGCCGCCTGGTAGCCCGCCGGATGCCCCGCCTCGCCGGGGAAGCAGCCGCAGTCGAAACCCGCCCCGGTGATGCCGGCGTAGATCATCAAGCCGGTGAAAACCGCCAACAACAGGGCGGACCACAGGGCCGCCGCCCGGGTGGCCAAGCCCACCAACAGGCACAGGCCTACCACCAACTCCAGCCAAGCCAGCAGCACGCTGGCCGGGTTCACCAGGCCCATGGGTATGAGGTCGTAGCGCGACACCGCCGCCGCGAAGGAGGCCGGGTCCCAAACCTTGTCGTGGGCCGCCCACAGGAAAAGCCCGGCCAAAAACAGCCGGCAGGCCAGGGAGATAAGTTCGCCCAGGCTTTTCATGGCCGTTTCCTCCGGGGGGTTTTCATGGGCAGGCCCGCCTTTTGCCAGTCGGCCAGCCCCCCCAGCATCACATAAACCTTGGGCAGCCCCTGGCCGCGCAAAAGCTGGGCCACCTGGGCGGCGGGCCAACGGCTGAAGTAGCGGCCATAGACCACCACCGCCGGGGCCTGGCGCAGGGTGGGTCCCAGCAGGGGCCACAGAAGCTCAAACTCTTCGGGGTAAAGATTAACCGCCCCGGCGGCCCGGCCCAGCTTGTAGTGGCCGGGGTCACGGGCGTCCACCAAGATCGCGCCGTCCTTTTGCAGCCCGGCCGCCTGGGCCAGATCCACGGCGGTCCACAGGGGACGGCTAACGTGGCTGGGGGTCCAACCGACGCCCTGGGGGGTCAGTAGATTGAAGGCCAAGCCCGCCACAGCCGCGACCAGCAGCATAAGCATGCAAAACAACAGAATATATGACGATTGACCACGGTTCAAGGGGCTATCTCTCCCGGTGTTTGACTTCCAGTGTAGCCCTCTGCCGCCACCACCGCAACCGCCCAGGCGGTAGGGTTTTTTTATTTTGCCGTTTGTCAAATGAGCACAATGGTGCTATCGTCTCCGGTTATTAAATCTTGTCTAGTATTGTCATTTGCGTGATGGGTTAACCAATGGAGGAAAGCGGCATGAAAATGCGGCTGATCATCATCCTGGTGTTGTCCCTGGCCCTGGGCTTAGCCGGAGCCTGTGGCGGCGGAGGCGGCGGGGGAGGCAACTCTCTTGGCCCGGACGATATCATTATCATGTTCGGCAACTCCATTACCCACCGTGGCCCTTGGTCCGGCCTGTTCCCCGACAACACCATCCTCAACTACGGCGTTGACGGCGACACCACCAGCGGCATGCTTTCGCGCATAAGCGTACCCCTGGCCAAGAATCCCAAGGTCATCTGCATCATGGGAGGCATCAACGATTTCATCCGAGGCGCCTCGGTGTCCACGGTCTACAACAACCTGCGCCAGATGGTGTCGCGCTCCAAAGCCGCCGGGGTGATCGTCATTATTCAGTCCACCCTGCACACCGGCTCGGGCTATCCCAACTCCTTCACCGTCAACCAGAAGGTGACCCAGCTCAACAACCTGCTCTCCGCCCTGGCCGGCGCCCAAAACGAAACCTGGCTGGACCTCAACGCCTCCATGGCCAAGGACGGCTACCTGAAGATCGAATACCTGCTCAGCGACAACCTGCACCTGAACGGCGACGCTTATGTGCACTGGGCCGAAAAGCTCAACGACGCCCTGCCCTAGGCTCCGACGCGACTCTAAAAATTACGACGCCCCGGCCAAGCTTGGCCGGGGCGTTTTTATTTGATTTGCCACAAGCGCGACCGCCACGCGGAGTGGCACTTACTGACGCACCCCCCGGCACAGCCAGGTGGTGCTAGGCAAGGCGTCGGGCGAACGAGGGACGCAGGGGTAGTAAACCTACCCGAGGAACGAGTGAAGCCGACAACGCAGCCATGCAGCGGCTGGAGAAGCCGGGCTAGCGTTTGTACATGGCGTCGATCATGTCCTTGTAAGTCTCGTTGATGTACTTGCGCTTCACCTTCATGGTGGGGGTGACCTCGCCGTCCTCTTCCAGGAGCTTTTTGGGCAGGATGGTGAAGCGCTTTATCTGCTCCACCCGGGCCAGGGTCTTGTTCACATCCTCAATCTCCCGGCCGATCAGCTCTTTCACCTCCTTGGCCTGGGTCAGGCTGGCGTAGGTGGTGAAGGGTATCTTGTTGTCCTGGGCGTACTTGAACACGTTGTCTTCGTCGATGAACACCAGGGCGCTGACGAACTTGCGCTGGTCGCCGATGACCACCGCGTCGTTGATGTAGGGGCTGAACTTGAGCTTGTTCTCCAGGTACTGGGGGGCGATGTTCTTGCCGCCGCTGGTTATGATCAGGTCCTTTTTGCGGTCGGTGATGGTCAGATAGCCCCGCCCGTCCAGCTCGCCCACGTCGCCCGAGTGCAGCCAGCCGTCTTCCAGGGTTTCGGCGGTGGCCTCGGGATTGCGGAAGTATCCCAAAAACACGTTCTCGCCCTTGACCAGAATCTCGCCGTCCGGGGCGATCTTCACCTGAACCCCGGGCACCGCCGGGCCCACGTTGTCGGCCTCGATGAGGTCCCCGTGGTGAATGGAGGTGGGGCCGGTGTCCTCGGTCTGGCCGTATACCTGCCTCAGCGGCAGGCCGATGGCGTGATAGAACCTGAGCACGTCCGGGCTGATTGGGGCCGCGCCGCTCACCGCCAGGCGCACCCGCTCCAGGCCCAGGCGCTCCTTGAGCTTGCTGAACACCGCCGCGTGGGCCAGGGAGAAGGCCAGGGCCAGGGCCGGGCCCACCCCCTGCTCGCTGAGGCGCGCCTTGGCCCTTCGCTTGCCTATTTTGAGCGCCAAGCCAAAAACTAGGCGCTTGAACCAGGTGGCGTCCTTCATGCGGATAAAGATGGCGCTGGAATATTTTTCCCAGATGCGCGGCACCGCGAAAAACACCGTGGGGCTCACCTCCACCACGTTCTCGGTGACCGTGTCGGTGCTTTCAATGAAATTGACGGTGTACATGAAACGAAGGTGCATGTACACCGAGAACATGCGCTCGGCAATGTGGCTGAGCGGCAAAAACGACAGGAGCTCGTCTTCCTGGAACACCGGGATGGCCTGGGCCAGGGCCTTGGTGGTCCAGAGCACGTTGTTGTGGCTGAGCATGGCCCCCTTGGGCGGGCCGGTGGTGCCACTTGTGTAGATCAGAAGGGCCAGGTCCCCCGGGCCCCTGGCGGCCAAGCGCTCCTGGAACAGGCCGGGGTTGGCCGCATCGTGCTCACGGCCCAGGGCCAGAAGCTCCTCGAAATCCATTACCATGGGGTCGGAGAAGTGCCTGAGCCCCTCGTTGTCTATGACCACGATTTTGCTCAGGTTGGGGCAGTCTTCCCGCACCTCCAGGGCCTTGTCCAGTTGCTCCTCGTCTTCGACCACGTATATCTTGGCCTGGGAGTGGCTCAGGATATAGCCGCACTCCTCGGCGGCGTTGGTGGTGTAGATGCCGGCGGTCACCCCGCCCGCGGCCATGGTGCCCATGTCGGCGTAGAGCCACTCGGGCCGGTTTTCGCCGATCACGGCCACGGTGTCGCCCGGCTCCACCCCCAGAGCGGCCAGGCCCATTGCGGTCTGGCGCACTTTTTCACCGTAGGTTGTCCAAGAGATGTCTTGCCACAGCCCGAACTCCTTCAGGCGCATGGCGGTGCGCTCTCCCAGCAGGTCCACCCGCTGGAACAGGAGTTGAGGGATGTTGAGGATGCCGGCCTCGTTGCCGACATCAGGGGCGGCGGGGGCGGCGGGGACGGCCATCTCTTGTCTCTCTTTCGGTTTTAAGAGGGGCTTTCGCTTTTGTTGCGCGGCTTCCGCCGACGACGCCTTCGGCGGCGGCGTTTCGGGCTGGTCTTGCCGGGGCCGGGGGAGCCCATGCCGTCCAGATCCCAGCCCAGGAAATGGGCCAGTTCGCAGGCTACGGGATAGTAGCCCCTGGCAACCACCTTCTTGGGCAGAGCCTGGCCGGGGGTGGCCAGCTTCACGAAGCCCATGAGCCCGGCGATCTGACAGGCCCGCTCCATGATCCTTTTGGCAAAGGCCACCGGCTCGGCCAGGGCGGGCAGGGCCTCGCGCACCCAAAGGGCCCACTGGGAGCGTCCCTGGCGGCCGGGCGCGAACTCCTGCTCCTGGGCCAAGATTTCCAGAACCGGCCAAAACAGCAGGCACAGCACCACCGCCTCTTCCACGTCCTTGCCCTGGGCCAGTGACTTGTCCACCTGAGAGAGCAGCTCCACCGCCCGCGCCCTCTCCGGGCTGTCCTGGGGCCCGAAATAAGGCTCCAGGGTGGGCAACAGGCTGTAGAGCACCCCTGTGTCGTGGGCCAACTCCAGCCAGGCGGCGGCGGCCCCGCCTTTAAGGTCGCGCATCAGTTCGTCGCGCACCCGGCTGGTGGGGCACAAACACAGGTCGCCACGGTGCTCTCGCACCGCTTCCAGGGTGTCCGGGGTGAGAGTGAAGCCGGTGCGCGCCGCGTGGCGCACCGCCCGGAGCACCCTGACCGGGTCCCGGCGGAAGCGCACGTCCGCGTTGCCCACCGCCCGGATGCGCCCGGCCTTCAGGTCGGCCAGGCCGTCAACATAGTCCACCACGCTGTAGTCGGCGATGTTGTAGAACAGGGCGTTGATGGTCAGGTCGCGGCGCAGAGCATCCTCGGCCGGAGTCCCAAAGGTGTTGTTTTCACTAAGCACTTCGCTGTCATCCTCCTCGGCGGGACGACGGAAGGTGCTGACTTCGATGATTTTGCCTCCGCGAAAAAACACCTGGATCAGCCGGAACCGCTTGCCGATGATGCGGCTGTTGCGAAACAGCTTGCGCACCTCGGAAGGACGGGCGTCGGTGGCCACGTCAAAGTCCTTGGGCTTGCGTCCCAGGAGAACGTCGCGCACCCCACCGCCCACCAGGTAGGCCAAAAAGCCATGGCTGTGCAGGCGATAAAGAACCTTCAAGGCATCGCTGTCGATGGCCTTGCGGCTGATGGTATGCTCCGGCCGCGGGATGATGGTGGCCTGGAGCGTGCTTTTTTCAGAGGCTTGAACGGCAGATGAACTCACTGGCGCTTCCGGCTGGGGGTGCCTCGAATCACATATTGGGTTATCATCATATAGCACGCGCCGCCTAAAAATAAAGAGATAATTCGCGATCTTCGCGCTCTGGAAAGGATTTTGCCCTTGCCCACTACATCTGAGTACGTGCATTGCGCCCGAGCCGCGGCCGAGGCCGGGGCTCAAGTGCTGCGCCGGCGCTGGGGGCAAGGCCTCCAGGTGAAAAGCAAACAACGCTTCGACTACGTGACCGATGCGGACTTAGCCAGTGAAAAAGCGGTATTGGCCACCATAGCCCAGCACTGTCCCGGCCAGGCGGTCCTTTCGGAGGAAACCCCGGCGGATCTGGCCCGGGCCCAGGCCGAGCAAGGCCCCCTGTGGGTGGTGGATCCCCTGGACGGAACCACCAACTATATCCACGGCTTCCCTCATGTGGCCGTAAGCGTGGCCCTGGTGGAGCAAGGCGTGCCTCTGGTTGGAGTGGTGGTGGACGTCACCAAGGGCGAGGAGTTCGTGGCCAGCCGTGGCGGAGGCGCCTGGCTGGGCGGCAACCGCCTTAGCGTGGCCGACATGGCCGGGCCGGAGCAGGCCCTGTTCATGACCGGCTTCCCCTTCCGCCACAAACAGTGGCTGGACCCATACATGGAGCTGTTCCGCGACGTGTTTGTCCAGAGCGCCGGGGCGCGCCGGGCCGGTTCGGCGGCCCTGGACCTGGCCTACGTGGCCGCCGGGCGGGGGCAGGGATTCTGGGAGTTGGGCCTCAAGCCCTGGGATGTGGCCGCGGGAATCCTGCTGGTGCAAGAGGCCGGAGGCCTGGTCAGTGACTTCCAAGGAGGCGCGCACGCCCTGTGGCGCGGCGATATCGTGGCCGCCTGCCCCGGCCTGCACGGCTGGCTACAGGGGCTCTGCGCCGGGCGTTTTCCTGATTTTGATGGGGTGTAGAAACTAGCCGCTGCCGCCCCAGATATCTTCCCAGCCGGGGGCGCAGAGGTCCAGTTCCTCGATTTTTTTATCTTCCTTGGTCTTTTTGTATATACAAAAGTCGCAAGTGAAGTTCGGCCACATGTTGGCTGCGGCGATATCCAGGCAAAAGACGTAATGGGGGCACTCGAAATTTCGGTCCCCCACGTGGTTGCGCGGATTTGCATCATCTGGCAGGTACAAGATAGGCTCACTCCGGAAAGGGAATTTCCTCTTTACGGCTAGCTGGGCGAAGCTAGCATGTTTTTAGGCGGGAGGCAAGTCTTGCAAGGGGTTGGCGGCCAAGTTTTGGCCCATGTGGACATGGACGCCTTTTACGCGGCGGTGGAGAGGCTGGACCGGCCCCAGTTGGCCGGAGCGCCCATCATCGTGGGCGGGGGCAAACGGGGGGTGGTGGCCGCCGCCTCCTATGAGGCGCGCCGCTTTGGGGTGCGCTCGGCCATGCCCATGTTCCAGGCCCGCTCCCGCTGCCCCCAGGGGGTGTTTCTCACCCCGCGCATGGACCGCTACCGTCAGGTGAGCCGCCGGGTCATGGAGGTGCTGGCCGGTTTCTCCCCCCTGCTGGAGCCGGTGAGCGTGGACGAGGCCTTCCTGGACCTCAGCGGCACCGAGCGCCTGTGGGGCCCGCCGCTCCAGGCCGGACGGGCCATCAAGCAGGCCATGCATCAGGCCACCGGCCTCATTTGCTCGGTGGGAATCGCGCCGGTGCGCTTTTTGGCCAAGATAGCCAGCGACCGCGACAAGCCCGACGGCCTCACCGTGGTGGAAGACCTGGAGGCCTTTTTGGCCACGATAAGCCTCAAGGAGGTGCCCGGCGTGGGGGCCAAGGCCCGCCAGCGCCTGGGGGAGATGGGCCTCACCCGCCTGGTGGAGTTGCGGGAGCTGGGGCCACAGCGCCTGGAGCGGGTGATGGGGGTGTTCGGCCACCGGTTGTGGGATCTGGCCTGGGGCCGGGACGACAGCGGGGTCACTCCCGGCCGGGAGGTGAAAAGCGTTAGCAACGAGACCACCCTGGAGGCCGACACCGGCGACCGCCAGGTGCTGGCGGCCCATCTGCTGGGCCTGAGCCAAAAGGTGGCCCGTCGCCTGCGCGGCCAGGGGTTTTGCGGGCGCACGGTTACCCTCAAGCTCAAGCACCGCGACCACCGCCTGGTCACCCGCAGCGTCACCCTGGCCCAGGCCACCGACGCCGCCGGGGAGATATTCGCGGCCGCCGGGGAGCTACTTGGGGCCTATGCCCAGCCCGGCCCCTTTCGCCTCATCGGGGTGGGGGTCAGCGGCCTTAGCGCCCCCGGCCAGGGCCAGGCGGAGCTGTTCGGGGCCGAGAAGGCGGGGCGCAGCCAGGCCCTGGGCCGGGCCGAAGACGCCATCGTGGCCCGCTTCGGGGACAAAGCCATCACCAGAGCCGCGCAGATACACGCCTCCCAGGCTTCCCTGGACCAAGCGCCTCCCAAGGGGCATAATAAGGAGAAACCCGAATAGATCGCCGCCCCACCGGATACTTTCCCGTTTCCGGTGGGGGCTTCCCAGTTTGTCACGCCAAGGAGACACCCGTTTATGCCCAGCTTTGCCCAGACCCACTCCCGAGTCACCAGCTACTACGTCCTGCAAGACAAACAGGACATCCTGAAGCAACTGGTGCATGCGGCCCGCTGGAAAAAACCCGTGCTCATCGTGCCTGCTCTGGCCAGTGAATTCACCGATCCGGAGAATCGCCCGGTGTTTGAGAACATCGTGGAGGAGCTGGCCGGAGCCAAGTACCTGGCCCACGTGATCTTCGGCCTGGACCAGGCCAGCGAACAAGACGTACGCACCTGCATAGACATCTGCCACAAGGGCGGGCTTCACAACTACATCATTCAGTGGAACGACGGCCCGGCGGTGAGCGGCATCTACAAGATGCTGGAGGAAGAGGGCGGCTTCGACCTGTCCCGGCGGGGCAAGGGCCGCAACGTGTTCATGGGTTTCGGGGTGGCCATGGCCCTGGGGGCCACCTGCGTGGGCCTGTTGGACGCGGACATCAAGACCTTCCAGCGCCGCCAGCTGGACCGCCTTTTCTATCCGGTTCTGGTACACAACTACCCGTTTTCCAAGGCCTTCTACGCCCGCTGGAACGGCCAGCGCCTCTTTGGGCGGGTAAAGCGCCTGCTTTTGGACCCTCTGCTGCTGTCGCTCAAGCGCAAGTTCAGCGAGGGCAGCGAAGAAAAAATGCTCCGGCTGGTGGACTTCCTGCTCAGCTTCGACTACCAGCTCTCCGGCGAGGTCTGCCTGGACATGTGGCTGCTCAGAAAGATGCGCTACTCCCTGAACTGGGGCGTGGAGATATTCACCCTCATCGAGGTGTTCCGCAAGGCCTCCCACGTGGCCCAGGTGGAGTTCACCCGCAAGAGCTTTGACCACAAGCACCAGCGGGTGAGCACCGACGACCCCAAGAGCGGGCTGCACAAGATGTCGTTGGACATCATCCAGACCCTGCTGCACGCCCTTATCGTGGAGGAAGGCTTGGAGGTGGGCGAGGAGTTCTTCCGGGACCTGGCGCTGACCTACGAGTCCATCGCCGAGGAGATCATCAAGAAGTACTCGGACAACGCCGAGTTCAACAACCTGAACTACGACCGCGACACCGAGGAGAGCATGGTCTACGAGGTGCTCTCCCGGGCCATAGTGCAGACCGCCGACCATCTGGCCGCCCCCTCGCACATCGCGGAAAAGATGCTGCGCCTCACCGCGGCCTACGATGAGTTCAAGCCCTACGTGGACCAAGGCCTGCAACAGACCATCCTGCGCCTGGAGGAAAAGCTTCGGGAGGAATCCCTGGAGGTGCGCAACCTGCCCTCCTGGGAGCGCATCCTTTGGAAGCTTCCCGAGGTGTCCACCCACATCGTGGACGCCCTGGAAGAAGACAAACAGCGCTTCAAATAGAAGCCGCGCGCTACGGCGCGAATTTTTCCGCCCCGCCCGGCCTCCGGACGGGGCGCCACTCATATGGACCCGAAAGGATTTAACGTGGCCAGCGATTACGACGACTTGACAGTGCAATACGAAGAAGACGGCCAGGTTTTAGTGGAGCAGTTGGACAAACAGGTGCTCAACAAGGGCCTGTGGACCACGGTGCTGTTCCTCTACCGCGAGCGCGACAAAAAGACCGGCGAGTTCGGCGCTCCCAAGGCCGGTTTCCGGCGCTACCAAAAGGTGGCCGGCTTTTTCAAGAAACGCGACGCCATAAACCTGAGCGAAAAGACCACCCCCCAGGTGATGGAAAAACTCACCGAGTGGTTCAAGCTCTAGGATCGGCCCCATGGGGCTATAATCTATTGCGGGTTTGAGCTTTGGGTGGGGAGAGGCAGTGCTGCTGGAGCTGACCAACGCTAGGGTGGAAATCGAGCGCCTGCCGGAGCTGCGCGCCCAGGGAACGATCCAGGCCGCCGGGCGCACGGTGCATCTCCTGGGCCGCCCCGGCTGGCGGGTGGACTACGGGCGCCTGGACTATGACGACGACCCCGTGGCCGTGGAGCGGGCCCTGGAAGAGGCCCTGACCGCCTGGCTGGCCGACCCCGCTCGCCTGCCCGGACTGGCCGCCCTGTCGGGCGCCTACCTCATCCTGGTGTGCCGGGATGGGGTCCTGGAACATGTGCTCACCTCCGACGAGCTGGGCAACTCGGTGTACTGGTGGGCCCAACAGGGCCGCCTGGTCATCAGCGACTCCTGGCGATCCTTCGCCCAAGGCCGGGACCTGCTGGCCTGGGATGCCTACGACCCGGATCAACTGGCCTGGTTCAGCCGCAAGAAGACCTGCGCCCCTGGCCGCACCTATCTCAAGGGCCTGGGCCGCCTGAGCGTGGCCACCCTCTACCAGGTTGATGGCGCGGCCCTGCGCCCGCTGGCGGCGGTATGCCCCGACCCGCCCGACAATTCCCGTAGCTTCACCTGGAACGACCTCTACAGCGTGGTGGGCCGCCGCCTGGGGCCGGGGCCTTATAGCCTGTGCTATTCCACGGGCATCGACAGCCACTTCCTGCTCATGCGCTACACCAAGCGCATCGAACAGGTGCTGACTATCTACATGGCCGCGCCCTATCAGGACCAGGAGCGCAGCCTGGAGGCGGCCGCCGCGCTCATCAACGCCCTGGAGCAGGGCAAACCCTACGCTCCGGTGGGGGTGGACTTCGCCGAGCCGGTGAACCGCCAATACCTGAGCGACGCGGTGGACCGTGACCCCTTTGCGGCCCACTACTCCTGCTCCATGTACCAGGCCTTTGACCAAGCCTCCTGCGGCCAGATCCTCAGCGGGCAAAACGCGGACACCATGCAGTTTTTCGCCCTCACCTCGCGCATGGGCCCCAAGGATCTGCTGTTCAAAAGCCCGGTGTCGCCCCAAAAGCCCCTGACCAGGGTGGCCTACCGGGTGGAGGCGGCCCGCTCCTTTGGCGGGCCCCGGCCCGGCGGCATGGTGAACAGCCGCATGCTCTGCGGCCTGGGTGGGCAGATGCTCTGTCTTACCGGCCCCAGGGGCTACTGGCCCATCCTGCATTTCAAGCGCATCCACAACATGACCACCGGCAACACCGCCTTGTTCAGAAACGCCTCGCGCTATTTCGGCAAGCCGGTGCGTTTCCCTTACCTTGAGCCCCTGGTGTTCTACGTGTCGGCTTATTTCCGCCGGCCCCTCACGGACATCCTCAACCCCAAGGGACACCTCAAGCGGCAATACCATTATCTGCGCCACTCCCAGATCCCCCAGGCCCCTCCCCAGGGCAAGCCCTTTGCGGACAGCCCCCTGTTCGCCTGGGCCGCCGAGCGCATGGAGGAGCTGGCCCCGGAGCTGAAACAAAAGGTGGACGCCACGGTGATGGAGCCCATGGGCCGGGTGGTCCTCTACCGCCTGGCGGCGCTGGCCGGTAATGGCCGATTGTGTTAGGCTCTTTTCTCTAGGGCGAGTTGCACCAACGCCGGGACCAACGGGAGGCATATTCAAGTGCGCCTGAGATTCTGGGGAACCAGAGGATCCATACCCGCGCCGGGTCCGGACACCCTGCGCTTTGGGGGCAACAGCACTTGCCTGCAACTGGAACTGGGCGGCAGGCAGGTAATCATCGACGCGGGCAGCGGCATCCGTCCCTTGGGTCAGGCCCTTCTGGGCAAGGTCAAACAAGTCACCCTGCTCATCACCCACCTGCACCCCGACCACCTCATGGGCTTTCCTTTTTTCACCCCCATCTTCGATCCCGAGATGACCATCCTGGTGGGCGGCTGGCCCAACGCCCTGCACGGGCTGAAGCGCCTGTTCTACTCGGGCCGTCCGGTGGGCGGCTTCCCGGTGCCCTTTGACCAACTCCCCGCCCGTATCACGCGCGGCCCCGGCCTGGACCCGCCCCGTTTTTCCCTGGGCGGCTACCAGGTGCGCACCGCACCGCTCAGTCATCCCCAGGGCAGCATCGGCTACCGTTTCGACGGCCCCGAGGGCTCCCTGGTCTTCATTACCGACAACGAACTGCCCCCCCAGGGCCCGCCCCCCCATCTGGTGGATTTCTGCCGGGGAGCCCAAGTGCTCATCCACGACTGCCAATACCTGCCCAGCGAGATGGGCCCCTACCGGGGCCGTGGGCACTCCGATTGGCCCTCGGCCCTGGCTCTGGCCCAGGCCGCGGGGGCAAAGCACCTATTGTTGACCCATCACGACCCGGACCGTAGCGACAGCCAAGTACAAGACATGGTGGACGCGGCCCGTCAGCATGCCGGAAAGATGGCGGTGGACGCCGCCGCCGAAGGCATGGTCCTGGATCTTTAGACTCAGCCAGCCCCCCCGGAGAAGACCGGTTGAGCCGCAGTAAGCGATTTTTATTAGCCAACCTCATGCTGTTGGGCAACTTGTTTGCCAACACCATGGGGGTGGTGTTCATGGGCGCCCTGGACCGCTGGGCCTACATGATCCACATGCCCCACACCCCTGATATCATGTGGCTGATCATCTGCTACGATATTTTCGCCTTTGCGGTTGGCTTCGGGGTGTTGCTCACTTGGGAGCGCCCCATCCGCGCCCACTTGGCCGACATCGCCCAGGGGCGCGCTTCAAGCCCAGCGCTGGCCAAAAAGGCGCGCCGCCGCCTGCTCAACGAGCCCTGGATAGCCGTGTGCCTGGATCTTTTCCTGTGGTGGCTGGCCGCCCTGGTCTTTCCTCTGGTTTTGTCCCATTTGCCCGTGCCCTTCCACCTGGCTGGGGTCATGGCCCTGCGCTCGCTGTTCATGGGGCTGATCATCGCGACCACTGCCTTTTTTCTACTGGAACACGTTCTGCAACACCGGCTGGCCCCGGTGTTCTTCCCGGCCGGGGGACTCTCGCGGGTGCGGGGAGCCTGGCGCATCCGCATCGGCGTGCGCATGGCCGGGCTTCTCTTGGGCGCCTGCATGATCCCCTTCCTGGCCATCATCTTCACCATCCGCGGCTCGGCCCGCCTGGTGGAGGTGGGCACCCTACCCCCGGCCGAGGTCTTGAGCGACCTGCAGGCCGCGGTGGTGGTCTTGTGCCTGCTGTTCATGGCCAACGCGGTGGGCCTGGCCTTTCTGGTCACCTCCAACATGGTGCGCCCCCTCCGGGAGATCGTGCGGGTGTTGGGCAAGGTGAGCCGCGGCGACTTCGAGGGCCGAGTGCAGGTGATGGCCAATGACGAGGTCGGCTACACCGCGGACATGATCAATCAGATGACCAGGGGCCTGGCCGAACGCGAACGCATCAAGGACGCCTTCGGACTGTACGTCAGCGAGCAGGTGCGCGACGAGATCCTGGCCGGGCGCATCCCCCTGGACGGCGAGATCAAAGAGGTCACCATGATTTTCGCCGATCTGCGAGACTTCACCACCCTGGCCGAGACCACCCCTCCCAAGGACGTGGTCATGGTGATCAACGGTTATTTTCAGCATATGGCCACCGCGGTGGAAGAACACAGCGGCCTGGTGCTGCAATACATCGGCGACGAGATCGAGGCGGTGTTCGGCGCTCCCCTGGCCCTGGCCGACCATCCCCGCCACGCCCTG
The DNA here is from genome assembly GCA_021737645.1 of Desulfarculaceae bacterium. GTDB lineage: Bacteria > Desulfobacterota > Desulfarculia > Desulfarculales > Desulfarculaceae > Desulfoferula. The sequence continues at coordinate 14,952 of JAIPDO010000055.1, forward strand.
GAGGCGGCCCTGGCCATGCGCCGTCGCCTGGCCGCCTACAACGCCCGGCTCATAGCCACCGGCCACGCCCCACTGCGCCACGGCATCGGCATCCACAGCGGCCCGGCCCTGGCGGCCAACATCGGCGGCGGCGGCAGGCTTACCTACGCCCTGGTGGGAGACACGGTGAACCTGGCCGCCCGGCTGCAGGATCTTACCAAGACCATGGGGCGCGATATCCTGCTCAGCGGAACCACCGCCGCCGCCCTGGGGGACGGGGTGGCCCTGGAACGCCTGCGCGCCACCACTGTGAAGGGCCGCAGCCAGCCGGTGGAGGTGTTCGCGGTGCCCTGAGCCGGACCTCCCGGCTGTCGCACCTTGCTCCATTGTGCTAAAATTGCTAGGCGTGGAGGGGTGGAAGCCTTGCTTCCGTTCCGTTAGAGCCGGCGTTTTTCTCTGCCGGCTCTGTTGCGCAAAATCCGAGGCGTCTTTATTACATAAGCGGGACGAGGGTATGATTATCGCCTTTATGATGGACCCTCTGGAGTCCATCGAGCCCGAGAATGAAACCACCAGCTGGTTGATGTACGAGTGCAACCAGCGGGGGCACACCGTATTTTGCCTGGAGCCCCACGACGTCTACGTACGTGGATCGCGCCTGGTGGCCCGCATGCGCAACGTCAGCGTGGCCCCGGGCCAATCCATGCGCGCCTACTGGAACGACGCCATCGCCTGCCTCAAGCGCGATGAGTTGATCTTCGAGGAGATCACCGACATCGACGCCCTGTTCTTGCGCAAGGACCCGCCGCTCAATTATCAGACCCTGGAATACCTGCACCATGTTCGCGGCGACGTGTTCACCATCAACAGCACCACCGGCCAGATGCTGGCCAGCAGCAAGCTGTACCTGCTCAACTTCCCGGAGATAATCCCCGAAACCCACGTAAGCCGCGATCCCAAACGCCTGCGCAAGATCATCGACGAGTTCGGCGGGGCCATGGTGGTCAAGCCGCTGAGCCGCTCCCGGGGCGAAGGCGTCATCAAGGTGAGCAGCCAGGACCGCGACAACTTGAACAGCCTGATTCACTATTATGTGAACTCCTACAAGCCCTACCCCGAGCGCGAAGCCATCATGGTGCAGGAATATTTATCCGAGGTTAAGGACCGGGGCGACGTGCGCATCATGCTCTTGAATGGAGAAATCCTGGGGGCCATGCGCCGCATCCCGGCCGAGGGCGACTTCCGCACCAACATTCACGCCGGGGCCAGCCCGGCCAAGCACGAGATAACTGAAAGCGACCGGCGCATCTGCGACACCATCCGGCCCCGGCTCATGGCCGATGGGCTGTACTTCGTGGGCCTGGACATCATCGGCGACAAGCTGGTGGAGATCAACGTGGTGAGCCCCGGCGGCATCCCGCGCATCAACCGGCTGGACGGCATCAAGATCGAGTCCATGGTGGCTGATTTCGTGGAGGGGCAGGTCCGCCGGCTCAAGGGTCATGCCTAAAGACAGCGCGCCTCTGCCCCTGGTAATAACCCTGCCCCACTGCTCGGCCCAGGTCCCCCCCCGGGCCTCCGCCCGCCTAGCGCTCGGCCCCCTGGAGGTGGAGCAATCCATGGACCTGGGCATCAGCGAGGTCTTCGGCCCCCTGCCCTCCCTCAAGACCTTGCCCGCCCATCAAACCCGCCTGGTGGTGGACCTGAACCGCGCTCCCGACGACTTGGGTCCCAAGGGGGTGGTGGCGGCCATGGACTACGCCGGTCGCCCGGTTTTCCCTCCCGGCCAAGGCCCGGACCAGGCCCTAAAGCAAAAATGGGTGGAGCGCTTCTGGCGGCCCTGGCACCAGGAGCTGGCTTCGGCCCTGGAGGCGCCAAGGCTTCGGGCCCTGGTGGACGGCCACTCCCTGGACGGGGTGGGACCGGCCGCGGCCCCGGACCCCGGCGCCAAGCGTGCCGACGTGGTCCTGGGCAACCGGGGCGGGCCGGACGGCGAGGCGGCCCCGGAACGCGGCGAGCCCACCTGCCCGCCCGAGGTGTTTCGTTTGTTGGGGGAAGCCTTCAGGCAGGAGGGTCTGAGCGTAGCCTACAACACCCCTTACGCCGGGGGGCACATCATCGCCCGCTACGGCCCATCTTTACGGGCAAAGGGCGCGGTCGCCGTCCAGGTGGAGCTAAACAAGGACCTTTACGCCGACCGGGGCTACAGCCGGGTGTATCCGGAAAAGGCGGCGGAGCTTAGCCGGGTTCTGAACCGGGCTTTGAGCCGCTTCCTTTCTCACCGTTGGTGAAAGACGCGGGCAGGTCGCATACCGGGATGGCGTGTATTTTATCGTGCAGCTTGCGCAGGCGGCGGCTCAGTTCCTTGCACATCTGCAAGGCCACCTGGGGATACTCGCGCACCGTCTCGTCGAACTCCCGCTTGTAGAGCACCAAAAGGCGCACCGGCCCATCGGCGGCCACCGTGGCCGAGCGGGGGGCGTCGTCGAACAAGGCCATCTCGCCCACGTAGTCGCCCTCGCCCAGGGTGGCCAGCTCCATGGAGCAGCCGTCTTCGCCCATTTGGGAAACCACCACCTTGCCCTTGACGATAAGGTACATGGTTTCGCCCACGTCGCCTTCGGTGATGATGTTTTCACCGGGAGGGGCCTCATAGTCCTGGCACACCGAGGCCACCGCGGCCAACTCAGCCACGGCCAGGCCCTCGAATATCTCCATGCGCCGCAGCAGCAGGATTTTTTCCGACAGGCTGGTTTCCTGACTCATGAATCGCTCCTTGCCCGAGTGGCCAAACGGGCCGCCTCTCCACTTACGTAGGGGTTGTGGTTTTTGGCCAGGCGCTTCAGGGCTTCACGGTAGGGCTTTGCTCCCTGCTCCTGCTGGCCCAGCACCACCAGGGTCAGGTACAGGGTGACCCAGTTTTTCTTGGCCAGCATGTGCTCCATCAGGACCTGATCGCCGTCAAAGTGGGTGGGCAGCTTGAAAAGCTTGCGCCCCACCGCCAGGCTCTCGCTTACCTGGCCTTCTTCCACCAGGGGCAACATGCCCTGGGACAGCTCGCTGCCCACCATGGTCTCCAGGGCCTCGATGGCGTTGGAGCGCAGCTTGCCGTCGGCCGAGGACAGGCCCCGGATCACCAGGCGCATCTGGTCAGACTCCTCCTGGGTGGCCAGCACACGCAGAATCGTCTCCACCCTGGCCTTTTTGTGCTCCATCAAGTGCCGGATAAGCAGGTCGCGCTCTGGGGTCTCGGGCAGCTTCTTGATGGCCTCGGCCTCCACGATGTTGGAGTAGGCCATGGTGAGGCTGCTCTTGGCAAAGGCTATGATCTCGCGGTCGCCGATTTTGAGCTGGCTCATCAGTTCGTAGAGCCCGCTGCGCAGTTTCCGGTTGGGCAGGCTCAGCGCCTCGATGAGCACCGCGCTGTCCAGGTCTTCCGCGTCAGAGAGCCGCTCCAGGGCCAGCTCGCGCACCGCCTGATTGTCGCTGCCCAGCAGGCGGATAAAGGCCTTTAGCTCGGTCTCGCCCCTGAGTTCGAAACCGCTAAGAACCTCCAGGGGCACCGAGGAGGGATCGTCGTGCAGCCTGGCCAGCACCAGCTCGTCCAGGCCGGGGTCTTCCAGGCGGCCCAGGGCCGCCAGGATGTACGGCACCAGATCGGCCTTGGGATCTTCGGCCAGCATGCGGCGCAGACCGGGGCGGAACTCCTGATTGCCCGAGCCGCCGGCGGCGATGATGCCGGCCCGGCGCTGGTCGTGGTCCCCGCTCTGCAACCACCGATCGATGGTGGAATGGTATTTCTCCGGCTCCAGGTGGTACAGGCCGATCACCGCCTGGGCCTGGACCATCAGGTCTTGCTCCTGGTCCAGAAGCTTGCGCAGGAAGGAGGCGGACTCTTCCAGGGGCAACAGGCCCGCGGCGGCGGCCAGGGCGGCGGTCAGGGCGGGCTTGGCCGGATCGGACAGGGCCTCGTATATCTCCAGGGCCTTGGCGCCGGTGTCCTTGGGAATCAGGGGCAGCAGATTGATGGCGGTTTTTTCGTCCTTGGTCTGAATAAGCTTGAGCAGGTGGCTTTCCACCTCGGGCACCTGTTGAACCTTCATCATCTCGGCGTACCACAGGCAGGCCTTGCCCTGGGAAGCCATACAAGCCTCCACCAACTGGTCCTGGGCCCGCTTGTCCTTGAAGATCACCCCCACGTCCTGGTCTTGCAGGGAGCGCAGGTCTATGACGTTGCGCCCGATGAGCCCCAAAAGGATGTCGGAGTAGGAGCGCTTTAGCCAGATGGTGGTGGCCACCCAGGTCAGGGACACAACAAGGCCGACCAGCGAAAGCCAGCGGGGATGCACCAGGTGTTCGGACAAGAAGATGACGCCCGAGCCCAGCAAGATGCCCACCCTAACCACGGTGCCCCGCAAAAAGGGCCTGAGCAGGGCGCGGAACTCGTCGGGGAACAGCCCCACCAAAATGTTGCGGGCGGGGTTGTTGATGGTCACCAACAGCACTCTGGTGGACAGGCGGGCGTACATGGCGGTGACGATGTCGAAGCGGAACAAGAAGCCCAGGAAGGCTATAGCGTAGTTGGCCGGGTGGAACATCAGGGCCACGGGCAGGCCCCAGCGGTTGTAGATCTTGCCCACGAACAAAAGGATGATCAAGCTGACTATGTTGAGCGCCCCGCGAAAATAGCCGAAAAAGGCCACCATGCCGCCTTCGGTTGCGTAGGTCTCATTCACCGCGAAGTTGAACTGGTAGTTCATGATCGGCAGGGCGATGTTGGGCAACAGGGTTAAGAGCACCAGAATCTTGAGCAGGGTCGACTCCTTGAGCATGGGGCCGATCTGCTTGATCTCCTTTATCATTGAAGTCTTGGGAGCGCCTTTTTTGGCCTTGCGCTCGGACAGGTTGAGCACCGGATACTGGCGGTTCATGCCCCAGACCATGGCCGCCCCGGCCATGCAGGAAACCGTATAGGCCAGCATCAGGTTGTCGAAGCTGATGGCCTTGGCCAGGGCCGGGGTCATGAAGCTGCCGATGATGGCCCCGATCACTCCGCCGGCGGTGATCAGGGGAAAGATGCGCTTGGATTGCCGGGTGTTGAAAAAGTCGTTGGCCAGGTTCCAGAACACCAGGGCCAATAAGCCCTCGAACTGGGCCTTGAGCACGAACAAAACCGGGTAGACCATGTCCAAGCCCATGTCCACCACCGGGCGCAGGGCGGCCACCGACAGCCCGCAGAACATCATCATATAGGCCAGCATGCGCCCGCTGGGCAGCTTGCGCAAAAGCCCGGTTATGGCCGCCATGATCACGAAGGTGGTCAGGGAGTTGACGATGTAGACGATGGGCAGGTACTCGACGCCGAAGCGCTTGAGGAAGGCGGTCTCGGCGAAGTTGTTGAAAAGAATGTTGGAGGTGCGGATAAGGTACAAGATAGCCGCGGACCAAAGGAACACCCCGATCTCGTCGGGCTGCACCTTGAGCCATTTGCCCACAAAGGATTTTACGCTATTCATCGCCCCATCCGGCGAGTGGTTAACTGCATTGCCTTATGCGCGGTCTATATTAGTACGCGCCCGTCAAGGACACAAGGACCGCGAAGCGCTCAAAACCCCACCCGGGCGGTGTTTTCACCCGGAGCTGGCGGCGGGGGCGGCATCCTGCAGCAGGTGGCACAGGGCCACCTGTTCGGGGGCCACATCATGCCAGGGGGGATAGGTTCCGGCGCAGAGCAAACGCTCGGCCAAGGCGCAGCGCCGGAAAAAGGGGCAGCCCGCGCTGGAGGTGGCCGGGCGCTCGGCGGCCAGCAGGGTGCCGTAGGTGGGCACCTCGCTGGAGCGGCCGAACTTGGGCGTGGCGTCTATGAGGGCCTTGGTATAGGGGTGCTGGGGAGCGTTTATCACCTGCTCGGCCGGGCCCTGCTCCACCAGGTGGCCCCGGTAGATCACCCCGATACGGTCGCAGAGATAGCGGGCCGAAGCCATGCTGTGGGTGATGAACATGATGGTGGCGCCCATATTGTCGCGCACCCCCTGGAGAATCTCGAATATCTGGGCCGAGTAGGAGGCGTCGAGCATGCTGGTGGGCTCGTCGGCCACCAACAGGCTGGGCTCCAAAACGATGGCCCGGGCGATGGCCACCCGTTGGCGCTGCCCACCGCTTAGTTGGTGGGGGAAACGGTAGACATAGTCCTCGGACGGGCTGAGCCCGGCGGTATCGAGCACCTTCAGCACCCGCTCCAGGTGGTCCAGGGGGTCGCCCAACTTGTTGGTGATCAGAGGCTCGGCCACGCTGTCGGCGATGGTCACCTGGGGGTTCAGGGACTGGTAGGGGTCTTGGAAGACCATCTGCACCTGGCGGCGGTAGTCCTTGAGTTTCTTGCCCTTGAGATGGGTGATGTCCTCGCCGCCCAGGGTGATGCGGCCCTCGTCGGGCTCTTCCAGGCGCACGATGAGACGGCCGCAGGTGGTCTTGCCGCTGCCGCTCTCGCCCACCAGGCCGAAGATTTCCCCTTGGCGCAGGGAGAGGTTTATCTTGTTCAGGGCCACCACCAGGCGGCCCCCGCCCCGAAAGACGTTGCCCCTGGTGCGGTAGAAGCGGCTCACCTGCTCCAGCTGAAGTATGGTCTTATGTTCGCGGCTCTCGCTCATCTATCCTAGTTCCTCACTTCAGCAGTGGTCGCACAGCACATGGTGCCCCGGCCCCACCTGTTGCCACTTGGGATGATCCAGCTTGCACGACGCGGTGTCCTTGGGGCAGCGGTCGCAGAAGCGGCAACCGGGGATGGTCCCGGTGAGGTTGGGCGGTTCGCCTGGGATGGGAGCCAGCTTGGTCTTGGGCCCGGCCAGGGTGGGGAAGGAGCTGACCAGGGCCTGGGTGTAGGGATGTTGGGAGTTGAAAAACACCTCCTCGGCCGGCCCCGACTCCACCAGTTGCCCGGCGTACATCACCCCGATGTCGTGGCACACGTCGGCCACGATGGAGATGTCGTGGCTGATGAAGATGATGCCTATGTTGAACTGGCTTTGCAGTTGTTTGGTCTCTTTGAGTATCTGGTCTTGCACGATCACGTCCAGGGCGGTGGTGGGCTCGTCGGCGATGACCAGCTTGGGGTTCAGGGCCAGAGCCATGGCGATGATGGCCCGCTGCTTCATGCCCCCGCTGTACTGGTGGGGGAAGTCATGGAGCCGCTCCAGGGGCAGCCCCACCAGGTTGAACAAGCCCTCCACCCGCAGCAGGGCCGCATCGTCGTCCATGTCCGGACGGTGGGTCTGGATGGCTTCCATTATCTGGGCGCTGATGCGCTTGACCGGGTTCAGGGCGTTCATGGCGGCCTGGAAAATCATGGCCACTTCGTTCCAGCGCACCTTGCGCAGTTCGTCCTCGGGCAGGGTGCTTATCTCGACGCCGTCCAAAACGATGCGCCCCTCGGTGATGCGGCCGTTGGGCGGCAGCAAGCCCATCAGGGCCATGCCGATGGTGGTCTTGCCGCAGCCGCTCTCGCCCACCAGGCCCAGGGAGCGTCCCGGCTCCAGGCTGAAGTTCACCCCGTCCACCGCCTTTAACAGGCCCTTGGCGGTTTGGTAGCCGATGCCCAGGTTTTCCACTGTGAGTAGCGCCATGATCAGCCCGCCTGGGTTTCGTCGCGCAGGCGCGGATCCAGGACTTCGTCCATGGCCCGGCCCAGCATGTAAAAGGAAAGGGTGATGAGGCTGATGCAGATGCCCGGAGGCAGCAGCCAATAGGGCGCCTGGAACATGTACCCGGTCTTCCAGACCCATTGCAGCATCATGCCCCAGCTCACCGTGCCCGGATCGCCAAAGCCAAGGAAGGCCAGCCCCGCCTCGATGACGATGGCGCTGGTGACCCGGAAGGTCATGTATAAAAAGGCCAGGGGCAGCACGTTGGGCATGATGTGCCGGAAAATGATGCGCAGGTGGCTGGCCCCGGACACCCTGGCCGCGTCGATGAAAGGCCGCTGCTTCAGGCTCAGCGTCTGGGCCCGGATTATGCGGCTGACCCCCGGCCAGCGGAACAGGGCGATCATGAGCACGATCATCCATATGGAGAGCTGGCCGAACAGGGCTGCCAGCATCAGCACCACCAACAGGGTGGGCAGCACCATGATCATGTCGGCCAGGCGCATCAGGGCGGTGTCGGTGAAGCGGCCCATGTAGCCGGCGGTCATGCCCACCGCGGTGCCCAGCACCACGGACATGAAGGCGGCGGAAACGCCCACCAAAAAGGCCACCCTGGCTCCGGCCAACAACTGGCTGAAGATGTCGCGGCCCATGAAGTCGGTGCCCAGCCAGTGTTGCCAACTGGGGCCCACCGAGGAAACCACCTTGGGGTCCACCCCGGTCATGGGGTGGTACATGGGGTCGATCATGGGCGGGATGTAGGAGCACACGGCCATGAGCCCGAACATGACCAGCAGGGACATGCCGATCCGGCCCAGGGGGTTGCGCATGAACACCCGCCAGTTTTCCATAAAGCGCTGCCGCCACAGGGCGCGGCGCTTGGCCTTGAGAATTTGTACCGTTTTATTTTCCATGCTCTAGTACCTGATCCTTGGGTCAAGATAGGCGTAGAGCACATCCACCACCACGTTGGACAACAGGACCACCGTTGATATCAACATGAAGGAGGCCTGAGCCAGGGGATAGTCGTTTTGGCTCACCGCGAACACCAACTCCCGGCCGATGCCCGGCCAGGAGAACACCGTCTCGGTAAGCGCCCCGCCGTTGATGGAAAAGGCCAGGGAAAGGCCCACGCTGGTCACCACCGGCAACCAGGCGTTGGGCGCGGCGTGCTTGTTGCGTATGTCGCGTTCGGTGAGCCCCTTGGCCCTGGCCAGGAGGATGTAGTCCTCCTTCAAGGTGTCCAGCATGGACGAGCGCATCACCAACAAGTAGCTGCCGAAATGAATCAGGAACAGGGTCGTGAGCGGCAGGACCATGTGATAGAGCACGTCGGCCGCCTTGGTAAAGAACCCGGCGTCCGGGTCCAGCCACACCTCGTCGGAGACCATGCCGGTGATGGGGAACCAGTCCAGCTGGTAAGCGAATATCCACACCAGCAAAAGGGCCAGCCACGGCAAGAACAGGGTGTGGGTCACAAGGGCCGCGATGGTCATCCCCAAATCCGTGGCCTTGCCCTTTCGCCACGCGGCTATTTTGCCCCAGGATATGCCCACCATGGCCGAAAGCAGCACCGCGGTGGTGAACAGCAGAATGGTGTTGGGCAGCTTCTCCCAGATCACCTTGGCCACCGGCTCCCCGTAATGGATGGAGTAGCCGAACTCGCCGGTGGAGCAGTTCTTCAGATAGATGAGGTACTGCTTCCAAATGGGCTGGTCCAGGCCCAGTTGCTCGATCAAGTGCTGCGACTCTTCCGGTGTCATCTCCGGGTCCACCATCCGCGTGACCGGGTCTCCCGGAGCCAGGCGGAACAGCACGAAGAGGATGGTGAGAATGCAAAACAGGATCACCATCACCTGTGCCAGGCGCTTTAAAACGTACTTCCTCATAGTAAACCAGCGGCCGTTGCTGCCGTACCCGCCTTTCTTACTTGGGCTTGATGTCGCAGAAGGACCAAATGTTGCCTATGCCGTTTAGCATCTGCACCCAACCGGTGAAGCGGTCGACGCGCACCCCTTCGATGATGGTGGGGTTGTACAGCGGCACGTAAGGCACCGCGGTCATCACCATGTTCTGCAGTTCCATGATCATCTCGCGGCGCAGCTTGGGGTCCATGGCGTTGTTGGATTCGGTGGCCATGGCGTCGTAGGCAGCGCTCTCATAGCCGCTCATGTTCCAGCCGTTGGTCTTGTTCATGCGCGAGTGGAAGAAGGAGCGCATGTAGCCGGGGTCCAGGGAAAGCTTGCCGTAGCCCAAGATGAAGCAATCGAAGTCGTGCTGGCCCTTGACCTTTTGGATCAGGGCTCCGAAGGCCATGGGGCGGCTCACCGCGGGCATGCCAATGGCCCGGAGCCACTCCTGAATGAGCTGGCCGCTCATGGCCCGGTGGGGGTCGTAGTCGGCCGGAGGGGTCAGGATGGTGAACTCTTTCATGGGGTCGCCGTCGGGCAGACGAATGACCTTGGCCTTTTGCACCTGGCCCTGAGCGTTCACCGGCGGCACCTCCCAGGTATAACCCGCCGCCTTGAGAATCTCGTAGGCCTTTTTCACCCGCTGGTCATTGCTCATGCCGTGGCCATACTTGGGCACGTCGGGGTTGTAATAGAAAGTGTTGCCTGGCGGAATCACCGAGTAGAGGACCTCGCCGTAGCCTCCCAGGATGCGCTTGACGATGAAGTCCTTGTCGATGATGGTGGCCACCGCCTGGCGCAGGGCCATGTCGTCAAAGGGGGCCTTGCGAAGGTTGAAGCCCAGGTAGTACAGGCCGCTCTTCTTGCTCACGAACAGCTTGACCTCAGGGTCATCCTGGAGCTGCTTCAAATAGCCGGGTTGGATGCTGTTCCAGTAGAAGTCGATGGAGCCTTTTCTCAGCGCCAGCACCGCCGCGTCGGCGGTCCCGAATACCTTAAAGATGATGCCCTTGATGTAGGGGCCCATCTTGTAGCCCTCGATAGTTTGACCCTTGCCGAAGAAATAAGGGTTGGCCTTCATATAGACGAACACGCCCTTTTTCCACTGCTCCAGCATGAAGGGCCCGGTGCCCACCGGGTGATCTGCCGACTCGCGCAGCAAGGCGCTCAGGGGTTTCCCCGACTTGCGGGCCTCGGCCACCAACTTGGCCCACTGCTTTTTCTGCACAATGGGAGTGACCAGGGTGCGGGTAAGGAAGATGGCCTTGGGCCTTTTCAGCTCAAAGCGCACCGTGTGCTTGTCCACGGCCACTATCTTATCGATAAAGCTCCACTTGGAGCTTTGCCGGGGAATCCTGAACTCCTTGATCATGTTGCCGGTGAACACCACGTCCTCGGCGGTGAAATCGGTGCCGTCGGACCACTTGGCGGCCCTGAGCTTCAGGGTGTAGGTCATTTTGCCGGGGTCGTAAACCGGCTCACCGGCGGCAAGCCAGGGCACCAGCTTGGAGTCCTTGGGCTCGCGCACGAACAAGGGCTGGTAGATCATACCCAGCACCCGGCTGGACCAGGCATCGGTGGCCAGCCACAGGTTCAGGCTCTTGGGGTCTTGCAATACGCCGACCTTGAGCATGCCGTTGGACGCGGCCTGGGAGGCCGGGGCCAAACCAAGCAAAAACACTGCCAGCAGCGCCGCCGCGGCGACCTTACAGGTGAAGCACGCAAATTTGTAGTGTCTTGCCACCAGCTTCCCTCGCTTTCTCATGACCGTTTTATCCCGGAAAAAGGTAATGCCCGCCTTGAATTCAGAAAGGGCCTCAGTGGGCGCGCGTAGAAGGACATTATATAATAATGGTTACTAATAGTAAACATCCCTACGCGTTTACCGCAATTTTCAGGGCATGTTCTACAAGCAGGCCGGCCACATCCAGGCCGGTGGCCTCTTCCAAACCCTGGAAGCCGGGAGAATGGTTTACTTCCATAGCATAATACACGTTTGCCCCCTCGCGCACCAAATCAACGCCCGCCACGTCCAGGTCCAGGGCGCGGGCGGCCTCCACCGCCAGGCGGCCCGCCTCCCCGGCGGGATCAATGACTCGGGCGCGTCCACCCAGATGCACGTTGGCCCGGAACTCCCCCGGCGGCGGGGTCAGCTCCACCGCGGCCGCCGCCCGGCCGCCCACCACCAGCACCCTGATGTCGCGGCGCCCCTCGGGGGGCAGATAGCGCTGTAGAAGCAGCCCCCGGCGCTGGCGCAGCCACATACGCTGGACCAAGGCGGCCTCGCCTTCAATCTGAACCAGGGCCACGCCGCGTCCCTGGCGGCCCTGGGGCAGCTTGCCCACCAGGGGGTAGCCCCCCCGGCGCTCCGTTGCCGCCTCCCCCGCCTGGGGCCGGGTGGTCATAACCCTGTCCCGCACCTTGGGCC
>JAIPDO010000056.1 GCA_021737645.1 Desulfarculaceae bacterium
AAGACACCCTGGACGGCAAGACCGCCTTCAAGCTCTACGACACCTTCGGCTTCCCCCTGGACCTGACCATGACCATCGTGGCCGAGGAGGGCCTGGGGGTGGACGAAGAGGGCTTCCAAGAGGCCATGGGCCTGCAACGCAGCCGCTCCCGGGCGGCCTGGTCCGGCAGCGGCGAGCATGAGCTTTCCCCGGCCCTGGCGGGGCTGCGCTCCCAGGGCTTCAGCACCACCTTCACCGGCTACGAGGGCCTCACCGGCAGCGACACGGCCGCCCTGATCCTGGTGGACGGCGAGGCGGTAAACGAGGTGGGCCAGGGCCAGAAGGCCGAGTTGGTCACCGCCCGCACCCCCTTCTACGGCTCGGCCGGCGGCCAGGTGGGCGATGTGGGAGGCATCAGCGGGCCCACGGGCCAGGCCAAGGTAATCGACACCCAAAAGCCCGGCGGCGAGCTCATCGTGCACCAGATCGAGGTGACCAGCGGCAGCATCGCCCAGGGCCAGGAGCTGGAGCTCAAGGTTGACCCCAGCGCCCGGGCGGCCACGGCGGCCAACCACACCGCCACCCACCTGCTGCACGCCGCGTTGCGCGAGCATTTGGGCGAGCACGTCAAGCAGGCAGGCTCCATGGTGAGCCCGGAGCGCCTGCGCTTCGACTTCAGCCACTTCCAGGCCATGACTCCCCAGGAGATCAAGGCGGTGGAGGTGACGGTGAACCAGGGCATCCGGGCCAACATCGCCCTGGACACCAAGGTCATGGACCTGGAAGAGGCCATGTCCAGCGGGGCCATGGCCCTGTTCGAGGAACGCTACGGCGACAAGGTGCGCTTGGTGCAGGTGCCCGGCGTGTCCAAGGAGCTGTGCGGCGGCACCCACGCCACCGCCACCGGCGACATCGGCTACTTCAAGATCATCGGCGAGTCCTCGGTGGCCGCCGGAGTGCGCCGCCTGGAGGCGTTGACCGGCGGCACGGCGGTGGAGGCGGTGCAGTCCCTGGAAGACGAGGTGGGCCGGGCCGCGGCGGCGCTCAAGGTGGGCCGCCTGGAGTTGGCCGAGCGGGTCAAGAAGCTCATGACCAGCCTCAAGGAGAGCGAACGCGAGGTGGAGACCCTCAAGGGACGCCTGGCCGGGGCCTCCAGCCGCGACCTTCTCTCCGAGGCCGTGGAGGTGGACGGAGTCAAGGTATTGGCGGTCAAGGTGGAGGTGGACAACCCCAAGGCCTTGCGCGACCTGGCCGACACGGTGCGCGAGCGCCTGGGCAGCGGGGTGGCGGTGCTGGGCGCCGAAAACGGGGGCAAGGCCCTATTGTTGGCCCTGGTCACCAAGGACCTGGCAAAGCGCTTCCACGCGGGCAACCTGGTCAAGGTGCTGGCTCCCATGGTGGGCGGGGGCGGCGGTGGCCGCCCGGACATGGCCCAGGCCGGAGGGCAAAACCCGGCGGCCCTGGACGAGGCCCTGGCCCAGGTGCCCCGGCTGGTTGCCGAGCAGGCGGCAGGCTAGGCCAGGCCTTTACGCCTCACTCCAGCGGCTGATGAAACACTAAAAAAGGGACGCCCCACTGGGGCGTCCCTTTTGTCGTTCGGTGACTGGGCTCTACAGCGGGCTTTCGTTGCCCAAGAGCACGTCAGGCTGTTCCACACCCGGCAGAGGCGCGGTCAGGTCGCGGCGGTCGATGCTCTCACCCTCGCGTTCGCGCTTGGGCAGCTTGGACCATTGCTCCTGGGCCAGGCGCAGGTAGGTCATGGCCTCGTTGTACAGCCCCACGTCCGGATAGTTGGTGAGCACCCGTTTAAAGCGGCTCATGGCCGCCCGATACTTCTTGGTGTTGAAATAGTAGCGTCCCACCACCATGTCGTGGGCCGCCAGGCGGCGGGTGGCCTCCTGCATGCGGGGCTGGGCCTTAACCGCCCATTCGCTGCCGGGGTACTGCTTCATCAGCCGCCTGAAGGTATCCATGGCCTTGCGGGCGTTGCTGGGGTCCCGGTCCGGGGTCAGCATCTGGTCAAAGTAGACCATGCCCGTCTGGTAGACGGCATAGGGCACCGCATCGTTTTTGGGATGCAGGCGGATGAAATCCTCGTAGGCCAGCACGGCTTCCTCGTAGCGCTTGGACTTTAAATAAGCGTCGCCCACCCTGAGGTCGGCCAGCAGGGCATAGCGGCTATAGGGGAAGCGGTCCTTGAGCGCCTGGAACAGCTCGGCGGAATCATCGTACTGGCCCTCGCGGTACATGGTCTCGGCCTCGTTGGCCAGAACCTGAGCCGGAGTGTCGAAGGCCTCGTCCTGGATGCCCGAGTTGCTGCCGAACCAGTTGCATCCGGCCGCAAAGGCCAAACCCAGCAGCAAGGCGGCTATCAATACCTGCTTGTAAACTCTACTCATGCACTTCTTCCAGGTAACGCTGGGCGGCGTAAGTGGCTACCGCGCCTTCGCCGGCAGCCACCACGATCTGGCGCAGCAGCTTGCTGCAGCAGTCGCCGGCGGCGAACACCCCGTTCATACTGGTATGTTGATCCCGGTCACAGATAATGAAACCTTGCCGGTCCATGTCCACCACGCCCTGCAAAAAATCGGTGTTGGGCGAAGTGCCCACAAAGACGAAAGCGCCATCGCAAGGCAGGTCGTATTCCTCCCCGTCCTTGAGCTTCTTTAGGCGCACCGCCTCCACCTTATTTTCACCCTTGATCTCCAGGGGAACCTGGGACCAGAGCACCTCAATCTTGGGATTGTTCATCACCCTCTCGGCCAGGATTCCAGCCGCCCGGAGCTCGTCGCGCCGGTGCACCAGATACACCTTTTTGGCGAATCTGGTTAGAAACACGCATTCCTCGGCGGCGGTGTCGCCCCCGCCGAAACAGACCACGGTCTGCTCGCGGTAAAAAGGCCCATCGCAGGTGCCGCAATAGGAAACCCCCTTGCCGATGAGCAGATCCTCGCCGGGCACCCCCAGCTTTCTGGGCTGCGCCCCCACCGCCAGCACCACCGCCTTGGTCCTGATATCGCCGTCGGGGGTGGTAAGCACCTTGACGTCGCCATCGGCGGACAGCTTGTTGATCTCGGCGCTCTTTATCTCCAAGCCGAATTTCAGGGCATGGTCGCGCATGCGATCGGCCAGGTCAAAACCGCTGACCCCTTCCACATCGCCGGGCCAGTTTTCCACCATATCGGTGGTGAGCACCTGCCCGCCGGGGCTGAGGCGCTCCAAGAGCACCACGTCCATGCGCGCCCGGGCGGCATAGAGCCCGGCGGTGAGGCCCGCCGGGCCGCCGCCGACTATCACCAGGTCATGAGTAGGCACTGGTTGCCCGGCCTTAGCCAAGCTGCTTGTCTATGGCTGCTTCCAGATGCGACTTGCTCACCGCGCCGGTGATCTGGTCGGCCACCTTGCCGTCCTTGAACAGGATCAAGGTGGGGATGGCGCGGATGCCGTATTGGCCGGGAGTCTTGGGGCTCTCGTCCACGTTGAGCTTGGCCACTTTGAGCTTGCCGGCGTATTTTTCGGCCAACTCTTCCACCACCGGGGCGATAGCCCGGCAGGGTCCGCACCAGGAAGCCCAGAAGTCCACCAGGGCTGGGCTCTCGCTGCTTAGGATTTCCGCCTCGAAATTGTCGTCACTGACTTGTAAGACGTTGTCTGACATGCTCAATCCGCTCCTTTGCCCTACTCTAAAAAAGGGCGTGTGGTCCCCGCGCCCCCTACTGCTCATAAACCCACTAGGTCCTTTAACTGTATATGCTGAGAAGGGGAATTTGTCAACGAAAGCCCTGTGCCCGCAAGCGATGAGCCACGGTTCATTGCGCCATGGGACTTACCCTCCCCCCCCATACGAGGTACACTGGCCCAGGACCAAGGAGAACCCATGGCCAAAAAGAGCACCCTGTTCGTATGTCAAAGCTGCGGAGCGGCCCAGCCCAAATGGTTGGGGCGCTGCCCTGCCTGCCAAAGCTGGGACACCCTGGTGGAGGAGCCGGGAGGCCCGGCGAAAAAAAACCGGCCCGCGTCGCCGGTGCGCAAGACTCCCCTGACCCAGGCCCTGGATCGCCCGGAAAAGCGACGCCCCACCGGACTTCCCGAGTTGGACCGCGTTTTGGGCGGGGGGCTGGTGGCGGGCATGGTGGTGCTGGTGGGTGGTGAGCCGGGCATCGGCAAATCGACCCTTATGCTGCAAGCGGCCCAAGCCCTGGGAGCCGACGGCGGCCGGGTGCTATACGTGGCCGCCGAGGAGTCGGCCCGCCAGGTGGGGCTCAGGGCCCACCGCCTGGGCCTGGCCGGCGAGGGGGTGGACCTGGTGGCCGACACCGCCCTGGAAACCATCCTCCAGGCCATGGCCGCCGATTCCCACGAAGCGGTGGTGGTGGACAGCATTCAGGCCCTCAAGAGCGAAGAGTTGAGCAGCGCGCCGGGCTCGGTGGGCCAGGTGCGCCAATGCGCCGCCGAGTTGGCAAGCGCGGCCAAGGCGGCGGGCTGCGCCCTGTTTTTGGTGGGGCACGTCACCAAGGAAGGCGCCCTGGCCGGGCCGCGGGTGCTGGAGCACATGGTGGACACGGTGCTCTACTTCGAGTCCGAGCCCAGCATGCGCCTGCGCCTGCTCAGGGCGGTGAAAAACCGCTTCGGGGCCACCGACGAGGTGGGAGTGTTCGAAATGGGCGAGGCCGGGCTTACCGGGGTGGTGAACCCCTCGGCCTTGTTCTTGGCCCACCGCCCGATTTCGGCCCCGGGCAGCGCGGTGTGCGCGGCCATGAGCGGCACCCGGCCCCTGCTGGTGGAGGTGCAAGCGCTGGTGAGCCCCTCGGGGCTGGCCATGCCCCGCCGCCAAGCCCTGGGCATCGACCAGGGACGCCTGCAAATGCTGGCCGCGGTGCTGGCTATCCACGCCGGGCTGGACCTGGGCGGCCACGACGTATTCGTCAATGTCACCGGCGGAGTGCGCCTGAGCGAACCGGCGGCGGATTTGGCGGTGACCGCGGCCATCGCCTCGTCCCTGGCCAACCGGCCCCTGCCCGCCAAGACGGTGTGCTTCGGCGAGGTCGGCCTGACCGGCGAGCTCAGGGCGGTGGGGCGCTCGGCGGCGCGCATGGCCGAGGCCCTGCGCCAGGGCTTTGATCAGGTGCTCACCGCTCCGGGCAAGACCGCCGCTCCCCAGGGCCTGGAACTGCTCAAGGCCGGGCGCTTGGATCAGGCCCTGGGCCTGCTTTGGTAGTTCTGGCCACCCGGCTTCTTGCTGGGGTATCATAACTGAATACGCCGCGCCGGACCCAGGCTGCGACGGGCGGGGCAAACAACATCAACCAACTGCGGGGAGTTGGCGGTTCATGCCTGAAATAACCTTGCGCCGCGCGGCGGCGATTCTGCTCATGGTGCTTGCCTTGGCCCTGGCCTCTTGCAGCGGCGGGGGCGGCGGAGGCGGCGACAGCGGCTTCACCCAGGCCGACTACCAGTTCCTCTACACCTACAATGCAAGAAATCTTAGCGGTCATACCATCCGCTGGGCGGGCGTGCCCATAGGGGTGTCGGCCAGCGCCTTTGCCGATGCCCGCACCGCCTTCAACCGCTGGGCCAGCGCCTCGGGCGGGGCAGTGAGCTTCAACTTCGCGGGCAGCAACATCCCGGTCTCCTGGAGCAGTTCCACCTCTTGGTGCGGCCTGACCACCATAAGCTGGAGCAGCGCCGGGCGCATTATCTCGGCCAGAATTTCCATCGCCCGAAGCCAGTCCGGCTGCTCCGGCGGAGTGCCCGACACCCTGGCCCACGAGGCGGGGCACGCCATCGGCTTTTTGGGCCACGACGCCAGCGGCCTAATGAACCCCTTCGGCGGCGAGCCCATCAGCGACCAGGAGGGCCGATTTATGAAGCTGCTTTATTCCCTGGCGCCGGGCACCGACATCACCGGCGAGTTGGGCAAGTCTCGCTCCTCCGGCGGCACCTATGACAAGAACGGCAGCAAGATTCACACCCTTACCATCAGTCGGAGCAAATGATGCGGTCCCTACTCATAACCATGTCCCTACTACTGGCCCTGGGCATAATCGCTTGCCGCAACCCCGGTGTATCTTTCAGCATAGGCGCCTCCGGTCCCAACGTTTATGAGGGTGTGTACGACATGCCCTGCACGGACGTGCAGCAATACGTGCGCGACAGGCTCAAGCAGGATCCGGACCTGGGCCTAGGTGAAGAGACCAAGGAAAAGGATGCGGTAGCCTTCAAAATTCCCGAGCGTTGGGAGGGTGATCTGAACTGGAAGGCCACGGTAACGGTGCAGTGCACCGGCAAACTGAGCAGCACAATCTCGTCCAGGATATGGGCCCAACACCGGGTGCAGGGCGGCTGGGAGCAGGTGAACGACACCACCAAGATCGAAAGCATGATCCTGAAGAAAGTCACGCCCAAGCATTAGACGGGCCGGACCGCCTAATACACCTGCACACCTTTTTCGTGAATTTCAAAGTGCACCTTGGCCAAGGTTTCGCCGGTGCGCGCCCGCCCCTGGTCAAAACCCGCGAAACGGCTTATCACCAGGGTGCGCGGCCCGAAGATGCGCGATGCCTCCCACTGGGCCTTGCTCTGCACCGAGTTGAGCCCGCCCATGGACAGGATTTTGCTGGAGCCGTGGGGAGCCGACCATATCTGGCTGACGGCCACGGGGCGCTCAAAGCCGTCCCGCTTGACCAGGACCTTAAGCAGGGGGCGCGAGAGCACCCGCTCGGGACGGCCGTAATACCAAGTAAACACCATCTGCTCGCCGGCTTTGCCGTCCGGCGGGCTATAGAAGACATAAAACTCGGTGCGGTCGTCGATATCCACCTTGGGGGCCAGAGGCTCGGCCAGGCAGGGGCGCTTTAGCAGGTCCATGGGGCCGAAGTCATCGCCCTGGCGCTTCTTGGTCCAGGCGCTCAGAGGCACCAACACCAACCCATCTTTTTTTAGCTGCCCGCCGATGGTGCAGCCGCCCTTGGCGGTTTTGCCCCCCGTGCCGGAGTCGCAGCCGGTCAGGGCCAGGGCCATAACCAGCACGGCCAGGGCCAAGTATTTGGGGTGTAATAAGCTCACAAGGCTATTCTAGGCGCGACCGCGCCCGGCGGCAAGCCGCTAGGCGCGGCGGCGGCGCGGGCCCTCCAGCGAAATTTACCCCAACGGCGTGAGTAATGGCCATAAACGCTGCATGGCCCCTGTTTAAGGCCGCCGCCTTAAACACGAAAGGCCGGTAGCGATTCTGTAAAGCCTTGGGGATAGGTTAGCGGTCTTCGCCCGCCAGAGCCTCCAGCTCGTGGCGCACCCGCCAGGGGGGTAGGCCGGTTTCACGGCAAATGCGGGCCACATCTTCGGCCTCGGGATGCAAGCGCCAACCCTGGGCGGTGCGGGCCCGTTTCACCTTGGCCGAGCCCCAGGGACTCTCCACGGTGATGACTTCCCGTTCCAGCACCCGCCGCTCCACCGATCTCAGGCGCACCCCCAGGCTGGGGGTCTGCTCCAACACCAGGGCGGCCAGGGCCTCGCTTTTATCCGGGCTGCTCATCACGGTCAGGCTCTGGCCCAGGCGCCCCTTTTTCATCACCAGGGGCGCGGCGGCCGCATCCAGGGCCCCGGCGGCCATGAGCCGCTCGATGACCAGGGGCAGGTCCTCGGGGTTCATGTCGTCCAGGTGGCACACGATCTCCACCACCTGATCGATGCCCGCATGGCCTTGTTCTTGGCCCAGCCACAATCGCAGCATGTTGGGTATGGCCTGGCTGGGGCGGCTGCCTCCGCCGGTGCCGGATTTCTCCAAACGCATGGCCGGGGCCGGGCCGAAGCTTTCGGCCAAGGCGGTGAGGATGGCCGCGCCGGTGGGGGTCACCGTCTCGCCCTTCACCCCGCAGGAATACACCGGCACCCCTTCCAGCAATTGCAGCACCGCCGGGGCCGGCAGGGGCAGCTTGCCGTGGGCGCAGTTCACAAAGCCCTCACCCATGGGCAGGGGCGAAGCCACCAGGCGCGGCCCGCCCAACCAGGCCAGCCCGGCGCAAAAGGCCACCACGTCGGCGATGGCATCGGCCGCGCCCACCTCGTGGAAGTGCACTTCCTCGGCGGTGGTGCCGTGCACCTTGGCCTCGGCCTGGGCCAGGCGCCGGAACACCTTGGCCGCGGGCTGGGCCACTTGGCCCGGCAGCCGCTCCAACAATTCCAGGATATGGCTCAAATGCCTATGCGCGTGCTCGTGGGGCGCCTGCACATCCAGGCGGTGGGTCATAATGCCCTGGTGCTCCTGAGTGGCGACGCTCACCGTCACGTGATCCAAGCCCATGGCTTGCAAATACCCGCTCAACTCCTCCACGGGCCAACCCAAATCCAACATACCCCCAGCCAGCATATCGCCCGAAGCCCCCCCACAGGCCTCCACGTACAGAATTTTGCTCACTTGGTCTTGCCGCCTTTCTTGGGCGCCGCCTTTTTGGGAGCAGCCTTTTTGGGAGCCGCTGTCTTACTTTTTTTGGGGGCGGGTTTCTTTTTTTTGCGTACCGGCTTGGCGGGTGGCCAGGTGGCCAGCACCAGGGGCAACACCTGGTCCATATGGCTCACCGGCACGATCTTTAACTTGCGCCTTACCTTGACCGGTAGTTCCTTGATGTCCTTGTGGTTCTTGCCCGGCACCAGAATAAGGGCCATTTCGGCGCGCAGGGCGGCCAGGGACTTTTCCTTGAGCCCGCCGATGGGCAGCACCTTGCCGGTCAGGGTGACCTCGCCGGTCATGGCCACGTCTTCCCGGACCGGCACCCCGGTAAGGGCGCTGATGATGGCCGTGGCCAGGGTGATGCCCGCGCTGGGGCCGTCCTTGGGAATGGCCCCGGAGGGCACGTGCACGTGCAGGTCCAGATCTTCGTAAAAGCCCTTCTTCAGGCCCAGCTCGGCCGCCCGGCTGCGGGCGTAGCTAAGAGCCGCCTGGGCCGACTCGCGCATCACATCGCCCAACGAGCCGGTGATGGTCAGGTTGCCCTTGCCTTCCAGGGCGCTCACCTCCACCCGGAGCACCTCGCCGCCCACGGCGGTCCAGGCCAGGCCGGTGGCCACCCCCACCTCGCCCTCGCCACGCTCTTCCTCGGGCAGGTACTTGGGCACCCCCAGGTAGCGTTCCAGGTTGCCGGCGGTGATCTTGAAGGAGCCATCTTTGCCATCGGCCACCTTGCGGGCCACCTTGCGGCACACCGAGCCGATTTCCCGCTCCAGATTCCTGAGTCCCGCCTCCCTGGTGTGTGAGCGGATAATCTCCAAGAGGCCGCCGTCGCTGAAACTCACCCTGCCGTCACCCAGGCCGCTTTCCTTGAGCTGGCGGGGGATGAGGAAGCCGTTGGCGATGGCCACCTTGTCCTCCTCGGTGTAGCCGCTCAGCTCGATGACCTCCATGCGGTCCCACAAAGGCTCGGGGATGGTGTCCTCCACGTTGGCCGTGGTGATGAACATCACCTTGGACAAATCGTAGGACAGGTTTAGGTAGTGGTCGGAAAAGGCGTAGTTCTGCTCCGGGTCCAAGACCTCCAACAGGGCGCTGGTGGGGTCGCCCCGGTAGTCGGCCCCCACCTTGTCCACCTCGTCGAGCATGAACACCGGGTTGTTGGTGCCCGCCTGCTTGAGGCCCTGGATGATGCGGCCGGGCATGGCCCCGATGTAGGTGCGGCGGTGGCCGCGAATCTCGGCCTCGTCACGCACCCCGCCCAGGCTCAGGCGCACGAACTTGCGCCCCAAGGCCCTGGCGATGGATCGGCCCAAAGAGGTCTTGCCCACTCCCGGCGGTCCGATGAAGCACAAAATGGGACCCTTCATCTTGGGGTTGAGCTTGCGCACCGCCAGGTGCTCCAAGATGCGCTCCTTGACCTTTTTCAGATCAAAGTGGTCCTCGTCCAGGATGCGCTGGGCCTCGGTGAGGTCCAAACGGTCTCGGCTGCCCTTTTGCCAGGGCAGGTCGATTATCCAGTCCAGATATGCCCTGATTATCGAGGCCTCGGCGCTCTCGGGCTGCATCTGCTCCAGGCGGCTGAGCTGCTTGAGGGACTCATTTTTGGCCTCGGCGGGCAGGCGCTTTTTCTCCAGGGTC
This sequence comes from Desulfarculaceae bacterium, assembly GCA_021737645.1. GTDB lineage: Bacteria > Desulfobacterota > Desulfarculia > Desulfarculales > Desulfarculaceae > Desulfoferula. The sequence continues at coordinate 10,064 of JAIPDO010000056.1, forward strand.
TCGCGGAGCTGGGCCATTTCCCGCTGGCGCTCGTCGGCGTCGCCCAACTCCCGGCGGATGGCCCGGAGCTGTTCGCGCAGGTAATACTCCCGCTGGCCCCGGCTCATCTCCTCCTGGGCCTCGGACTGAATCTTGGCCTGGAGGGTGCTCACCTCCAGCTCGGTGCCCAAATGCTCGTGCACCATCTCCAGCCGCTTGAGGGGATCGTCCTGTTCCAAAATGGCCTGGGCGGTGTTTATGTCCAGGCGCATGTTGCTGGCCACCAGATCAGCCAAGCGGCCCACTTCCTCCACCGAGCTGAGGATGGCCTGCACGTCGGAGGTCAACAGCCCCCTGAGGGCCAGGATCTTTTCCGCCGCCTCGCGCACCGAGCGCATCAGGGCCTCGGAGGCCGGCCCGGCCTCGTCTTCGGCCAGGTCGTCGCCCAACAGCTCCACCGACACCGCGAAGTAGGGAGACTCCTGGCTCCACTGGTCGATGCGGGCCCGAGCCAGTCCCTGCACCAGCACTTTGAGCCTGCCGTCGGACATCTTTAGCTGACGCATGATGACCCCGACGGTGCCCACTTCGTGCAGGTCCTCCGCTTCGGGATGCTCCACGTTCTGGTCTTTCTGGGTGGCCAGGAATACGTGCTGGTCCTCGGCCATGGCCGCCTCCACCGCGGCCACCGAGTTTTCCCGGGCCACGAACAGAGGCAGGATCATGTAGGGGAATACCACCACGTCCCGAACCGGCAACAGCGGCAGATCGGTGGGAAGCTCCTCGTCGGGCTCCAGGACCAGCGGCTGGTCTTGCTCGTCGCTTATGTGGCTCACCATAGACTTTCCCGGGCCAGGAGGCCCTCAGTTAGATTGACTCGCCCCTCGAGGTGTATCGCACGGAATTTTATCATCCTAACATCACCCCTTGACCTGTCAACCGGCCCCGGCCTGGGTTGGGGCGCTTTTTTGCGTTTGTCTCAACATGTTTACATTATGACCGCTTTCTGCCAAGTTATGGTGAAGTTGCCAGCACAAACAATCGTTCCGGGGAAAGCCGGCCCATGCGCCTCAGAACCATACTTTTGATACTATCCCTGTTGGCCCTGGTGTCCACCGCCGGGGGCGCGGTGCATTACTATTATTCCCTACAGGATTCGGCCATCTCCCTGGCCCACCGCCGGGCCGCCGGCCAGACCGAGGTGCTGGCCAACCAGGTATCCTCCTTCCTGGCCCAAAACCAAAAGCCGGTGGAGGCCCTGGCCAGCCTGGGCGAGTTGCAACGGGCCCTGGCCAAGCCCGGCGAGGCCAACCTGGCCGCGGCCAACCAGCTTTTGGACAAGTTCAAAAGGGCCCTGGAAGTGGATGTCTGCTATTTGCTCAACCGTCAGGGGCTGACCATCGCCTCTTCCAACCGGGGCTCCCCGGACAGCTTCGTGGGCCACAACTTCTCCTTCCGCCCCTATTTCCAGCAGGCCCTGGCCGGGCAGGCGGCCAAATACCTGGCCCTGGGGGCCACCAGCAAAAAGCGCGGCGCCTATTACTCCCACGCGGTCTATCCCCCGGATGGCGGCCCCGCCCTGGGAGTGGCGGTCATCAAGGCCCCCATCAGCCTGTTGGAGAGCAACCTGAACCTGGGCAGCGAAGAAGAGGCGGCCCTGTTGGTGGGCCCCCATGAGGTGATCTTCAGCACCAACCGCGTTCAGTGGCTCAACAAAACCCTGTGGCCCAGCAGCCTGGAGGATTGGGAGGCCATCGCCCGCACCCGCCAGTTCGGCGACGGCCCCTGGCCCTGGAGCGGGCTGAGCAGGATGGGCGAACACCTGGTCACCGATCAGCAAGGCCGTGAATACCTGCTATACACCCGGCCGGTAGCCAACTTTCCCGGCTGGCGGCTGGTGTACCTCACCAGCATGGCCGGGGTGGCCCAGTGGGCATTCAAACCCTTTTTGCAAACCACCGGAGTGGTGGTGCTGGGGCTGTGCCTGTTCGCCGGGCTGGGGGTCTACTTCCTCTACCGCAAGGCCTCCCAGGAAATCACCCGCCGGCGGGTGGCCGAGGAAGACCTGAGGCGCTCCGAGGAGCGCTACCGCAGGCTCTACCACAAGACCCCGGCCCTGCTGCACTCGGTGGACACCACCGGGCGGCTGGTCAACATAAGCGACTACTGGTCCGACGCCCTGGGCTACACCGGCGAGGAGGTCATGGGGCGCAAGCTCACCGACTTTCTCACCCCCCAGTCGCGCCGCCACGCCGAGGCCGAAGTGCTGCCCCTGTTTTTCCGCACCGGCCAGGCCAAGGACATCGCTTATCAGTTCGTCAAGAAAAACGGCGAGGTGGTGGACGTGTTGCTCTCGGCCATCGCCGAGCGCGACGACCAGGGACGCATCGTCAAATCCCTGGCCGTGTTGGTGGATGTCACCAACCTCAAGCGCACCGAGGAGGAACTGAGAAGGGCCCAGGAAAAGCTCAGCGAATACTCCCGCGACCTGGAGCGCCAGGTGCGCCAGCGCACCAGAGAGATCACCAGCTTCCTCAAGTACACCCCGGCGGTGGTCTACATGAAGGACGCCGAGGGCCGCTACATCATGGTCAACTCTCGCTTTGAGGAGCTTTTCAACCTGAGCACCGAACAGGTGTGGGGCAACACCGTCTACGAGCTGTTTTCCACCGAGATCGCCGAACAGTTTGCCAAGAGCGACCAGATGGTGCTCCAGGCCAAGCGTTCGGTACAGGTTGAGGAGCGCATACCCCACGAGGACGGCTTCAACACCTACCTTTCGGTGCGCTTCCCCATAATCAACGAAAACAGCCAGGTGAGCCGAATCTGCGGCATCATGGTCAACATCACCGATCTCAAAAAGGCCCAGGAACAGCTAAGGCGGCTTTCGGGCAGCATCATGGAAAGCCAGGAGGCCGAACGCCGGGCCATCGCCAGGGAGCTGCACGACGAGTTGGGCCAGGTGCTCACCGCCCTGCGCATCGATGCGGTGTGGCTGCGCGAGCGCCTGAAGGGCCTGGACCCCAAAGCCGAGGGACGGGCCCAGAATATGTGCGCCATCATCGACCACACCATCAGCGAGGTAAGAAACATCGCCACCCGCCTGCGCCCCCCGGCCCTGGAAGATTTGGGCCTGGTGGACGCCCTGGAGTGGTACACCTCGGATTTTGAAAAGCACACCGGCATCGCCTGCGTGTTCAACTGGGACCAGGTGCCCGAGGTGGACGACCAGACCGCCATAGCCACCTACCGGGTGGCTCAGGAGGCCCTGACCAACGCGGCGCGGCACTCCGGGGCCACCAGCGTGGACGTGACCCTGCTGGGCGATAACGGACGCCTGACCCTGAACGTGAGCGACAACGGCCTGGGTTTCGCCTCGGACCAGCTTTCCGAGCGCGAGGGGCTGGGCATCGCGGGAATGCGCGAGCGGGCCGGGTTGGCCGGAGGCGCGCTCAGCATCAACTCCCAGCCGGGGCGGGGCACCGAGGTGCGCCTGGTGCTGCCCATTCGCGGAGGCCATCATTGATCAAGGTGCTCTTAGCCGATGACCACGGCATGGTGCGGGCTGGGCTCAGGAGCCTCATCGAGGAAACCGGGGACATGGAGGTGACCGCCGAAGCCGCCGACGGGCGCCAGGCCATCAGCCTGGCCCTGAAGCACCCGGTGGACGTGGCGGTGGTGGACATCTCCATGCCCGGCACCGACGGTTTGGAGGTGATCAACCAACTCCAGGCCCAGCGCCCCGAGCTGCCCATCCTGGTGCTGACCATGCACGAGGAGGAGCAGTACGTGGTGCGTTCCATCAGCTCCGGGGCCAAGGGCTACATCACCAAGCGCTCGGCCCCGGAACAACTGGTCAGTGCCATCCGCCAGGTGCACCAAGGGGGGATGTACCTGAGCCAGGAGGCCTCAGAGCTGCTGGCCCTGCGCGTGGCCCGGGGCGAGCGGGGCGACTCGCCCCTGGACAGCCTGTCCAACCGTGAGGTGCAGGTGCTCAGGGCCCTGGCCCTGGGCCAGACCAACCGGGAAATAGCCGAGTCTTTCCACATCAGCGTGAAGACGGTGGACACCTACCGCTTCCGCTTGCTAAAAAAGCTGAACCTGCGCAATAACGCCGATCTATCCCGCTTCGCCATCCAGCACGGACTGGTGGAGCCCTAAACCATCAAGGGGAACAAAAAGTATGAGCCGTGAGATCAAAAAATTGGCCGTGGTGGGCACCGGCAACCTGGGGGCCCGCATCGCCCTGCAGGCCGCTTATTACGGTTATCAGGTGAGCACCTGGGACCCCAACCCCGCATCCTTTGAGCACAGCATGGCCATGAGCGAGGACCGGCTCAAGCGCACCACCCGCACCCCCACCCTGACCTGGGTCCAACTGGGCCAGGCGGCGGAGAAGGTGGCCCGCTGCGCCACCCTGGAGCAGGCCCTGGAAGACGTGGACATGGTCATCGAGGCCATACCCGAAAACTTGGAGCTGAAACGGGAGATGTACGCCCGCCTGGACCAGCTCACCCCGGCCGGGGCCATCCTGGCCACCAACAGCTCCTCCATCCCGGTGTCGCTCATCGCCGACGCCACGGCGCGGCCCGAGCTGTGCGTGAACATCCACTTCTACACCCTGGACATAGGCCGCAACCTGACCGATGTCATGGGCAGCAGCCAGACGCCTCCGGAGATTATCGACCAATGCGCCGAATGGGTGCGCTCCATCGGGTGCGTGCCGCTGACGGTGCGCAAGTCGATCCACGGCTTCTGCTTCAACCGAATCTGGCGGGCCATCAAGAAGGAGAGCCTGCACATGTGGTCCGGGGATTACGTGGACTTTAAGGACATCGACCGCGGCTGGATGATCTGGAGCGGCATGGACGAAGGCCCCTTCGCTCTCATGGACAGTGTGGGCCTGGATGTAGTCTATGACATCGAAATGTCTTACTATACCGAGTCAGGCGACCCCAAGGACCACCCGCCCGAGGCCCTCAGGGAAAAGGTGGCCCGGGGCGAGTTGGGCACCAAAACCGGGCGAGGATTTTACACCTACCCCGATCCGGAGTATAAAAAAGAAGGCTTCTTGAAAAAATAGCCCAAACTCAGGGCCGTGGGCGCCGTGAACATTGCCGCCCACGGCCTTGTAAGAAAAATTATTACAACACAATCAGAGGACTTCCAATTTACCCTCCGCAACCGCTTTTACTATTCTATTAATGCGCCGACGAGGCTTTTACTGGCATTCTATAAGATACAACACCGCGCTCATCCGCTCTTCAAGCCACGGCAAAACTTCCGGGCCCCTCTTGGGGTTTCTCGGACAGGAGCACGCCGGGCGGCCTATTGGCCGTCGGCCCACCATAGGAAAGTCGTTTGGTTTCATTCAATTCGGGAGGGAACGTATGAAAAAGTTTCTAATTCTTACCCTGGCCGCCGCCATGGTGGTAAGCCTGGGCATGATGCCGGCTTCGGCCACCGCCGCTAGCTACAAGCTCAAAATCGGTGGCGGCCCCACCGGCGGCACCTTCAACACCTTCGCCAACGGCGCGGCGGTGTATCTCCCCAAGGTGAATCCGGACATCAAGGCCAGCGCGGTCGGCAGCGGCGGCTCGGTGGAAAACGTCAAGCGGGTCAACAGCGGCGAGAGCACCATCGGCCTGTGCTACGCGGTGGACAGCGGCTTGGGCTTCGCCGGCAAGCTGCCCAAGGACAACAACAAGTACAACAAGATCCGTTCCATGGGCTACCTCTACGGCGCCCCGGCCCAGCTGGTGGTGCGCGCCGACAGCGGCTATAAGAGCGCCATGGACCTCGTGGGCAAGCGCGTGGCCGTGGGCAACGCCGGCTCCGGCGCGGCGGCCAGCGCCGAGCGTTTCTTCCGCCACATCGGCGTGTGGGAAAAGTTCAAGCCCACCTTCCTGGGCTATTCCGCAGCGGCCAGCGCCTTTAAGGACAACAAACTGGACGCCTTCTGGGTGCTGGTGGGTTATCCCAACCGCTCCATCATTGAGGCTTCGGTGCAGGTCAAGATCAACCTGATCAACGTGGACGTCGACGCGGTCAAAACCGGCTTCTACAAGGCCTACGCCTACAGCTCCACCACCATCCCCGAGAACACCTACTACAAGGGTATGCCCCCTTGCGAGACCTTCCAGGACAGCACCATCCTGACCACCAACAAAGACGTGCCCGAGGATCTGGTCTACAAGATCATGAAGAGCCTGTGGTCCGCCAAGGGCATGGAGGCCATGGTGGCCGCCAAAAAGACCTTCAAGGCCATGACCCTGCAAAACAACTTCCGCGGCGCTTCGGTGCCGTTGCACAAGGGCGCTTACAAGTTCTGGACTGAGCAGGGAATGAAAGTTCCCGACAACCTCAAGCCCATCGACTAACCGCCCTGCGGGAAGCTAAGCCGGGGGGAGGGTCGAGCCGGCCCTCCCCCTTTTACCAGCGAGGTTGGCCATGAACGACGATCCCAAAAAGCAATCCACCGATCCTTTTGACGAGGAAATTGCCCTGGAAGAAGCGGCGGTGGACAAGGCTAAGCTAGATGAAATCGTCCGCAAGGACGCCAAGACCGGCCGCGCCATGAGCGGTTTCTGGGCCTGGTTCACCGCGGGCCTGGGCGTGTTCATGGTCCTGTTCTATTTTTACAACGCCGGCATCCTGCCGGTGGACACCCAGTATTTTCTTGGCATCTACGTACTCATGACCTACATCCTGGTGTTCATCAACTACCCCATGGGCCGCAAGTCGCCCACCGACCGACCCACGGTGCTGGACCTTTTCCTGGCCGCGGTAGCCGCCTTTGTGGTGGGCTATTACATCGTGGAGTACGAGGCCCTGAACTACCGCATGGGCAGCGAGACCGCCCTGGACACCGCGGTGAGCGTGGTGGGCATACTCATCTCCCTGGAGGTGGCCCGCCGGGTGCTGGGCTGGTCCATGACCCTGGTGGGCATGGCCTTCCTGCTCTACGCTTTTTGGGGCAACCTGTTGGAATACATTCCGGTGCTGGACTCCTTCGCCCACACCGGCTTCGCCATGGACCGGGCCCTGAACCACATCTACCTGAAGCAGGAAGGTGTGTTCGGCATCATGGCCTCGGTGCTGGTGACCTACGTAATTCTCTTCATTTTCTTCGGCAGTTTTTTAAAGGCCTCGGGCTGCTCCCGCTTCTTCCTGGATCTGCCCATGGCCCTGGCCGGGCGCAGCGTGGGCGGTCCGGCCAAGGTGGCGGTGATGGCCTCGGGCTTCTTCGGATCGGTGTCCGGCAGCGCCATCGCCAACACCGTGTCCACCGGCGCTTTCACCATCCCCCTGATGAAAAGGGCCGGCTTTAGGCCCCACGTGGCCGGGGCCATCGAGCCCGCCGCCTCCATCGGCGGCATGTTCATGCCGCCCATCATGGGGGCCGGCGGCTTTTTGATGGCCGAGTTCACCGAGATACCCTACGTAACCATCATGAAGATGGCGGTGTTCCCGGCAGCCATCTACTTCCTCAGCGTGTTCGTGATGGTGCACTTCGAGGCCAAGCGCTACGGCCTGGTGGGCAAAAAGGACCCCAACGCCCCCACCGCCTGGGACATCCTCAAGACCCAGTGGCTGCTCTCGGCCCCGCTGGTGATCATCGTGGTGCTCATGCTGCTGGGCTACTCGCCGGGCATGGCCGCCTTCTGGGCCACCATCGCCTGCGTGGCCGTATCCTGGACCACCCCGGACAACAAGATGGGGATCAAGGAAGTCCTGGGGGCCATGATCGAAGGCGCCCGCAACACGCTCATCATCGGAGCCACGGTGGGCGTCATCGGCATCATCGTGGGCACCATCGCCCTCACCGGCATCGGGCTCAAGTTCAGCCAGATCATCATCGAGCTGTCCAACGGCTATTTGCCCATCGCCATCCTACTCATCGGCTTGGCCTCGTTGGTGCTGGGCATGGGAGTGCCGGTAACCGCGGCCTATCTCATCACCGCGGTGCTGGCCGTGGGCGCGGTCAGCGAGATGATCTCCCAAAGCACTTTTGGCATGAGTTTCCGGGACCTGGAGATAAACACCGACTTGGTGCAGGCGGGCTATGCCGCTTGGGCCCTTTTGGCATCGCACATGATCGTTTATTGGTTCAGCCAGGACTCCAACATCACCCCACCGGTATGCGTGGCGGCCTACGCCGGAGCGGCAATCGCCGGCTCCGACCCCTGGAAGACCGGTTGGACCTCCTTTAAGTTCGCCAAGATGCTCTACATCGGCCCCTTCCTGTTCGCCTTTGCGCCGGGTTTCCTGCTAACCGGCAGCTGGCACGACATCGTGCTCGCCTATCTGACCATCACCTTGGGGACCATCGCCTTCGGCAGTTTGACCATGGGGTACTGGCTGTGCCCCACCGTATGGTACGAGTGGATACTCTTCGCCATCGCCACCGCCCTGCTGTTCTTCCCCGGCCTGCTGCACTCCTGGACCCCGGTGCCCAAGCTGGGGGCGGACTTCATAGGCATCGGCTTGGCTGGAGTGGTCTACATTAGCCAAAAAATGCGCATAAAGAGAGACCCCACCCTCACCTTGCCCATATATGAGCGGCAAAAACTCGAGGAGGCCGTGGCATGAGTCCGCAAGCCATAGACAAGGTGTTGTGCTCCATCGACTTCTCAGACTTCTCGCCCGAGGTTCTGGCCCAGGCGGTGGTCTTGGCCCATAAGTACGGCGCCGAGCTGTTGGTGCTCAACGTGGTCAACGAGAGGGCCTACGAGGAATTGGAGCGGGTGAGCGGCCGCCTGGCCATGCTAAACGGCGTGGCCGACCAGGCCATCAACGCCATGGAGGAGCACCAGGCCGAGATGATGCGGGACCTCCTGGGCAAGCTGAAACAAGACGGCCTGCCCCTGGCCGAGGTGAAGCACAGTTCGCGCATCGCGGTGGGCCTGCCCTATGAGCGCATCCTGGAGGTCGCCGAGGAGTTCGCCGCCGACCTGATCATCATGGGGGCCAAGGGGCGCACCTCCTTCACCAAGACTCTGCGCTTCGGCTCCACGGCGGAAAAGGTGTTTCGCCGCGCCGGATGCAAGGTGATGTTCGTGCGCTAGACTATAAAAATAGACCAGCATTTATCGGGGCTCCCACGGGGGCCCCTTTTTATGTGGAAGACCGCGGGCGTATTCTCACATACGCCGAGGACTAAGCGATGCCGTGGGCGCAGCATGGCGCTTCCCGGCGCAGCCGGTCGCATGTACTTGGTAAAAACGTTCGGTTAAAGGGTGAAGACGTCGCTGGGCTGCTCTTGGGAGGCCACCCACAGATCGGCGTCCGAGCCGCAACCGCTCAGGCAATTTTGGGCGGCGTCACGGGCCAGATCGGGGCGGTTGTTCTGCTCGGAAAGATGGGCCAGCACCACCTGTTTGAGCCCCTGATGCACCAGTTCGGCCAAGAGTTCGGCCCCCTGGTCGTTGGACAGATGGCCATGGGCCGAGCGCACCCTCTGCTTCAGCCAGGGCGGATAGGAGCCTTCGGCCAGCATGGTGGCGTCGTGGTTGTGCTCCAGCACCAGCGCAGCGCACCCGGCCAGATGATGGCGCACCAGGCGGGTGGGCGCGCCCAGGTCGGTGGCCACGCCAAGGCTGACCCCGCCCGCCGTGAGCACCAGGCCCACCGGATCGGCCGCGTCGTGGGACACGGAAAAAGGATGCACCTTGATGCCTGCCATCTCCAGGGCCCGTCCCGCGCTCATGGGGACATGGCGCACCGCGTCTTTGTCCTTGGTGGCGGCCCAGGTGGCTCCGGTAGCCAGGGCGGGAATCCTCAGGCGCTTTGACAGCACCCGCACCCCGCGCACGTGATCGCTGTGCTCGTGGGTGATGATAATGGCCTTGATGCTGTGGGGGGAAAGGCCCTTGGCCTCCAGGCGCAGGAGGGTCTGTTTGGCGCTGAGGCCGCAGTCGATGAGCACCGCTTGGTCACCGGCGGACACGTAGATGCAGTTGCCCTTGGAGCCGCTGGCCAGGGTGCAAAAGGTAAGGGGCACGAACTCAGGCGCCGGTGGAGCCGAAGCCGCCTTGGCCCCTGCCGCTGGCGGGCAGATCGGTGGTTTCGACCAGCTCGGCCTGGGTGACCGGGGCGATGATGAGCTGGGCCACCCGGTCGCCCCGGGCGATTTGAACCGCCGAAGGCCCCAAGTTGATCAGCCCCACCATGACCTCGCCCCGGTAGTCGGCGTCGATGGTGCCCGGAGCGTTGACAACGGTGACGCCCTTTTTGATGGCCAGGCCGGAACGGGGGCGCACCTGGCCCTCAAAGCCCGGCGGGATGGCCAGAGCCAGGCCGGTGGGCACCATGACGATGCCCCCCGGCTGGATGGTGATATTCTCTTCAACTGCGGCGGGCAGGTCCAGGCCGGCGGCCTGTTCGCTCTCGTAGGCCGGGAGCTTCAGCCCCTGGCCGTGGGCCAGGCGCTTGACCAGAACTTGGGGACGGCTCATGCGCCCGTCTCCTTGGCCAGGCCGTCGGCATCGGCCGGGCCCAACACGGTTATGCCCAGTTTGTCCGGGTCCAGGCACTTGGCGGCCACGCGGGTGAGATCGCCCACCTCAACCGCCTCGATCTGGGCCACCACTTCTTCCAAAGTCACGTCGCGGCCGAAGTTGAACTCGTTGCGGGCCAGGCGATACATGCGGCTGTCGGGATTTTCGGCCCCCAGCAGAATGGAGCCCTTGGTGTGTTCCTTGGCGTGCTCCAACTCCTCATTGCCCACCGGCTCCGCGGCCAGGCGGGACAACTCCGCGCGCACCACTTTGAGGGCCTCGGGGGAGCGGCCGGGGGCCACGCCCATGTAGACCCCGAAGACGCCGGAGTCGCTGTAGGAGCTGAGATAGCTGAACACCGCGTAGGCCAGGCCGCGCTTTTCGCGCACCTCTTGGAACAGGCGAGAGCTCATGTTGCCGCCCAGAATCACGTTGAGCAGTGCGGCGGCAAAGCGGTCGGGGTCGGTGGACGAGGGGCCGGGGGCGCCCATGGCGATGTGCACCTGCTCGCACTGGCGCGGCACCACCACCAATCCGGAATTGCTTGCCGGGGTTTGGCGGGCCTCGCGGGGAGGCAAAATGGGCAGTTCGGCCAGGGCCGAACCCAGCAGGTCCACGATTTGTTGGTGCTCAATCTGGCCCACCGCCGCCACCACCAGGTTGGCCGGGGCGTAGCGCTGAGCCAGGTAGTCCACCATGTCTTGACGGCTGAGAGCGCCCACGCTCTCGCTGCTGCCCAGAACCGGGCGGCCCAGGGGATGTTCGCCCCAATAGTTTTGCCCGAACAACACGTGCACCAACTCGTCGGGAGTGTCCTCCACCGCGCTGATCTCCTGCAGGATCACTTGGCGCTCACGCTCCACCTCAATGGGGTCGTAGGCCGGATGCAGGAAGATGTCGGTGAGCAAATCGGAGATGGTGCCAAGGTGCTCGGCAAGGGTGCGGGCGTGAAAGCAGGTGGTTTCCTTGGAGGTGAAGGCGTTGGCCATGCCACCCAGGCGGTCCAGCTCACGGGCAATGGCCAGGGCATCGCGGCGGGCGGTGCCTTTGAAGGCCATATGCTCGATGAAGTGGCTGATGCCGCCTTGGGCCGGCTCCTCGTCGCGGGAGCCGACCTCCATCCATAAGCCCGCGGTCACCGAGTAAGCATGAGGCAGCTTCTCGGTGACCAGGCGGACTCCGTTATCCAGTGTAGTTTTGTTTACCACGTCGTATTGGTCGCGCCGTGGCAGTCTTAGTCGCGCCGGGGCGGACGCTGGTCGCCTTGGTAGCCACCCTCGGGCGGAGGCAATAGGGCTTTGCGGCTCAGGCGAACCTTGCCGCGGTCGTCCACGCCAAGCACCTTTACCTTGACCTTGTCGCCTTCCCGGAGCACATCGGTAACCGAACGCACCCTGGTGTGATCCAGCTCGCTGATGTGCACTAGGCCGTCGCGGCCGGGCAGAATTTCCACGAACGCGCCGAAGTCCATTATCTTGACCACGGTGCCTTCGTAGACCGCGCCCTCCTCGACGTCCTGGGTCAGCTCCTTGATCATGGACAGGGCCTTGTCGCCGGCCGCGCCGTCGACGGCGGCCACGTGCACCGTGCCGTCGTCTTCCACGTCGATCTTGGCGCCGGTTTCCATCTGCATGCCGCGGATGATCTTGCCGCCGGGACCGATGATGTCCTTGATGCGCTCCACCGGGATCTTGATGGTGGTGATGCGCGGGGCCCAGTCGCTGATGGCGCCTCGGGGCTGGTTGATGGCCTCGGTCATCTTACCCAGGATGTGCAGGCGGCCGTCCTTGGCCTGGGCCAGGGCCTGAGCCATGACCTCTTTGTCGATGCCGGAGATCTTGATGTCCATCTGCACCGCGGCAATGCCCTTGGTGCTGCCGGTGACCTTGAAGTCCATGTCGCCAAGATGGTCCTCGTCACCGATGATGTCGGTGAGAACCGCGGTCTTGTCGCCCTCTTTGATCAGGCCCATGGCCACACCGGCCACCGCCTGGCTCAAGGGGACTCCGGCGTCCATCATGGACAAAGAGCCGCCGCAAACGCTGGCCATGGACGAGGAGCCGTTGGACTCGGTGATGTCGCTGACTATGCGGATGGTGTAGGGGAAGGACTCCTTGGCCGGCAGCACCTTTTGCAGGCTGCGCCGGGCCAGGGCTCCGTGGCCGATCTCCCGGCGGCCGGGGCCGCGCAGCATGCGGGCCTCGCCCACGCAGAAGGGCGGGAAGTTGTAGTGCAGCAGGAAGTCACGGAAGCTGTCTTCCTTGGTGACCGACTCGATGCGCTGCTCGTCGCCGCTGGTGCCCAGGGTGGTGGTCACGATGGCCTGGGTTTCGCCCCTGGTGAACAGGGCCGAACCATGGGTGCGCGGCAAAATGCCCACTTCGCAGTCGATGGGGCGCACGGTGACGAAATCGCGTCCGTCCACCCGGTGGCCCTCATCCAGGATCATGGAGCGCATGCCTTCGGAGACCAGGTCTTCGACGATGTCCTTGATCTTGCCTTCGCGGCCGGCGGCCTCTTCGCCCATGGCGGCGACCACCTCTTTTTTCACCGCCCGCTTCACGCCGTAGCGCTCCAGCTTGGGCACGGTGGACAGCACCTTTTTGACGCCCTCGGCGGCCAGCTCGGTCACCTTGGCCTTGAGCTCGGTGTCTTCCACCGGCTTGTCGAACTCGCGCTTGGCCTTGCCCACCGCGGCGGTCAGCTCCTCCTGGATGTCCAGCAGGGGCTGCAATGCCTTGTGGCCGAACCAGATGCCTTCCAGCACCACTTCCTCGGAGACCAGCTCTGCGCCGCCCTCGACCATGACCACCGCCTCGCGGCTGCCGGCCACGATGAGGTCCAGGTCCGACTCCGCGCGCTGGGCGGCGGTGGGGTTGGCCACGAACTCGCCGTTCACCCTGCCCACGCGCACCCCGGCCATGGGGCCGTCGAAGGGTATGTCGCTGATGCACAGGGCCGCCGATGCGCCGGTCACGGCCAGCACGTCGGGCTCGTTCACCCGGTCGGTGGAGTAGACGCTGGCGATGATCTGGGTCTCATGGGTCCAGCCCTTGGGAACCCGGGGACGCACCGGCCGGTCGATTAGACGGCTGGTCAGGGTCTCCTTTTCGCTGGGGCGGCCCATTTCACGCCGGAAAAAGTTGCCGGGGATGCGGCCCGCGGCGTAGGACATTTCCTGGTAGTCCACGGTGAGGGGCAAAAAGTCGATGCCCTCGCGCTTGCCACTGTCTCCGGTGGCGGTCACCAAAACCACGGTCTCGCCGTAGGTCACCATAACCGCGCCGCCGGCCTGCTTGGCGATCTTGCCGGTCTCAATGGATAGTTCCAGACCGTTGATCGTCGTCGATACCTTTTTTATCATCTCTCTCTTCCCACTTCCTACACGGAACAAGGCTTACTTACGGATGCCCAGCTCCTTGATAACCGCTCGATAACGCTCAATTTCCTTACTCTTAAGGTAGTTGAGCATACGGCGGCGTTGGCCTACAAGCTTCAGCAGGCCACGTCTGCTATGATGGTCCTTCTTGTGGACCTTGAAATGCTCGGTCAGGTACTTGATGCGCTCGCTCAGAAGGGCGATCTGCACCTCCGGCGAGCCGGTGTCGCCCGGTTTACGCTGAAACTTCTCGACTATCGCGCCTTTGTCATCCGGGGTTAAAACCACTTTACCTATCCTCCTTGTAATATGGGCCTGTTTGCGGCCCCTCGTCTGCGGCCCAGGTGGGCGGGACCGTCCCGCCCCCCAAGCTATTCGGCCCCTGAGGCCGACGCAGATGTTTGTTCCTCGAGCTTTCCCTGGTCTTGTTCGGGAAACACTCGCATACTTTCATAATCGCGGCCGGGGCGGCGCTCGCCTGGCTCCAGCCAGCGCAACACCGCCACCAACTCTCCGTCCGGGGTCAGCACTCGGAAAGCCCCCTGGGCCGGGCCGGAGCCGGGCGCCAGGAAAGTCTCCCGGGGCAAAATCATTCCCTGGCGCACCTGCCAGGCGGTGTCCGGGTCCACCTCCACTGCCGGCAGCCCGGCCCGCTCCAGGGCTTGGCTTAGCCCTATGAGCCGTCCGGCCAACTCCTCGGGGCTCAGATCCAGGGCCTCGTCCATGCCCAGAGCCTCGCCCAGGGAAAAGGGCGCCGAGGCCAGCCGCCGAAGCTGCTTGAGGTGGCCCACCGTGCCCAGGTCCCGGGCCAAATCCTCGGCCAAGGAGCGCACGTAGGTGCCCTTGGAGCAGGTCAGTTCAAAGGCGATCTCGCCTGGCCGCGCGGCCACCAGCTTGGTCTGGCCCACGTTTATGGCGCGGGCCGGTTTTTCCACCGCCACCCCCTGGCGCGCATAGGCGTACAGGGGTTTGCCCTGGTGTTTGGCCGCCGAATAAGCCGGTGGGGCCTGCATGCGCTCCCCTTCCAAGGCGGCCAGGGCCACCGAGGCCTGCTCGGGGCTTATCTGGGGCACCGGCGCGGTTTCAATTACCTGGCCGGTGGGGTCGCCGGTGTCGGTGGCCGTGCCCAGGCTTACCGTCCCGGCGTAAACTTTATCTCCCGTGCCCAGCAAATTGGACATGCGGGTGGCCCGGTTGAAGGCCAAGACCAAGACCCCGGTGGCAAAGGGGTCCAGGGTGCCGGTGTGACCCAGCTTGGCCGGGCGAAAACGTCGCCGCAGGCGATCCACCACGTCGTGGCTGGTGGGGCCGTCCGGTTTGTCCACCACCAACACGCCGTCTTCGAAAAAGTTCGGCTTGCTTCGGCGGCGGCTCATGCCAGGGCCTCCAGGCCTTGGCGCAAACGGGTGGCTATGTCCCGGCGCACGCCTTCCAGATTGCCCTCCAGGGTCACCCCGGCGGCGCTTTTGTGGCCGCCGCCGCCCAGGGCGATAGCCACCTGACTCACGTCCACCTTGCCCCGGGAGCGCATGGAGACCTTTATGGCCCCCTTGGGGTTCTGGCGCAGCAGGGCCGAAACCTCGACCCCCGGAATAAGCCGCAGAGTCTCCACCGCCTGCTCCAGGTCGGCCGGTCCCGCGCCCACCTTTTCCAGATCAGCCAGGGTGATCTGGCTCAACGCCAAACGCCCCTGGTCACTCAACTCCAGATTGTCCATGATGCGCCCCAACAAACGCAAGCGCTTGGGGCGCGTGGCATAGACTTCCTGGCTGATAGCCCAAACATCGGCTCCGGCCTCGGCCAAATCCGCCGCCACCCTGAGCACCCTGGGGGTGGTGTTGGCGTAGCGGAAGGAGCCGGTGTCGGTCTGCACCCCCACGAACAGGCAGGTGGCCGCCTGGGGGGTGAGGGGCCAGCCCTCAGCCTGGGCCAAAAGCGTCACCATCTCGCTGGTGGCGGCAAAGGAGGGGTCCACCCAGGCCGCTTGGCCAAAATCAACTTCCCCCTGGTGGTGGTCGATGATCGCCACCTGGGGCAGCTTGGCCAAAAAGGCTCCGCCCACCGGGCCGGTGCGCTCGGGCTGGTGGCAATCGAGCATCACCGCCAAATCCTGCTCCCCGGCCCCCGGCAAAACGTCGCTCACCCGGTCCATGCCCGGCAGGAAAAGGTATTCCTCGGGTATGGGCCCGGCGCTGAACACCCGGACCTGTTTGCCCTGGGCGCCCAGCAGATGCATGAGCCCCAGGGAAGAGCCCAAGGCGTCGCCGTCGGGCAGCACATGCGAAAACACCGACACCCGCGAAGCCTGGGCCAGCATGGCGGCTATCTGGTTGCTCACGCCGCCTCCTCGGGCTCGTCATCGCCGCGGGCCTGGGCGTTGGCCTCGTCCTGGGCCCGGGCCTGGCGTATCACCTGGTCCTGCTGGGATCCCTTGAGCAGGGAGTCGTCGTAAATCGGCACCAAGCGGGGAATGGTCTTCAGGTGCAGGTTGCCGGCCAATTCCCGGCGCAAAACCCCCGCCGCCGCCCTGAAACCGGCCAGGGCCTGCTCGCTGTGGCTGGGG
>JAIPDO010000008.1 GCA_021737645.1 Desulfarculaceae bacterium
GGGCTTTTTTGCGCTCCCGCCCTTGAGAACAAATATCAACTTCGCTTAACCGCACCGGCTATACTAAATATGCCTGCTTAAAATCTTATAACGCCTAACGCCCCGGCGCATTGACCAGGGCCACACAGTGGAGGTCGAGATGTCATTACGTGTTACCAGCAGGCTATTGGTGGCGGGGCTCTTGTGCCTGATCTTCATTTCTCCCTCCCTGGCCGAGGCCGGAAAAGCCGTGGCCGATCCTACTCCGCAGCAAGCGTGGGAGATGCTGAAGGCAGGTAATGAGCGCTTTGTGGCCGGCAAACCCCTGCGAGGCCATCAGGACGCGGCCCGCATCCAGTTGGCCCACATCTCCAACCAGGCGGATCACGCCTTTGCCACGGTGCTTTCCTGCTCCGACTCCCGAGTGCCGGTGGAGATCATTTTCGACAGCGGCATCATGAACCTTTTTGTAGTGCGGGTGGCGGGCAACGTGGTCAGGACCGATGAGGCCGGTTCCATTGAATACGGCCTGGCCCATGTGCACACCCCCATACTGGTGGTGCTGGGGCATACCAATTGCGGCGCGGTTTCCGCCGTGTCTAGCCAGGTCCAGGGGAACAATCTTGTCCTGGAGCGCAACATCCCGCCCTTGCTGGCCCCCATCTTCCCGGCGGTTCGCACGTCCATGCATGACCACCCCAAAGCCAAGGGCGCGGCGCTGGTCCCCTTTGCCATCGAGCAAAACGTCTGGCAGGCCGTCAGAGACCTTTTCCTGATGAGCCCGGTAACCCGCGAGCTGGCGGCCGGCAACAAGGTTCTGGTCAAGGCCGCCATATACGACCTGGCCAGCGGCCAGGTTAATTGGCTGCCCCAGGACAAGGTGACCGCACTGCTCCAGGCGGCTGAGAAAAATCCCAAAAGGGTTATCAAGGCCATGGCCCCGCTCAAGTAGACAACTTGGCGGGGTTGGCAGTGCAGGCCTGGTTTCGGCTGCCACCGCCAACCCCGCCGTACTCATGACGATTGACCCTTTTAGTCCGAATATACTATGATTTTATGGGCCATAAGGCCTGCTTACTCCCCCGCCGAAACCTTCGGTAGCGAATGAATTGACGCCGATAAACGCTTCGCCGGCCAACCAAAAAGGCGAACCCGTGGAGAGCACCGTGGAGGCTCGGGCCCAACTGTTCCAAGACGCAATGGGCTTCAGCGGCATATCGGGGCTGGAAATTAAGAAGTTGGCCGCCATGGCCACCATGCAGCGCTTCAGCAAAGGGCAGATGGTCTTTGAGCAGGATCAGCCCTGCGACTATTTCCATCTGGTGGCCTCTGGGTTGGTAAAGGTCTACATCTGCTCAGCCAGCGGTTACCGCATGACCTACCTTTTGGCCCGCCGGGGTGAGCCCCTCAACCTGGTCGGCCCCTTCACCGGCGACCCTCGGTTCTTGTGCGCCGAGGCCATGCAGGCCACCGAGGTGGCCCACATCCCCCGCCACGACTTCGTGCGCTTCGTGGCCGCCAACCCCATCCTGTTCAGCAACATAATGGCCATCTTGAGCAAGGCGGTGGACAGCGCCAACAGCCGGCTGATCGATATGGTGGAAAAGCGGGTGGAAGAACGGCTGCTCAGGGTGCTGCTCACCCTGCTGGATAAATTCGGCTCGGAGATAAGGCTGACCAGCGCCGAGTTGGCCGAGTTGGCCGGGACCACGGTGGAGACCACCCTGCGCACCATGGCCCGCTTGCGCAGCCTGGGCATTATCGAATCAGAACGGGGCCAGATAAAAATCATCCGGCCGGCTTCCCTTAAAAACCCCGAACGCCTGCCCCTTTGGGTTTAAGCTGTTTTGCCTGACACAACCAATAGTTAACATGACCAAACCCGCCGCGCCCGGAGCCAGAAAAACTGACGGCTCTCCATGGCGGACAGCTTTAATTTAGTTATTTTGTAGCCTCTATGACCACGGTCATACAAAAGTATCCCAGCGGCCCCATAGAATATGGCCCTACACCGACGGCTAGACATAATCTCAACACAACTTTGCAGGGCCAGAAGAAAGCGTGGGCGGTTTGCCCGGCGGCAGACCGTTTGGAATTTGCAAACCGCTAACTCTTCAAAATTTTGCCATTCATGTGGCTTGCCAGACTATGGCCTGACCCAAAGCAAACGTGGCGGCGGCACCGGCCGCCCAACCCAAGGGAGGGAATTATGTCCAAAAAGCTTTTGGTGTTGACTTTGGCCGCGGCTCTGATCGCGGCCTTTTCCCTGGCTCCGGCGCCATCGTTGGCCCAGGAGCCGATCAAGCTGACCTACTCCTGCTTCTTTCCGCCTACCCACATTCAGTCCAAACTGGCCGCGGCTTGGGGCAAAGAAGTGGAAAAACGCACCAAGGGCAAGGTCAAGATCGAATACTACCCCGGCCAGACCCTGACCAAGGCCAAACAGGTCTATGACGGCACGGTGCAGGGCATGAGCGACATCGGCTTCTGCCTGTTCGCCTACAACCGGGGCCGCTTTCCTCTAATGGAGGTGGTGGACCTGCCCCTGGGCTATCCCAGCGGCAAGGTGGCCACTCAGGTAGCCAACGAGGTCTACAAAAAGTTCAAGCCCAAGGAGCTTGACGACGTCAAGGTGATGTATTTGCATGCTCATGGGCCGGGACTGCTGCACACCAAGGACAAGGCCGTCAAGGAGATGGAAGACCTCAAGGGTCTTAAAATTCGCTCTCACGGCACCACCGCCAAGGTGGTGGAAGCCCTGGGCGGCACTCCTGTGGCCATGCCCATGCCTGAGCTTTACCAGGCCCTGCAACGCGGCGTGGTGGACGGCGGCATGTATCCGGTGGAGACCAACAAGGGTTGGCGCATGGCCGAGGTGGTCAAGTACTGCACCGAGAACTACTCCAACGCCTACACCACCACCTTCTATGTAGTCATGAACAAGGGCAAGTGGAACTCTCTGCCCAAGGACGCCCAGGAAGCAATCATTCAGATCAACGAAGAGTGGATTCCCAAGCACGGCGCGGCCTGGGACGAGTCGGACAAGATAGGGCGTGAGTTCATGCTAAAAAAGGGGCGCACCTTCATCAAGTTGAGCCCCGAGGAAGCCGCCCGCTGGAAAAAAACCACCGACCCGGTTTTGGGCGCCTATGTGAAGCAAGCTGCGGCCAAGGGCGTGCCCGCCAAGGAAGCGGTGGAGTTCACCCAGAAGAAGCTGGCAGAACTGAGCAAATAAAAACGCACTTCCCGGGGGCGGCGCTTTTGCCGCCTCCGGGGGCGCAGGAGGCTGTCGGTGAAGTCCTGGGTATCACTGGTCACCAAGCTCATAAATTTACTCAAACGCATCGGAGCCGGCGCCCTGGTGGGGATGATGGTGGTCACCTGCGTGGACGTGATCTTTCGCGGGTTCAACCGGCCCATCTTCGGGGCGGTGGAGGTGGTCAGCTTCATGGCCACCATCGTCCTGGCCTGCGCCATGCCGCTGACCGAATTTGAAAACGGCCACGTGGGGGTCGATCTGTTCATTCGCCGCCTTAGCGCCAGGGCCCAGGCCCGGTGGGACGCCTGCACCAAATTGTTCAGCGGAGTCCTGTTCGGCCTGGTCTGCTGGCAAATGTGGCTCTACGGCAACACGGTCAAGGCCACCGGCGAGGTTTCCATGAGCCTGCAGTTTCCCGACTACATTCTCATTTATATTGTGTCGGTGGCCTTCGGGGTGCTCGGGCTGGTCATCCTGACCGAGAGTCTGGTCAACCTGAGAAAGGCGGGTGCGCGATGAGCCCCACCCTGCTGGGCATAATCGGCATCCTGGCGCTGGTGACGATAATCTTCACCCGCATGCCCGTGGCCTATGTCATGACCCTGGTGGGCTTCGTGGGCTTCGCCCTGCAGGTGAGCCCGGAGGCCGCCCTAAAGCTGCTTTCACGCGACTTCTACAGCGTGTATTCATCCTACGGGCTCACCATCATTCCCTTGTTCATTTTCATGGGTCAGATCGCCTTCAACGCGGGAATAAGCCACCGGCTCTACGATTCGGCCCACATGATGGTGGGCTGCTACCGGGGAGGTCTGGCCACGGCCACGGTGTGCGCCTGCACCGCCTTCGGGGCGGTGTGCGGCTCCTCGCCCGCCACGGCGGCCACCATGGCCACGGTGGGCCTGCCGGAAATGAAACGCTACGGCTACGCTGACGAGTTGGCCACCGGTTCGGTGGCCGCCGGCGGCTCCCTGGGCATGCTCATGCCCCCCAGCGTGGTGCTCATCGTCTATGGCATCCTCACCGAGCAGTCCATCGGAACCTTGTTCGTGGCGGGCATCGTACCCGCGGTATTCATGACCATAATGTTTGCCCTGGCCATCTATGTTTACTGCCTGGTGTCGCCCAAGCAGGGCCCGGCCTGCGAGGTCTATCCCTGGCGCCGACGCCTCATGTCCCTGGTGCACACCTTGGACATCATGCTGGTGTTCGTGGTGGTGATGATGGGCCTGTTCCTGGGCTGGTTCACCCCCACCGAGGCCGGAGGGGTGGGCGCGGCGGCGGTGCTGCTGGTGGCCCTGTTCCGGCGGCAACTCACATGGGCTGGATTCGTAAAAAGCACCTACGAAACCCTCCGGACCTCCTGCATGGTCCTGCTGCTGGTGGCAGGAGCCACGGTATTCGGCCACTTCCTGGCCGTGACCCGCATCACCTTCGACGTGGCCAACTGGGTCGCGGCCATGGACATGCCGGGTTACGCGGTGGTGGCCATGATCGTGTTCGTCTACCTGATCGGCGGCTGCTTCATCGACGCCCTGGCCCTGATCATGCTAACCATCCCCACTTTTTATCCCATCATCCTGGACCTGGGTTACGACCCCATCTGGTTCGGGGTGATCATCGTACTGGTCACCCAGATGGGGGTCATCACCCCGCCGGTGGGCATAAACGTCTATGTGGTCAACGGCATCGCCACCGACGTGCAGTTGGAAAAGATATTCAAGGGCGCCCTTCCCTTTCTGTTCGCGCTTATCATCGGCACCGGCCTGATCGTGGTGTTTCCCCAAATCGCCCTGTGGCTGCCCACCCTGATGTACTAAGAGGCCTGTGATGACTACCCTGCAAAACACCTACTGGAATCCCTATCTGGAGACCATGGCCCCGGAGCAGCTGCGCGGTTTGCAGTTGGACAAGTTCCGCCGCATCATCTCTTGGGCCTATGAGCGCTCGCCCTTTTACCGGGAGCTTTACGCCGGAGCCGGGATGGAGCCGGGGGACATAAAGACCTGGGAGGACGTGCGCCGGGTGCCCAAGGTGGACAAGGGCATGCTCAAATCCGCCCAGGAAGCCGACCCCTTCCCCTACGGCAGCCGGCTTTGCGTGCCCCTGGACCAGGTGGCGGAGTTCCGCCAAACCTCGGGCACCACCGGCACCCCGGTGTACCAGGCCGACACCTGGCAGGACTGGGAGTGGTGGGCCGAGTCCTGGTGCTACATTCTCTGGGCCCAGGGCTACCGCCCCACGGACCGGGTGTTCATCCCCTTTGGCTACAACATCTTCGTGGCCTTTTGGGCCGGGCACTACGCGGCGGAAAAGCTGGGCTGCGAGGTGGTGCCCGGCGGAGTGCTGGACACTGCCTCCAGAGTGCTGAAAATTCAGGAGCTGAAGGCCACCGCCCTCATGGGCACCCCCACCTACATGCTAAACATGGCCGATGTGGCCAAGAACCGCCTGGGCATCGACCCCGCCGAATTGAGCATCCGGCGCATCACCTGCGCCGGGGAACCGGGGGCCTCCCTGCCCAGCACCAAAAAGCGCATGCAAGACGCCTGGGGGGCCAAGGTGTTCGACCATGCCGGGGCCACGGAGATCGGGGCCTGGAGCTACGAATGCTCCGAGCAGTGCGGCGGCATCCACGCCAACGAAGGGCTGTTCTTGGTGGAAATTGAAGACCCCATCACCGGCGAGATCATCGAGAAGCCGGGGCACAAGGGCAAGATGATAATCACCGCCCTGGACCGCCTGGCCCAGCCCTGCCTGCGCTTTGACAGCAAGGACATCATCGAGTGGGCCGACGAGCCCTGTTCCTGCGGGCGCACCTACCGGGTGCTCAAGGGCGGGGTGCAGGGTCGAGCCGACGACATCACCAAGGTCAAGGGGGTACTGCTGTCGCCCTCGGCCATCGAGGAAGTGGTGCGCGGCTTCGAAGAACTGGCCGACGAATACGAGGTGGTGGTGGAGCGCATAGGCGACAACGACAAAATAACCCTCAAGATAGAATTGAACCAAGAGGCGCAAAGCCAAGAGCAACAAGTCCTGGCCCGCCTCAAGGATCAACTGCGCCTCAAGACCAACCTGGGCTACCAGATCCAAGTCCATCCCCTGGGCAGCCTGACCCGCTACGAGGTCAAGGCGCGGCGCTTCAAAGACACGCGGCATTTGCACTAATTGGGAGATATCACCATGGAGCCGAGCAAGGTGGAGGAGCTGCGCGAGCGATTGCGGGCCCTGCGCGAACAAACCCGTGAGCTACAACAAGCGGCCGGAGACTTCCCGGCCCTGGCGCGCAACACGGCGCGCATGCAGGCCAGTCTGACCATGATCGCCATCGACCTGGGCATGACGCAGGAAGGGCGCGGAGAATACTGATGCTTTTGCCTACCTTTGACTACTACCGCCCGGCCGGCCTGCCCGAGGCCCTGTCCCTGCTGGCCGAGATGGGCGAAGACGCCCGCCCCCTGGCCGGGGGCACCGACCTGTTGGTGAACCTCAAGCTCAAGAAAGCGGCCCCCAAGGCCCTGTTGGACCTGGGTAGCCTGGAAGAGCTGAAGGGCAACCGGACGGATGACGGCAAGGTCAGCCTTGGCGCCTTGAACACCGCTTCGCGCCTGGCCTCGGGCGGTCCGGAGGTGCCCGGCCTTTTGTCCCTGGGGGCCGGAGCCCTGGGCTCGCCCCAGGTGCGCAACCGGGCCACCCTGGGCGGCAACCTAGTCACCGCCCGCCCGGCGGCGGACATCTGCCTGCCGCTGCTGGCCCTTGGGGCCACGGCGGTGCTGGCCGGTCCCCAAGGCGAGCGCGAGGTGCCGCTGGACGGCTATTTCCAGGGACCCGGCTACACAGTGAAGCAGCCGGGCGAGATACTCACCCGGGTGCTGGTGGGCGCGCCCCGCCCCGGCGTGGGCGGAGGCTATCAAAAACTGGGGCTAAGGCAAGCCATGGAGATCGCCCTGGTCAACGTGGCGGTGTACCTGGAGCTGGAAGGCGACGGCGAGACCGTGGCCTTGGCTCGGGTTGCCCTGGGCGCGGTGGCTCCGGTGCCCATGCTCTCGCCGGGCGCGGCCCAGGCGCTGCAAGGCACACCTGCTGGAGAAAAGATCTTCACCGAGGCGGCGGAGGCGGCGGCAGCCGATGCTAAGCCCATTGACGACCACCGGGGATCGGCGGCCTACCGCCGGGACATGGTGCGGACCCTGACTCTCAGGGCCCTGCGCCAGGCCCTGTCCCAGGCCCAAGGCAGCAAGGAGGCGCGATCATGAGCAAACAGGCCATCACCCTTACGGTAAACGGCGTTCAGCGCCAGGCTTTGGTGGAGCCCAACCAGACCCTCACCTCTCTGTTGCGCGACGAGTTGGGCCTCACCGGCACCAAGCACGGCTGCGGGGTGGGCGACTGCGGCTGCTGCACGGTGATCCTGGACGGCGAGACGGTCAATTCCTGCCTGGTGCTGGCCATGCAGGCCCAGGGGCGGGAAATCACCACCATAGAGGGCCTGGCCAAAGGCACTGAGTTGCACCCCTTGCAGCAGGCCTTTGTGGAGGCCGGGGCCATCCAGTGCGGCTTTTGCACGCCGGGCATGATCCTCTCGGCCAAGGCGCTGTTGGACCATACCCCCCAGCCCACCAGGGCCGAGATAACCAAGGGCCTGTCGGGCAACCTGTGCCGCTGCACCGGGTATGAAAAGATCGTGGAGGCGGTGCAGGACGCCGCCGGCAAGATGAGCGAGGCGTAGCCATGAGCGGCAACTTCGAGGTAATTGGAAGCCGGGCCGCCCGCAAGGACGCCCCCAACAAGTCCACGGGCAAGGCCCAGTACATCGAGGACATCAAGTTCCCCGGTGAGCTGGCCGGAGCCCTGCTGCAAAGCCCCCATGCCCACGCCAAAATTTTGAACATAGACACCTCCAAGGCCCAGGCCCTGCCGGGCGTGGTGGCGGTAATCACCGCCCGGGACGTGCCCGCGGTCAAATACGGCGTGTCCCC
The DNA here is from genome assembly GCA_021737645.1 of Desulfarculaceae bacterium. Classification (GTDB taxonomy): domain Bacteria; phylum Desulfobacterota; class Desulfarculia; order Desulfarculales; family Desulfarculaceae; genus Desulfoferula. Next base: position 8,215 of record JAIPDO010000008.1, read on the forward strand.
GGCTCGCTACGATGAGAACCTGTTCGCCGTGGACCGGGTGCGCTACGTGGGCGACGAGATCGCCGCCGTGGCCGCCGAGGATTTGACCACCGCGCAAAAGGCGGTGGAGCTCATCGAGGTGGAGTACGAACCCTTGCCGGTGCTGCTCAGCGTGGATCAGGCCACGGCCGAAGGCGCGCCCTGGATTCACGAGGAGTTCCCGGACAACATCTGCGCCCAGGTGGAGCAGGAGTTCGGCGATGTGGAGGCGGCCTTTGCCGACTGCGACCTGGTCCAGGAAGGCAGCTTCTTTTCCAAGCGCCAGGACGGGGCTTTTATAGAGCCCAACCAATGCGTGGCGCTTATGGGCCACGACGGCGTCCTGACTCTGCACAGCAGCACCCAGGTGCCCCACTACGTGCAGCGCACCGTGGCCATGGTCACCGGGCTAAACATGAGCCAGGTGCGGGTGGTCAAGCCCTACGTAGGCGGCGGCTTCGGTCCCAAGGCCTCGGCCACGCCCATCGACCTGTCGGCCAGCTTCCTGGCCATGAAGACCGGCCGCCCGGTGCGCATGGCCTACACCCGCGAGCAGGTGTTTCTTTTCAGCCGGGCCCGCCACGGCTTCATCCACAAGATGAAGATCGGGGCCAAAAAAGACGGCACCCTCATGGCCCTGGACCACCAGGCCACCCTGGAAGGCGGGGCCTACTCCTCCTTTGGCATTGCCACGGTGTATTACGCCGGGTCGCTGTTGGGCGGCCCCTACAAGCTGCCCAATATGCGCTACCACGGCTTGCGCGTATTCACCAACAAGCCCGCCTGCGGGGCCCAGCGGGGCCACGGAGGGGTCATCGCCCGGGCCTTGTTCGAGCAGCAGTTGGACATCATCGCCGAAAAGCTGGGCATGGACCCCATCGAGCTTCGCCTTAAAAACATGATGGAAACCGGCGACGTGACCTGCAACGACCTGGCCATGAGCAGCCTGGGCATGCGCGAGTGCATCGAGGCGGTGAAAAATGGCTCGGGCTGGGATGAGAAAAAAGGCAAGCTGCCGCCGGGCAAAGGCATCGGCATGGCCTGCGGCTTTTTCGTCTCCGGCGCGGGCTACCCCATCTACCGCAGCGAGACCTATCACTGCACCATAATGATCAAGGCCGACGAGGACGGCGGTGGCGTCACCGTGTACACCGCCTCGGCCGAGATAGGCCAAGGCTCGGACACCGCCATGGCCATGATCGCCGCCGAGGCAGTGGGCATCCCCTATGAGCAGGTGCGGATCAAAAGCGGCGACACCGACTTCGGCATCGACCTGGGCGCCTACTCCTCGCGCACCACCTTGATGACCGGCCACGCCACCAAGGAGGCGGGCGACAACCTCAAGGCCATGATCCTGGAGGTGCTGGCCCAGGAGTTGGGCATCGGCCAGGAACGCCTGGACATCAAAAACGGCCTGGTAAAGATCAGCGGCGCCCCGGTGGACTTCACGGCCATTCGCACCGGCTACATCAAGGAGCATCGCGGCTGGCAGGACCAGCCCCAGGGCGATGAGCTCACCTTCCGCGAGGCGGCCCGCCTGGCGTATCTGCGCCGGGGCACTCTGGTGGCCACGGGCAAATACAAGCCCCCGGTGCTGGGCGGCAAGTACAAGGGCGCGGCGGTGGGCACCAGCCCGGCCTACGGCTGCTCGGCCCAGGTGGCCGAGGTGAGCGTGGACTTCGAGACCGGCCAGATCAAGGTGGAGCGCATCACCGACGCCCACGACTGCGGCCAGGCGGTGAATCTGACCAGCGTGGAAGCCCAGATGCAGGGCTCGGTGTCCATGGGCCTGGGCGAGGCCCTGTTCGAGGAAGTGAAGTTCGACGCACAGGGCCGCATCCTCAACGCCAGCCTGGGCGAGTATCACATCCCCACGGTGATGGACATGCCCGAAACCAAGTGCATCGTGGTGGAGTCCGGCGAGCCCAACGGACCCTTCGGAGCCAAGGAGGTGGGCGAAGGGGCCATCATGCCCACCATTCCGGCCATCTTGAACGCGGTGCGCAACGCCACCGGCCTGGTGCTGGAGGAAACTCCCCTCACCCCGGAGCGGGTCTACCTGGCCCTTAAAAGGCATAAAGGGGCGTGAGCGCCCCTCCCTCCCCAGGCAAGCGCCCGGCGGACAGCGCGCCGCCGGGCGCGCGCCTTTCCCCAGGCCGCGACAAGTTCCAGGTCTACGGCGAGGAGATGGTGGAAAAGACGGTGCGCCAGACCGGCAAAAGCGGCCGGGTGTATGTGCCCCAGAACTGGATCGGCAAGCGGGTCAAGGTTATCCTGGTTAGTAGGTAACCATTTGCTCGACGGAGAGCCATGCCACCGACCATCACCATAACCGTGGACGGCTTGGCCGAAGATGTGCCCCAGGGCCTCAGCCTGCCCCAGCTCATCGAGCGCCACCAAGCCCAGCACAAGGACCTGATCGTGGAGATCAACGGTCGCTTCGTGCACCCCAAAACCTACGATGAGGTGGAGATCAACCAAGGCGACCGGGTGGAGCTGATCCACCCCGCCTTTGGTGGATAGCCATGCCCTCCCGCTACACCATGCAGGAGCTCCTGGCTGGATGGGGGCCTGAGGGACAGGCCCGCCTGGGGCGAGCCACGGTGGTGGTGCTGGGCCTGGGCGGCTTGGGCGGCACCGCTGCTCTGCTCCTGGCTCGGGCCGGGGTGGGCCGTTTGCGCCTTGTGGACCCGGACCGGGTGTCCCTGGACAATTTGCACCGCCAGCTTCTCTACGTCGAGGTGGACGCGGCCCAGGGCGAGCCCAAGGCCGATGCCGCCACCCAACGCCTGGCCCAGGTCAACCGCGAAGTGAGCCTGGAGCCGGTGATGGCCGAGTTCAAGAAGGACAACGGGGCCGAGCTGCTGCGCGGAGCCGACCTGGTGCTGGATTGCCTGGACCGTCCCCAGCCACGCTTCCTGCTCAACGATCTGTGCCTCAAGCTGCCCCTGCCCTGGGTGCATGCCGGAGTGGTGGCCGCCCAGGGGCAGGTATTGGTGCTGCGCCCCAGAGTCACTCCCTGCCTGCGCTGCTGGTTCCCGGAGCCTGGCGAACCCGCCCTCACCTCGGCGCGTGACGGCATCCTGGGCCCGGCCGCCGCGGTCATGGCCTCGCTGCAAGCGGGCGAGGCCATCAAGCTTTTGCTGGGCCGGGACGATGCCCTACTCACCGGCATGCTGATGGTGAGCCTGTGGCCACCCAGCTTCCGGGAGGTTCGCTTCAGCCGGGGCGGCCAGGAGCCGTGCCCGGTTTGCGGCTACTGAACTTTAGCCCCCGCCTGGATCATCACGGACCTTGCCCCTCTCCCCCTGAATAGCGTTATGATAGAGACTATCAAGAGCCTTTAGCACCACGCCCAACGGCCCCAACTCGCCGCAGCGGTTGCGTGATGCCTTTAAGCACAACCCCTGACCCAAGCGCGGAGTAACCCTGATGCTCACCGAAAAAATGGAAGCGGCCATCAACGCTCAAATCAACGCCGAAATTTATTCCTCCTATTTGTACATGTCCATGGCCACCTGGTTCGACGCCGAGGCGCTGCCGGGCATGGCCCACTGGATGCGGGTGCAGGCCCAGGAGGAAATGACCCACGCCTTCAAATTCTACAACTACATAAACGAGCGCGGCGGCCGGGTGGTCCTCAGCGCCATAGACGGCCCGGCCACCGAGTGGGACAGCCCCTTGGCTGTGTTCCAGGCCGTGGCCGAGCACGAGGCCAAGGTGACCGGGCTAATCAACGGGCTCATGGACCTGGCCCTGGAAATCCGGGACCACGCCTCCAGCAGCTTTTTGCAGTGGTTCATCGACGAGCAGGTGGAAGAGGAGTCCAGCGCCGCGGACACGGTGGGCAAGATGAAACTGGCCCAGGACAACCCCAGCGCCCTGTTGATGCTGGACAAGGATCTGGCCGCCCGCGTATTCAATCCGCCGGTGTGGCTGGTCATATAGCCCCCGCCCATCGTCTGCCATGGAGTGAGCAATGCGTTTGTTGCGACCCCTGACCTGCGCCCTGGCCTTGGTGCTGCTGGCCGCCCTGCCCGGCTTGGCCGCGCCCCAGGCTCCCCTAAGCGAAGCCACCCAGGCCTGCCTGGACTGCCACAACGACGCCACGCCCGGCATCGTGGCCGACTGGCAGCGGGGCCGCATGTCAAAAAAGACCCCGGCCCAGGCCCTCAAGGAGCCGGAGGCCCAGCGACGGGTATCGGCCGAAAAGATACCCGCCGAGCTGATGCAAGTGGCCGTGGGGTGCGCCGAGTGTCACACCGGCGACGCCAAGGCCCACGCCGACAGCTTTGAGCACGGCGACAAACAGGTGCACCCGGTGGTCACCCCGGCCGACTGCGCCCGCTGCCATCCCAAAGAGCGGGAGCAGTACGGGCACAACCTCATGGCCCACGCTCGCGCCAACCTTCTCAAGAACCCCATCTATATGGACTTGGCTCAGCAGACCAACGGGGTGCCCAAGGTGATGGGCGGCAAGATCAGCATGGGCTCGCCCAGCGCCTTGGCCGAGGCCGAATCGTGTCTCTACTGCCACGGCACCGAAATCAAGGTTACCGGCAGCTTGACCCGCGACACCGGCGACTTTGGGGAGATGAGCTTCCCCAAGCTCACCGGCTGGCCCAACCGGGGGGTGGGGCGCAAGAACCCCGACGGCACGGTGGGCTCCTGCACCGCTTGCCACACCCGCCACCAGTTCGCCATAGAAATGGCCCGATCGCCCTACACCTGCTCCGAGTGTCACAAGGGACCCGACGTGCCGGTGTACAAGGTCTACCAAGTTAGCAAACACGGCAACATCTACTACGCCATGCACAAGCAATGGGACATGGGCAAGGTGCCCTGGACCCCTGGCAAGGACTTCACCGCGCCCACCTGCGCGGCCTGCCACGTGAGCCTGTTGACCAACCCGGGCGGGGGCGTGATCGCCCAACGCACCCACCAGATGACCGACCGGCTGTGGGTGCGCCTGCTGGGGCTCATCTACGCCCACCCTCAGCCTATCAGCCCGGAAACCTGGAAGATAACCAACGCCGACGGACAGACGCTGGCCACCACCTTGAGCGGCAAGCCCGCCGCCAAGTTCCTAATCGACGTCAAGGAGCAGCAGGTGCGCCAGGCGCGCATGGCCAAGGTGTGCGGAGCCTGCCACGCCCAAGGCTGGGTGGAGGGCCAGATGGCCCGCCTGGACCAGACCGTCAAGGACTCCGACGCCATGGTCCTGGCCGCCACCCAGTTGATGATCGACATCTGGCAAAAGGGCCTGGCCCAGGGCCCGCCCAAGGGCAGCCCCTTTGACGAATACGTGGAAAAGCTGTGGACCCAGCAATGGCTGTTCTACGCCAACTCCACCCGCTTCGCCTCAGCCATGATGGGCGCGGACCTGGGGGTGTTCGACAACGGCCGTTGGGATTTGAACAAGACGGTGCGTCACATGCAGGATTGGATCAAGGTGCATCAAAAGCGCTAAGGCCCACCCTACAAACAACCGCGCCCCGCCAACTCGGCGGGGCGTTTTTTTTGCTGGACGGGAACAAACAACTATTTAAAATTTATGCGGTCCTCATGGAAAAAGCGCCAGCCCTACCTGGTTGCGTTTGTACCCGGCACCAGCGCAGCCGGCAACGCGGCATACCGGTGGCTGGCTGTGCCGGGCTAAACTCCGCGCCGGACCTCGGGCCAAAGCTCCTTGTGCAGGGGCAATTGAAAGCGCACCGGCAGGCGATCTTCCAGTATCCACCCGGCCACCTCGCGGGGGGCGATGGCCCCGTACACGCAGGAAAACAGCACCCCCGCGCGTTCGGGCAGGTGGTGGCGTTCCATCAGGCGGTGGGCGTAGTCGTAATCGGTCCGATCGGCCACCACGAACTTTATCTCATGGTGGGGCCGAAGCATTTCCAGGTTGGGCCAGTGCATGCGCTCGTGCATGCCCGAAGAGGGGCACTTGAGATCCATGATCACGTGCACTTCCTCCGGCACCGGGGCCAGGCTCACGGCCCCGCTGGTTTCCAAGAGCACGGTGTAGCCTTCTTGCAGGAACATCTCCATCATGCGGGGCGCCGTGTCCTGGGCCAGGGGCTCGCCGCCGGTAAGCTCCACCAGCTCCACCCCCAAGCCGGCCACCTGCCCCAGTATCTCCTCCAGAATCATCTCCCGCCCTTCAGTTTTGGCATAGGCGGTGTCGCACCAGACGCAATCCAGGGGGCAGCCGCTGGTGCGCACGAAAACGCAGGGCAACCCCACGAAGCTGCTTTCACCTTGCAAGCTTAGAAATATCTCGCAGACCTTGAGCTTATACATCTTTCCGCTCTCCCCAGGCGGCCTTGGCCTTTCAACCTAATTTAAGATATCATTTTTTAACGAGGCGGTGAATCATCGGCCATGCCGCTTTTTGGATCATCCTCAAATTTGGCCGTGGGAGCAACATAGTTGCCTTATCTCGCACTGGACAAAAAATACTTCAACAAGGTCACCATCGCGGTGGGCCTTTTGGCCATCTCCGGGATTTTCTTCCTGGGCTTCTGGATCTACACCGGCGAGCTGGCCTACATCTCCAAGTACTTCTACATCCACCTGGCCTTTCTGCCCATCCACGCCCTGGTGCTGGGCCTGATCCTGGACGAGTTGATCCAAATGCGCGAAAAACTCGAGCGGCGCAAACGGCTCAACATGTTCCTGGGCATATTCTTCCGGCAGATGGGCATCGACATTATGCTCAACCTGCTCAATCTGGTGCAAAACCGGGATGAGATGGAAGAGCAGATGCTGGTGGATAAAAGTTGGAACGCACGGCGTTTCGCCCAGGCCCGCCGAAAGCTGGCCGGGTTCAAGCTGAACATGGACCCCAACCCCAGGATGCTGGCCGCCCTCATGGAGGTCTTGATTTCGCGAGAAGATGAAATCATCGCCATGACCCGCAACCCTCTGATGCTGGAGTTCGAGAGCTTGCATCATTGCCTGCTCACCCTGTTCCATATCATCGAGGAGTTCCACTTCCGGGGCCCGGTGGAAAAACTCAGGCCCGAGGTGCTTAAACATCTGGCCCAGGACGCGGCCAAGTCCCTCATCAGCCTGGCGGCGCTGTGGGTTGCCTATTTGGAGCACCTCAAGGATGAGCATCCGGTTCTGTTCGGCTTCCAGGTGGGCCTGCACAACTCCATCCAGCCCATGGAGTTGGATGGAAACGGCGACGAGTTGCAAGACTGAGCGCCGCGGCGGTCAAAAACTTGAGCAAAGCATACCCAAGTAGCCTTCCATCTCTGGCCGCCGTGCCGGGCAGGGGCTGCTGCGGGGGGCGAATAAGCGTAATAATCCCCACCCTGAACGAAGAAGCGGGCATCGCCGACTGCCTGACCAAGGTTCGCCGCGCCCCCGGGGTGGAGGTGATCGTGGCCGACGGCGGCAGCCGCGACGCCACCGTGGAGGCGGCCCGCCGGGCCGGGGCCAAGGTGATCGCCGCGCCCAGAGGCCGGGCCATCCAGATGAACGCCGGGGCCGCCGCCTCCCAGGGAGACATCCTGCTTTTTTTGCATGCCGACACCATGCTTCCCCCCGGCTGGGAAGCCGAGGCGCGCCGGACCCTGGCCCGGCCCGGTGCGGTGGCCGGGGCCTTCACCTTTCGCCTGGACCGGCGCACCGCTGGCCTCCGCTTCATAGAGCTGGCCGTGGCCTGGCGCTGCCGCCTGGCCGCAATGCCCTATGGCGATCAGGGCTTGTTCTTGCGCAGGCGGGATTTCATGGCCGTGGGCGGCTTTCCCACCCTGCCCATCATGGAAGATTGCGAGCTTGTGCGCCGCCTGAAAAAGCGAGGGAGTATCATTGTTTCGCCCGCCCCGGCCCTCACCTCGGCCCGCCGTTGGCAGAAGAGGGGCATACTAACCACCACCGCCTTTAACTCCCTGGTGGTGGTGGCATTTTACCTGGGCTACTCCCCCTCCCTGCTCCGCCGCCTCTACGACCGCGTTTAATATCCTAGGTTCCCGCTTCCGCTTAAATGTGAAATACATTCAGCGGGCATCAACCGGGTTGACAGTAACATTGCTCGCGGATACTAATGGTTATTCACGATGAGGATTCGCGGGCTCTGCCCGTAAAGCAGCGGGAGAAAAATCTTGTCTAGTGTACGCACCGTAGAGGTGTCGGCCATCGCCGACACCGTGGCTCGCCTATGCGGCGAAGCCGATATTATTCTGCCAGAGGACGTGCGCCAAGCCATCACCCAAGCCAAAGCCGACGAACCGTCGCCGGTAGGCCGTGAGGTACTGGAGCGCTTATTGGAAAACGCGGACATCGCGGCCGAGGAGAAGATGCCGATTTGCCAGGATTGCGGCCTGGCCATCATCTTTATCGACGTGGGCCAGGATGTCCATATAACCGGCGGCGACCTCACCGAGGCCATCAACCAGGGCGTGCGCCGCGGCTACGAAGAAAATTACCTGCGCAAGAGTTCCTGTCACCCCTTCAGCCGGGTGAACACCGGGGACAACACCCCGGCCATAATCCACACGCGCATAGTTCCCGGCGACAAGGTCCAGATATGGGTGGTGCCCAAGGGCGGCGGGGCCGAAAACATGTCCAAGGTCTTCCTGCTGACCCCGGCGGTTGGCCTGGCCGGCGTAAAAAAAGTGGTCATGGACACCGTGAAAAACGCCGGTCCCAACCCCTGCCCTCCCGTCATCGTGGGAGTGGCCGTGGGAGGCACTTTCGAACAAGCGGCGGTCGCCGCCAAGCGCACCCTGCTTCGCAAGTTGGATTCGGTAAGCTCCGACCCCGAGGCGGCTGTCTTGGAAGAAGAATGGCTGGAGGACATCAACAAGTTGGGCATGGGCCCGGCAGGCCTGGGCGGACACACCTCCTGCCTCAAGGTCTTCGTTGATATCATACCGTGTCACATCGCCAGCCTGCCGGTGGCTGTCAACATGCAGTGCCACGCCGCGCGCCATAAGGAGGCCGTGCTATGAGCGAGCCCATCCGCCTTACCCCCCCGTTGAGTGAAGCCGACGTCGCCTCGCTAAAGGCCGGAGACAAGGTATTGGTCAGCGGCACCATATATACTGGACGCGACGCGGCCCACAAGCGTATCGTGGAAACCCTGGCCGAGGGTGGTACGCCCCCCTTCCCCCTGGAAGGAGCCATGATTTTTTACGTAGGCCCTTCGCCGCCCCCTCCCGGCCGGGTGATCGGAGCGGCCGGCCCTACCACCAGCTACCGCATGGATTCCTATGCGCCCGTGCTTATGGAACAGGGCCTCAGGGCCATGATCGGCAAGGGCAAGCGCAACGACGAGGTTAAACAGGCCATGGCCAAATACAAGGCCGTGTACCTGGCGGCCATCGGCGGAGCCGGGGCCCTCATGGCCCGCTGCATCAAGGAGGCCGAGGTCATCGCCTACCCCGAGCTGGGGCCCGAGGCGGTGCGGCGCTTGGTGGTTGAGGACATGCCCCTTTTCGTGGTCAATGACGTGCACGGCGGCGACCTTTATCAGCAAGGCCGCCAAGCCTACGCGCGCCGGTAAACATAAAACCTCCGCCGCCCCGGAGCGGCGGAGCGAGAGAACAAGGCAGGACAACTATGAGTAGTAGCGTAGACACCGCTATTTTTGTCAAGCCCCCCACCAGGGTGTCGGCATATCTGGACTGGCTCCAGATGCTCACCGGTGCCGGGCTTATCATGTTCATGTGGAGCCACATGGTGTTGGTGGCCAGCGTGAACATTGGCCCCAACGTGATGAACACCATCGCCTATTTCTTCGAGGCCACTTACATGGCCCAGGTGGGCGGCCCCATCATCGCGGCCACCATGCTTGTGCACTTCATCCTGGCGGCCCGCAAGATTCCCTACACCTCCGAGGCCCAGGGGGTCATCTGGCGTCACGCCCGCATGCTGCACCACACCGACACCTGGCTGTGGCTAATCCAGGCCCTCACCGCAATGATCATCCTGATCATGGGTTCGGTGCACATCTGGACCGTATTGACCAACCTGCCCATCACCGCGGCCAAAAGCGCCATGCGGGTGCAGGGCGGCTTCTGGGGCGTATTTTATCTGATCCTCCTGCCCATGGTGGAGTTGCACGTGGGCATCGGCTTTTACCGCATCGGGGTAAAGTGGGGCTTCATCAAGCGCAGCGGGCGCAAGAAGTTCCACCGGTTCGAAAACATCTGGACCGGCGTCTTCATCCTGATTGGCCTGATCACCATCATTCGGCTGTGGACCCTGCCGATTGCTGGCAACTAAGGAGGACGCCACCATGGAACACGAAACTTTCTACACAGACCTGTTGTGTGTCGGAGCCGGGTTGGCCGGCGAAAGGGTGGCCATCTCCGCCGCGGCGGCCGGATTCGACGCCATCCTCCTGAGCCTGGTTCCCGCCCGCCGCTCCCACTCCTGCGCCGCCGAAGGCGGCATGCAGGCCGCCCTGGGCAACTGCGCCATGGGCGAGGGCGACAGCCCTGACGTGCACTTCGCCGACACGGTGAAGGGCTCGGACTGGGGCTGCGACCAGGAGTGCGCCCGCATCTTCGCCGACACCGCGCCCATCGCGGTGCGTGAGGCGGCCAACTGGGGCATGCCCTGGAACCGCGTCGTGGCCGGCAAGGCCAAATACTGGAAGGGCGGCGAGGAGTTCGAGGCCGAAGAGAAAAAAGACAAGCACGGCCTTATCACCGCCCGCGCCTTTGGCGGCACCGCCAAGTGGCGCACCTGCTACACCGCCGACGGCACCGGCCACACCCTGCTCTACACCCTGGACAACAAGGTGACCCAGCTGGGAGTGCGGGTGCACGACCGGGTGGAAGCGGTGAGCCTGATCCACGACGGCGAAAACTGCATCGGCTGCGTGGCCCGCGACCTCAAGACCGGCAAGCTCCGCGTCTATCTGGCCAAGGCCACCCTAATCGCCACCGGCGGCTATGGGCGCCTGTACTCCGAGACCACCAACACGGTGATCAACGAGGGCGGCGGCCACATCATCGCCCAAGACACCGGCCTGGTGCCCTTCGGCAACCCAGAGGCGGTGCAGTTCCACCCCACCGGCGTGGTGCCCACCAACATCCTGGTCACCGAGGGCTGCCGCGGCGACGGCGGCACCCTGCTGGACGTGGACGAAAAGCGCTTCATGGACATCTACGAGCCCGCCAAGGCCGAGCTGGCCTCGCGAGACGTGGTCAGCCGCTGGATGATGTATCACATCGCCCAGGGCAAGGGCGTGCCCTCCCCCTACGGCGATCACCTCTGGCTGGACATCCGCCACCTGGGGGCCAAGCACATCACCACCAAGCTGCGCGAGGTCTACGACCTGTGCCGCCACTTCCTGGGGGTCAACCCCATCAACCAGCTCATCCCGGTGCGCCCGGCCCAGCACTACTCCATGGGCGGGGTGCGCACCAACAGCGACGGCGCGGCCTACGGGCTTAAAGGCCTGTTCTCCTGCGGTGAGTCGGCCTGTTGGGACATGCACGGCTTCAACCGCCTGGGCGGCAACTCCCTGGCCGAAACCATCGTGGCCGGCCGCCATGTGGGCATGAAGGTGGTGGAGTTCCTGGAGGGAGCCGAGGTCACCCTCAACTCGCGCCTGGCCGACGAGGGCGTGGTCAAAGAAACCGAGCGCATAGAGCGCCTGGTGAACCGGACCGACGGCGCGGAAAACGTCTACGCCATCAAGGACGCCATGCAACTGGTGATGATGGAGAAGGTGGGCATCTTCCGCAACGGAGCGGACCTGCAAGCCGCAGTGGACAGCCTGCGCGAAATCTACGCCAAGGCCAAGAAGATCGGCCTACGCTCCAGCGGCATCGGAGCCAACCCGGAGTTGTCCCTGGCGCTCAAGATGCCTGGTATGGTGCGTTTGGCCATCTGCGTGGCCTACGGCGCCCTGATGCGCACCGAGAGCCGGGGCTGCCACGCCCGCGACGACTACCAAGCGCGCAACGACCGCGACTGGCTCAACCGCACCCTGGCCTATTGGCCCGACCTTGACGCCGATCTGCCGGATCTGCGCTACGAGCCGTCCACCAAGGTCATGTACATGCCGCCTGGCGACCGCGGCTACGGCAAGACCGAGATTATTCCCATGGACTCCCCCAAAGAGGACTAGCCATGAGCAGGCAACTGAAATTCAATATATTCCGGTTCAATCCCGAGGACCCCAAGTCCGAGCCCCATACCGACACCTTCATGCTGGAGGAAACCCCCAGCCTTACCCTGTTCATCGCCCTCAACAAGATCCGCGAAGAGCAGGACCCGTCTTTGATGTTCGATTTCGCCTGCCGCATGGCCATCTGCGGCTCCTGCGGCATGGTCATCAACGGCCGTCCCGGCCTGGCGTGCAAGACCCTGACCGTGGAACTGCCCGAAGAGATCACCCTGATGCCCCTGCCGGTGTTCAAGCTGGTGGGCGACCTCTCGGTGGACACCGGCACCTGGTTCCGCCAGACCAACACCAAGATCGAGTCCTGGATTCACTCGGACCAGGAGTTTGATCCCGAGTCCGTGGAAGAACGCATGGAAAACGACCTGGCCAACTCCATCTTCGAGTTGGAGCGCTGCATCGAGTGCGGCTGCTGCGTGGCCTCCTGCGGCACGGCCAACATGCGCGAGGACTTTGTGGGGGCCTTCGCCCTGAACCGCATCAGCCGCTTCATCATGGACCCCAGGGATAAGCGTACTGATCCCGAATACTTCGAAGTGGTGGGCACCGACCAGGGCATCTTCGGCTGCATGGGCTTGTTGGCCTGCGAAGATGTATGCCCCCGCGAGCTGCCCCTGCAAGACCAGTTGGGCATCCTGCGCCGCAAGATGGCCTTCGTGGGGCTCAAAAACATCTTCAAACCCAAAGAGAAGGGCCGCCACCGGCGCTTCTAGCATCATAAGCAACACTTACGGCGGGCCGCCCTTTGGGGCGGCCCGTTTTGTGGTGACCGCCCCGCCCGGCAAAGGAATTTGTGTTTGACACTTCCCTGGGGTCTGGTCTAGCATGAACAGGGAATAACTATTGAAACCGGACGGTTGTGACACCAAGCCCCGCCGGAGGCTCACAGGAGCGTCTTTTGACAGACAACCCGTCGATCAAGGTCGTTTTTTCACCCGAGGCTATCCAACGCCGAGTGAGGGAACTGGCCGAACAGATCACCGCCGATTTTGCCGGTCAGCAGCCCATAATGCTGGGCGTGCTCAAGGGCTGTTTCATCTTTTTGAGCGACCTGGTGCGCCAAGTGGACTTCCCCCTGGAGGTGGACTTCGTGCGCCTGGCCTCCTACGGCAGCTCGGACACCTCCAGCGGCAGGGTGCAGTTGGTAAAGGCTTTGGAACTGCCCATCAAGGGCCGCCCGGTAGTGGTGGTGGAAGACATTATCGACACCGGGGTCACCCTCAAGTGGCTCCGCGAATACCTGGAGGCCATGGAACCCAGTTCGGTGCACCTGTGCGTATTGGTGGACAAAGCCGAGCGCCGCGAGGTGGAGGTCGAAGTGGATTACGTGGGGTTCAAGGTTCCCGGCGGCTTCCTGGTGGGCTACGGCCTGGACTTTGACGAGCAATATCGTTTCCTGTCCGGTATTTACGAGCTAACCCAGCAAGGAGCCGGCAAATAGCCATGAAGGTGCATTGCCAAACTTGCGGCACGGATTTCCGCCTGGACGACAGCCTGGTTCCGCCGGAAGGCGCCTGGGTGCGTTGCTCTCAATGTGGCGATGTCTTCCAGGTGGCTCCCGAGGTTCAGGAAGCGACCGATCCCCTGGAAATAGCTCCCCAGGAGCCGGAGCAAGTCGCGCCCGAAGCCCCCGAGGCTCGGCCGGAGCCCACGGCGGACCCGCAAGGAGAGCCCGCCCCAGACCCGGAGGCTGGTTTTTGGGCCGAGGAGGTCACGGCCAGTTCGTTGGACCTCTCCCAGGTGGACCGGGCCGAACAGGAACGAGCCAGCAAAAGGGCTGACTTCGGCCTGGAGCAGCGGCCCGAAATCGCCGAGCGCCCCCCAAGGGGCCCCTTGTTCAAAGTCGTTTTCTGGCTGATAGGCATCCTGTTGTTGGCCGCGATTACCGCCTTGGGCTCGGTATTGGTCATGTCTCGCCTGGGGGTGGGTCATGACGTGGTGGAGCGGGCCGCCCGCTTGCCGGGCATGGCCCCCCTGATGGGGCGCTCATCCAAAGGCGGCTCCCAGGCGGCGGACACGGCTGCGGTGCGCATGAGCCTGGTGGAGGTGAAAAGCTTCAACCGTATCAATGAGACTTCGGGCCGCATTTTCGTAATTCAGGGCAAGGTGGTCAACCATCATCCACGCCCCCGGTCCTCGGTGTTGGTGCAAGGCACCTTGCACGACGCCACGGGCAAAACGGTGCGTCAGGCCTCCTCTTACGCTGGCAGCGCCTTCACCCCCGAGGAGTTGCGTTTCCTTAGCTTGGGGGCCATTGAGCGCCGACTGTCCAGCCCCCTGTCCTTGGACGGCAAGCCCTACGTGGTGGCCCCGGGCGAGCCACTGCCCTTCATGATGGTTCTGACCAACGTCCCCGACCAGCCCCTTGAGTACACTGCGGCAGTAATCGGGTCGGACCCGGCAGAGGAAAGGCCGGTGCTGCGCTGATCTTCATTCCAAAGCGAAAAGCCGGGAAGCCCTGGGTGGCGCAACCGGCTTACAGGGGCATGATTCAGCGGGTAATTTGGGGTGTGGTGTGCAGCTTGGGCGTGATTCTCATGGGCACCCTGGGCTACCGGTGGGTCGAGGACTACACCTGGCTTGAATCCATCTACATGACCATCATCACCGTGACCACGGTGGGTTTCGGCGAGGTGCGCCCCCTCAGCTCCAGCGGCCGCATCTTCACCATGGTGTTGATGCTATCAGGGGTGGGCACAATCTTGTACTTGCTCACCACCCTCACCCAGCTGGTGGTGGAGGGCAAACTTCGGGAGATAATGGGGAGAAGAAGCTTGGAAAGAGCCATACGCTCCTTGAAGGATCACTACATCGTCTGCGGCTACGGCCGCATCGGCGCCCTGGTCACCGAGATGATTAGAGACGCGGGGCGCGATGTGGTGGTCATCGACAACAGCGATGAGGCTACTCGCCGCTTGGAGAGCGAGGGAATCCACTACGTGCTGGGCTCGGCCACTGAAGACGAGAGCCTGTTTGACGCCGGGGTGGAGCGTGCCCAGGGACTCATCGCCACGGTGAGCTCCGACGCGGACAACGTCTACATCGTGCTGACCGCCAAAGACCTGCGCCCGGATATCTTCGTAATCGCCCGGGCCACCGAACCAGGCAGCGAGCGCAAACTCAAGCACGCCGGGGCGGACAAGGTGGTGAGCCCCTATTTCATCGGAGCCAGGCGCATCGCCCAGACGGTAATCCGCCCCTCGGTGGCCGATTTCATCGACCTCACCTTTCACAGCACCACCGAGCAGCCCCTGCGCATGGAAGAGCTGGCCGTGGGGGCCCAGGCCGAATTGGCCGGGGTGAGCCTCAAGGACTCGGGCATCCGCCAAACGCTGGACCTCATCGTGCTGGCCGTCAAAAAGGCCGACGGCAGCATGAGCTTCAACCCCCCGGCGGACACGGTGGTGGAGGTGGGCGACACCCTCATCGCCATGGGACCGGGCAGTTCCATGAGCAAACTAGCCAAAATTTTGGGCAACTGACCCGCCTAACCGGCCAGCAAGATAACCACCGCTCCGGCCACCATGAGGCCGCTGGCCATTAGGTGTTGGGCCAGGCGCGCCTCCTTCAGGAACACCCCGCCATAAAGCACGGCCATGATGATGCTCAGGCGCTTGACCGCCACCATGTAGGCGGCCGGGGCCAGGGACAGGGACCAGAAGTGGGACACCAGCATGGCCGCCATGCACAGCCCCACCCCCAAGGCGGGCCATGGACGGCGCAGCCAGTCCCAGCCCACTTGCCGCCGCGCGGCCAGCGCCCCTACGATGATAAGAGCCAAACCCAAGGGATAAAGCGAAGCCATGAACCAGGGCCCCGAGGCGGCCAAGGCCACCTTGCCCAGAGTCAGGGTGTAGCCGTACAAGGCGCTAACCGCCAGGGCCAAAAGGGAGCCCTTCTCCTTGGTAACCGCCAACAGCGGCGCGGACCAACCCCGGCGAACCTGGTGCAGGTTGAGGGCATAGGCCCCAGCCACCACCAGCACCACCCCTACAAGCCCGGCGGTGGTGGGTAGTTCGTCCAGAAACAGCCAGCCGGTGCCGATCACGAACAGGGGCGTAAAGGCCATGAAGGGCATGGTCAGAGACAAGGGCGATAACTGAATGGCTCGCAAATAAAGAAACAGGGCGGCCACCTCGGCGGGTAGGGCCAACCCCGCGGCCCAGAAGAAAGCCGGCTCTATGCGAGGCATGGGGTTGAGGAGCAGCACCGCCAGGCACACCGGGGCCAAGCCGGTGAGGCGCACCAGAACCATCTGCCCCACCGGAAGGTCGCTGAAATGGCGCTTGGTCAGATAGTCGGCCGTGGCCAGAAAAAAGGCCGAACTCAGAGCCAGCCAAAACCAACTCATGAGGCGTGTTGGCGCAAGAACGCCTCCAACCCGGCCCGGTCGGGCAAGGCGGTGCGCCCGCCCAAGGCGGTTACGCTTATGGCGGCCAGGGCGCAGGCCGAGGCCAGGGTCTGCCCGGGCCCTTGCCCCAGCAAGATGGCGTCGGCCATTCCCGCGTGAAACACGTCCCCCGCCCCGGTGGTGTCCAACGCCCGCACCGCAAAGCCGGGGTGGCTGAATAGCTCGCCCTTGGCCAGCAACTGGGCGCCCCCCTCCCCCATGGTGCGCCCGGCCCACAGCGGCCCCATGTCGGCCAGGGCCTTCAGCGCCTCCGTGGGGTTGTCCTTACCGGTGAGGCGCTGGGCAAAATCGCGATCCCCCATGACCACGTGGCATAGACTCACCAACTCGGCGGTACCTTCTCGCACCCTTTCGGCGTCCAGGGTGACCACCGCCCCGGCGGCGCGGGCCACGCGGGCCGCCTCCAGGCCGGCGGCTATGAAGTGGCCATCCAAGTGCAACAGGCGGCAGGAAACAAGCTGTTCGCGGCTTAGGTCATCAGGCTCCAGGCGGCAGGTTTCGTCCCTGGCCCAGACTATGGTGCGCTCGCCGCCGCCCTCTTCCACCAGAATGAAGGCCTCCTGGCTGCGCGCGCCCGGCTTGACCACCAGGCCGCCGGTATCCACCCCGAACTCACCCAGGCGGGTCTGCGCCAGGCGCCCGGCCTGGTCATCGCCCACCGCACCGGCGTAGCTCACCCGGTGGCCCAGACGGGCCAGGGCGCAGGCGGCGGTGGCCGCCTGGCCTCCGCCGGAGTTGATCATGCGGCGCATACGGAGTTTGCTCCCCCGGACTGGATAGCGGGGGATAAGGCAAAGGTGGTCCGAGGCGTTGAGCCCCAGACAAATGGCGTCCCAAGGACGCTGCCCGGCCGCGGGCAAGGGCAAAGGCCCGCCGCCGGGCAAGAGGCTAGCCCTCCTTGGGCAAAATGCGCACCGGCACCGTGCCTTCCAGGGCATCGGCAAAGCGCTGGGCGTCGCTATCGTCACCCACGATGGCCCCATAATGCATGGGAATGGCCAGCTTGGGTCCGATAACCTGGGCCGCGGCCACGGCTTCCTCGGCGGTCATCACGTAGGTGCCGCTCACCGGCAGCAGGGCCACGTCCACGTGCAGGTGCTCCATCTCCGGAATGTAATCGGTGTCTCCGGCATGGTAGATGCTCACCCCGTCCACGGTGAGGATAAAGCCCAGCCAGCCGTTGTCCCGGGGGTGGAAATCCTTATTCAGGTTGTAGGCGGGAATTGTCTGCACGCTGAGGTCGCCCAGGGTGACCTTCTGACCCGGCACCAAGGCCTTCACCTTGCCAGAAAGCTTGGCCGCGCTGTCGGCTTCGGTGAGAATCACCGTGTTTTCGCCCTGGATCTTGGCCACGTCCTCGGGCACGCAGTGGTCGAAGTGATCGTGGCTGATCAGTATCAAGGAGGCCTGAGGCCCCTCGCTTATCTCGTAGGGGTCGAAGTAGATGGCGCCCTGGGGCCGGTCCAGGCGAAAGCTGTCGTGGCCCAGCCAATGCAGGTCGCCCACCACCTTGTCGATGGCGGCTTGATCGGCCATGGTTCCTCCCTTGAATATTGAGTCTTTTTATCCTTCGGCCAGCACCACCCGGTGGTTGACCAGGGACATGGATTTGATGCGCCCGGCCAGGGTCTTTTGCTCGCCGTAGATGGACACCAGCCGAAGCGTTCCGTCATCTTGAGGTTCAATAAGGTCGACATCGGCCAGGTAGAGCTCTTCCTGACCGCTTTTGTTGAGCAGGTAGGCGGTTGCTTCACACATTGGAAAGCATCTCCTTAAGGCGGACCTGCACGATGTGGTCCACTTGGTGGGGTAATGGCTCACGGGCCACACTGGCCACTTCCACGTTTTCCTGAGTTAGGGGCAGGAGGAATTTACGGGCCCGGCAACAGGCTACCGCAGCGGCCACAGCCGGGGTTATCTCGCCCATCATGGAGTTGGCCAACACGATGCCGATGGGCCCGATGATTACATCAGCGTCCTTGATGGTCACCAGGATGGCGTTTTCTCCGGTGGCGCCCCGGTTGGCACCGGCCTTCATCATCTGGGCGGTGGCAATGGCGTTGCTGCCCAAGGCCAGCACTTCCACCGTTTCGGCGTACTCTTCCTTGAGCCGCCGAATGATGACGCTGCCTATACCGCCGCCCTGGCCGTCGATAACACAGATGCGCAAGCTTGCCTCCTTGTTTAAAAGAGAATACACTGATGCCCAATAGCTGACAAGCCCGAGCGTAGGTAAGGGCAGGCTGTATAAGGAGATAATCGAGCGCATGATCCTAGCGGGGCTGGCTTTAATAATTGCGGGCTATCTTTTGGGCGCGGTGCCATTCGGACTGCTGATAAGCCGCGCCATGGGTGGTCCCGATCCCCGCCAAGGAGGCTCCGGCAACATAGGAGCCACCAACGTGGCCCGTCAGGCGGGCAGGTCCGCCGGAGTGCTCACCCTTCTGTTGGACATCGGCAAGGGCCTGGGGCCCGCCATGCTGGCCGACTACTGGCTAACCCCCTGGTGGGCCGGAGCGGTGGGTCTGGCCGCCTTCGTGGGCCACTGCTGGCCGGTATACCTGAGCTTCCGGGGCGGCAAGGGCGTGGCCACTTTCTTGGGCGTGCTCTTGGGCTTGGCCCCCATGGCCGGGTTGGCCACCGGCCTGGTGGTGATCCTGTTGGCCATCTTCAGCAAGCACATGTCCTTGGGTTCCATGGTGGGCTGCGGCTCTTCGGTGGGCTGGCTCTGGGTGGCCGAAGCGCCGCTGGCCTTTATGGCCATGGCCGCGGTGATGACCATTCTGGTTCTGTACAAACACCGGGAAAATATCGACCGCCTAAGAGCGGGCCAGGAGCACGTCTGGCGCTGATTAGTCTATAACCGGTCTTTACGCCTGGCCTTCTTGCGCTCGGCCTTGGGCAGGCGCTTGGCCGGGCCTTTTTTTTTGGTGGTGAAGTCCCACCCGTCCTCATCGCCCCCGGCACCGGCGGGCATGCCCAACGCCACCTCCAGCAAACGGTTGCCGAACTCCTCTGAACTGAGCACCACTGCGCCGTGCACTCGGCAGCGCCCGGCCAGCTCCCGGTCGCTGGTCACCACGGTGATGCCGCCACCCTCCTTGGCGGCCAGGGCGGCGATCACGTCATCGGCCGAGCGCTCGGCCCCGGAAAAACTCACCGGCATGCCGGACAGGCGCTCTTTAGCGCCGCCGGGTTCCAAGCCGCCGTCGAACACCACTTTTATTTTGTGGGAACGCCGCTTGCGGTACAGGCGCAGGGCCTCCATGAGGGCTTCGCGGCCCTGGCCCTTGTCCGAGGCGAAGGCCAGCTCGGGCACTGTGTGGATGAGGTTGTATCCGTCGATTATCAGGCGCATGGGGCTTAGACTAGGCTAACTGTTAAAGAGCTCCAGCAGCCGCTCCAGCTCCTTGTTGGAGGAAAAGCGGATGGTGATGACCCCCTTCTTGCCTTTGCGCTTTATCTCCACCGGAGCGCCCAGGCGGTAGCGCAGATCTTCGGCCAGGCTGGTGAGTTGCACCTCTTCCTGGGTGGGGGCCTTTTGGGGCGAAGGATCGGCGGACATTTTCTTGACCAGGGCCTCGGCGGCGCGCACCGAAAGCCCCTTGGTCACGATCTCGTCGCGGGCGGCGCGCATGGCCGCCTCGTTGCCCAGCGACAGAAGGGCCCGGGCGTGTCCGGCGGTGAGCAGCCCGGCGGCCAGGTCCTTTTGCAACTCAACCGGCAGTTTTAGCAGGCGCAGGCTGTTGGCCACGGTGGAGCGGTCACGCCCCACCCCTTTGGCGATCTCTTCCTGGTTTAGCTGAAAGTCCGAGGTCAGGCGGCGGTAGGCGTGGGCCTCTTCCAGGGGGTTCAAGTCCTCGCGCTGCAGGTTTTCCAGCAGGGCCAGAAGCAGGGCCTGTTGGTCCGTGGCCCGGCGCACCACCACCGGCACCGACACACGTCCGGCCAGTTGGCTGGCCCTGAGGCGGCGCTCACCGGCGATGAGCTGGTAGCCCTGGTCCACCGGGCGCACCACCAAGGGTTGCAACACCCCGTGCTCGGCGATGGAATCGGCCAGGGCCTTGAGGGCGTCATTGTCGAACATGCGGCGCGGCTGGTAGGGGTTGGGCTCCAGGCGCTCGATGGGCAGTTCCACCACCCGCTCACCAGGACCCGGCTCGGTAACCAAGCCTCCGCCGGGGTAATCGTCGTCGCCCAACAGAGCGGCCAAGCCTCGTCCTAGAGCCGGAACTTTGCGGCGTAGCGGCTTTTTCTTGTCAAAGGTCTGGTCGCTCATGCCGCCTGGCCCTCCTGTGGCGCTCCCGAATTGCTCCGGGGGCCGTCCATGACTTCCTGGGCCAGGGCCAGGTAACTCTGGGCTCCGGCGCAACGGGCATCGTAGAGTATCACCGGCAGGCCGTGGCTGGGCGCCTCGGAAAGCCGCACGTTGCGCGGCACCACCGTGTCGTAAACCATGCCCTTGAAGTGGCCCCGCACATCGTCGGCCACCTGATGGGAAAGATTGTTGCGTTGGTCGTACATGGTCAGCAGGATGCCCTCGACCTGAAGCCCCACGTTCAAGGTGCGGCGCACCCTGGCTATGGTGTGCAACAGCTGGGTGAGCCCCTCCAAGGCGTAATATTCGGTCTGCAAGGGGATCAGCACCCCATGGCAGGCGGTGAGGGCGTTGAGGGTCAGCAAGCCCAGAGAGGGAGGACAATCCAATAATATGTATCGATAACTTGATGTTAACGGAGACAGGGCACTGGCCAGCAGGCGCTCCCGCCCTGAAGATCTGGCCAGCTCCACCTCTGCCCCGAACAAGTTAACGTCCGAGCCCATGATGTGCAGGTTTTCCAGGGTGGTGGGGCGCACCGCGTCATGGGCCTTAACCTGGCCGATCATTACGTGGTACAGGGTGGGACTGCCGGCATCGAGCGCGACCCCCAGGCCGCTGGTGGCGTTACCTTGGGGGTCGCAGTCAACCAAGAGGGTGGATTGCCCGGCCGAGGCCAGGCACGCGGCCAAGTTGACCGCGGTTGTGGTTTTACCCACCCCACCCTTCTGGTTGGCTATGGTTATGATTCGGCCCATGCCTTACAACTTAGCCGGGCCAGGCCGGCTCAAGCAAGCCCCAAAGGGCTCATTAACGCCGTTTGCCCTTGCGTCGGCTCTTTTTCTTGCTCCGCTTTTGCCGGGCGGCGCCGGCAGCCTTGCCGGAACTGACCTGAGCGGGGACCGGTTGCGCCTCCATCGGCTCCGGGCGAACCGGAGCAGCCTTGGCCGGAGCGGAACGCCGAAGGGCCATGGGCCGTCCTTCGGGCAGCAGCAAAAGCACCGGGCTGGCCACGAAAACCGAAGAGTAGGTGCCCACCACCACGCCCACCAACAGGGCCAGGGCGAAGTCTTCGATAACCCCGCCACCCAAGACAAACAGGCAGAGCAATACGATCAAGGTGGTGCCCGAGGTCAGGATGGTGCGGCTGAGGGTCTGGTTGATGGAGGCGTTTATGGTCACATCCAAGGATTGCTTACCAGCCCTCTTGAGGTTCTCGCGGATGCGGTCGTAGACGATGATGGTGTCGTTGAGCGAGTAACCGATGATGGTCAGCAGGGCGGCCACGGTGGCCAGGGTGAATTCCTTGTCCAGCAGGCTGAACACGCCCACGGTGATGACCACGTCGTGAATAAGGGCCACGATGGCCCCCAGGGCGTAGCGCAGCTTTAATAGCCAGCAGGCGCCCACCGTCACCACCAGGGCGGTGAGGATGAGCAACACCATGGCGATGCCTTCATCGCCTCCCATGGCCACGATCAACGCTTGCACCAGCAGGGTGGCCCCCACCAGCACGCCGGCCATGAGAGCGGCCAAGCCCCACTTTTGCTCAAAGCGCCCGGAGATGTACACCGCGATGAGGATGATGGCGTAGAAGATGGCCAGCAAAGCCTTCTCGCGAAGGTCCTTGCCCACCTTGGGGCCCACCATCTCCACCCGACGCACCTCCACCTTGCCTTGGCCGTAGGTCTTGGCCAGGGTTTGGCGCACCCGGTCGCTCAGTCCCTGCAGGTTCAGGTCTTTCTTTTCGTTGCGAATGAGGAACTCATTGTTCTTCTTTTCGCCAAAACCCTGCACCATGGACTGTTCCATGCCCAGGGGCGCCAGGGCCTTCTTGATGTCCGTGGCATCGGTGGGTTCGGCAAAGCGCACCTGCACCAAAATACCACCGGCAAAGTCAATGCCGTAGTTGGGGCCGCCGTGGATAAAAAGGCTGGCTATGGTCATCAAGATCAGCAGGCCGCTGATGATGAAGGCCTTACCACGGTTGCCAACAAAATTAAGATCTATGTTCGGCTTAATAAATTCCATTGGTGCTCCGAGGAAAGACCCTAGATCAGAAGCCGCCGGGGCCTGAACTGGTGCAAGTAAAGGTCAAACAGCAGCCTGGTGAAGGTAATGGCCGTGAAAAGCGACGAGGCTATACCTATGGACAAGGTCACCGCAAACCCCCGTATGGGCCCGGTTCCAAACTGGAACAACACCAGGGCCGCGATCAGGGTGGTGATATTGGCGTCCAAAATGGTCAGGGTAGCCTTGCCGTAACCAGCCTCCACGGCGGCGAACGGCGTCTTGCCCATCCTGATCTCTTCACGCACCCTCTCGAAAATAAGCACGTTGGCGTCAACCGCCATGCCGATAGTCAAGATGATGCCCGCTATGCCCGGCAGGGTCAGGGTCGCCTGGAAAGCGGCCAGCGCCCCGCTGATGATCACCAGGTTGAGTAGCAGCGCCAAGTTGGCGAACACTCCAGCCAAGCGATAGTAGAGCAGGATGAACGCCACCACCAGGCAGAAGCCCACCACCATGGAGAGCAATCCCTGATCGATGGAGTCCTGGCCCAGGCTGGGGCCCACGGTACGCTCTTCCAAAATCCTCACCGGAGCGGGCAGAGCGCCCGAGCGCAGCACCACGGCCAGATCCCTGGCCTCTTCCATGGTGAAGTCGCCGGAGATGCGGGCCTCGCCGCCGGTGATGGGTTCTTGGATCACCGGAGCCGACTGCACCTTGCCGTCCAGGATGATGGCCAGGCGTTTTTTCACGTTGCGGGTGGTGATGTCGGCGAACTGGCGGGCCCCGGCGCTGTCAAAGGCCACCGAAACGTAGGGCTGGTTGTACTGGGAGTCCATCTGCACCCTGGCGTCGGTGATGGTGGCCCCGGTCATGGCCACCCGGCGGTGCACCACGATGGGCTCCTTGTCCACCCGGCCGCTGGCATGGTCGCGCCGGTACATATCCAGAATCTCGTCGCCCGGCGGCAAAGTGGCTTTGGTCACCGTGGACGGACTAACCGAGTCATCGACCAGCTTAAACTGCAACTGAGCGGTCTTGCCGATTAGGGCCACCGCCCGCTGGGGGTCCTTGACGCCCGGCAGCTGGATGAGGATGCGCCCCTCGGATTGGGGCAAAATCTCCGGCTCGCTCACCCCGAACTGGTCCACCCGGTTGCGGATGGTTTCCAGGGCCTGAGTGGAAGCCTGCTCGGCGATATGCTTGGCCGCCTTGGCGGTGAGCTGCAAGACCATCTGGATCTTGCCGTCGTCCAAGGTGCGGCTGGATGCCACGGTGTAGTCGGGATAGTCCCGCTTTACCAAGTCTTCCATCTTGGCCCGGTCGCTGTTGTGCAGCAAAACCAAGCTAATGGTGTTGTCTTTTCCAGATTGGGGGCGGATGGCGCGGATGTTGTCTTCGCGTATTTTGCGCTGCAACTCTTGGCTGGAGCGCTCAACCGAGGCAGTTACCGCTTTTTGGGTTTCCACCTCCAGGATCAAGTGCATACCGCCCTGCAGGTCCAAGCCCAGACGGATTTGGTCGCTGGGCAAGGTATTGGTCCACCAGGCAGGCAGCTTGCCGCCTCCCAGGGTGGGCACCAGGAACAGCAGGGCCAGGATGATGACCGCAGCCACCAGGGTGGACTTCAAAAAGAAGTTCTTAGGCAAGGTGAACTCCTAACGCAGCAAATTCCCATCCCGGCCCCGGCGGGCCGGAGATGGGCGACTCATGTTTCAGCTTGCGGCTACTTCTTGGGCGCGGGAGCAGGCGGAGCGCCGCCCGCGCCGACCACGCCGGCAATGTGTCCCCGGCTGACCTTGATGCGAACCTGGGGAGCGATTTCCAGGGTCAAGGTCTGGTCGTCCATGCCGGTGACGCGGCCGTAGACTCCACCATTGGTCAGAATCTTGTCGCCCTTATGGATGTTGGCCAACATGGCCTTGTGGGCCTTGGCTTTCTTTTGCTGGGGCCTGATGAGCAGGAAATAAAAAATTACGAACATCAGGACGAGCATGGGAATGGGGCCGGAGAGAAGTCCGCCCAAACCGCCGGCACTTTCACCGCCGCCGCTGCCGCCCTGCTGCCCGCCCATGCCCATAGCCCAGGCGGTGCCCGTGGTCAACAAATCTAACATTCTATCCTCCCTAGGTTAACGCTGCCCGCTCCTGGCCAGAGGGCTCCAGCCCCGCAAGCACCCCGCGAGCGTAAGTCTCGTATTTGTTTTCAGCGATGGCCCTGCGTAGCCCAGCCATCAACTGAAGAATGTAGTGCAAGTTGTGCACAGTATTCAAGCGATAAGCCAACAACTCCTTGGCCATGACCAAATGACGCAGATAAGCCCGGCTGTAGCTGCGGCAGGTGGGGCACTCACAGCCCTCTTCCACCGGCCTGGGATCGTCCTTGAACCGGCTGTTGCGCAGATTCAGTCTTCCCTTGGAGGTCAGCAAGGTTCCGGTGCGGGCCATGCGAGTGGGCAGCACGCAATCGAACATGTCCACCCCCAAACCCACGCAACGCACCAGATCGGCCGGCTCGCCCACCCCCATGAGGTAGACAGGTTTGTCGGCCGGCAACTGCGGCACGGTGCTGTCGATAACCTCCATCATCCGGGGCTTGGGTTCGCCCACGCTGAGGCCGCCCAAGG
This sequence comes from Desulfarculaceae bacterium, assembly GCA_021737645.1. Taxonomy (GTDB): domain Bacteria; phylum Desulfobacterota; class Desulfarculia; order Desulfarculales; family Desulfarculaceae; genus Desulfoferula. Next base: position 33,746 of record JAIPDO010000008.1, read on the forward strand.
CGTATCCGTCCAACTCCAGGGCAGCCAACAACTCCACGCTGCGGGCACGCAGGTCACTATACACCCCACCCTGGACTATTCCCAGCAATGCGCCTCCTTTATCGGTGCGCGCGGCCAGGGCGCGAGCCGCCCAGCGGGCGTCGCGCTCCAGGGATTCGGCCAAATACTCCCGTGGCGAACCGGGTGGAGGGCATTCGTCCAAGACCATCATCAGGTCCGAGCCCAGCATTTCCTGGGCATGAATAACCGACTCGGGGGTCATGCGCAGCAGCTGGCCGTCCAGATGGGAGCGGAAGCTGGCCCCCTGCTCGTCCAAACTGCGCAGGCCGCTCAGGGAAAACACCTGGAACCCGCCGCTGTCGGTGAGGATGGACCCCGGCCAGTTCATGAAGCGGTGCAGCCCACCCAATGAGGCCACCGTCTCCACTCCCGGCCGAAGCAGCAGGTGGTAGGTGTTGCCCAGAATCATCTGGGCCCCAAGGCCGGACACCTCTTCGGGCAACAGCCCCTTCACCGTGCCCTGGGTGCCCACCGGCATGAAAGCCGGAGTGTCCACCACCCCACGGCGCGTGTGCAATCGCCCGGTGCGGGCCCGCCCGCTGGTGGCGGATATTTCAAAGCTCAAGCGCGCCATCAGATTATCAGCATGGCATCGCCGTAGCTATAGAAACGATAACTCCGCTCCATGGCTTGACGATAGGCGTCTAATATACGCTCCCGCCCGGCCAGGGCGGCGACCAGCATGAGCAAGGTGGTGCGGGGCAGATGAAAATTGGTTATCAGGCCGTCGGCCACCCGGAAGCTGTGCCCCGGCGCGATGAGCAGGTCGCACCATCCGGCTCCAGGCTGGGGCACCCCTCCCGGTCCGGGGCGCCACTCCAAAGAGCGCAAGCTGGTGGTGCCCACGGCGATGACCCGCCCGCCCCGCTTCTTGGCCCTGGCCACGGCCAGAGCCGCCTCGGGGGAAATTTCCACCCACTCCGAATGCAGGCGGCCCGAGGCCAGTTGAGCAGGGTCCGGCTCGGCAAAGGTGCCGTAGCCCACGTGCAGGGTCAGGGAGGTGTGCTCCACCCCCCGGCGGGCCAGAGCGGAAAGCAGCTCACGGCTCAGGTGCAGCCCGGCGGTAGGGGCGGCCACCGCCCCCGGCTGGGAGGCGTATACCGTCTGGTAGCGGGAGGCGTCCCGGGCGTCCGGCCCTTGAGGCCGCTTTATATAAGGCGGCAGCGGCGTGGCTCCCCGGTCGGCGGCCAATCCCAGGGCCGGAGCGGGAAACTCCACCAGGGCCCGGCCCCGCTCGCCCCGCTCCAACACCCGCACCCAAACCTCCGGCTCACCGCCAAGACGCAGGCGTGCGCCCGCGGCGATGGTCTTGTGGGAGCGCAACAGGCACTGGTGCACCTCGCGGCCGTCCTCCAGGCGTTTCTGGGGCTGGGCCGGGGACAGCAGCAAAATCTCCACCCGCCCTCCGGTGGGCTTGGCCGCCATAAGGCGGGCCGGCACAACCCTGGTGTCGTTGAGCACCAGAAGGTCGCCGGGCCTGAGCAAACGGGTTAGCCCCGCCACCTTGTGATGTCCGCTCGGCCCCTGATAGCGGGGAAGATGCAGCAACCGGGCCTGCACTCGCCGCCGGGCCGGAGCCTGGGCTATGAGCTCCGGGGGCAGCTCATAGTCGTAGGCGGCCAGAAGGTCCTGGGGGCCGCTGTTGTGGGGGATGGTCTCCGCCATGAATCAAGCTTTTGGTTCCGCCAAGGGCCTGCCAAGATATAGTTGCGGCATATTAAATAGTTAGCTACGTTAACCCCATAGAGGGATTACTGCGTTGGAACTATGCATATTACGGCGAGCCCCCCTGCTTGTCAAGGAAGGCGCGACACGACAACCGCTTTAATCCAAAGGACTTGAGGGTTTTTGCTTGACAGAAAAGGGCTGTGCAAACAACCATAGGCAGGTGCTATCACCAAAGGCATATATTATTACTGAACGCCCAGCCGGGCGCGCACACAACCCCAAACCGGAGTGGGCATATGGCCATTTACGTTAAGTGTAAAACTGAAGACTGCGGCAATGAAATCTTGGCGCCGGAATACGCCCAGACCCCCTTTGAAAAACTGGAAGACGCCCTGCACAAAAAGAACTACTACCTTTGCCCCAAGTGCGGGAAGGTCAATCCTTATCTCCAGGAAGACCACTTCGAGAAGTAGGCGGAGACTTGCCGTATTGGGGCGGGCCGACAGGCTCGCCCCATTATTTTGCCTGGTTCTAGGATTGTTTGCGATCGGCTTCGCTGATGGAGCGTATGCCCAAGAGCACCAGAAAGCGCAAGAACTCGATAAACAGCAGGCCCACCACTACCAAGGCGGTTACCGAAAGGATGCGGGGCAAGAAATTATCCCAGTTCCACTCGTTGCCCGAAAAAACACCCTCGTCCTCGAACAGCCAGCCTAGAACACCGGCGGCCCGCCCCGAAGGCGTTCTGAAGCCCTGACCCTGCAACAGGCCCACCGCAGACTCCTGCTCCACGTAGCCGGGGAACAGCAACTTGAGCATCAAGGGGATGCCCGGTCCGGGAAGGTTGGTATAGACACGGCTCTTTTGCTCGGCCTCGGCGCTCTGCAAATGGCGATGCATGGCCCGGCTATAGAGCAGGAACATCTGAGCGGACAACAGAGGCAGGACGGTGGTCGTGGTGCGCCCGAAGGCCTCCACTTCCACCAGATGCTCATCGCGAATCATTTCATCGGTCAAAAGGGGGACCATGTCGGTCTGGCGGTATATCCGCCAACCCATGCCCCTCTCGGGCGGGTGGTCGGAGAAGTCGTCCAGGCGGATGGCTTCGCCAAGCAGCTGTGCGGTGTAGATGCGTTGTGCGGTGTCAACGAAAGACCGGGCGGGAGGGGCGGCCACCCCGAGCACTAAGACCATCACCAAGATTGCCAAGCCCAAGCGGGATATCAATTGCCTACTCCCATGGGAATTCACGCGGACCCAGCGATCATTCCACTGAATAATATAGCATCTGCGTAATGTAAATACCAAGATTAGCAATGTTGTTGCGGCTGGTTCCCCGGCTTGACAGCGAGGGCATCATGGCTTAGCGTGCCACCAGAAGCCTAGCTCGCCATGGAGGCCGGTATGTCACAGATGGTCAAGGATTTTGATTGGCGGCGTCCGGGCACCTTTTTGCCGGTGGCCATGGCTGCGTCCTTCAAGACGAGGTCATTTTTCGCCCAAATGGAAAACCGGGGCGATTTGGCCACACCGCTGATGTTTCTATTCTGGGTTCACCTGCTGGCTTCCCTGTCCGCGCTCATCGCCGGATTCCCCTTGGGGGCCGTGGCCTGGGGCCTGATCACCCGCCTGGTGGTAGACCTCATCTTTATCGGCCTGATCTACACCATCGGTCACCACATCATGCGCAACCCACTGAACGCAGGCGGTTTTTTGCGTGTGGTCTGCTACAGCCTGGGGATCAAGCTCATTGCGGTGATTCTGCCGTTTTTGCCCGGCTACCAGGACGCCCTCATGGTGCTGGTCTACGTGTACTTTTTCATAACCCTATACTTCGGGCTGAGGGCAGTGGCGAGCTTCACCTTCTTGCAGGCCGCCACCTGCGTGCTGCTGTCAGTGGTGGGCATGGTGTTATTGATGAGCCTCATCGGCAGCTTCACGGTAACCGCTCCCAACCAGGGTCCCGCCGGAGTTTCCGCACCGGGAGTCGGCGCTGGCAAGTAGCGGCGCCATCCGGCGTGCTATAAAATCAGACAAAATCGGCGTCCTCTTACAGGGAGCAGATCTTGGGAAAAGCCAAGAGGCTGAAATGGGCGGTGGCCGTGGTGTTGGCCCTGGCCTTGGCCGGGGGGCTGTGGGCCTGGTGGCCCCGTGGCGGCCAGGGTCTGCAAATCCAGGGCAAGGAGTATCAGGTAAAGCGCGGCCCTATCCGGCGCATGATTGTTTCCACCGGCACGGTGAAGCCCCAGGTAGGGGCCGAAGTCAAGGTGGGGGCGCGGGTAAGCGGCCGGGTGGAAAAACTTTTGGTCAGCATCGGCCAAGCGGTCAAGGCCGGCCAGGTAGTGGCCTTGATAGAGCACAAGGACCTGGAGGCCAGGCTGCTCCAGGCCCAGGCCGAGTTGAATGCCGACCAGGCCCGCTTAAGGCGGGTCAAGGCCACCGGCCCCAGGGAAATAGTCCGGGCCGAAGCTGAACTGAACGAGGCCAAAGCCACCCTGGACCTGACCAGCCTGGACTTCAACCGCCAGCAAAAAATGCGCACCAGCGACCTGGTGGCCCAGGACGCCCTGGACCGGGCCCGGGAAAAACACCTGGTGGCCCAGGCGCGGCTGCACGCGGCCACTGCCAAACTCAACCAGGTAAAGCAGAGCTATATCCAAGACCTCAAAGTGGCCGAGGCCGACCTTGCCGCCTCCCAGGCCCGGGTGGCCACCGCCCAGGTTACCCTGGACTACGCCACCATCAAGGCCCCCATCAGCGGTGTGGTTTCCAGCGTTTCCACCCAAGAGGGCGAGACCGTGGCGGCCAGCCTGAGCGCGCCCACCTTCATCACCATCGTTGACCTGGCCCGTCTCCAAGTGGATGACTTCGTGGATGAGACCGACATCGGCTTGGCCAAACTGGCCCAGAAGGCATTTTTCACGGTGGACGCATATTCCGGCCGGAAGTTCATGGGAGAGGTGGAGTCCATCCAACCCTCGGCCAAGATCGTGGACGACGTGGTCTACTACCCGGTAACCATCAAGATTCTTAGTGATTATAAGGATCTGCTCAAGCCGGAAATGACCGCCACGGTGAGCATCATCGCCGGAGTGCGCCAGGGCGTGCTTTTGATCCCAGCCCCGGCCATACGCCGCAAAGGCGGCAAGGCCATGGTCTACGTACGCCGTGACGGCAAGGTCACCCTCCAACCGGTGCAGGTGGGCTGGACCGAAGATTTGCGGGCGGAGATCACCGAAGGCCTGGAAGAGGGCCAGACCGTGATCATCCCCATGAGCGCTCCCCTTACCGCGGCCAAGCCCGGCGGGGGCCGCTGAGGCCGGCGGTGATCAAGCTAAAGGGCATCACAAAGACTTACTACCGAGGCAAGGTGGAGACCCCGGTGCTTTTGGGCATCGATCTTCACGTACGCCCCGGTGAATTCCTGGCCATCATGGGCCCCTCGGGCTCGGGAAAATCCACCCTGCTGCACATCCTGGGCCTACTGGACCGCCCCACCGGCGGCTCTTACCGTTTGGACGGCAGCGAGGTTTCCGACCTGAGCGACGACGAGCTGGCCCGACTGCGCAACGATAAGCTGGGCTTCGTGTTCCAGGCCTTCCACCTGCTGCCCAAATCCACAGCCCTGGACAACGTGCTTTTGCCCTTCACCTATGCCGGGCATTTTCCCGAGGACGCCCGGGAGCGCGCCCGGCGGGCTCTGGGGCGAGTGGGCCTGGAGCACCGATTGCACCACCGGCCCGGCGAAATGAGCGGCGGGGAGTGCCAGCGGGTGGCCATTGCCCGGGCCCTGGTCAACGACCCTGAGGTTATTTTCGCCGACGAGCCCACCGGCAACCTGGACCAACGCTCATCCCTGGAGATCATCTCGATTTTGCAGGGTCTCCACGCCGAGGGGCGCACCATAGTTCTGGTAACCCACGACACGGCGGTGGGCTGCATGTGCCGCCGCCTGATGCGGGTGGTCTACGGCAATGTGGACAGCGATGAGGCCGTAGCCGAGCCCACCCAGGCTATCGAGCAATTGCAAACCCTCAAGGAAGCCGCCAAGTGAGCCTGGCCTGGCGCCTGCTGAAAGCCGCCGTCAGTTCCCTGTGGGCCTTTCGCTCCTATGCCGCCCTCATGATGATCGGCCTGATTATCGGCATCGCCTCGCTCACCGTGATTCACCAGATCGGCCAGGGAGCCCAGCAGGCGGTGTCTAGCCGCATGGCCTCCATGGGATTTGGGGCCGACGCTTTTTACATTTCTTCCGGCGGAGGCCGCCTGGGGGTGCGCCGGGGCATGAAGCGGGCGGTGACCCTAACCCCCCAGGACGCGGCGTCCATCTCCCGGGTGGACGGAGTGGCCCACGTGGTGCCCCACAAGAACGTGGCCCGCACCCAGGTGACCGCCGGCGGCAACAACACCAACACCAGGGTGCGGGGTGCCACGCCGGGCTGGGCCGCGGCCCGCAAATGGCCCCTGCTCCAAGGGCGCTTCGTCAGCCTCACCGACATCAGGCAGAGCGCCCGGGTGGCGGTGCTGGGCACCACGGTGGTGCGCGAGCTATTCGGCGAGGCCAACCCGGTGGGCCGCCGCCTGAGAATCGGGCGCACCCCCTTCATCGTGGTGGGCGTGCTGGAATCCAAGGGTTCCAGCGGCTGGCGCGACCGCGACGACATAATCCTGGTGCCTCTGTCCACGGCCACCAAGCGCCTGAGCCGTGACGACAAGCTCAGCGGAATGCGCGTCACCATGACCGATGCCACCCGGCTGGAAGAGGTCAAGGCCGAGGTCACCAGCGTCCTGCGCGAAAACCACTCCCTGTTGCCGGGAGTGCCCGACGATTTCCTCATCATCACTCCCGACGAGCTGATGAAGCTCATCACCAGGCAAAGCCGCTCCCTGGTGGCCATGCTCACCTTTGTCAGCGCGGTGAGCCTGTTCGTCTCCGGGGTGGTGATCATGAACATCATGCTGGTGGCGGTGAGCGAGCGAGCCTACGAAATCGGGGTGCGCCGGGCGGTGGGGGCAAGACGGCGCGACATCCTCTACCAGATACTCATGGAGTCGCTCATGGTGGCGGCGGCCGGGGGCGTCTGTGGCTTGTTGATGGGCCTGCTGCTGTCATACCTGGCCACCTGGCTGCTGGCCATTCCCACCGCCTTCAGCCCCTCTGGCTTTTTGTGGGCCCTGGGCTTCAGCGCGGGGGTGGGCCTGTTGTTCGGGGTGGCCCCGGCCAAAAAGGCGGCAGGCCTGCACCCGGTGGAGGCCCTAAGATGATAGCTCCGCGCACCCGCCGTTTGATAGCCGCCGCTTGGGAAGGGCTTTGGGGGCATCGCCTGCGCGCCTGCCTGGCCGCGGGGGGCCTGTTGGTTGGGGTGGCGGCAGTGGTGGTAATGGTGGCGGTGGGTCAAGGCACCCGCAACCAGGTGCTGGAGCGCATCACCGCCATGGGCACCAACATCATTTCGGTGCACTCTGCCAAACGCGCCTTTACCGGGCTGCGCAGCCGCAGCACCGGCGAGGTTTCCTCTCTGGAGCCTGCCGACGCCGAGGCCATCTCCCGCCTGGAGGGAGCCAAGGCCGCCTCTGCCCTGGACATGCGCCTGATGCGCATGGCCGGCCCGGAAGGCACCACCGACGCCTTGGTGATTGCCGCCCAGCCCAATATTTTCCTGTTGGAGGAGCATGGCCTGGCCGAAGGCCGTTTTTTCACCCAACGCGAGGAAAGGGCCGGACGCCGGGTGGCGGTGGTGGGCCCGGCCCTACGCGAACACCTGGCCGGCGACGGTTCGCTGCTGGGCCGCACCATAGAGGTGAAGAAACAGCCCTTTGTGGTGGTGGGGGAGTTGTTGCCCAAGGGAGTGGACGCCAGCGGAAACGACCTGGATGAACGGCTCTACCTTCCTCTGAAGACCGCCCAGTCTCGCCTGTTGAGCGGCAGGCGCTACGTGGGGCTGCTCTTGGTTAGGGGTGAAAACGATTCAGTCATGGAACCCCTGGCCCAGGAAATCACCAACCTGCTGCGCCAGCGGCACAACCTGCGCACCGGCCAACCGGACGATTTTAAGATTCACACTCAACTGGAAACCATCCAGGCGCGCGAAGAGTCCAACCGAATCTTCTCGGCCACCATAACCGGGGTGGCCGCTGTGAGCCTGTTGGTGGCCGGGGTGGGCATCATGGCGGTGCTGTTGATTTCGGTAAAGGAGCGCACCACCGAGATCGGCCTGCGCCGGGCGGTGGGGGCCAGGCGCCGCGACATACTTTGGCAGTTCTTGGCCGAGGCCATAATTCTGGGCCTGGCCGGAAGCGGAGGCGGGGCCTTGCTGGGCCTGGCGGCCGCTTTGGCGATAAAGCTTTTCGGCTCTTTGGATTTCGCCCTGCCCGTGGGCCCGGCATTGGGCGCTGGCTTTTTGGGACTGGCCATATCCATGGTCTTCGGCCTGGCCCCGGCGCGCCGTGCAGCTAGCCTCACCCCGGTGGACGCCCTCAGGGATTAGGCTTTACTCAACACCCAAAAAGCAACGAGGCCGCTCGCCATGGCGAACAGCCTCATTTGTCTTAAGCGGCCTGAGCCGCCGATCCTAGAAGCAGCTTTTAAAAAACGTCGGGCCAGTCAGGGGAAACTCCCTGCGGCACAGCTACGTGGTGCCAGGCAAGGCGTTCGGCAAGCGAAAGCCGGAGGCGTAGTAAAACTACGTCGAGGCTTGAGCGCCGCCGCCAACGCAGCATGGCGCTTCCTGGCAAGCCGCGCTACCCCCCGAACTCGGCACCGCAATAGGGACAATACTTGAATCCGGTGTCGTGCAGCACCTCGCCGCAGGCGCTGCAACGGGTGATCATCTCATTGGCGCAAAAGGGGCAGTAAAGGAAACAGCCGCACTGTTCGCGCGCCTCCAGGGGCAGATCCTGCCACTGGTCCTGACAATCGGTTTCCTGGCAGACCTTTTCCTTGCGGGCCAAATCGGACATGTCTATTCTCCCGTCCCCTCTTGAGGGACTCGGTTGGTAAGGTCCCTGAGCAACTCGATGGAGGCCAAAGCGTCGGCCTCCTCCACTTTGTGCAGCGCGAAGCCGGCGTGGGTGATCACATAATCGCCCAACTTTAGATCAGGCACCATAAGGGTGGACACGCGGCGCTCCACCCCGCCCACCTCCACGGTGGCCATGTCGTCGCCCAACTCAATGATCTTGGCTGGTATGGCCAAACACATCGGTCACCTCGCGGGGTTGCACGGCGGGTTGGGCCGGAGAACCCAGCCGCTCCAGTTCCAGAATCACCTGCTCTATAAGAGGCTCCACCGCCTGCTCCACCTGGGGGGTTAGCTCCAGGCCGTAGTTGTCGATGTCGCCGAACTCCACCCCGATCACCACAACCTCGGGCGGGTCGCCCAAAAGCGGCAGCAGGGCCATGGTCTCCATGAGATCGATCTGGTGCAGGCTGTCCTTGTATTGGATGTGCTCGGGCCGGGCGTCCCAGTCAAAGCGATAGACGCTGCCGGGCGCTTCGCCGCCGCGCACCGCGTCCACCACGATCACCCGCCGGGCCTCCATCATTACTCCGGTCAGGGACAGGCCCAGCACCCCTCCGTCCATTACCTTGACGTTGGAGGGAAAGTCGTAGCGGGCCATGAGTTCGTGGGCCACGCGCACCCCCACGCCCTCGTCGGTGAGCAGAACATTGCCCACACCCAATATCAGGATTTCTTGTGCCTCAGCCTGGTTCATGTTGGCCTCGAGTATAGCAGAAAGGCAACGGGGCGGCGAGAAACCCGCCGCCCCGTTGATTGGGGTTAGGTGCTTAACAAACCTTGAACTTGCGCACCTCGTTGCTGTCCGGATCGATCACGTGCACGCCGCAGGCGATACAGGGGTCGAAGGAGTGCACGGTGCGGATAATCTCCAAGGGAGCCTTGGGATCGGCGATGGGCGTGCCGATCAGGGCCTCTTCCACCGGTCCCACCTGGCCCTTGGCGTCGCGGGGACCCAGGTTCCAGGTGGAAGGCACCACCAACTGGTAGTTGGCGATCTTGTCGTCCTTGCCTTGGTGGATCCAGTGACCTAGGGCGCCACGGGGCACGTCGATAAGGCCGTAGCCCATGGTCTCTCCGGGCCACTTCCACTCGGCGGCGGTTTCCAGCTTGCCCTCTTTGATCAGGCCGATGGCCTCGGTGACCCAGGAGGCCATCTCGTCGGCGATGACCTTGGTCTCGATGGCCCGGGCCGCAGTGCGCCCCAGGGTGCTGAACAGGGCATTGGCCGGCACGTTCAAATGCTTGAGCACCGCTACAACCAAGTCCTTGGTGGGCTTGTGGCCCCGGGCGAAGGCGGCCAGCACCTGGGCCAGGGGACCCACCTCCATGGGCTTGCCCTCGTAGCGGGGAGCCTTGAACCAGGAGTACTTGCCGTCGTAGTCGAAGCGGGCGTCCTCCAGGGGTTGGGTCACGCCCTTGGCCGGAGGCAGGGCCGGACCGTTCTTGTACCAGGCCCGAGTCACCTCCTCGGTGATCATGTCCGGGTTCACGTCGGCGATCTTGCCCAGGTTGCGATCCATGATCACGCCGCCTGGCAGGAACATCTTCTCTTCCAGGTAGCGGCCCGAATTCTGCGGGAAGTTGCCGTAGGCCATGAAGTTGGTGCAGCCGCCTATGTTGCGCGCACCCCAGTCCTTGTAGAAGCTGGCCACGGCCAACACGTCCGGAATGTAGACGTTGTCGATGAACGCCTGCATTTCCTTGAGGTAGTAAAGGAACTCGGCCAGGCGATCCACATCCAGCATGTCCTTCACGCAGGTCACGCCGCCGGTGCAGTAGCTCTGAATGTGCGGGTTCTTACCGCCGAACAGGGCCATCATGCGCGCGGCCTTGACCTGGAGCCTTAAGAGCATCAGGTAGTGGGACACGGCCAACAGGTTGGCCTCCGGTGGCAGGCGGTAGTCCTTGTGACCCCAATAGCCGTTGGCAAAGGGACCGAGCTGGCCGCTGGCCACGAAGGTCTTGAGTTTGTCCTGCACCGCTTTAAAGTCGCTGGCCCCGCTGCCCGGATAGTCGCCCAACTGACCGGCCAGGGCGGCGGTCTTCTTGGGATCGGCCTTGAGCGCGCTGACCACGTCCACCCAGTCCAGGGCACTGAGCACGTAGAAATGCACCGGGTGGTCGTGCAGGAACTGGGCTCCGTGCACCAGGTTGCGGCAGATGCGGGCCAAGGGAGGGATTTTCACCCGCACCGCGTCGTCCAGGGCGCGTATGGAAGCCAGGGCGTGCACCTCGGTGCACACGCCGCAGGCGCGTTGGGTGATCCACGGCGCGTCGCGGGGATCGCGGCCTTGCAGGATTATCTCTAGGCCGCGGAAAAGCTGGGCCGAGGACCAAGCGTTGGTTACCTTACCGCCTTCAATCTCAACATCGATGCGCAGGTGCCCTTCGATGCGAGTAATCGGATCGATGGTGTATTTAGCCATCTGTATCGTCCTCCTTCATGGAGCGAGGTTTTTTACCTAAACCTTCCATCGGCCCGGCTTAGATAGGCTCATAGAAGGGGGACTGAGTGTCCCAGAAATTGGGCTCGGAACAGCCGATGCAGGGGTGCCCGGCTCCGATGGGCCAGTTGGTGCCGTCGTTGAACTTAACGATGGGGCAGTTGTTGTAGGTGTTGGGTCCCTTGCATCCCATCTCCGCCAGACAGTAGCCCTTCATGGCTCCCTTATCGCCGAATTTCTTTACGAACTCGCCGTTCTCGTAGTGGGCCCGGCGGGGGCACTTCTCGTGGATGGTGTAGCCGTAGGCGAACATCGGACGGCCGTTGTCGTCCAGGGCCGGCAACTTGCCCAAAAGCAGGAAATGCACCACCGTGGCGACCATGTTCACCGCGTTGGGCGGGCAGCCGGCGATGTTCACCGTCTTGGTGCCGGTAGCCTTGCTCACGCTCATGGCCTTGGTGGGATTGGGCGCGGCCGCCTGCACCCCGCCGAAGCAGGCGCAGTTGCCCACGCAGATGGTGGCCATGGCATGCTTGGTGGCCTTCTTGGCGATGTCCAGCATGGTGTGGCCGGCTACCTTGCCATAGATGCCGTTGTTTTTGGTGGGAATTCCCCCCTCGCAGACCAGGATGTACTTGCCGTCGTACTTCTTCATGGCATCGGTGAGGGATTTTTCGGCGTTGTGCCCCGAAGGCGCCATGATGGTCTCATGGTAGGCCACGTTGAGCACGTCCAACACGATCTGGTCGATCCAAGGATAGGTGCTGCGAATGAAGGCCTCGCTGCAACCGGTGCACTCGGCAAAGTGCAGCCAGATCACCGTGGGGCGCTGCTTTATGGCCATGGCCTCGGCCACCTTGGGCACCATGCTGGGCGCCAAACCCAACACCGAGGTAACCACCGTGGCGTATTTTATAAAATCGCGCCGGCTTACCCCTTTGGCATCAATGTTTTCCAGAACCTCTGCCTTTATCTCCATCTCCCTTTCCCTCCTTGCCCCCCCGTTCCTTACGGTCTAGGGAAACAAAATTAAAGCGAACGGATTACGTCGGTTCGCACCTCACCGCCTTGGCCCAGCGGACTACGTCGGACACGGAAAATCCGCAGGCAGCAGACGGTGTTTTTCTAGGATGGTTTGCGGCGCGAGGCAGGATGGTGACAGCGGACCCGTAGCAAAGGTTCAAGAGACCAGCGCAGATTGTGCTTAAGTGCTCGTCACACCGCATTTACTGGCTAATCATGCAATTTTTAAATGCTTACGGTCAAATCGGTTTTACCTATATTCATCTATAGTTTTAATATATTTTAATGCCCTGGGGCCAATCTGGCCTTTACAGTTGTCCAGGGCCCGCTTTACACCTTCCTTTGGCCCCCATATACTCCTAGAACGTCCTTTACGGAGCCGAAACCAGGTGAAACCTCCCCGCAACATCCCCTCTGCCGCCCAGACGGCCTACCCCTTCACGGCCATCGTGGGGCAACAGCGGCTCAAAACAGCCCTTTTGCTCCTGGGGGTGGACCTGGGGCTGGGTGGGGTTTTGCTGCGAGGTGAAAAAGGCACTGCCAAGTCCACCGCCGCCCGCGCCCTGGCCCGGCTTTTGCCGCCCCTGCCCATAGTGGAGGGCTGCCCGGTGGGCTGCGACCCTGCCGGGCCGCTGTGCTCTGCCTGCTCCGCCCGACCCGGTCCCTTGCCGGTGCTCCAAGTTCCCACTCCCTTTGTGGAATTGCCCCTGGGGGCAAGTGAAGACTGCCTGGCGGGCAGCCTGGACCTGGGTGCGGCGGTGCGCCGGGGAAAGCTCAGCGCCCGCCTGGGGTTGCTGGCCCGGGCCAACCGGGGGGTGCTCTACATCGACGAGGTAAACCTCCTGCCGCCCCATCTGGCCCACCTGGTGCTGGACGCGGCGGCCAGTGGCGTGGCCGTGCTGGAGCGCGAAGGCCTCAGCCTGTCCCACCCGGCCCGCTTCGCCCTGGTTGCCTCTTATAACCCCGAGGAAGGCCCCCTGGGCCCCCAACTGGCCGACCGCTTCGGCCTGTGCGTGCGAGTCAAAGGAGAGCAGGACCCGGCGCGCAGGGTGGAAGTGCTCCAGCGACGCCTGGCCTTTGAAAGCGACCCAATCGCCTTTGCCCGCCAGTGGAAGCAGGAAGAAGACGGCCTGCGCGCCCGCATCGTCAAGGCCCGCGAGTTTTTGCCCCTGGTCGAGGTGGGACCCGAGGCGCGTGGCCAAGCCGCCCTGCTGGCGGCCCGGGCGGCCAGCCAGGGCCAGCGGGGCGAGTTGGCCTGCATCCGCGCGGCGCGAGCCCTGGCCGCCTGGCGCGGCCTGGAGAGCGTCACCACCGAGTTGGTGGACGAGGTGGCTCCCCTGGCCCTCACCCACCGGGCCAGGGAGGGCCAGAGCGTAGCGCCCCCTCCCCTGCCCAGGGTGCTGCGCGAACAGCTGCCGCCCGAGGAAGTCAAGCCCACCCGCGCCGAACCGGTGGAGCAGCAGATGCAAAAGAGCGGCGGCCAACCCGGCCAGGAGCGGGGCCTGCGCATCCTGAGCCCCGGCGAAGTGCGCCCGGTGGCTACCCGCCTGCCCGCCAGGGAAGCCACCAGCCGGGTGCAGGCGGGCCGCCGGGACAGCCGGGAGATCACCGGCGCTCGGGGCCGCTACATCCGGGCCTCGTCTCAACGCCTGGGCCGGGGCCTGGCCCTGGACGCCACCTTCCGGGCCGCCGCGCCCCATCAGAAAAGCCGCCGCACCCCGGACGGCCCGGCCCTGGTGGTGAGGGAGCCGGACATCCGCGAAAAGGTGCACGCCGCCCGGCGTGGCCGCCTGCTTTTGTTCTGCGTGGACGCCTCGGGCTCCATGAACGCGGCCGCCCGCATGAAAACCACCAAGTCCGCGGTGCTGGGGGTGCTCACCGAGGCCTACCAAAAGCGCGACCGGGTGGGGCTGGTGGCCTTTGGCGGCAACGGGTCGCGGGAGCTTTTGCCCCCCACCTCCAGTGTGGAGGTGGCCCGGCGCATGCTGGCCGAACTGCCCACCGGCGGCAAGACTCCTCTGGCCGCCGGGCTGGTCAGTCTGGCCGCCGTGTTGGAGCGGGAACTGGCCGCCGACCCCAAGCTGACCCCCCTGGTCATCATCATGACCGACGGACGGCCCAACGTGCCCTTGGCCGCCAGCCAAGGAGTGAGCTATGATCCGGAAAAAGCGGGCAACAAGGGCGGCGGCTGGGGCGACGGCTGGGGCGACGGCGGCTATGCCGACCGGGAGGTGCTAAACCTGGCTCGGCGCTTGAACGCCAGCTTTAGGGCCCGCTTCGTGGTGGTGGACACCGACACCGGGCATCACCACGAGATAAACTTGTGCCGGGCCATGGCCGAATATTTGGGAGCCTATTGCGTGTCCCTGCGCCGCCTGACCACCGAGGGGGTGCTGGATTTGGTGCGGCGGCATTGGGCGTGATGCGCTAAGTTAAAAAGTATGATGGAATATTAACTGCTGATATTTTTTATATGGAGGAGGTTCAATGGCTGGGCAAACGACTGGTTTTCCGCATTTCAAGCCAACTGCTAGCCGTGCTCAGAATGGCGTAGCTATGATTTTTGACTTGGAAGGATTCTCCAACTTTTTCGGACAACCAGACGTTCACGAATACATCCCGACATACCTAAACAAAATTTTCACGGCTATCGATATTTGCATTTTTGGGGGAAGCGCTTTTTGGCTGGATGATGAACTGGATGGCGACCCTCTGATACCCCGCCCAGTGCACAGGAAATTTTTAGGTGATGGCGCATTATATGTGTGGCTACCACAAAAAAATAAAGACGCATTCGATACTAATTTCACAACGTATCTTCCCAACAGACTATGGACTATAAAAAACCAGTTTAGTGCAATTAATAAATCATGCGCTGACGACATTCCTCTTTTAGAGCTACCTCAAAGGATTCGTTTCGGAATTGCGCGAGGCACAATATATGAACTTAGTTTTGCCCATAGTAAAACCAAAGAATATATCGGGTATTGCATCAATTTGGCGTCACGCCTCCAAAATTACTGCAAAGAATTAGGCTTCATTGTTTCAGCGAGGATGAGAATTGGACAAGAAGTGGTAGACAAACACAACTATTTAAAAGTTGTTGCCACCAAAATTAAAGGATTTCCGCGAGAAATTGTTATCGTTGACAAAAGAGAATTTGAGTCGCTGTCCGATGACAAAAGAAACGACTTATTTGAAGCCCTGTAGTCGACTAGACATGTAAACGGCGCAATCTTTCGGCAAAGTCAGCACTTATGCAACAGTACGTGAATATGGCCAAACAAAGGGGACTGACCGACGCGGTGCTCCTCAAGCCCGAGCGGGTCTTCTTCGATCCTCGCGCGGTGCTCAAGTGCCGCTGGGGGTGCGAGGACTTTGCCAAGCGCACCATAAAATGCGGCTCCCGGGGACTTAGCCACGCCGAATGCGTGGAGATGGTGGGCCGCTACAAGAATATCCTGCTGCTGCACGGCCACGACGCCCGCCAACTTAGCAAGGCGGTGCTGGCCGTGGAGAGGGCCGCCTTTCTGGACGGCCATTACTTCGCCTTTGGCCTGCGCTACTGCAAGCTGTGCAAGGCCTGCTCGGTGGACCAGGGCGAGGCCTGCGCGCAGCCGGACAAGGTGCGCCCCTGCGACCAGGCCATGGGCATCGACGTGTACCGCACCGCCCGTGAGGCGGGTTTGCCTTGCTACGTGTTACAGAGCAAAGACGAGCAGCAAAACCGCTACGGCTTCGTTCTGATTAATTGAGCGCCATAAGGAAAACAGCCTTGGACAAGCAAACAACGGCCAAACTCATGAACCACGCAGCCTATCCCTTCGCGGCCATCGTGGACCAGAACGACATGAAGCTGGCCCTGATCATCAACGTGGTCAATCCCAAGGTGGGCGGCGTTCTTATTCGCGGGGAAAAGGGCACGGCCAAATCCACGGCGGTGCGGGCCCTGGCCCGGCTGCTCCCCGCCCAGCCCACGGTAGCCGACTGCCCCTACAACTGCGACCCGGCCCTGCCCTGCCCGGCCTGCCAAGCCCGCCGGGAAGCAGGCGAGACCCTGCCCGTGGAACAGCGCCGAGTGCGGGTGGTGGAGCTGCCGGTGGGAGCCACCGAGGACCGCCTTTTGGGCACCCTGGACCTGGAGGCGGCGCTCAGCGAGGGCGAGGCCCGCTTCTCGCCGGGCATTTTGGCGGCGGCCAACCGCCAGATTCTCTACGTGGACGAGGTCAACCTGTTGGACGACCACCTGGTGGACGTGCTCTTGGACGCGGCGGCCATGGGGGTCAACACGGTGGAGCGCGAGTCGGTGAGCCTCAGCCACCCAGCGTCCTTCACCCTGGTGGGCACCATGAACCCCGAGGAGGGGGAGCTACGGCCCCAGCTCACCGACCGCTTCGGCCTGTGCGTGCAGGTCAAGGGCCTGGCCGACCCCGCCCTGCGCCAAGAGGTCATCGTGCGCCAGCTTGCCTGGGAGGCCGATCCGGCCGGTTTCAGCGCTGCCTGGGGCGACGAGGGCGACGCCATCGGCCAGGCCATCGCCAGGGCCAGGGAGCTGATGCCCTCGGTGCAGGCCGGGCCGGGAGTGCTGGAGCGGGTGGTGGCGATTAGCCTGGGACTGGGCACCGACGGCCACCGGGGGGATCTAACCCTGCTCAAGGGCGCGCTGACCCTGGCCGCCTGGGAGGGGCGCACCGAGGCCACTCAGGACGACGTTAATCGAGCGGCGCTGCTGGCCCTGCCCCACCGCCTGCGGCGGCGTCCCCTGGCCGAAATGGAGTTTGACATCGCCGACAAGATCAAGCGGATCTAGTCGGCCGCCCCTGCCTTAGTCTTGATCCTTGAAGTGCTTGAAGGCCCTCCCGCCGTCAGGCATCATGGCCCCCCGGATCAACTCCATGTGCCTCAGAGCGGCGATATCGCGCATGAGCGCCGTCTCGTCCAGGCTGGTGGCCTTCATCAGATCCTCCAGGGTTGCGTGGCCCTGTTTGGTTATTAGTTTGAGGATCGTGTCCTGGGCCTGGTTAAGTTCTTGGGTGCCCAGGCGGCTGGCGGTGTAGGTGGCCCAGGGATCGCAGGTCTTGGCCGGGCTGATTGCATCGATGTAGCAATCTTCGCACAGTTCGAGTCCCCCAAACTCGCGCATCTCGTCAGGCTCCATGGCGGCGTTGCATTTTTCGCAGAGCATGTTTTCCTCCAAAATTGGGCCTTTATTTTGAGATACAGGAGTAAAGGCCGCGATGCAAGGGCGTAAAGCCCTGGCCAAAGCCCAGCCCATGACGGCATAATTGGATAGCCCTGCCCAAGGCTAATATCAAGGACGCTCGCAAATGACTGCCCGTTTCCGCACCTCCCAACCAGGCTCCCCGGCCAGAAGGCCGTCGGTGCTGGTCCTGGCCCAAGATCAACCCACCTTGGACAGCATTCATCACGGCCTTAAAAAGGCTTACGACCTGGCAGTGATCTCGCATGTTCAACAGTTGCGTGAATCACTGAGCCACCAGGCCATTGACCTGCTGATGGTCGAGGTTCGCCTGGCGGGAACGGACCTGCCGAAGTTGATCAGCGAAACCAGGACCAGGTTGCCACACCTCCCTATCACCCTGCTGGCCGGTCTCAGCGAGGTGGAGTACGCCCTGGACGCCATCAGCCTGGGGGCCACCAACTACCTGCGCAAGCCTTTCACCATCGGAGAACTGCGCCACATCACCAACCGCAGCCTGGAGCGGCAGCGCCTGCTCAGGGAAATGGAAACCCTGCGCTCGGGCCCGCCCCGCACCCTGGCCGGGATCATCGCCCAGGATGAGGTGATGAAGGAGGTCTGCCGCCTGGCCGAGACGGTGGCCGGCACCGACGTCACCGTCTTGCTCAGTGGCGAGACCGGCACCGGCAAGGGGCTGTTCGCCAAGGCCATCCACAACAGCTCGCCGCGCCGCGAAGGCCCCTATGTGGAGATAAACTGCGCGGCCATACCGGCCACCCTCATAGAGAGCGAACTGTTCGGTCACGAGCGAGGGGCCTTCACCGGGGCGGTGGCCCGCAAGATCGGCCGGGTGGAGGCCGCGGCCAAGGGAACCCTGCTCCTGGACGAGGTGGGCGAAATGCCCTTGGACATGCAGGCCAAGATGCTGCGCTTTCTGCAGGAGTTCACCTTCGAGCGTGTGGGGGGCAACGAAAAGCTCAGCGCGGACGTGCGCATCATCGCGGCCAGCAACCGCGACCTGGGCCAAGCGGTGCGCCAGGGCTTGTTCCGTGAGGATCTTTTCTACCGCCTGCACGTCATCGAGTTGAGGGTTCCCTCCCTGCGCGAACGCCGGGAAGACATCTTGCCTTTGGCCGAATATTTCCGGGAGATGTTCAGCGCCAAGTACGACAAACCGGTGCTGGGATTCTCCCCGTCAGCCACCGGCCAGATGCTAAACCACGCCTGGCCGGGCAACGTGCGAGAAATGGAGCACGCGGTGGAGCGGGCGGTGATCCTGTGCCCCGGAGATTTCATTGATCGCCTGGAGCTGGCCACCGAATCCTCGCCCAATCAATCTCCCCTGGCCCCGGTGCAGGCCCCCTTGGTTTCCCCGGAGTTAAATCTGGACCGATCCCTGGCCGACCACATGGCCATGTGTGAGCGCGACTACCTGGACGCCCAGTTGAAGAGGAGCCAAGGGAGGGTAAGCCGCACCGCCCAGGCATCGGGCCTAAATCCCAAGACCCTGTATTTAAAAATGATCCGCCACGGACTGCGCAAAGAGGACTTCCGGCGCGGTAGCGACGGCTCTGACGAGGACCAAGGGTAATGATTAGCAATCGGGCCTGTGGCGTGTAATAATATCGACATAAATTAATGATGGTATGTGGTGGCAAGTCGGTCAAAAGGAGAATCATAGATGTTCAAAAGAGTTGCATCACTCGGTCTTTGCCTTCTTCTGGGGATCAGCCTCTTGGGAGCGGGCTGCGCTTCGGTGACCAAGTCCGACTATGAAGGCGCGGGGGTGGGTGCGGCCACGGGCGCGGTGGCGGGCGCTCTGCTCGACTCCAACGGATGGCAAGGCGGCGTGATCGGTGGCGCTTTGGGCGCCCTGGCCGGCGGAGCCATCACCCACATCGCCACCCACGCCTCCAAGCAGGCAGCCCAAACCCAACAACCGGTGGTCTACCAGAAAAACGACGGCACCGAAAAGGTCACCTCCACTCCCATGAAGGCCACCAGCAACAATTGCCATATGGTCAAAGAGCGCTATTACAAGAACGGCGAGATGTACAAAGAGGTGGAGCGCGAGGTCTGCAACTAGGGCCCGCCCTGAGAAGACAGTGCGACAACCCTCCGGCCGGAGCCCCCACGGTTCCGGCCGGGTCTTTTGCCGGCAGGGGAAGGCATCGTGATCGATAACGACTTGGAGAAAAAACAGGAGCGGGCCCTGGCCGTGTTCGGCGGCGACGCGGTGCACGGCGGGGACATATGGGGCTGGTCGCGGCGTCTGCAAAAACCGGTGAGCGACATCCTGGACCTGTCGGCCTCCCTGAACCCTCTGGGCCCTCCTCCGGGCCTGGACCAGGCCGTGGCCCAGGCCATGAGCGGAGTGTGCCACTACCCCGACCGCGTGGCCTATGCCTTCCGCGAAGCCATGGCCGACAATTTGGGGGTAAGCGCCTCCTGCCTGCTGCCGGGCAACGGCTCCACCGCCCTCATCCGCATGATCGCCCGCGCCCTGGAGCTCAAGAACCTGGTGCTCATGGCCCCCGCCTTTGGGGAGATGGCCCGATCAATGGCCATCGCCGGACGTCATTTCCACTACCTTCTCACCAATGAGCAAGACGGCTTCATGCCCACGCCCCACGACCTGGAAAAGCTCTGGGAGATGGAACCCTCGGCGGTGATCTTCAGCAACCCCACCACCCCGGCGGGCACCCTGATTCCCCGCGATATCCTGGACAGCATCATTCAGCAGGCCATCCGCCGCCGTACCTGGGTGGTGGTGGACGAAGCCTTCATAGATTTCGCGGACGACGACGCCCGGTCCTGGGCCTGTGAGGCCATCAAACGGCACAAGCGCCTGCTGGTGCTGCGCTCGCTCACCAAGTTCTACTGCATCGCCGGACTGCGCCTGGGCTTCGCCATGGCCGACGCCGAAACCCTGAGCGACTTCGCGCCCCTGGGCCAGCCCTGGTCGGTGAACACCCTGGCCCAGGCCGCCGGGGTCTTCTGCCTGGGGCAGCAGGAGTACGCCCTCCAGACCCGCCAGGCCGTAGGCCGGTGGCGCGAAGAGCAGGCCGCCGCACTGAGCAAAATGGGTCTAAACCCCATGCCAGGCGCGGCCAACTACCTGCTCTGCCGCTTGCCGGGGGATGGGCCCACTGCCACCCAGGTGGCCGCCTTCACCGCCCGGCAAGGCGTGTTGGTGCGCCCGGCAGCCTCTTTCGTGGGATGCGGTGAGCATCACCTTAGGGTGGCGGTGACGACCAGTGAGGAGCAGCAGCGCCTCACGAGCGCCCTGAGGCAGGCCCTGGAGCAGAAGCCAGCTTAAATTTTGCGGTACTTGGCCAGCTTGTTCTTTACCTTGCCGGCGAACAGGGCGGGATCGCGCCGCGCTTCGTAGAGGTACTTGTTGTACATGGCCAGGCGGCTGGGGTTGCGGTTGTCCGGGCACTTGGGGTCGCACCAGGAGTAGTCATCCTTGACGATCTTTTGCTGGAAGCGGAGGCGTTTGGCGGAGGCCAGAATTTCCTCCATGCCCTGGCGGTAGGTGTTGCCGATGATCTGCCAGGTGGCGCAGCACACCCGCACGTCTCCCTTTTCATCCACCACCAGATTTCTCACCGGCATGGGGCAAGGCGGCAAGGCGTTCGTCTGCTCCGCCGCGCCCAAGGGATAACCCACCCGGCGGGCAAAGGCGTCCAGGCCCTCCGAGCGCATCCCCTTGTCGTCGATGAACTCGTACGCCTCGGCCAAGAGCTCGTGCAGTTCGGCCTTGGGTGGCAGGTTCTGAAAGGTGAGGATGGGGTCCACCCCGAAGTTGACCTCCCTCACCCCCAAGGAATGGCCCAGCTTGAGAAACTCTACTATCTCGCGGGCGTTGGCCCGAATGATGACCATGGACATGGCCACCTTGAGGGCCCCGCCTTGGTTTTGCTCCACCAGCTTGGCGATGTTGCCCACCGCCTTGTCAAAATCACCGTGGATCACGATCTGGTCGTAGGAGGCTTTGCTGCCCGCGTTCAGAGACACGTTCACGTAGAGCCCCTGGTTGACGAACACGTCCATCCAGAACTGGTTCATGAAGATGCCGTTGGTGGTGACCGCTATCTTCATATCGGGGTAGTCGCGGGCCAGGACGCAAAATTCCTTGCAGTTGCGCATCACCGTGGGCTCGCCGCCTTGCAGCTTCACGGTCTTGATATGAGGATAGACCGGCTTCAAGTGCTCCTGGTAGATCACCGCGGGCATGCTGTCGTCGCGGGAATAGCTGGTCTGATAGCACATCACGCAACGAACGTTGCAATGCACTCCCATGATCAGGTGCAGGCGTTCCAGGCCGCTAGAGTCCAAGGTTATCCCCTTTTTGGTGCAAGCTAAACATCAATGCAAGCGGTAAACCCGATAAAGACGGTTGGACCAGGCCAGGCTCATCCCAGGGTCGGCCTGAGCCTTGGCCATGGCCTGCTTCCCCCGCTGGTCGTCGGCAAACAGCCAGGCGTATTGTTGCCGCGCCGAGGTGATGCCCTCCCTGGCCGCGGGACGGCGCAAGACAAGCCACCACACGCCCCTAGCGTGCATGCGCGCCGTCATGGACGCCCAGTTTTCGCCGGGGTAGTACTTATCCCCCACCCGACCGCTGAACAGGGCCAAGACACGGGGATTGTCTATGAGATAGGTGCGTCCCTCGGCCGCATGCTCGGACACCCAGGCGTAGAGCTCCCGGTCGCCCGGACGGCTCACGATGTCGCCATCATATCTCCAAAGCAGGCCGGTGTTAAGCAGATTGACCAGCAGCCCGGCCAAAAGCGCCGCCTGGACCACGCCCATGGCCCCCAGCCAGGCGGGCAGGCGGCGTCCCGCGAAAAACTCCTGTAGCCCTTCCGCGAAATAAAGCAAGAGCAGCCCGGCCACCGGTGCGAACAACCGGGGGCCTTCCACAAAGGGCCAGGCCAGGATCATCAGCAGGTAGAGCACCACGAAGGCGTCCAGAGCGTCCCATCCGCCCAAGCGGCGCCTACGCCGCCACCAGCCCCAGGCAGCCACGGCCATGAAGGGCAAGGCCGCCAAGGCCTCCACCGCGGCCACTAGGGGGTAGCCTCCGCGATACACCGGGAAATAAAAGCCCACCACCTTGGCTACCTTGCTGGGCAAGCCGAAAACCACCTTGCTCAGCCAGCCCATAGGGTCGTGCAGCAGGTGAAAATAGCCGCTGGTGGAAGCGCCCAGGGAGCTTTGCAGCAGGCCCGCCGCCAGAAACACGGCCACGGTGAGCGCCGCCGCGCCCCAGGCCCGGCGCTGAAAAACCATGACCAACAGGGCCGCGCCCACCAAAGCCAGCCCAGCCGAGCGCACCAAGAGCGAGGCGAAGGCGCAGGCCAAAAACAGGGTCAGCCAGGCGTATTGCCGGGGGCCGGCCTCGCGCCAGTTGAGCAGAGCCCACAAAGCGGCGGTGACCAGGAAGGTAAAGGGCACATCAGATAACACGCTCTGCTTGAACAAAAAGAACCAGGGGCAGAACAGCATGAACAAAAAGGCGCAAAAAGCCATGCCTTGACCAAGGCGTTGACGAAAAATGGCGAATAGCACCCAGCAAAACAAGGGCCAAAACAACAGATTCAGGCTCTTGAGCAGCATGAGGTTCACCCCGCCCAGGGCCAGCAAGGGAATCAACATGGCCGGGAAGCCGGGCGGGTAGTTGTGGAAGGGCACCTGAGGCACGAACACCCCGTTGCGGTAAGGCAGGCCGTGCCACAGGTTCTGGGCGTGGATGATGTACTGGGCGAAATCACCGCCCGCCGGATGGCCGTGGTCCAGGGTGAACAGGTTGATGATTCCCCACAGCAGCACTGCCAGGGCCATCAGCCAGGCGTGGGTGCTGGGCCGCGTCGTCTCCGGCGCTTGATTCACGCCGCGCCCCGCTGGGCCAGCAAGGCTTCCAGGAGCATCAGGCCCAGTCGGCTGCCATTGGCGCTCACTTGAGTGATACCCTCACTGTCCAGATTGTCCCAATGGCAACCGGCGGTGACCACCACCCTGCTCTCCAATTTGGCTGAGAGCAGCTCGGCGGTGGCCTGGGCTAGGCGGTCTTCCTTGTGGCTGGGATAGGTGAACACCGAGGCGGTGGCGCTGGTAATGGATGGGTCGGCCAGTGAGGGGCGCGGCGCGGCCACGGCCACCGCCCCCACGTGGGGCAGTTCACCGCCGGTGACCAGCACCACCAGGTCCGGCCCCACCCAATGGCACTGGGCGCTCAGGTCCAAGCGGCCGGAGCCGGTGCTGACCGTCAAGCTCTTGCTAATGGCGGGCATGGCCCCTCCTTGCGTCGTCTTTATCAAACCTAGTTTTCACCATAGGCCCGTTCGCCGGGACCATGCGCCCCGAACCAAGCGTTGTCCAGGGGCGTCCGGCGGCAGCTATTGCAGAGGAGGCAGCTTTTGGCCCTGGCTGAGGGCCCAGACATCCTCAAATGCCACCACCGGAGCCGGACCGCGCATCACCACCCCGGAGGCCACAAAGGCCGGGGTGCCTTGCAGCTTAAAGGCCTTGGCCTCGGCCAGGTCTTCATCCAGACGCTTGGCCAGGACCTTGTCGGCCAGGTCCCGGGTAAGGCGAGCCTGGTCGATACCCAGCTTCTTCACCAGAGGCTGCACCGCTGAAAGCCCCTTCTCGGCGATGAAATCCTGGTCCTTGAAAATCTCCTGGTAGAAACGCCAGGCCTTGGCCGGGTCCTGGCGACCGATGGCCTCGTAGTACAGCGCCAATTGCCGGGACATATCCGAACCAGGCAAGTGCTTTACCAACAACTTGAAGCGGTGGGGGTCCTTGACCAGCAGGCGCTCCAGATTGTGGGCCGCCTGGCGGCAGGAAGGGCACAGGAAGTCGGTGTATTCCACCACCAAAACCTTGGCCGCGGGCTCGCCCAAAAGAACCCGCTGGGGGTCTATCCTGGGCACCAGGGGATTGGCCAAGCCGCGCTTGATGTTGGCGCGCCAGATCATGCGCTGGCGGACTTCGCGGCCGTCCATGACCAGGTTGTACAACTCCACCTTGTGCTTGGAGAGCACCTCCATGATCACCTCGGGATGGTTTTTCAGGTAGGCCGCGATCTGGTCTTCGGTGGGCGGCTGGGCCCAGGCCAGGGCAGGCAAAAGACATAAGCAAAGCAAGAGTGCAAAGCCGAACCTTTTAGGATGCAAGGCGCATATCCTCCTTGGTGCGCCGGCTCCTGACCGGCGTTGATGATATTTCTGAGATTAGCTTGCCACAGGCCGGCGACTTGCACAACCGCCCCGCCGATAGGGCGTATCACAGCGCCTTGGCCACTACCATTTGGTTGCGCCCCAGGTTTTTGGCCCGGTACATGGCTTGGTCGGCCCGGTGCAAAAGCTGGTCCACGGTTTCTCCGGGGATGAACTCGGCAATACCGATGCTCAAGGTCACTTTCAAACCGGACAACCCCTCGCTGAACTCTAAACTGCGCACCTTCTCCACCAGACGCTGCCCCACGACCACTGCCGCGCTCTGGTCGGCCTGGGCCAGCACCGCCAAAAACTCCTCCCCTCCGAAGCGGGCCAGGCAATCAATTTCGCGCAATTGGCGCGTCATCTCCTGGGAGGTTTTTTGCAGCACCAAATCACCCGCGTGGTGACCATAGCGATCGTTGACCTCCTTGAAATGGTCCAGGTCCAAGAAACAGATTGCAAAGCAGTACCCGCCGCGATCGGCCAATGCCTTTTGCCTGTTCAAAAAGCTCATGGCGTGCCGGCGGTTCCACAGGCCGGTCAGTTCGTCGGTCTCCACCAGGTGGCTGATCTTCTCCATGGCCTCGGAGAGCAACCCTCTTTGCTTGCGGTACTTGCGCCTGAGGGCGCTCAGGCTGGATCCCATCAAGGCGAAAGTGGTCATCACCACCGAAAAACATAACCACTGAATATACTCCACCCTCAGGTTGAGTATCTCCACTTGGTTGTACACGATGGCGAATATCACCAGACCATATCCTACGATGGCCATGGCGCTGATAATCAGGAATGCTTTGAGGCGTAGGCGGAAGGCCCCGAAGATCATCACCAGTAGGTAGTACATCAGCACCACCATGCGCAGGTCGTAGATGAAATAGACGGTGATCATGATACAGATGGTGGCCCAGGCCATCTGGTACAGGGTAAGGCTGGGGTCTTTAAAGCGCTTGTTGAGCCCGGAAATAATCAGCACCGGAAAGCTGAGGTGCACCAGCCAGAACAGGCTGAACATGCCAAAAAATTCTTGAGGGGTCGCCCGGAAAAAATTCCACTTCAAGAACACCCAGCACAAGCAGGTGTGCACCGCCCCTCCGGCAATGGCCAAAAGGGTACGCCTCAGGCGTAATGCCTGTTTAGGGTCTTCCATGGCGGGAAAAAGCATATAAGCCCTTGCGCGGACCCGCCCGGCACCCGACAGCCCACCCCTGACCATGGAAGCTGCCGGGCAGGCAATTAAAAGGCTTCACTGTCAGGGTCTAATGTATATCTTACCCAGGTTATCGGCTGAAATGGGGCTCCTTTTTTAAGCGTAGCTTCTTGCGCAAGCCCCTGGCGGCCCTTAGTAAAGCTCCTGGCGATGTTTGGTGAGCCGCACCGCACCCTGGGCGCTCACCCAAAAGGTGTCTTCCACCCTTAGGCCGCCCACGGCGCGGTCATAGGCCGTGGTCTGCATCAGGGCCACCACCATGTTCTCTTTCAGCTCGGTGGAGCTGCCCTTCTCGATAACCGGATGAAACTCCGACTGCCTAAGGCCCACCCCGTAGCCCATATCGCTGGGCAGCAGACGCTCCAGGCCCTTGGTGGCAAACACCCGCCTAGCGGCTTCGTACACGTCCTTGGCCAGGGCGCCGGGATTCATGGCCCCGGCCGCCGCTTCCTGGGCCCGAAACACCAGGCCCAGGCGGTCGCGCTGCTCGGGAGTGGGCTCGCCCACAAAGGTGGTGCGGCACAGGTCAGAGGAATAGCCGGCGACCACCGCGCCCAGGTCGATCACCACCGCCTCGCCGGGCTGCATGATCTTGGGCGAAGCGATGGGATGGGCCAACAGGGTGCGATCGCCCGAGGCCACGAAGGTGCTGAAGGCGGTGCGCAGGGACCCGGCCTTGCGCATCACGTACTCCGCCTCGGCGGCAACCTCCAGCTCGCTTATTCCAGGAGCCACGGCGGCCAGGGCGGCCTCCATTGCCTGGTCGGCCATGGCCGCGGCGGCCTTGATGTGCTCCAGTTCCTGGGGAGCCTTGATGGCCCTGAGTTGGTCGATCACCGGGGTGATGTGCACCAGCTCGGCCTGGGGAAATTCGGAGGTAAGCAATTCGTATTGCCGGGCCACCATGAAGTCTTTTTCTATGCCGATGCGCTTGGGTTCGGGCCCGCCCTGCTTCTTGAGCATCTTTATCATGCGCCCCAACAGAGTCTGTTCGGGGAAGACATAGGTGCCCACCCGCTCCAGCGAGCACTGTTCGCGGGCCTCGGGGGCGTCCAGCCACAGGGTGCAAAAAATCGGCTCCTGCCTGGCGGTCACCAGCACCCCGGAGCACACCGAGGCATAACCGGCAATGTAAAAAACATCGTGAGGCTTGAGAACGAAGGAGGCGTCAAGCTCCAGGGAGTTCAATTCTTGCTGTAGGCGGTCGATGGCGGCTTGCATGGCGTCGTCTCCGGTTGCCCCTGATGCAGCGGGGCTTGGTGAGGGTATGAGAAAGGCCCGGACGCACCGGGGGAGTTTCCGGTGGCCGGGCCTCTATTGTAACGCCGCCCCCCTGAGCGGCGCCAGGGGACGGAAGCGTGGGGCGAGGGGTCTAGGCCACGGTGTCAATACCCCGCTGCAAAGCCTGGTAGTTGAGCTCCAGCTTGCCGGCCGGGAAGGTGGAGCGCATATCCTCCTTGACCTCTTCCTCGCTGATGGGCAGCAGCTTGGCGCCCAACACAGCGCCCAGGAGCACGATGTTGGACACGATTGGCGCGCCCAACTCCACCGCGATATCCGTGGCCGGAACGAACAGGGCCTTTTGGCTCAGTCCCTCGATGGCCGCGCGCAGCTTCTGGTCGCTGGGGTATTCGTTGCGCCCGGCCAACACACCCACCGGCATGGTGGTCTGGGTGTTGCTGATGGTCACCACCTTCTCATTACCGAAGTTGGAGAGCATGCGCAGGGTTTCCAACGGCTCCAGGCTGACGATAAGGTTGGCCACGCCCTTGGGGATCAAGGGGCCGTAGGTGCGCGTCTTGGAGATACGCAGGCTGCTGAACACCGAGCCGCCGCGCTGGGCCGCGCCAAAGGTCTCACCGATGGCCAGGTAATAGCCGTTGTTGGCCAGGATGCGTCCGATGAGCCGGGCGATGAGGATGTTGCCCTGGCCGCCCACGCCGCAAACGATCAGATTGTAGGGGTCCGTGGCAAGGCTCATTTGGCCACCTCCTGTATCTCAATAGCCTTGAAGGGGCAGACCGAGGCGCAAACGCCGCAGCCGGGGCAGGCGTCTTCGCGGATGCCGGCCTTGCCGGTCTCCGGGTCCTTGAGCAAGGCGGGGCAACGGAACTTGCTGTAGCAGGTGCCGCACTCTTCGCCTTTGCACTTGTCTTGGTTGACCACCACCTTGTGGGGCTTGGTCTTTTGGGCCTTCATGCGCACCAGCTCGCAGGTGCGGCGCAGCACCAGAATGCGTACGCCCTCTTTCTGCGCCATGAGGCCGCGCAGGGCCTTGGTGGTGCCCCTCAGGTCAAAGGGATCGGCCACTGTCACCGGCACGCCCAGGGCCTCGCACAGCTTGACCACGTCGATGCGTGGCGCGTCGTCGCCCACCGCGTTGTAGCCCACGCCCGCGTGGGCCTGGAAGCCGGTCATGGCCGTGGCGTCGTTGTCCAGCACCACATGGATGAGGTTGGACTGGTTGTAGATGGCGCTGACCAGGCCTGGCAAAACCGCGTGGAAGAAGGTGGAGTCGCCGCAGATGCTCACCACCGGCTTGTCCCAGCCGAACTTGTGCATCTGGCCCAGACCGGCGGACAGGCCGATGCTCGAGCCCATGGCGTGCAGCATGTTCATCTGGCACTTGCCCTCGGGGAACACATCCAGGGTGTAACAGCCGATGTCGCCGGTGACGAAGACTTCTCCGCCCTCGGCCTTGATGGCATTGTCCAGGGCCCAGAAGCTGCCCCGGTGGGGGCAACCGGGGCACCAAGTGAGGCCGCGGCTGATTAAGAGGTCATCGGTGACCTCCCTGAGCTTGGCCTGGTAGGCCTCGCTGGGGCCTTGGTAGGCCTTGCCGGTGATCTTGCTCAGGGCGTCCAGGGCGCGGTCGGGAGTGATCTCCCCGCCCATGGGCACGTGGCCGGACTCCTTGCCCAACACCTGGACCTGGGCGGCCTCGGTGCCGTTGAGGGCGTCCTTGACCAGCACCTCCACCACCGGGTCCACCTCTTCCAGGATCAGGATCTGCTTTGCGGTCTTGGCGTGCTTGCGCACCAGATCCAATGGGAAGGGCCACAGGGTGGCCAGCTTGAGCACGCCCACCTGGTCTTGCAGGCCCAGCATGCCCAGGGCCTCCTGGCCACAGGACAGGCCGTTGCCGCTGGCGATCACCAGCAGCTCGGCGTCCTCGGGCCCGAAGTGCTGGTTGAACTTGGAGGCCTCGAACACCTCCTTGATCTTGTCCAGCCGTTCCAGAGCCAATTGGTGGTGGACCTTGCCCAGGTAGGGGTTGATCGCCGCGTTGCAGTCGGGATGGGCCTGGCCCACCGTGGCCTCGGGCAAGGGGCCCAGTTCCACGATGCTCGAGCCGTGGGACAGCCTGGTGTAGCTGCGCAGGAAAACGTAGCAGCCATACTCGCGGGAAAGATCGAAGCAGTAGCGGATCATCTCCCGCGCCTCGTTCACGCTGGTGGGCTCCAGCATGGGGGCGTAGGCGAAGCGCGCCTGCCAGCGGCTGTCGGTCTCGTCGCCGCTGGAGTGGGCGTCGGGGTCGTCGCAAACCACCACCACCAGGGAGCCGCCCTGGTCGCCCAGGCCGGTAAGGCTGGCATGGGTCAAAAAGTCCAGGGCCACGGCCAGACCGGCGTTCTTCATGGCCGAGAGGCTGTTGAGCCCGGCCACCGCCGCCGCCGTCGCGCCCTCGCAGGCCACCTTTTCATTGGACGACCATTCCACGTGCATGCCGCGCTCTTTGGCCACCCGGGAAAGGCGCTCGATGATCTCCGAAGAAGGGGTGCCGGGGTAGGCCGAGGCGAAGTTCACGCCCGCTTCCAGGGCTCCCCGAACCAGGGCCTCGTTACCCAGCAGAAAGACCT
Source organism: Desulfarculaceae bacterium (assembly GCA_021737645.1). Taxonomy (GTDB): domain Bacteria; phylum Desulfobacterota; class Desulfarculia; order Desulfarculales; family Desulfarculaceae; genus Desulfoferula. The sequence goes on from JAIPDO010000008.1 coordinate 63,462, forward strand.
TCTCGATCTCTGCCGTCTTTGATTTTTGGTCGCTCATTGATTCCTCATTTTTCTGCTGGTCCGATCCACCTAGGCAATGTCCAAAGCTTGTTATTTCTGACCGCCGCTATTGGCCCCAGCTCATCGGGGAGTCCTTCTTAGGGCGAAGGAGATATGAAGCATTTCCACCTGTAGGATGTCCAGGGCGTAGGTGAACGCGCAATATAACTGCACCAGAGACCAGGTTATGGGGGTACCGGCGATCAATCTTTTCTTTACCTGGGGGGCCAACGTTTATCCCCTTAAATGTCCACCGGCGCCGGCCCTGGTGGGGCGCGGCGTCAGGGGGCGAAAATCACAGCCTGTGCCAGAGGCGGCAGGGGCAAGTCTTGGGCCTCTTCCGGCCGTTAAAATTTAAAAGCGGGGGCGCCGTGTGTGCTGTGCCTAGGTGATTAATTGGCGCCCCCGCCTGGGGGGCTTAACTGGCCGCGCCCTCGGGCAGGCTTAGGCTCAGCCCCAACAAGGCCACGCCGGCCGGGGCCAATGCCTTAAATCCTTTTTCCCTCATATCCCACACTCCTGCGTTCCACGTTCTGCTAAAACAAGTTGTTGTTTTCTGGAACCGGGAACCGGACCATTTGCTCATCTGCCCACTGCCCCACCAAACGATCAAGCGCGAGGCAACACGGTAAGGACAAAATTGCCGGGACGACCCGATGACGTATCTGCAATAGCGCGCTGTATAGTTTCTTATTGTGAAGTATGCTATGCATGTTATAAATTACTAGGCACTAGCGGCCTCTGTCAAGTTTTTTTAAAGGCAAAAAAACAAGGCATCGGCGCCCGGCTGGGCAGAGCCCTAGGTGATCGCTAGAATATGAAGTAGACTGAGTGCCTCAAACAGCGGCGCTAACGGGCTTTAAACAAGGTCCCAATACGGCTGGGGAGGCGCCAAGCGGGACTGGCGAGGAAAACATCTTTTACCTATATATATCTTGAACAGGCTAAGCTATTACTTAAGCAAGTGCCCTGCCTGCCAAACTCGGTAAGGATGCGGCCTTGGGGCCGGCACGACTTCAACCTTTTAACTCACGGGGGCCAGGCATGTTTTTTTACTGCAAGCTAATAAGTGGCGGCGATTTGCCACCGTTTTTTCCCTTGACAGGGTGGGCCGGGCAAGAATATGGTATATTTGAATTGAGGAATTCATAATATGAAAAGTAACGGTAACGGCGACAACGGAAAATACCGCATCAAGGTGCTTCAGAAAGCCTTCCGGCTTTTGGAGTTGTTCCACGAAAAGATGGAAGAACTCTCGGCCACCGAGATCACCGAAAAGCTGCAATACAACAAGACCACTGTATTCCGGATCATTTCCAACCTGGAAGAGGAAGGATATCTGGAAAAGAACCCCGAGACGGGCAAGTACCGCCTTGGGATGAAGCTCTTTTTCCTGGGCAGCTTGGTCAAGCCATATCGCCATCTCAAAAGCACGGCCAAGCCTCTTCTGCGCAGCCTTAACCAGCAGACCGGCGAGACGGTCCACCTGGCGGTGTTGCACAAAAATCAGGCTTTGTACCTCGACAAGATCGAGAGCAATCACAACGTAAGGGTGGTTGTCTCCCAGATAGGGCAAAAGCTGCCCGCCCATTGCTCGGGAGTGGGCAAGGTTCTGTTGGCTTTTTTGCCCGAGGACAACGTCAAGCAAGCGGTGGAAGAGACCGGCCTGCCCGCCTTCACCCAGAACACCATCACCACCTGGAACCAGCTCAGACTGGAGTTGGAAAAGGTGCGCGCGCAGGGTTTTGCCCAAGACAACGAAGAAATTGAAATGGGACTCAAATGCGTGGCCGCGCCGGTGTTCCTGGACAATCAGGTGGTAGCGGCGCTGAGCGTTTCGGTTCCCAAGGACCGCTATGAAAAAACTCCCCACGACATTACTCGCATGGTGGTGCAGGCAGCCCACGAGTTGAGCGGAGTGTTGCAGGATTCCATAGTCAACCTCAGGCCCACGGCGGATTGAGCCCTAGAATTTCCCCGGCTCGGCCGCGCCTGGCGCATGGGTTAGGAGAATGAAATGAAGACGGTTAGGGTACAGGCCCAGGTGGACATGGAACTCTGCCAGGGTTGCAAGACTTGCCAGATGGTCTGCCCCGTGTACGCCATCGAGGTGTCCCGGGTGGACGGCAAGCCCCAGGTGAATATTGATCACGATCTCTGTGTCGGCTGCTGGAACTGTGAACAGCGCTGCCCCGATCATGCCATTTCCATGGCCCCGTGTGAGCCCTTCGACCTGGCCACCGACGTGTCCAAATTCGATTACGACGAGATTCACGCCCTTTGCCGCAAGGCCCATTTCCATCCCAAACAGCTCGTATGTTACTGCACCGCCACCCGGGCCGAAGAAGTTGCCGCCGCCATTTTGGACGGCGCCAGCGACCCCGCCGAGGTGGTGCGCGCCTGCGGCGTGGGCTCCGGTTGCGGCATCGAGTGCAACCAGCCCATCCTGCGGTTCCTTGAGGCCGCGGGCAAAACCTTCGAGCGGCACAAGCTGAGCTATCAGTGGTACGGCCGCACCGCCACCGTCTGGGACGTGAGCGACCAGGTCAAGAAAGAGCACCCCGGCTTCCGCTTCGACAGCGACCGCGATCTGCTCAACAGCGTGGTGGAAGCTCCGATCGACAACACGAAATCCTAAAGGGAAAGGCAGACGCCATGTACAACAAGGCTCTTCCCCCTGCCCCCACCAGGGTCTCCCAATACGGCGTGGACCCCAAAACTGTCGTGAAGCGGGGCGCTGAACTAAAAAACATAGTGGGCGTGCCGCTCACCGATCTGGTCACCGGCCTGCCGCCGGTCATCTTCCCCGGCGGTTCCAACGACGTGGCCGTCATCCGCAAGGAAACCGAGGCCGCCCTGGCCAAGGTGGACATGTCCAAAATCACCGCGGGCAGCACCGTGAACATCCTGGCCTCCCACCACGGCTTCACCTTCTTCGGCGGCCAGCCCTACGCAGAGATGCTCCGGACCATCAAGGACGTGGTGGAGCAGGCCACCGGCTGCAAGGAGGTGCGCCTGCGCGCCGGCCTGGGCATGCGCTTCCGCGAGACCGAGGAATACATCAAGGCCCACGGCCTGGACGAGTACTTTAACGGCAAGGCCCTGGGCATAGCCCCCATCGATGCTGGCATCCCCATCGAAACCGAGCTGGGCACCCTGTTCGGCCTCAGAAAAGCCTACGACGCCGACTTCATCATCCACGCCCACAACAGCGACGTGCGCGAAGTGCACTTCCACCGCCAGGTGGACCGGGCGGTCAAGCCCTTCGGCATGAGCTACGCCCGCTGCGAAACCCGCTCCACCTATCACATGAACCTGGGGCCCCGGGCGGCCAACTTCGTGGCCCGCTCAATCTTCGAGTCCGAGTTCGTGCAAAGCAAGTTCGCCTTTGCCTGCTTCCTCACCATGTCCCCGGCCGGGGCCACCGGTGTGGACGCGGACACCGACCTCTACGCCCTCAACGACCGGGTGACCGTGGGCGGCATGCGCGACTACGGCAAAATCATGACCCTGTTCGGGGCCATCGACGAGTGCATAGCGATCCTGGACTTCCCCTGCCCGGTGCCCTACGTTTTCGCCTGCGGAGTCATCTACGCCAACATGGCCTGCGCCAACATGGACGTGTTCGACCTGGATTACCCCTTGCCGCCCTACACCTGGTACACCGAGACCATGTACGACGACCACGGCAATCCCCTGATCCCTGAAGTGCCGCCGGTAAATCCGGCCATCAAGACCGTGGTGCACAACTACGCCTGGATCGGCTACCCCTCGGTGTTCTTCGCCGAGAAGAGCCCGACCATCGTGGTGGGCAAACAGCAGGCCGAGCTGTTCGACCGCGACCCCATGAACCTCAACTACATGAAGCACGCCCTGTTGGCCGACAACCTGGACGGGGCCATGGAGTTCGCCTATCACACCACGGGCACCAGGAAGGTGATCCTGTTCGACGGCGCCGCCGGCGGCCTCAACGTCAGCGAGCCCTTGGCCGAGCACCTCTACAAGGTGGCCCCCGGCGTGATGGAACGAGTGGAGCAAAAACTGCTTCCCAAGTGGCTGGCCCAGCGCAACGTGGACCCGGCCCTGTTGGACCAAGTGGCATAATGACCCTTTCCGCGCCCGCAGCACCCGTGAACTGGTGGCCGCCGGATATTCGGCAACGAATATTCGACGGTCAACAGTGCCGTTTATTGCGTGCGCGCATCACCGCCGAACAGGCCGGGGTGCTCAGCGGCATGTCCCGCGCCCGCGAACTGGCGGCCAAGACCAGGGTGAGCTTCGACTCCACCCTTGACGACGGACAACAAGTGGCCGCCGGACAGGTGGTGGCCACCCTGGCGGGAACCCCCTTTTTCATTGTCAGAGCCGAGGAGCTTCTCCTGGGCGAGCTTTCCAAGACCTCGGGCATAGCCACCCAGGCCCGCCAAGCCTTGGAAGGGGCAAATGGCCATTTCCTGGTGGTTTGCGGGGCCTTTAAGAAAATGCCCCACGCCATCAAGGACCAGATTCGCCAGGCGGTGGCCCACGGTGGCTTGCGCATGCGCATGGCTCCCCATCCCTTTGTATACGTGGACAAGAATTACGTGCGCATCCTGGGCGGCGTGGCGGGGGCCATGGAGGCGGTGGCTCCCCTGGAGCGCCCGGTGGTAATCCAGTTGCGCGGCGAGTTGGAGCCCATCGCCCAGGAGGCGGTAACCGCCGCCCGCATGGGCGCGGCCACCCTCATGGTGGACACCGGCGACCTGGACGACCTGAAAGTCGCCTCCCAGGCCCTGCGCCAGGAGGGCCTGCGCGAGCGGGTCAAGCTGGCCTTTGCGGGCAACTTGCGCCTCGCGGACCTGCCCAGCCTGGCCGGGCACGACGTGGACGCGGTGGACATCGGCTACAGCGTGGTGGACGCCCCGTGCCTGCCCATGCGCTTTGACGTAATCAAGGATTGAGTGAACGGTCATGCGGTACCGTCTTCTGGAAAAAACCGAAATCTGGATAACCCCACTGCGTCTGCACGATGCCGACTTGGCCGCTTGCGCCAAGGCGGCAGGCGAGGTTCTGGGACTCACCCCCGAGCAGATTATGGTCACCGACGCGCAAAAAGAGCACTTAGTGTTTGACGTGCTCACCCCCACAGTGGAAGCCAAGCAGATCGTGGCCCGCAAGGACGCCCTGCTGGCCGCCCTGAGCCTGGTGCCGGGGGTGGAGATCGACGGAGACACCGAGATCCACTCCGACGGCATTTTGGGCATGATCAGCCTGGGCCCGGACGAGGGCCGCGAGGTTCTGGAGCGCACCGAAAAACTCAAGGCCCAGTTGATGGAGCGTTTGGCCCGGCGGGCCAAGGTGTTCCCCACCGGCACCGAGGTGATCAACGGCCAGATCAAGGACACCAACACCCCTTTCCTGGTGCGGGAGTTGGAGAGCATGGGCTTTACCGTGGCCACCTCCCCTCCCCTGCCCGACCAGCTGAACCGTATCGCCAACTCCCTGCGCGACGCGGTGGAAGAAGGCTACGGTCTTATCGTCACCACCGGCGGGGTGGGGGCCGAGGGCAAGGACCAGACCGTGGAAGCGCTTCTGGCCCTGGACCCGGACGCGGCGACGCCTTACGTGCTCAAGTTCACCAAGGGCCAAGGACGCCACGCCAAGGACGGAGTGCGCCTGGGAGTGGGCCGCCTGGGCCAGTGCACCATGGTCACCCTGCCCGGGCCCAACGACGAGGTGCGCCTCACCTGGCCGGTGCTAAGCCAAGGACTGGAAGAGAACTGGCCCAAAGAACGTTTGGCATCTCATCTGGCCGACGCCCTGCGCCAAAAATTTCTGAATCATCAACCGCATCACGCCCACTGAGTCAGGGCCTGAGCGGGGAGGAATAAAATGAGCCTTAGCCAAGAACAGATTTCCCAAGCCGCCCAGAGCCTTTTCCAGGCGGCCCAAGACCTGAAGCCCATCGCCGCCCTTACCGAAACCTTCCCCGGCATCACCGTGGAAGAGGCCTATCAGGTCCAGACCATCAACATCGGCGCCCGCCTCAAGGCAGGCGGCCGCATCGTGGGCAAGAAGATCGGCCTGACCAGCCCGGCCATGCAGCAAATGCTGGGCGTGGGCGAGCCGGACTACGGCATGCTTTTAGAAGACATGCTCCTGTACCAGGGCGTGGACTTCGACACCAGCACCTTGCTCCAGCCCCGCATCGAGGGCGAAATAGCCTTTGTCATGGGCCGGGACCTGATGGGCCCGGTCACCCCCGCCGAGGTGGCCATGGCCACCGCCGGGGTCACCCCCGCCCTGGAGATCATCGACAGCAGGGTAAAGGACTGGAAGATCAAGATTCAGGATACCGTGGCCGACAACGCCTCGGCCGCCGCCTTTGTCATCGGGTCCACCCTGATCCCTCTGGGCTCCATGGACCTGCGCCATGTGGGCTTCGTGCTCACCAAGAACGGCCACCTGGCCGGAACCGGCGCCGGGGCCGCGGTTTTGGGCAGCCCGGTGCAATCGGTGGCCTGGCTCATCAACAAGATGGGCGAAATGGGCGTGGGCGTCAAAGCCGGGGAAATCATCCTTTCCGGCGCGGCCTCCGCTGCGGTGGATGTGGCCCCCGGCGATTCCATCCATCTGGTCGTGGATCGCCTGGGCGAGGTTGCTTGCCGCTTCGCCTAGGCCCCGGTCCTGAGCGTTGCCCGGATGAATAAGCCTTGTCTGCCATAGCAAGGATTTTGCGCATAACGTAGTTTCATAATCGAATATTTCAGCCTGCCCTCCCGAGCCCCTGGACCCGGCCAGCCCCCTGATCTTCAGCTGCGGCGGGCGGAATATCTGAGCATAGTGGCGGTGGGCAAGGCCCCCCGCCTTACCTACCTGTGGATATCGCCTGACGGAGTGGAACTGCGCAGCGCGGAGAAGGTCTGGGGCCAGGAGTGCGAACAAAGCGACTCCATGCTCAAGGCCGAGACCGACCCCAAGGCCGTGGTCTCCACCATAGGCCCGGCGGGCGAGCGCATGATCCCGGTTTCGGGCATTTTCAGCGACGGCGAGCACGCCAGGGTGGCGGCCCGTTGCGGCCTGGGCGGTTTCGGCACTCCCAACCTGGTGCATCCCTGCGCGGAAATCGGCACCATGCCCTTCCAGAACTGGCGCAAGGGCAAATGGGACGGCGCGGATAAAATAAACGGGGCCGAGCTGAGCCGGCGCTTTTCCAAGGGCAACTTCCGCTGCGCGGGCTGCCCCATCGGCTGCGGCCGCAAGGTGGAGCTGGACGGCAAGATAATCGGCGGGCCGGAGTACGAGACCCTTGCCCTTTTAGGCGGCGGCTGCCTCATCGACGACCTGGAGGCTCTGTGCCGCCTCAACCGCCGCTGCAACCAGCTGGGCATCGACACCATGGAGGCAGGCTCGCTCATCGGCCTTTCCATGGAGCTTTACGAGAAAGGCCTCATCAACAAGGAAGACACCGGCGGCCTGGAATTGAACTGGGGCAGCGTGCCCGCGGCCACCGAGCTGGTGGAGCAGATCGGCAAGGGCGAGGGCCTGGGCGCTCTGTTGGGCCAAGGCATCAACGCGGTGGTCAAGAAGGTTGCCTTCGGATAAATTACTGGCCCCAAGGCGGCCAAGGCCCAACCAGCCTGCCGCTATTACCCTTTCCGTAGGCGGCCTAGCCAAAACAGCAACCCCAAGCCGGATAACGGCTTGGGGTTTTTCATGTCACCCAGCAATACGCATTCCCCATAAATCGCAGATGGATACGCCGTCCCGAGCCCCAAAACCCAGATCTCGAGACTTTGCCTCCTGAAACTTTTTGATTGACAAACTGCAAACGTTTGCGATATCCACAATCATCCCCAAGCAGAGGACCAAACGGGATTCATGGCCACCATCAAGCAAATCGCCAAAAAAGCCGGAGTCTCCTATTCGTCCGTCTCCCGCGCCCTGAACAACCAAACCGGGGTGCGTCCTGAAATCCGCAAAAAAGTCTTGGAAATCGCCCAAGAGCTGAATTACCACCCCCACTCCTCGGCCAAGGCCCTGGTGCAAAACCGCATAGGCGTCCTGGGGGTGGTCATCCCCCGCACCAGCGAGTTCGCCTTCCAAAATCCGTATTATTCCCACATGTTGCTTGGCCTAAGTTCCGTTGCCAACGACATGGGCTATCATCTGATGCTGGTGATCAACCAGCAGCAAAGCCATGCCTCGCTTTATCACAGCCATCTGGTGGACGGCATCGTGGTGCTGGCCAACCGCATAGACGACCCCTACATTCCCGAATTGGTCCGAGACAACGTCCCCACCGTGGTGGTTCCCGGCTACCCGGATGGCTGGGAGTTCGACGTTCCCAGCGTAAACTCGGAGAACTACCAGGACGTCTACCGGGCCATCACCTACCTTCTAAACCTGGGCCACCGGGATATCGCTTTTATCCTGGGCGGCATGAATTCCAACTACTCCCTGGTGCGCCTGGACGCCTACAAGGCGGCTTTTCGCGACAAAGGGCTGGAATACAAAGATAAATACATCAAGGAAAGCGACTTCTCCAAGACGGACGCCTTCCGTCTGATGGGATATCTGCTCAACCTTCCCGACCCGCCCAGCGCAGTAATCAGCATCAATGACGCCACCACTCCCGGCGTCTTGCACCAAATCAACAGCCGTGGACTCCGAATTCCCGAAGATATTTCCGTAGTGGCCATCGGCTGCTCGGACTTGGTGGATTTGACCGACCCTCCCCTGACCACCATCAAGGTCCCAGTGACCCAGGTCGGCAGGGCGGCTGCCAGGGTTCTCATTGAATTAATTGAAAAAGGCGATTGCCGTGAACGGCATGTCGTCATCCCTTCCGCCCTGGTGGTCAGAGAATCGACCGGAGTCTGGCCCAGCAGCTGAGACGTCCGGACCAAGTGTGCGGAACATAGGAACTCGATTAAAGAGCCTAAAAAATTTTGCTGTTTACTGCAAACGTTTGCGATTTAGCTGAAGATTAATTTCGTTAATACAACCTGGGGGACAGAGAAAGGGTGTTCAGCATATGGATTATGCCATTCCTGCCGATCGCGTGGTTATCACCGTGGCCCAGACCGGAGCCATCACCAATAAATCGCTAAATCCCAGCGTGCCCGAGCAGCCGGCGGAAATCGCCGAATCGGCCTACGACTGCTTTAACGAGGGGGCGGCCATCGTGCACATCCACGCCCGGGACCCCCAGGGCGAAAACACTTCCGAGTTGTCCATCTTCGAGGATATTCACGGACGCATCCGCGACAAGTGCGACATCATCATCCAGGACAGCACAGGCGGCGGCCCCAACCTGACCCAGGAGCAGCGTGTCAACTGCATCAAGGCCAACCCGGACATGGCTTCCCTGAACATGGGCAGCATGATGCGGGTGGCGGGCCCCTACAAGGGCGTGCCCTTTTCCAACATGCCCGATGAGATCGACTGGTTCGTGGAGCAGATCACCCAGCGGGGCATCAAACCGGAGATGGAGGTCTACAGCCACGCCATGCTCCAGGAGGTGCGCCGCCTGATCAAAGAGGGCCGGGTGCAAAAGCCCTACTACATCAACATCGTGCTGGGCATGCGCTACCAGGGGGCCGAAGCGGCCACCCCCAAGACCCTCACCTCCATGGTGGACAACCTGCCCCCGGACAGCATCTTCAACTGCACCGGGGTGGGCTCGGCCCAGACTCCCCTGGCCACCATGGCCATGATCATGGGCGGCTGCGTGCGGGTGGGCCTGGAAGACAACATCTATTACGCCAAAGGGGAGCTGGCCAAAAGCAACGCCCAGCTGGTGGCCAAAGTGGTGCGCATAGCCCGCGAGTTGGGCAAGCAGCCGGCCACCCCGGCCGAGGCGCGCCAATACCTGGGCCTGCCACCGGCCAAGGCCTAGACCGGGACGGAGCGAGGGAAGCAAGCACATGAACGCGGACCACATAAAAAACGTCGCAGTCATCGGCATGGGCACCATGGGGCCAGGCCTGGCCCAGGCCTTTGCCCTGGCCGGATTTCAGGTCACCGGCTTTGACGCCAATCCGGACATGCAGGGCCAAGCCAGGAAAATATTCCAGGGCAACCTGGACAGCCTGGTGGAGTTCGGGGACTTGGGGCCGGAATTAGCCCAGGCGGCGGTTGCCAGGCTTAGCTTTGCCGACTCCCTGGCCGAGGCGGTGTCCCAGGCCGACCTGGTGGTGGAGACGGTGAGCGAAAAGCGCGACATCAAGCGACAGGTCTATGCCGAGATCGCCGAGCATTTGCCAACGGGCAGCCTGCTATGGAGCAACACCTCCACCCTGAACATCTACGACCTGCTTCCCGAGAAACTCATCCCTTGCTCCGTCATCTCCCACTGGTTCGCCCCACCCCACATCATCCCCTTGGTTGAGGTGGTCAAGGACCCCAGGGTGGCCCCGGATACGGTGGAGGCGACTCTGGCCCTGCTGGATGTGCTGGGCAAAAAAGCCATCGTCATCGAAAAGTTCGTGCCCGGCTTTGTCATCAACCGCATCCAGCGCCTGCTGGGCTATGAAATTTTCCATCTCCTGGAGGGCGGCTACATCAGCCCCGAAGACCTGGATCTGGCGGTCAAGGCCAGCATCGCCCCGCGCATGATGCTTTTGGGCCTGGTGCAGCGCTACGACTTTACCGGCCTGGATCTTAGCGCCCGCAACCTGCAAGACCAGGAATTCTTCGATCCCCCGCTGGACCACCACCCCGCCCCTCTTTTCTCCTTGGTGGACAAGGGACAGTTGGGGGTCAAGTCCGGGCAGGGGTTTTTCGATTATCGCGGCAGGGATATCAGCGAGACCCTGCGCGATCGCGACCGTTATTTGATGCAAATAGTAAAGAGCCTGGATTTCTGCATTAAAAAAGAACGACTGGTTTAACACCATGGGGAGAGCGGCCCCGCGCATTAACAAGGAAGGACTGCAAATCATGACCGTTGGCGACAGATTGGCGCAAATATTGGCCGAAAGCGGCGTGGACCGTGTGTTCGGCGTGCCCGGCGGGCAAACCCTGCCTCTGTACGAAGGCATCCGCAAAAGCGGCGGCGCCATCAACCACGTGCTCATGCGTGATGAACGCAGCGCCGGTTTCGCGGCGGACGCCTACGCCCGCCTCACCGGCAAACTGGGGGTGTGCGACGCCACCGTCGGCCCCGGCGCCACCAACCTGCTCAGCCCCCTGGCCGAGGCTCACTGCTCCTCCATACCCATGCTGGCCATCATCTCCGACATCTCCCGTGCCTGGGAGCACCGCCGGGTGCGGGGCAACGCCTCCCAGGCCATGGAACAACTGGAGATGTTCAAGCCGGTGAGCAAGTGGCAGGTAACGCTCAGCTCGCCCGCCTCCCTGGAAAACGTGCTGGACCAGGCCATCCGGGTGGCGGTGAGCGGCCGCCCCGGCCCGGTGGTGGTCGCGGTGCCTGACGACGTGGGCGACCTGGACATCGACTGGCTGCGCCGGGTGCGGCCCGACGCATCATTCCCCCGTCATCGCAGCGCGCCCGATCCCGCCCAGGTCCAGACGGCCCGCGGGGCTCTGGCCCAGGCCAAAAAGCCGGTGCTGCTGGTAGGCGGCGGAGTGCACGCCTCCGGGGCCTTGCAGGAAGTTGCCGCCCTGGCCCGCAAGCTGGGCGCACCGGTGGTGACCACCATCACCGGCAAGGGCGTCATGGCCGAGACTGATCCCCAGGTGTTCGGCGTAACCGGCTCCATGGGCAGCCCCAAGGCCAACGACGTGGTGCGCCAGGCGGACCTGGTGTTCTTCATCGGCTGCAAGGCGGGACAGCTGGCCACCTTTGGCTACGACTGCCCGGCCTACGGCGTGGCCACCATCCATCTGGACATAGACCCCGAGGAGATCGGGCGCAACTTCCCGGACAGCATCGCCCTGGTGGGAGACGCCCGCCTGGGCTTGGCCGAACTGCTGACCGCCCTGGATGGCGACAGCTTCTCCTATCAGTGGGACCTGGAGAGCCTGCGCCGGATCGACCAGCAGTGGTACGACGAAATGACCCTGCGTCCCCAGGCCCCCGGCGAGCCCCTCAAGGCCCAGGCGGTCACCCGCCTGATCGACCAGGCCATGGAGCCCGGCGACCTGGCGGTGTGCGACGCCAGCCTGCCCTCGGGCTGGGCCGCGGCCTATCTGCGCCTCAAAGAGGCCGGGCGCAGCTACCTGGCCCCCCGCGGCCTGGCCGGTCTGGGCTGGGGAGCCCCGGCGGCGGTGGGCGCGGCCCTGGCCCGCCCCCAGGCCAACCGGGTGTTCCTGTTCGCGGGCGACGGCGGCTACGCCTTCTCCATGCAGGAGATGGAGGTCATGGTTCGCCTGAAGCTGCCGGTGGTGACCTGCCTGTTCAACAACGACGTGCTGGGCTGGATCAAGCACGTGCAGTTGGCCCGCTACGGCGACCAACACATCTCCACCGACTTCAGTCACATCGACTTCGCCACCGTGGCCAAGGGCTTCGGGGCCCGCAGCTACAAAGTCAACACCTTGGACGAACTCAGTGAAGCGCTGGAAAATGAGCGCCGGCCTCAGGGTCCGGTAATGATCGACATGACCACTGACCAGTATGAAACGCCGGTTTTGCGCAACGCCTCGGGCGCGGCCTGAGGAGCAAACCGGCGCAAGACCCGCGTAGGATGAGAAGTTCTACCTAATTTCAAGGTAGTAGACGAGAACCTAGAAAAAGGAGAGTCGCATGAGGCTTCTGAAATTGGGAACCATTTTGGCGGGCGTCGCGGCCTTGTCGCTGGTGCTGCTGGGCGGCACGGCCATGGCCAAGTACCCGGACAAACCCGTTACCTTTATCGTCAACTATGGCGCGGGAGGCACCACCGACCTAACCAGCCGTTTGCTTTGCTCCGTGGCCGAAAAGCCCCTGGGCGAGTCCATCACCGTGGTGAACAAGGCCGGCGGCGGCGGCACGGTGGGCCCCACCTACCTGGCTACCCGTAAGCCCAACGGCTACACCATCGGCGTGACCAGCTTCTCGCCCATGGCCGTGGCCCCGCACATGATGAAGGTCAGCTACACCCTCAAGGACTTCGCCTTCATCGCCGGCGTGTGCCGTTACCTCTACGGCGTGGCCGTGGCGGCCGACTCGCCCTACAAGACCTGGGCCGACCTTATGAAAGCCATCGAGAGCGGCAAGCGCCTGACCATGGCCACCCCCAGCCCGGTGCAGGCCATCCTGTTCCCCCGCTTGGCCAAGTTCACCGGCAAGGACATGAGCAACGTGGTCTGGGTCCGCTACAAGTCCGGCAAGCAAACCACCGTGGCGCTGTTGGGCGGTCACGTGGACCTGATCGTGGGTAACCCCATGGACATCGCTCCCCAGGTGAAGACCGGTCAGCTACGCATGCTGGCCTCGGCCAGCCCGGTGCGTTGGCCCTTGCTTCCCGACGTGCCCACCATCAAGGAGATGGGCTACAACGTGAGCATCGACTCCTGGTTGGGCTTTGCCGCTCCGGCGGGCATCGAGGAAAGCCGCCGCACCAAGCTGCAAAGCGCCTTCAAGGTCGCGGTTGAGGACAAAAAAATCCAGAAGAAGATGATCGATCTGGGCATGGCCCCCATGTTCATGAGCGGCCCTGAGTACGGCCAGTTCTGCGCCGAGGGCTTCAAGGTGATGGGCGCCGACCTCAAGACCGTGGGCCTTAAGAAAAAGAAGTAACACACAGGAGTGAACCTGTGGGTGGTTCCCGGCCGTTGTTTTTGGCAAAGCCTTCATCCTGGCAGTGGGAAGCTTGTGCTGGACTTGAATCGGAAGCCGGAACTCACCTCTCCCTGTACATCAGGCGGGAACCACCTAACTTCAAGCTATATAAGGGACCAAGTGACGCGATGCCGCCATTTGAGGAGTAGACATGTGGGACTTACTATTTAACGGTTTCGCCGAAGTTCTGGCCCCAGGCAACCTGATATACCTGTTGGGCGGCGTCACGGTGGGCATCATCCTGGGGGCCATTCCCGGGCTGACCGCCACCATGGGCATCGCCATGGTCATCCCTTTGACCCTCACCCTGCCTCCCATACCCAGCTTGATGATGCTCATGGGGGCCTACAAAGGCGGCATATTCGGAGGGTCCATCGCGGCGATTCTCTTATGCGCGCCGGGAACATCGGCGGCTGCGGCCACTGTAGCCGATGGCCATGCCTTAGCTAAAGCGGGCAAGGCCATAAAAGCGCTCAAAATCTCGCTGACCGCCTCGGTGATAGGCGACACCTTCAGCGATATCGTGCTAATTTTCCTGGCCGTGAACCTGGCCCGGGTGGCCCTGCAGTTCGGCCCCGGCGAGTTCACTGCCGTGGCCATCATGGCTCTTACCATCGTGGGCCCTGCCTCGGGCAAGTCTCTGCTCAAGGGGCTGATAACCGCGGTGGGCGGCCTCATGCTGGCCCTGATCGGACTGGACCCAGGCACTTCCCTGCCCCGGCTTACCTTCGACCTCAACGAGCTGGTGGACGGCATCGCCTTGGTGCCCATGCTCATCGGCCTGCTGACCATTCCCGAGATCATGGCTCAATACGAGCAGAGAGTGAAGACGGTAAAAGCGCACATTCCTCCACCGACCTGCAAGGACGACACCCGCATCACCCGCAGGGACTGGAAGCTGATGGTGCGCCCCATGGTCAGTGGTTCCTTGATGGGCACGGCCATCGGCATTGTCCCCGGGCTGGGGCCAACCCTTGGCGCCTTCATGGGATACGACGCGGCCTGGCGTCAATCCAAGCACCGCGAAGAGTTCGGCCGGGGCTCGGTGGAGGGCATCGCAGGGGCCGAGTCGGGCAATAACTCGGTGAGCGGCGCCAACCTGGTGCCCCTGTTGGGCCTTGGCATCCCGGGCGATGTGGAGGCGGCCATATTGGTTGGCGCCTTCCTGATTCACGATCTCACCCCCGGCCCCCTGATCTTCCAGGAGGCCCCAAACGTGGTCTACGGCCTGTATGCGGGCCTGCTCATGGCCAACGTTTTGCTGTACTGCATCGCTCGCGGCCTGCTGCCCACCTTTACCAAGGCGGCGGGGCTGCGGGTCACCATCATCTTCCCGGTGATGTTGGTGCTGTGCGCGGTGGGCTCCTACGCTTTCAACCAGAGCCTGTTCGACGTGGGCGTCACCTTCAGTTTCGGTCTGTTGGGTTATGCCCTCAACAAGCTAAACTTCCCAAGAGCCACTTTCCTAATCGGCTTCATCCTGGGCCCCTTGCTGGAAGACAACTTCCGCCGGGCCATGGTGATAAGCCAGGGCGAACTCCACATCCTCTTCGACAGTCCCCTGGCCATCGGCCTGTGGATATTCACCTTAATTTCGGTGAGCACCATCCTCTACAGCAAGTGGCGCCAACGTCAACGAGTGGAGGCTTTGGCTCCGCCCCAGGGTCAAGAAGCAATCACCGAGGAAGAAGAGTGCTCCGTCTCCGAAGAAAACAAGGGGGGGTACCTGCGCGTCTCCAACTTTGTACTGCAGTTGGGCGGCGCCTTGGTCATCTTCGGGTTTTTCCTGTTCTGCTACTTGGTCGTATTCCCGGCGCAGGTCGAAACCCCTGGCGGGTTTGGCGTTTCGGCTCTGCTGTTCCCCAACTCGCTGCTCTTCTTGGGTTGCTTGTTCTCGGGCCTTTTGGCGCTGGACCATATTCGCCGGCGCAAGGATTACGGCTACAGCAAGATGAACTACAACGCGGCGCTGAGGGTATGCACCTATGTCGCGGGGATGATCCTCTATCTGCTGGGCCTGGAATACCTGGGCTTCATGATCAGCTCGGTGGTGGGCATCCTGTGCTTCTGCATTCTCCTTGGCGAACGCAAAATGGCAGTGGTTGGCCCCTTGGCAGTCCTTGCCCCCATGGCCATATACGCCTTGTTCGAGTTCGGGCTCAAGGTACAGCTGCCGGCCATGCCGTGGGTTGATTAGCAAACCTGCCCCAGGCCTTCCAACGATAACGGAAGGTCTGGGGTAAAATAATCGGTATGGCTTGAAACAAAAATTGGAGACGGCATGCAAGCGGTACTGATTAAATCTCCCGGAGGCCCCGAGCAAATCTACCTGGGCCAAGCCCCGGACCCCGAAATCAAAGACCATCAAGTCCTGGTGAAAATCAAAGCGGCCGGTGTGAACCGGGCCGACACCTTGCAGCGAATGGGTCAGTATCCCCCCCCTCCCGGTGAAAGCGAAATCATGGGCCTGGAAATGGCCGGCGAGGTGATGGAAGCCGGACCTGGCTGTGAACGCCTGAAGCCCGGCGACAAGGTCTTCGGCATCCTCTCCGGCGGCGGCTATGCCCAGTACGTGGCCCTGGACGAGGGCCTGGCCATGCCCATACCCGAAGGCATCGAGTTTGAGCAGGCGGCGGGCATGGCCGAGGTGTTCCTGACCGCCTATCAGGCCCTGTTTTGGTTGGGCAGGCTGCAACCCGGCGAAAACGTGCTGATCCACGCCGGGGCCAGCGGAGTGGGCACCGCGGCCACTCAGTTGGCCAAGCAGGCCGGAGCCAGGATTCTGGTGACTGCCAGCTCCCATGAAAAGTTGGACGCCTGCCACGCCCTGGGGGCCGATGTGGGCATCAACTACAAGCAGGAAGATTTCCCCACCAGGGTGATGGAGGCCACGGACAACCACGGGGCCGACGTGCTCGTCGATTTCATCGCGGCCCCTTACTACCAGCGCAACCTGGCCTCCATGGCCTTGGACGGCCGCATGGTTATGCTGGCCTTTATCGGCGGCTACCTGGCCGAATCGGTGGACCTGCGCCCCATGCTGGGCAAACGCATCACGGTGATGGGCACCACCCTGCGCAGCCGCACCCTGGATTATCGCGTCAGGCTGAGCCGAGAGTTCACCGCCAAATACCTGGCCAAATTCACCACCGGCGAGATTAAGCCCGTCATTGACAGCGTGATCCCATGGAGCGATGTTAGGGCAGTCCACGAACGCATTGAAGCCAACCTGAACGTTGGCAAAATAATTTTGCGGATATCCTGAGCCGAGCCGCGACCGGGCAAAGGTCACGGCAGGCAACCGCGGTAAAAAGCCAAGCGGCGCAACACCAGGACGGGCCGCTAAATTAAATTACAGGAGATGCTCCCCATGAAAATTATGATTTGCGGTGCGGTGCGCACCCCCATCGGCAACTACATCGGCTCTCTGCGCGATGTCCCCACTTATAAGCTGGGCGCCCTGGTTCTAAATGAAGCCGTCAAGCGGGCCGGAGTCGATCCGGGGACGGTGGACGACGTGATTATGGGCCAGTCCTATCAGAACGGCGAGTCGGTGAACATCGCCCGCATGTCGCTCTTAGCCGCCGGATGGCCCGACCATGTAACCGGCGTCAGCATCGACCGCCGCTGCCTGTCGGGCCTGGATGCCATCTGCCTGGGGGCCATGAAGATCATGAGCGGCTTCGCCGACATCGTGGTGGCCGGCGGGGTGGACAGCATGAGCCGGGCCGAATTCTACATCCCCGGCGAGTTCATGAAGTGGGGCGTGGGCGGGGCCAATGACCCCAAATGGGGCTTCATGCCCAGAGGCCACGGAGCCATGTCCATGTGGGGCATCCCCCTGTTCGACCGCATTCAACGGGCCCGGGTGATGTCCCAGCCCGTGGAGCGCTACGGCGAACTCAACTCCATGATGACCTGGGCCGAGGCCGCCGCCAAGGCCGAAGGCGTCACCAGGGAAGAGGCCGACCGCTGGGCCCTGCGCAGCCACCAAAGAGCCATCGCGGCCATTGACGCGGGCAAGTTCGACGAGGAGATCGTGCCCGTGGAGGTGCCGGGCAAAAAGGGCGAGGTCAAGCTGGTCTCCCAGGACGAGCCGCCGCGGCGCGATTCCTCCCTGGAGCGCCTGGCCAAGCTGTCCACAGTGTACGCCGACGGCATCTGCACGGCGGGAAACTCCTCCACCGAAAACGACGGCGCGGCCGCCGTGGTGCTGATGAGCGAAGAGACCGCCCAAAAGCTGGGAGTGACCCCCTTGGGCAGCCTGATCTCCTTCGGCATCGCCGCCTCTGACCCCGCCCTCACCTACCCCGCCGTGCCGGCCTCGGTGAACAAGGCCCTCAATAAGGCGGGAATGACCCTGGACCAAATGGAGCTAATCGAGATCCAGGAGGCCTTCGCCGCCCAGGTCTTGGCAGACGCCAAGCTCATGGGGCTGACCTACGAGGACATGGACCCCATCGTCAATGTCAACGGCTCGGGCATATCCCTGGGCCATCCCATTGGAGCCACCGGAGCCATGCGCATGGTCACCCTGCTGTACGAAATGCAGCGCCGTGGCGCCTCCTACGGCATGGAAACCATCTGCGGCGGCGGCGGCCAGGGCATCGCCGCCATCGTGGGCCGATAGGTTCTAAAGGGATCAGGCTTTGCTGATCTGTTCGTTATCCCCCACCTTTGGTAACGTAGCCACCGAGCCTGCCCAGTGGCTGCGCGACCAAGGGTGGCAGGTGAAGCTTTGGCCCCAGGGACAGCCCATGGATCGGGCCAAGGCCAAAGAGTTGATCGCCGACTGCCACGGCCTGGTCACCGGCGTGGCCCCCATCGACCGGGAGATGCTCCTGGCCGCGCCCCATCTCAAGGTCGTCACCATGCACGGCACCGGCACCGACCACATCGACCTGGCCTTTGCCAAGGAGCGTGGGGTGGTGGTGTGCAACGTGCCCGGCGGCAACCAAAGGGCCGTGGCCGAGTTGGCCCTTGGCCTTATCTTCTCCCTAGCCCGCGGCATCCCCCAGGCCAGACAACAGGTCCTAGACGGGGGTTGGTCCCCGGTTATCGGATGCGAGGTGGGCGGCAAGACCCTGGGCATCCTGGGCCTGGGCAAGATCGGCCAGGAATTGGCTCGGCTGGGACGCGCCCTAGGCATGGAGGTGGTGGCCCACACCCGCACCCCCCGGCCCGCCTTGGCCGCCGAGTTGGGCCTCACCCTGCTGCCCCTGGATGAGCTGCTGGCCAGGGCGGATTTCATCAGCCTGCACTTGCCCCTTACTCCCCAGACCCAGGGGCTGATCGGAGCGCGTGAGTTGGCCCTGGTCAAGCCCGGCGCGTTCTTGCTCAACCTGGGGCGTGGCGGGGTGGTGGATGAACCGGCACTTTACCAGGCCATGACCCAGGGCCTCCTGGCCGGAGCCGCCTTGGACGTGCTGGCCCAGGAGCCACCCCAGGGCAATCCCCTGCTGGAGCTTCCCCAGGTGATCGTCGTCCCGCACATAGGTGGCTACACCGTGGAGAGCCTGAACCAAGTGGGCTGGACCTGCGCCCGCAACATCGCCGCCGTGCTGCGGGGAGAACAACCGCCTAATCCGGTAAACCTCTGAACCTCAGTCAATGGGCCGCCTGCCCAAAGGGTCCGCCGCCTCAAGGAAACAACATGAACGCCATAGAAATCGTCACCGAGCTCATGGCCGCATCCGCCGCCACCGCCCCCAAGACCAGGGGCCTGGACTATGTTGAAACCAAAATTCTGCGTGGCGATGATCTGGAAAAGCTGGCCCAGGCGGTGGAAGATTTTCCCCGCACCCCCCGCACCGCCTATTTCCGAAGTAACGCCCAGGACATCCGCCCCTGCGGGTCTCTGCTCCTGGTGGGCCTGAAATCCTCGCCGCCCAACGGGCTGGACTGCGGCGCCTGCGGCTTCCCGGACTGCAAGTCCATGGCTGCCCACGGCAAGGTGGACGGCAACTTTGAGGGCCCGGTGTGCATGTTCAGGCTACTGGACATGGGCATCGCCTTGGGCTCGGCGGTCAAGACCGCCGCCATGCACAACATCGACAACCGCATCATGTACAGCGCCGGTGTGGCCGCGCGGCGCGTTGGCCTGGTAGACTGGGACGTCGCCATGGGCGTACCCTTGGCCATAGGCGCCAAAAATATTTTCTTTGACCGCACGTAGCCGAACCTTTGCACGGGTCTAACCCGGGCTCGGCGTTTTCAGCGGCGGAGGTGAACACCGTGAATTTGAATCGCGATTTTAAAAACTGGCTGGTGTCGCTTCGTCATGACCTGCACCAACACCCGGAGGTGGCCCTCAAAGAGGAGCGCACCACCAGGCAAATCCTGGCCCATCTGAAGCAACTTGGAGTCGAGGCCCACGGCCTATCCGGCATGACCGGCGCGGTGGGGCTGATTCGTGGCTCTCAGGAAGGGCCGACCCTGGCCATCCGAGCGGACATCGACGCCCTGCCCGTCCAGGAATTGAACCAGGTCCCCTACAAATCCACCCACCCAGGGTTCATGCACGCCTGCGGCCACGATGTGCACACGGCGGTTTTGCTGGGCGTGGCCCGCCTGGTAATGGAGTCCGGCCTGGCCCAGCGCCTGCAGGGCAACCTCAAATTGATCTTCCAGCCCGCCGAGGAAACCGGCGTGGGCGCGCGCATGATGGTGGAGCGGGGGGTTTTGGAAAACCCCGCCGTGGACCGCATCATAGCCGCGCACGTGGCCGGTGATCTGCCCACCGGCCACATGGGGGTCAACTTCGGCCAGAGCCACGCCTCCAACGATCTGTTTCGCCTGAGCATAAAAGGAAAGGGAACCCACGGGGCCCGTCCAAATCAGGGCAACGACCCGGTGGTGGCCGGAGCCTATCTGGTCAACGCATTGCAATCGGTGGTGTCGCGGCGGGTTGATCCCCTGGAGGCGGCGGTGATCAGCGTGTGCAGGTTTCACGCGGGATCGGCGCTCAACGTAATCCCCGAAACCGCTGAGTTGGCCGGGACCATGCGGGCTATGACCGTGGCGGTGCAAAAGGAACTCAGCGAGCAACTTGGGCGCATGGTGCGGGGCATATCCGAGACCTTCGGCGTGGAGTGCAAGCTTGAGGTGGAGGAGGTTTTCCCGCCCTGCCTCAACGACCCCCAGGTGGTGGAGTTCATGGAGCAGTGCGCGGGCGATGTGGTGGGTCCGGCCAATGTGCACCATTCACCGCCGGTCACCGGCTCCGAGGATTTCGCCTTTTACACCCAGGCGGTTCCCGGGGCCATCGTGCGCCTGGGCTGCGGCGACGGCCACGGCGGGCCGGCCCTGCACTCGCCTCGTTTCGACGTAAACGACGAGGTGCTCTTCACCGGGGTTCGCGTTTTCTACCAAGCGGTGCAGAGCTACCTGGGCTGAAGCTGAGCAAACATCGCAAAACTTCGGGGCGGCCCCATGATGGGGTCGCCCCGCTTACGCCGTAATCCTCGCGGACGCCGCTACCCGCCCCAACCGCCTAGAACCTGCCGGGCCCCTCGGGCGGCAGCAGCAGTTCGGTGCCGGTGCGCTGACGCACCTCTTCCAACTCCACTCCCTCGGCGATCTCCAGCAGTAGCAGTCCGCGCCGGGTGGGCTGCATCACCGCGATCTCGGTGATGATCAGGTCCACGCAGGCCTTGCCGGTGAGCGGCAGGGTGCACTCTTCCACGATCTTGGGATTGTCCGCCCGGTCGTTGTGGTTGGTGACCACCACCAGACGCCGCGCCTTCTGGGCCACTTCCATGGCTCCGCCGATGCCTGGCGCGTATTTGCCGGGGATGATCCAGTTGGCCAGGTCGCCCTTGCCGCTCACCTCCAGGGCGCCCAGGAAGGCCACGTCCAGACGCCCTCCCCGGATCATGGCAAAGGAAACCGAGCTGTCGGAAAAAGACGCGCCGGGCACCAACTCCACGTAGGCCCCGCCCGCGTCGATGAGGTTGCGGTCTTCCCGGCCACGGGGGCAGCGGCCGCCCATGCCCAAAACGCCGTTTTCCGCGTGCACGAAGAACTGCACCTCAGGCGGCAGAAACTTGGCAATGAGGGTGGGGATGCCGATGCCGAAGTTCACCACCTTGCCCTCGCTGATCTCTTGGGCGGCCCGGGCGGCGATTTTCTCTTTATATGATGTGGTGCTCAAGGATGCCATACTCCTTGCTTAGCTCTTCCAAGAGAACTACGTGGTCAACAAATGCGCCGGGGGTGTGGACATGCTCCGGGTCAAGCTCGCCGATCTCCACCAGTTCCTCCACCTCGGCGATAACCGTGGTGGCGGCGGTGGCCATGACCGGGTTGAAGTTCTTGGCGCTCTTGGCATAGACCAGATTGCCGAAGCGGTCGGCCTTGGCCGCGTGCAACAAGGCCACGTCACCCTTGAGGGCCGATTCCACGATAAGCTCCCGGCCTTCGAACCACATGGTCTGCTTGGTGCTGGACAACAACTCGGTGTCCATGCCTATGTCGGTGAGCAGGCCGAACAGCCCGGCCCCACCGGCCCGTATCTTCTCGGCCAAAATCCCCTGGGGATAGAACTCCACTTCCACTTCGCCCCGGTTCATCATGCCGATAACGGTTTTGTTGAGGCCCAGGTGGGTGGTGATCATTTTGCGCACCAAACCGGCCTCCACCAGTTTGGAGATTCCCATATGGTCCTCGTTGGCCTCGTTCTTGACCACGGTGAGTTCGTTGACACCGCCTTTGAGCAGGCCATCCAACAGGGTGAACGGTGTGCCCGGCACTCCAAAGCCGCCCACCATCACCATGTCGCCGGGGTTCACCCGGCCAAGGGCCTGCTCAAGGCTGCAAACTTTGTTCATAACCTACGACATCTCCCAGACGCGCCCACTTCTAGCCAAGGCGCTCGATGAGGGTGGCCACACCTTGGCCGCCACCCACGCAAGCGTTGGCCACACCCCAACGCGCTTGTTGCTCTTCCAGTATACGGGCCAGGGTGCCCACCAGGCGAACGCCGGTTGCTCCCAAGGGATGGCCCAGGGCGGTGCCTCCGCCCTTCACGTTGACTCTCTCCGGGTCCAGGCCCAACTGCTTGATGCAGTTGAGAGCCACGATGCAGAAGGCTTCGTTGATTTCCCAGAAGTCGATATCCTCCGCCTTGAGCCCCGCCTTGTCCAGGGCCATGCGCGAAGCAGGCACCGGCCCCTCGCCCATCAGCGTGGGGTCAACCCCCACGAAGCCCACCGATCGCACGGCAGCCAAGGGCCTCACTCCCCTGGCATCCGCCGCCTGGCGCGACATCAGCACCATGGCCGAGGCCCCGGCGTTGAGCGGCGAGGAGTTACCGGCGGTAATGACGCCGTCCTCGCTGAACACCGGCCCCAGCTTGCTCAAATCTTCCAAGGTGGTCTGGGGGCGCACCGCCTGGTCGCGGTAGACCATGAACTCGCCGCCGCCAGCGCCCTTGGAGGGCAGGGGCAGAATCTCGCCCGCGAAAAAGCCTTCTTCCTGCGCCTTGGCCGCGTACTGATGAGAGCGCAGGGCCCAGCGGTCCAGGTCTTCGCGGCTGAAGCCGGTCTGCTGGTGCAGCTTCTCGGCGGTGAGCCCCATGAACATGGTGGTGTCCATGTCCCAGTGGGCAAAGCCCTCTTCCTCATAGAGCCGAGGGTTCACGCTGATGGTGCCATTGCTGAACAGAGCCGGGCCCATGGGCACCCTGGTCATGTGCTCCATGCCGCCCACCACCACCACGTCGGCAAAGCCGGTGGCTATCTCCATGAACCCTATTTGCAGACCAGCCATGGATGAGCCGCACTGCTGGTCCAAAAACTTGGCCGGAGTGCGCTCGGACATGTTGGCCAAGAACAGGGGCAAGCGGCCGCCATAGGTCCAGTTTTCACTGACCCCAAAGGAGCAGCCCACCAGGAAGTCCTGCACATCATCCGGCTTAACCTTGGCCTGCTCCAAGACCGGCGGCAATACCGCGGCCAAAAGATCATCGGCGCGATAGGCCGAGAGCCAGTCGCGGGAGGGGTCCTTGGGCCGGGCGCGGGACTGTGCGGTGCGCAGGTAACCGGCGATGACAACTTCTTGCATGGCGCATTCTCCGTTGGTTAGGGCCCGCTCCCGGGAGGGCCCATCTAGGCCCATCGGCGCGATGGGTCCGCCCGGGGTCGGGTCCTGGCAAGGCGGCGGCGGAGGCGAACCCCCGCCACCGTCTTGGGAGGGGATTTATTTCACACTCCACCACGCGGGAAGGATGAACTTGGCGGTGGCGTACTTTTCGGGGTAAACCGGAAGGCGCTTGCCCTTACCCTGCCACTGGTGCCAGATCATCATGGGGCGGCCGTCGCTGCCGCAGATGGTGTTGTGGTTTTTCTTGAACTGGATGCGGCCGCTGACGCCGACGTAGTCGGTCTTCTCGATGGCCGCCACCAGGGCGTCGGCCTTGGTGGTGCCGGCGGCCTTGACCGCGCCCGCCACCACGTACACCGCGTCATAGGTGAAGCCGGAGGCGTACTTGGGCTCCTTGCCGTAGATCTTGATGTAGTCGGCCCAGAAAGGCTTGGTCTTGGGAGTCAAGGGCACGTCATAGGCGCCGTACATGAACACGGTCTCGCTCATGCACTTGCCGTTGGTCTTGTCCCAGAAGTCCTCGGAACCGGCGCTGGTGTCGCAGCCGCCGATGGGCGGGCCCTGCATGTCGTGCCACTGGTTGATATACACCGCGCCGTCGGCGATGGCGCTGATCTCCAGGAGGAACTGAACCTTGGCGTTCTTGACCCGGCTCAGGATGGGAGCGAAGTCGGTCTCCTTGAAGGGAAAGCGGATGTAGTCGGTGACTTCGATGCCCTTGGTCTTGATCTGCTCCACGAACTGAGCGCCCATGAGCTTGGTCCACTTGGCGTCCTCGGCCATGACCGCGACCTTCTTGATATTCAGCTTGGGCTTCAGGAAGGTGTTGACGAACTGCACCATGCCCTCCACCTGGTCGGTCTCGTTGAGCATGAGGCGGAAGAAGTACTTATAGCGGCCGTAGTCCTTGGCCACCTTCTCGCCCAAGGTGTTGGAGGAGGATGCGGTGGAGATGAAAGGCACCTTGTAGCGGGCCACATGGTCCATGAGCGAAAGCACCACGCCCGAGGAGAAGGCGCCCATGACTGCCTTGACCTTGTCCACCATGACCAGCTTCTTGTAGCCGTTGATGGCCTTTTCGGGCTTGATCTCGGTGTCCTCGATGAACAGCTCAAGTTTTTTGCCGTCGATGCCGCCGGCGTCGTTGATGCGCTTCACCGCCATCTTGGCCGCGTTAACCTCGCCCTCGCCAACCTGGTGGCTCAGAGGGGCCAAAAGGCCGATACGGATGGTGTCGGCCGCCGATGCCGGGCCCGCGGCCATTACGGCCAGTCCCAGAATCAGCATCATTGCTAGCAATTTCTTCATAAAACCTCTCCCTGCTAAATAGTTGAAAGTCTCCAAGGCTTAAAGCCCCAGATAGGAGCTCCTGATGCTCGGGTCCTCGCTAAGCTCTTTGCTGGTGCCGGTAATGGTGATGTGCCCTTCTTCCAGGACATACACCCGCTGGGCCAGCTCGAAGGCCATGTGGGCGTCCTGCTCCACCAGTAGAATGGTGGTGCCCTTGGCCATGATCTGGCGCACCGCGTTGGCGATGGCCTCTTTGATAAGGGGGGCCAAGCCGAAGGAGGGCTCGTCCAACAGCAGGATGCGCGGGCTGGACATCAGCGCCCGCCCCACGCACAGCATCTGCTGCTCACCGCCGGAAAGTGTGCCGGCCATCTGGCGCAACCGCTCGCCCAGGCGGGGGAACAGCTCCAGCACGTATTGATAATTGGCGTCTTTTTTTTCTTTATCCTTGGCCAGGAAAGCGCCCAGTTCCAGGTTTTCGCGCACTGAAAGCTGGGGGAACAGGTGGCGGCCCTCGGGGGCCTGCACGATGCCCAGGGCCACCGTCTGGCTGGAGGAGACCCCGGCCAGATCCTGCCCCTGAAAGCGCATGGTGCCCTCCCAGTCCTTTAGCGCGCTGATGGAGCGCAGCAAGGTGGTCTTGCCCGCGCCGTTGGGGCCGATCACCGCCACGCACTCGCCGTTTTCAATGCCCAGGCTCACCCGGTCCAGCACCAGGGCGCTGCCGTAGCGGACTACCAGGTTTTCTATCTCAAGCAGAGCCATAACTATCCTTGGTCCCTAGATAGGCCTCCACCACCGCGGGGTGGTTGACCACCTCCTGGGGGGTTCCGGCGGCCAGCTTTTCTCCGAAATCGATGGCCACGATGCGATCGGCCACCTTCATGAGTTCCTTGAGCTTGTGCTCGATAATCAACAGGGTGATGCCCTCTTGGTTGAGCGCCTGGATGAGCCCCACGATGGCCTGGGTCTCTATGGAAGACAGGCCCGACAGGGGCTCGTCCAAAAGCAGCAGCTCGGGCTGGACCATGAGGGCCCTGGCGATGTCCAAGAGCCTCAGGTCGCCGTGGCCCAGGGCAGAGGCGGGCTGGTCCAGATCATCGGGAAGGCCCACCTGCTCGGCCACCTCCAGGATGCGGTGCCGGGCCGCTTGTTCATCCAGGCCCTGGCTCATGAAGCGTGGGCCGTAGCAGGCCACCCGGATGTTGTCGTAGAGCGAAAGCTCCGGGAAGGGCTTGACCAACTGAAAGGTGCGGGCCAGGCCTTGGTTGACGATCTGATGGGGCTTTCGGCCCATCAGGCTTTCCCCCCGGAAACTCACCCGGCCCGAGGTGGCGGGCAAAAAGCCGGTAATCAGGTTGAACACCGTGGTCTTGCCCGCTCCGTTGGGGCCGATCAGACCCAAGATTTGGCCCCGGTCCAGGGAGAAGCTCAGCTTCTCCACCGCGGCCAAGCCTCCGAAGTGCTTGGTGAGCTCTTCCACCACCAAATAATCGCGTGCTTGTGTCATGATCCGGCCTGACCTCGCTTGCCGCCCAGCTTAAGGACTCGGGCTATGGGCTGCCCCCAGCTGATGATGCCTCTGGGGGCGAAGAAGATGATCACCACCACCATCACGGTGTAGATGAGCAGGCGATATTCCTCCATGTCCCGGGACAGCTCATTGAACAAAACCAGGATCAGGGCGCCGAGGAAGGGGCCGGTGATGGTGCCCATGCCGCCCACCATGGCCATTATCAGGATGGTGGTCGATAACACCTGCTCCATGCTGGTGGGGCCCACATGGGTGAGCGAGTAGGCGTAGACGCTGCCTCCTATGCCGCACAGAGCCCCGCTGATGGAGTAGGCCCTTATTTTGACCCAGGCGGTGTTGATGCCGCTGGCCATCACCGAGTCCTCATTCTGGCTGATGGCCTTTAGCACCAATCCCCAGCGGCCCCGGGTGAACCAGAGCAGGAACAGGAAGATCAACGACATGATCACCAGCACGAAATAGTAGTCGCCGATGAGCGAATCGGTGAGAGGGTGGATGCCCGGTATGCCTTCTTCGCCGCCGGTGTAATCGCTGAACATGATGGCCGACTCGTAGGCCACGGCCGCGAAGGCCATGGTGATTATGGCGAAGTATGGGCCCTGCATTCGCAGGGTGAGGTAGCCGATGAACATGCCCAGCAGGCCGCACAACACGGCGCACATGGGCAGCACCAACAGTGGCGGCAGGCCCAGGTGAAGGTCCACGAAGGCGGTAAGGTAGCCGGCCAAGCCGATGAACAGGGCGTGCCCGAAGTTCATCAGGTGGGAGTAGCCCGCGAACACGTCCCAGCTGGTGGCGAAGATAATGTAGAAGTAGGCCGTGGTGAACACCGAGAGCAGATAGAAGTTGTCGGAGAACACCGGCACCAGATAGAACCCGACCATCAACAGGCCGTAGAAAATAGCGGTGCGCTTCTGGGCGGAGGTTTTCAGATTGGCCAGCATTAGTGCAACCTCCTACCCAAGATGCCCGAGGGCCGGAAAACCAGAAACACGGTCAAGAGCACCAGGGAGACCACCTCGGTGAGTTTGGGCGAGATCACGAAACCGGTGAAGGTCTCCAACCAGCCCAGGAAGAAGGCGGCCAGGATGCTGCCGGTGAGGCTGCCGATGCCGCCCACCACCACCACCACGAAGGCCTTCATCAGAGGCATGTTCCACATCTCCGGGGTCATGGACATGATCGGGGAGATGAGCGCCCCGGCCACCGCGGCCAAAAAGGCCGAGGCGAACATGGACAGGTTGAACACCTTCTCGGTCTCGATGCCCACCAAGCGCGCCCCGTCTTCGTCCATGGACACCGCCAGGGTGGCCACGCCGTAGCGGGTGTGGGTGAGCACCAGCCACAGCATCAGCAGCACCGCCGCGGTGATGGCCACGATCAACAGTTGGTGCCAACTCACCACCACCCCATTGAGGCTCACGCTGCCCGGCACCAGGTTGGGGATGTTCATGCCCTGAGAGCCGTAGGTGAGCAGGATGATCTCCTGGGCGGCGAAGGCCACGGCCACGGTGAGCACCAGCACATAGGTGTGCGAGGAGCGCATGGGCTTCAAAAAGACCCGGTCCAGGAGCATGCCCAGGCCTCCCACCAGCACCGCGGCCAACAATATGGCCGGCGGCAGGGGAATGCCCAGGGCGTAGAACAAGGTGTAGGTGAAGTAGGCTCCCAGCATATAGAAGGTGCCGTGGGCCAAGTTCAGGATGCCGGCCACTGCGAAGATCAGAGTGAAGCCGGTGGCAATGAGCGCGTAAACGCAGCCCTTGATGGTTCCGAAAATAATGATCTCTTGGATGAGCTCCACGTCGTTTTCCTTACTGCCGCCTCAAATAGGACCGGCCCAGCTCGCCAAGACATGGGTCAATGACGCTCGCGGCCTCACCCGCCGGCGCCTGGGCGCATCGGCTCGGTGAGGGAGTTGGGGTTGACCCCGCCATGGGGGTTCCTATCCGGCGGGCCGCCGGCCACTGCTCGTTGGTCTTAACTGCCAAGGCCTTCTCCCGTGTGCATTACACCGCTGGGCCCAGATAGGCTCCGGCGTCGCCGGCCCAAGGTCGGCGTTATCGCAACTTATAGGCACTTAAAGGCTATTAGTTGCACGAAGCGGATACCGCCTAAGCGATATTGGAAGGCTGTAGTAAGCAATAGACGGGCCAAAACTGCAAGCTACTGTAATAACTACATAAAGCTATTTTAAAGCATAGCCGGTATGATGCATTAACGCATCGCGCAGCACACACTGACAACGTTATCATTTAATTATCTTGTTATTTTATGATGATACTTCGTATAATGCGTTTTAGCATCACGATGCTTTATTGCATCGACTTGATGCCGTAACGCTTGGCCTTGCGGGCCAGGGTCGACTGGTTAACTCCCAAACGGGTCGCTGCCTTGCGCTGGCTACCGAAATTTTCCAAGGCCTGGCTGATGAGCCGGCGCTCCACATCGGCCACGGCTTGGGCCAGCCGCCAACCCTCCTCGCCCTGTGGGCGGCTCTCGGGCGGGGCCTGCACCCGGGCGGGCAGGTCGGGCACGTCAATGCGCTCACCCGGCGTGAGCACCACCAGTCGCTCCAACAGGTTGGATAGCTCGCGCACATTGCCTGGGAAGTCGTAGCTGCACAGACAGTCCACCGCCGCCGGAGTAAGCACCTTGTTGGTGCGGCACTTGCGGTTGAACTCTCCCAGGAAAAAGCGGATCAGCGGGGGGATGTCTTCGACGCGTTGGCGCAAGGGGGGAATGGTGATGGGCACCACGTTGAGCCGGAAGAAAAGGTCTCCCCGGAAGACGCCCTGCTCTACCATGTCCTCCAGGTCGCGGTGAGTGGCGGCCACGACCTGGGTCTCCATGCGCCGGGCCTGGGTTCCGCCCACCCGCATCACCTCGTTCTCCTCCAAAAACCGCAACACCTTGACCTGCACGTTCAGGGGCAGCTCTCCCACCTCGTCCAACAGCAGGGTGCCGCCCTCGGCCAACTCGAAAAGGCCGGGCTTGCCCTTGGCCCTGGCTCCGGTAAAGGCGCCTCGCTCGTGGCCGAAAAGCTCGCTCTCGATGAGAGCCTCGGGAATGGCCCCGCAGTCCACCCGGATAAAGTCGCCCTCCTTGGTGCGCGAGGCCTTGTGGATCAAGCGGGCGAACATGCCCTTGCCCACCCCGGACTCGCCGCGAATGAGCACCGTGGAGTCCACCTCGGCCACCTTGATGGCGGTGGAGAGCACCCGCTGCATTGCTTCTGAGCGGATCACCACCTGGCGCAGAAAATCGCGCTCGTGGTACAGGGATTCGATCTGGGAGCGGTAGGCCGAGTTCAGGGCCCTGGTTTCTTCCAGCTCGCGTTGCAGGCGGTTGAGTTCGGTGATGTCGCGCTCGTTGACCACCACCATGCTCACCCGGCCATCCTCCTCCAGCACCGGGTTGCCCGTGACCAAAATCTCCTTGCCGTGGGGCAGCTGCTGGGTCATGGTCACCGGCTCGCGGCGTTTTAACACCTCCAGGCTCACCGAACGGTCGATGATTCCCGAGGCCACCACCGACTCCATGGACTTGCCCACCACGTCCTCGGCCTTGATGCGGTTGATGCGCTGCGAGGCCTGGTTGACCCGTATCACCTTGCCCTCGGCATCGCAGATCCACAAGCCGTCAAAGGAAGACTCGATAATGGCGTTGGGCAAGCGCACCAGGTGCTTGTGGGAATCCAGCTCAGTGAGCATCCGTTCGTAGTCGCTGATGTCTTGCAGGGTGCTGATGATCCCCACCACCTCGCCGCCATCCATGATGGGGCGGCGGTTGGCCACGATGGTGCTGCCCGAGGCGTTGAACTGGCGGTCGGCCTGGGGTTCGCCGGTTTCCAGCACCCGGCGCAGGTCGGGCCAATTGTCGGGCAGCACTTCGGCAGCCGCGCGCCCCAGCATTTGGTCAGGGTCGCGCCCCAGGAGTTTTCCCGCAGCCTGATTGTAGAACTGGATCACCCCTTGGGCGTCAAAAACCACCATCCCGTTGGCGGCGGCGTCCAGAACACGCTTCAGGTCCATTTTCCTCGTCTTATCCGGCATCAACATCGCTCCCGGCTCGGCCTGCCGAAACAAGGGGGCAAGCCGGCTGTTGCAGTGCAAAGCACTCTAATTGATTTACCTTACAACAACCAGTGGGCATGTCCAGAGCCGGGCGGGTAGCGGAAGCGATCATTCAGGGGGTGGCGGCATGCAAAAACCAGCCGGGACGGAAGATCTGTCTCCCGTCCCGGCTGAATAAAAGCGATGGAAAAGTCCGAGGCGGCGCTATCTAGGCCCAGGGGTCTTTGATGGCGATGGTCTGCTCGCGGCCCGGCCCCACCGAAACGATGGACAGGGGCGCGCCCACGAACTCCGCCAAGCGCTCCAGATAAGAGCGGCAGTTGGCCGGCAGCTCGTCCCAGGTGCGGCAACCGGTGATATCCTCGCTCCAGCCAGGCAGCTCCTCGTAAATCGGGGTGCAGGCGCCGAGCTGCTTCAGAGAGGCGGGCACCCGCTGAATCTCTTCGCCTTCGCCGCTACGGTACCCCACGCAGAACTTGATGCTGTCCAGGCCGGTAAGCACGTCCAGCTTGGTGACGCACAGGCCGGTGATGCCCGACAGGCGCACCGAGTGACGCACCACCACCCCGTCCATCCAGCCGCAGCGGCGGGGGCGGCCGGTGGTGGCGCCGTATTCGTCGCCGTTTTTCTGGAGCCACTCGCCGGTGGCGTCGGTGAGCTCGGTGAGGAATGGACCGCCGCCAACCCGGGTGGTGTAGGCCTTGACCACGCCCCACACCTGATTGAGGCGGGTGACCCCCACCCCGGCCCCGGTGCAGGCCGAGCCGGCCACCGGGTTGGATGAGGTGACAAAAGGATAAGTGCCGTGGTCGATGTCCAGGTGGGTTCCCTGGGCCCCTTCCATGAGCACGTTGCCGCCGGAGGTGAGCACGTCGTCCAGCTCCACGGCCACGTCGCTGATGAAGGGAGCCAAACGGCGGCCGAACTCCAGGTATTGCTCGATGATGGGCTCGGCGGGCAGACCGGCGCTGTTCAAATAGCCGGTGAGCAAAAAGTTCTTGGCCGCGCAGTTTTCCTCCACCTTGGCGGTGAGGGTGTCCGGCTCCAACAGATCGATAATGCGCACGCCGACACGAGTAACCTTGTCTTCATAGCAGGGGCCGATACCCCGGCCGGTGGTGCCGATGGCCTCCTTGCCCTTGGCCTTTTCCCGAGCCAGGTCCAGGGCCTGGTGATAAGGCATGATCACCTGGGCCCGCTCGCTGATGCGCAGCTTGTCCGGCCCCACCTTGACACCGCGGGCCTCCAGGCGCTCTATCTCGCTGAGCAGCACCTCCGGGTCCACCACTACGCCGTTGCCAATGTAGCAGGTTTTGTCCTCGTGCAGCACCCCCGAGGGGATCAAATGGAAGATGAACTTGTCACCATCCACCACCAGGGTGTGCCCGGCGTTGTTGCCGCCTTGAAAACGGGCGATGGCTTGGGCGCCTTCCGCCAGAAGGTCCACCACCTTGCCTTTGCCTTCATCACCCCATTGGGTGCCTATAACCACCAGACAGGCCACTTTAAGCCTCCGGAAAGATTTTACATAACTGGGCAAAAGCCCCCAAGTAAAGTACTAGAGGCCAGGCTGGCTGTCAACGCGGCGTTGGCTAAATTGCTGGTTCGCCGATCCCGTGCTATAATCGCCGTCCTACGCGGGAGTAGCTCAGCCCGGCTAGAGCGTCAGCCTTCCAAGCTGAGGGTCGCGGGTTCGAATCCCGTCTCCCGCTCCAAATTAAATCAAGGGGTTAGCC
>JAIPDO010000057.1 GCA_021737645.1 Desulfarculaceae bacterium
GGCCCCGATGTCGCTGTTTTGAGCCCCGGCGTCGGCCATGGCCTCGGCATAGGCCTCAAAGGCAAGTTCGCGGATGGAGCCGGGATAGCCGCGCACAAAGGCTGACTGACCCACTCCGATTACGGCAACTTTGGGCATACTAAACTCCTTTTAACCAGGTTGCCGGGAACGGTTGCTGGCGGCCCGGCTTCACGCGATAGCTGCATTATAGCTGGGAGCATAGTGCAAATTTCCACTCGGCACAAGAAAAACCGCAGGTCGGACTTGGTGTCAACCCAATGTCGGCTGTGATATGGTAGGTAAAATCATTATCCGTGCGCAGAAGCCCCTTCCTTCATCCAGCATCGCTACGGTCTCTCTTGTCCGAAAGGCCCGCCCATGCCAGCGGTCGACTCCGCATCCACTCGCCTAATAAGAATCGCAGTGAGCTGGCTGCTCCTATTCACCGGTCTGCACCTTGCAGTCCTGTACTCCTACAACCTATTTCACGGCTTGGCCGAAATATTCGCGGTGGTGGTGGCCTGCGGCATCTTCATGGTTGCCTGGAACACCCGCAGCTTCAATCGCACGCCGTATCTGACCTTTTTAGGAGTGGCCTACCTATTCGTGGCCGTGCTGGACCTACTGCACACCCTGGCCTACCAGGGCATGGGTGTCTTCCATTACCCGGGCGCCAACCTTGCCACTCAGCTGTGGATAGCGGCCCGCTACCTGGAGGCGTTCTCACTCTTGGCGGCCTCCCTGTTGGCCCTGCGCCGGGCGAGAGCTGAACTGCTTTTGGCTTTATACGCGGTAGTGACCGCCTTGGTCCTGTGGGCCGTTTTCAGCGGCCTGTTTCCGGTATGCTACAGCCCGGCCGTGGGCCTCACGCCCTTCAAGATTTACAGCGAGTACCTCATCTGCCTCACCCTGGTGGCAGCGGCGATGATTTTTTGGCGGCGGGCCGCCATGTTGGACCGCACCGTACTGCGCTTGATTTTGGCTTCCATCGCCTGCACCATAGCCTCCGAGCTTTCCTTCACTCTGTACATACACGCCTACGGCCTAGCCAATCAAATCGGCCACTACCTGAAGATCATCTCCTTTTATCTGATCTACCGGGCCAGCGTATCCGCCAGCCTCAAGCGGCCCTATGAGGTGCTGTTCCGCGACCTGGGAGTGCGCGAGCAGCGCCTGAGGGCCAGCGAAGGCCGCCTCAGGGCCATACTGGGCAACGCCGCCGCTCTGGTGATTTTTTTGGCCCCTGACTGGAAAATGCACGAATTCAATTTGGGCGCCCAGGAAATATTCGGTTGGCAGCGGCGGGAAGTGTTGGCCCGGGACTTTCTAAGCGTCCTGATCCCACCTGAGCAAACAGGCACCGTGGAGGCCCTGCTGCGCCAAAGCCTGGCGGGAAATCCTCAGAGGCAAATAGACACGGTGATGCTGGACAAAGACGGCAAGGCCCACCACATACTTTGGAACTGCACCCGTCTCGATGGCAGCCAAGAGCAGGCCCTGGGGCTGGTGATCAGCGGCCTGGACATCACAGTACGCATTGAATACGCCAAGGAGCGAGAAAAACTGATCAAATCCCTTCAGGAAGCCCTGGCCCAGGTCAAGACTCTGTCGGGCCTGCTGCCCATCTGCTCCCACTGCAAAAAGATCCGCGACGACTCGGGATACTGGCGGCAAATAGAACAGTACGTGGAAAATCACTCCCAGGCCGAGTTCAGTCATAGCATGTGCCCCCAGTGCGCCCACAAGCTCTATCCCGAGTACTTCCCAGGCCCCGCCGCCGAGGCATCTCCCCGCCTAAAAAAATCTGGTAATCCACCGAAAAATCGTTAGATTTATTATCTTAAGCGGGCGTGAAAAGCATCAGGAGTGCCCCGGTGGCTCCCTTTGACACCCCCTATGTTGTTGTGTTAGATTTTTGTAGCCCAACATGTTGGGCATAAATATAGGCCCAAGTTGTCCCGCGCCCCGCAGGCGGCAGGACGGCGGGCCGGACCGCTTGGGAGGTCTACCCCGTGCTTGATCTCAAATTCCTCCGTGAAAACCTGGAGTTGGTTAAAACCGCCGTGGCCCAGCGCCAGGCCCAGGTGGACTTGGCCGGGTTCGAGGGCCTGGACGCCAAACGCCGCGAAGTGCTGCCCGAGTTGGAGAGCCTGCGCGCCCGGCGCAACGAGGTTAGCCAGGAGGTGGGCCGCATCAAGCGCGAGGGCGGCGACCCCAGCGGCGTGTACGCCGAGATGAAGCAGGTGGGCGGGCGCATCAAGGAGTTGGAAGGCGAACTGGTGGGAGTGGACGAGGGCATCAAGCAGGTGCTCATGACCATTCCCAACCCGCCTCACCCCTCGGTGCCCGTAGGCAAGGGCGAACAGGACAACCCGGTGGCCGAAACCTGGGGCGAGCCTCCCAAGTTCGATTTTGAGCCCCTGAACCACTGGGACATTGGCGAAGCCCTGGGCATCATCGACTTCGAGGCGGCGGCCCGCATGACCGGCGCCCGCTTCGCGGTGCTCAAGGGAGCCGGGGCCCGGCTGGAGCGGGCGCTGATCAACTTCATGCTGGACATCCAGACCACCGAGCACGGCTACCGCGAGGTACTGCCGCCGTTCATGGTCAACAGCCAAGCCATGACCGGCACCGGCCAGCTGCCCAAGTTCGCCGAGGACCTGTTCAAGCTGGAGGGCACCGACTACTGGCTCATCCCCACCGCCGAGGTGCCGGTGACCAACCTGCACATGGGCCAGGTGATCGAAGCCGAACGCCTGCCGCTCAAGTACACCGCCTACACCCCCTGCTTTAGGGCCGAGGCGGGCAGCCACGGCAAGGACGTGCGCGGGCTGGTGCGCCTGCACCAGTTCGACAAGGTGGAGTTGGTGCGCCTGGTGCGGCCCGAGGAGAGCTACCAGCATCTGGAGGAGCTCACGGCCAACGCCGAGGAGATACTGCGCCGCTTGGAACTGCCCCACCAGAAGGTGGTGCTGTGCACCGGCGACCTGGGCTTCTCGGCGGCCAAGACCTATGACCTGGAGGTGTGGCTGCCCGGCCAGAACCGCTACCGGGAAATAAGCTCCTGCTCCAACTTCGAAGATTTCCAGGCCCGGCGGGCGGGGCTGCGCTTCAAGGAAAAGGGCGCCAAGGGCACCACCCTGCTGCACACCCTCAACGGCTCCGGCCTGGCCGTGGGCCGCACCATGGTGGCCATTTTAGAAAACGGCCAGCAGGCCGACGGCACGGTGAAGCTGCCCCCCGCCCTGGTTCCCTACATGGGCGGCAAACAAGTCATCGATCCGGAGGAATGATTGCTCTGGTGAAAACGTACTTGGCTAGCTGGAAGGCTTTGGCTTGCCGCCCCTGGCGGGCGGCGGCACTTTGCCTGGCCCTGGCCATATTGCTTTACCCGGTTTCGCCTTCTTTGGCCGGGCCCGCCTCCATGGACAAGGCCCAGTTGGCCCGCCTGCTGGGCGGCAGCTGGGTGCCCCGCCTGGCGGCCGGATACACCCTGGAGCTAAAGACCGACAAGCTGGGCCGCATGCGCCTGGAGCCCACCATCAACCCCTTTTTGCAGGCCCAGGCCGAGGCCTGGCTCAAGCCCCTTAAAAGCCGCCGGGCGGCCATGGTGGTGGTGGAGCCCATGAGCGGCAAGGTGCTGGTGCTGGCCGGGGTGCGCCGCCGCCACCTGGACCCTAGGGTGGCTCTGGACTCCAAGTCTCCGGCGGCCAGCCTGTTCAAGATGGTCACCGCCGCCGCGGCCCTGGAAGAAGCGGGCTTGGAGGCGGACAGCCAGTTGGGCTATGTGGGCCGGGCCCACACCCTGTACCGCTTCCAGCTAAAGGAAAAGCCGCGCTACCGTCCCCAACAGGTCAGCTTGGCCAAGAGTTTCGCCTCCTCCAACAATCCCATATTCGCCCGCCTGGGCATTTTCCAAGTCGGCGGGGTCATGCTAACCAGCTACGCCCACTCCCTGGGCTTTGAAAAACGCATGCCCTTTGAGCTGCCCCTCAATTCCAGTTGTTTGGTTAAACCGGCCAACTCTTACGGGGTGGGCGAGATGGCCAGCGGGTTCAACCGCATCACCACCATGAGCCCCCTGCACGCGGCCCTGGTGGTTTCGGCCTTCATCAACGGCGGCCGCCTGCCCGAGCCCTACATCGTCAAGCGCCTTACCCGCTCCGATGGCCTGGTCTACTACCTGGGCAAGCCCCATCTGGGACCGGCCATCATAAGCCCGGAGACCTGCGATCAGATGCAGCGGCTGTTCGAGGCCACGGTGGAGATGGGCACCGCCCGCAAAGCCTTCCGGCGGCTGAGCCGCGACAAGGTGCTCAGGAACCTGGAGTTGGGCGGCAAGACCGGCACCATTCGGGGGCCGGACCGCAGCGAGTTGTTCGAGTGGTTCGCGGGTTACGGACGCGACCCGGAGACCGGGCGCACCCTGGCGGTGGCCGTCCTGGTGGTGCACGGCAAGGTGCGCTACGCCAACCCCAAGCGCCTGGCCCGGCGCATGCTAAAAGAAGCCTTCCGGGGCAAGCTTTACGCCGAGAAAAAGCCTGGCGCCGTTCACTAGGCGCCGGGCTCTGGTTTTCATCTCAGCCGGGTTGTTCACCCGGGCATTTCCAGCAAGTCATGCGGTGTCGGCCGCGCTGCTAATCAAGCCGGGCGTTGGCCTGTTGAGGGCCGGTCATCCTATGGCACCGCCCAATAAATCCCGGCGCAGCCGCGACTACAAGCCCTTGTTCATCGGCGTCTTCTTTTTGGACACCGTGGGCTTGAGGGTAAAGGCCACCACGTTGCTCACCCCCTTGTTCATCATGCCGCCGAATATCTGCTGGGTGAAGCTGAGCACCAGGGCCGGGCGGCCCACGTTGCCCACATCGCCGATCACGTAGTCGGTCACATCGCCCTGGATGCGCGGGGTGCGCCAGTCCTCCACCATGGACAAACCGTTCCAACTCATGCCGTAGATGGTGCCCTGATAGATCATGCGGGTGTGTTCCATGACCATGCCGAAGCGGCCCTTGACCTGCAAGCACATGATCTCATGACGGCCGTCCTTGTTCATGTCGGTCAGATACAGACGGCTATAGAGATACCACCAGGAAGACTCGTAGTCGGTCCCCTGCAACTCCATGTATTCCAGGAATTTGCTTGAGGCGTTGTAGGTCTCGCCGCTGATCCACATCTGCTGGTTCTTGTCGTTGTACACCCTCATGTGCATGGTGGGGCCGATCAAGACGGTGTACAGGCGGCCCGAGGCGTTGAGGTCGACCAGCACGAAGTTGAAAATCATGGCCGTATCGGGCAGGTTCATCTCCCGCTCGGTTTCAAGCTTGCCGTTTTTATAGTGCATCTTGTACAGCGGACCCCAGAAGGGGCTGTCCACGGCGGAGCCCTGGGCGAATAGCCATTCGCCCTTGCCCAGGGGGTTGGGCTGAGAGCGGAAATAGTAGGGGATGTCCTTGGCCTTTATGCGGGGCCCGCCTTTGCGCCACTCCAAAACGAAGCTCTCGGTGCTCTCGAACAGGCGGTTGGACACGTAGATCTCGGGCAGGCCGTCGCCGTCGATGTCGGCGCAGTCCACGAACAGGTAGTCGCCCTTGGGGCCGTTTTTGAACTCATACATCAGGCGGAAAGAACCGCCGGTGAGGCGGTAGAAACGCAGCTTGTTGGGGAACAGAATCAGCAGCTCGTTCTTGCCGTCGCCGTCGATATCGCTCACCGCCACCGAGTTGATGATGCCTCGTAGGCGGGGGCTGCGCCAGTAACGGTCACTCTCCACGCCGGACAGTTCCTTGAGGAACAAAGGATTCAAGGGGCTGATGTTCTCCGGCAACTTGTCCAATCCGCCGGAGCCGGTGGAGCCGCCCACCTGGGCGGTCTTGGTGGCCGTCTTGGCTTCGTTCTGAGCGGCGATGGCATCGGGCCGCTTGAATATCTCGGCGTTGATGCGCTGGGCGAACTGGTTGATCTGAGGGATCACCGCGTCCAAGTCCTTGGCGTGCACGAAGGCGGTCAGAGCCTGGCCGGGCTGATCCACCTTGACCACCCGGGCGTCCACGCTGATGGTCTTGCCCAGCTTGGTGATGGAGCCGTAGACCACCACCTGGGCGCTGAGCTCCTTGCCGATCTCGCGGGCTTTGGCCTCGTTATAAGGCGGGGGAAACTTCTTGAGCAGGGGAGCCACCAGGTCGGGCTCCACCACGGTTACCTTGTCCTGCCAAGGCAGGCGGGAAGCCAGCATATCCCGCAGACCCTTGGTCAAAAAGGAGATGTCTTCCTGGCTGTTGGCGGTGAAGGGCAAAATCGCCACGCGGTTAGGGCCGGCGGACCGGGCAACGCCGGCGGTAAGCGTAATACTCATTACCGCCAACAAAGCCATCACGGGCCACAATACACGGCTGCGCTTCATAAAAAAAACTCCTCCCACTTCGACTCCACCCAACCGGGCGGGGCTATGGCATAGACTGCCAAGCTGTAACACGGCCTGGGCCGCAGCGTCAAGAAAAGGGCCTTGGCCCAATGACTTGACACAAGCCGTCCAGGGCACCACAATTCAGCTATGGCGCGCCTCGCCCCACCGTGGCGCACAGGCATACAGTTTACCAGTAACAAGGGAGCCCGGCATGGAGTGTCCGCACTGTCAACAGGAATTACCCGCACTGCCCTGCGCCACCTGCGGCCAAAAGGCCCTTACCGGCGCGGCCTTTTGCCATAACTGCGGCCACCAGTTGCCCGCCCCGGAAGGCGAGCCGCCCAAGTTGTTGACCTGCGCCTCCTGCGGCCACGTGGCCCCGGAGACGGCCAACTACTGCTCCCAATGCGGCGAGCCCCTCAAGGAAGGGGACGACCTGGTGGAAGGCGCCATCGAGTTCGGCGACCTGAGCGACCGCACCGCCTGTAGCGACGGCAACTGCATCGGCATCATCGGCCCGGACGGCAAATGCACCGAGTGCGGCAAGCCCTACACCGGCCCGCCCGAGTAGGAGCGTCAGGCTTATGTACCGACTCATGGTCACCGGCCGCTTTGCAGCGGCCCACTCTCTGCGCAACTTCAAGGGCCGCTGCGAGGCCCTGCACGGCCACAACTGGCGGGTGGAAGTGGTGGTCGAGGGCGAAAAGCTGGACAAGGCAGACCTTTTGATGGACTTCGGCGAGCTAAAGAAGCTCATGAACCAGGCCATGGACCGCCTGGACCATTGCCACCTCAACGAGGTGACGCCCTTCGATCAGGTGAACCCCTCCAGCGAACAGATCGCCAAGCATCTTTTTGAGGCCATCGCCCTGGGCTTGCCGGACCACGTGCGCATGCGCTCGGTGTCGGCCTGGGAGTCGGACGACAGCCGGGCCACCTACCTGGGCCAATAGCCCACCCAACGGCAAGCTGCTTCTAAGGGGCGGGGTTTTCCCCGCCTCTTTTTTATGCCCGTCAGCTTATGAAGCGGAGCGTCCGCCCGCCTTTTGCGCGCCCAAGGGCATGGTCCGGGGAGCCCAGCCCTCCCGCTGCAGTTGCTTTAAGTCTATGGTCTTGATGGAAGGCGCATGCAGGGTGCGGTAATACATTTTCCCGCCTGGGATATCGGAAACGATGGTCCATTGGGTGCAGATGTGATCTATCACCGGCGAGGTGGAGAGTATCTGGACAACAGCCAGCCCGGTGTCCACCGCCTCGCTCCCCTTGGCCAGGGGGGCACGTGGGCCAGGTAGTATGCCCCGCGCAAGAAGCGGTCCAGGGAGCCGGCCCCGCCGGGGACCGACTTCCAGGCGCTACCCTTGGAGGGCAGGGCCGCGCAGCACTGGGCATAGGGTGAGTTGGTCAACACTCTGACCGCCGGGTTTTCGTGCACCACCAGTTTGCCGTCCAGGTACTCCAACACGGCCGAGTTGCCGCCCCGGTCGTGTACGAACAGATGCAGCTTTATCTCCACCATGTCCGTGCCCACCGAGGCCAGGCGGTAGCGGCCGCTACGGGCGTCGGCCACGGCCTCGCCCACGGTGGCGAAGTTGTCCAGCAGGTACTGCACCCAATCGGCCACGTCCAGCACCGGCCGGGCGTCCTGGGCAGGCAGGCGGCCTTTAAATAAATAATAGGAACCCACCTTGAGCCCGGCCTGGTTCATGCCGTCCACCCCGGCGGCCACCCGCTCCACCCCGTAGGCCTGGTTCTTGGCGGGAAGCAGGAGATTGAAAGCCACGCTGCCGTACCTGGAGGTCCAGCGCAGGGGGGAGAAGCCCTTGGCCACGTAGGTGGAGGCCTTGGCCTGCCCCGGCGGATAGACGCGGATCTCGCCCAGGCTGGTCATGAAATCAAAGTTGCGGGCGGAAACCACCGGCCCGGCCAGAAAGACCTCGGAGCACGCCGAACCGAGTTGCGGCGCCAAAGCGGTGAGAGCCGCCAGCATTGCGATCAGCAGGAACTTGGGCTTGGACATCTCGCTTGATCCTCCCAGGTAATTACGCTCACGGCACAGTGGATTCTTGCGCCTCAATTCCGTTGGGGTCAAGCGATCTTCGAGGCGGCTCTAGCCTATCTGCATCGCCCTCAACATATGCGCGGCAGGGGCTCGCCGGAGAGCATGTCCAGGATGCGCCGCCCTCCCACGCTGGTGTTGATCCACACCCGCCCCGCCCGCTCAGCGCCGCAGCGGCCAATGGCCGCCGCCCCTTGCCCATGAACATCGGCCCGCATGGCATTGAGGGCCGCCGGGGCCTGATCCGGGTCCACTATGCAGATCAGCTTGCCCTCGTTGGCCAGGTACAGGGGGTCCAGGCCCAACAACTCGCACACCCCGCCGACGGCCGGTTCTATTGGTATGGCCGCTTCGTCCAGCTCGATGCTCACGCCGCTTAGGGCCGCGATCTCGTTGAGGGCGGTGGCCAGGCCGCCCCTGGTGGGGTCGCGCAGGGTGCGCAGGCCGGGGCAGGCCGTGATGAGCCCGGCGGCCAAATGGTTCAGCGAGGCCGAGTCCGAGGCGATGGGCGCGTCCAGGCCCAGGCCTTCGCGGCTGGCCATGATGGTCACCCCGTGGTCGCCCACCGTGCCCGACACCAAAACCGCATCGCCGGGTTTGGCCTGGGCGGCCCCGATCTCCAGGCCATCGGGGATCACCCCGATGCCGGTGGTGTTGATGAACAGCTTGTCCGCCTGGCCCCGGCCCACCACCTTGGTGTCCCCGGCCACCACCTGCACCCCGGCTTCGCCAACGGCCCGTGCCATGGAGGCCACCACCCGCTCCAGGTCGGCGATGGCCAGGCCTTCCTCCAAGACGAAGCCCACGGTGAGGTACAAAGGGGTGGCCCCGCGCATGGCCACGTCGTTGACCGTGCCGTGCACCGCCAGGGAGCCGATGTCCCCGCCTGGGAAAAAGATGGGGTCCACCACGAAGCTATCGGTGCTCACCGCCAAACGGCCCGTGGGCGGCGGCAACACGGCGGCGTCGTCCATCTGGCCCAGCAGCTCGTTGCCCAAATGCTTGGCGAACAGGCCGCCCACCAGCTCGGCGCTGGCCTTGCCCCCGGCCCCGTGATCCAGCAGGATGCTTCCCTGAATGGGCATGTCATCTCTCCAGCGTTGCCCCTAGGGGCATGGTTACAGCATGGCCCCAACTTGCCAGGGCACGAACTCCTGATCGCCGAAGCCCAGGGCCTCGCTCTTGGTGGCCTGCCCCGATGCGGTCTCTAGGATCAGCTCGAAGATGGCCCGGCCCATGTCCTCCACCGTGGCCTCGCCGTCGGCGATGAGCCCGCAGTTGATGTCCATGTCCTCGGCCATGTGGTGGTACATGCGGCTGTTGGTAGCCAGCTTCAGGCTGGGAGTGGGCTTGGAGCCGCACACCGTGCCCCGGCCGGTGGTGAAGCACACCAAATTGGCCCCGCCCGCCACCATGCCGGTGATGGAGGGCATGTCATAGCCGGGAGTATCCATGAACACCATACCCTTGGCGCTCACCGGCCTGGCGTATTCGTACACCTCCACCAAGTTGGTGGTGCCGCCCTTGGCCACCGCGCCCAGGGATTTCTCTAGGATGGTGGTGAGGCCGCCGGCCTTGTTGCCCGGCGAGGGGTTGTTGTCCAGGCTGGCCCCGTGCAGCGCGGTGTAGTCCTCCCACCACTTGATACGCCCGGCCAGCTTGTCGCCCACCTCTTGGCTAACCGCCCGGCGAGTGAGCAAATGCTCTGCCCCATAGATCTCGGGCGTCTCGCTGAGGATCGCCGTGCCGCCGTGGGCCACCAGCAGGTCCGCCGCCGCGCCCAGGGCCGGGTTGGCGGTGAGGCCGGAGTAGGCGTCGGAGCCGCCGCACTCCAGGCCCAGCATGAGATGGCTGGCGGGCAGGGTCTGGCGTCTGGCCTGGTCGGCCACGGGCAGCATCTGTTGTAGGATGTCCACCCCCCAGGCCACTGTCTTGGCGGTGCCCCCCGCGTCCTGAATGTTCATGGCCCTGAGCAGCGGCCCCTGGGCCAGCGACATGTTCTCCATGAGCGCACTGATTTGGTTTACCTCGCAGCCCAGGCCCACCAACAGCACCCCGGCGAAGTTGGGGTGGCGGGCGTAACCGGCCAGGCAGCGCTGCAAATAGTCCAAGCCAACGCTGGCCCCGGACTGGCC
Source organism: Desulfarculaceae bacterium (assembly GCA_021737645.1). Taxonomy (GTDB): domain Bacteria; phylum Desulfobacterota; class Desulfarculia; order Desulfarculales; family Desulfarculaceae; genus Desulfoferula. The sequence continues at coordinate 10,595 of JAIPDO010000057.1, forward strand.
GCAGCCGGTGCCGTGCCCCAGGGCCACCACCCCGTCCACGTTGGGATACTGGGCCAAAAGTTCGGGAGCCACCGCGTCGGCTATGAAGCGGCACACCGAGGACGAGCAGTTCACCGTGGCCAAAACCCCCAGGTAGTTGCGGGTGGCCGCCCGGCCGTCGGCCCGCATATATCCCTGGAAGGTGGCCTGCTCCTCGGGCGGCACGTAGGCCGTTGGCTTGGCCTCGCTGCCGATGGCCAGATCGCGCTCGAACTGCTCGAAGTGCAGGTTGTGGGAATGCACATGGGCTCCGGCGGCCACGTTCTGGGAGGCGGCCCCAATGATCTGGCCATATTTGCGCACCGTTTGGCCTTGGGCCAGGTCGCGGCGGGCCACCTTGTGCCCGGCGGGGATGTCTTGGCCGCAGGTTACGCCGTATGCCTCCAAGATGGTCCCGGCAGGCAGGTCGCCCAGAGCCACCAGAATGTCATCGTCAGGATTAAGCAGCAGGACCGGGGTTTGCTTGTCAGCCATGGGTGTCGTCCAATCTTCGTTTTGCCATGTTGTCCAGGTTGCGCGCGGCCAACTAATCCTCGCGCCGGTAGCGGTACCAGGCCGCGCAGGTGCCCTCGGCCGATACCATACAGGGCCCCACCGGCGCGGATGGGTTACACACCCCGGCGAAAAGCTTGCACTCCGGCGGGGTGATCAGCCCGCGCAGCACATCGCCGCAGCGGCAGCCGGGGTGGTCCTTGGCCGGCGGCACGGCCACGTCGAAGCGCTTGACCGCGTCCAAATGGCCATACTCCGCCCGCAGGGCCAGGCCGCTGGCCGGGATGGGCCCCAGGCCCCGCCAGGGCGCGTCCACGGGCTCAAAAAATTGGTTCATCAGGGCCATGGCCGCCGGGTTGCCCTGGGCATGCACCGCCCGCTTGTATTGAATCTCCACCTCGCTGCGCCGCTGTTCCACCTGATTGACCAGCATGAGGATGGAGGCCAGCACGTCGGCCGGCTCGAATCCGGCCACCACGCAGGGCAGACCGTGCCCGTGGGCCACCGGCTCGTAGCAGGCGGTGCCGATCACCGTGGTCACGTGACCGGGGCACAAAAATCCATTGAGCCCCAGGTCCGGCCCGGCCAGCAGTGCGGCCAGGGCGGGGGGCAAGAGCTTGTGGGCGCTTAACACGCTGAAGTTGGTGAGCCCCTTCTTTTCGGCGGTCAGGAGCGCTGCGGCCACCGTCGGGGCGGTGGTCTCAAAACCGATGCCCAAAAACACCACCTGCTCGCCGGGGCGTTTGGCGGCCAGGGCCACCGCGTCCAGGGGCGAGTACACCACCTCCACCGCCGCGCCCTGCGCCCGCTCACCGGCCAGGGAGCCATGGCTTCCCGGCACCCGCACCAGATCGCCGAAGGTGGCCACCACCACTCCCGGAGTCTGGGACAGCTTCACCGCCCGGTCGATCTCCTCGGTGGCGGTGACGCACACCGGGCAGCCGGGGCCAGAAACCATGCTCACGGTAGGAGGCAGCAGAGCGTGCAGGCCGTGGCGGGCCAGGGCCATGGTGTGGGTGCCGCACAGCTCCATGAAGCGCACCGGGGTCTTGCTGGTGCGCCGAATCTGGGCGGCCAATTCCTTGGTCATGGCCGGGTCGCGGTATTCGTCAACGTGCTTCACGCCGGGCCCTCCCCGTTGGTCAAGGTGGTTATGTCGCCGGTGAGCCTGCCTTGGCCCCAGGCATTGGCCGCGGCCACGGCCTGGCCCAGACTAAGGCCGCCATCGTTGCTGGGGGCCTGGGCCGCGGAAAAAACCTCCAGCCCGGCGTCGCGCAACAGCGGCGGCAGCTTCCCCAGCAAGCAAGCGTTCATAAAACATCCCCCGCCCAGGCACACCCGCCCCAGGCCGCTGACCCGAGCCCCGGCCCGCGTCCAAGCGGCCAATCCAGCCAAAAGCCCGGCGTGGAAGCGGGCGCTCACCCGCGCCGCATCGGCCCCGGCCAGTAGATCGGCCACCAGCGTTTCCAAGGCCGGGACCCAGTCCAGTTCCAGCAGGGCCCCGGCCTCTCGCAGGGCAAAGCCATAGCCCGCCTCGACCGGGCCATCCATGGCCTGCTCCAACTCCACCGCCGCCTGCCCTTCATAGGCCGCCGCAAAGCGAAGGCCGCACAGAGCGGCCACGCCGTCGAACAGGCGCCCCAGGCTGGAGGTGCGCGGGGTGTTGAGCCCCCGGGCCATCATCTTGTTGACCACGGGCAGCTTGCTCCCGTGGGCGCGCAGCAATGCGATATTCAACTCAGCCGCCTTGTCCACCCCCAGGGCCTCGATGAGCAGGGCCAGGCCCACCCGCCAGGGCTCCTTGACCGCCGCCTCGCCGCCGGGCAGGGAAAAAGGCCGCAGCCGCCCCAAACGGCGATACCCGGTCAGCCCGGCCTGCAAAAGTTCGCCGCCCCACACCTTGGCGTCGTCGCCGTAGCCGGTGCCGTCCAGGCTAAGGCCCAACACCTGACCGGTGAGGCCGTGCTCGGCCATCACCGCCACCGCGTGGGCGTGGTGGTGCTGCACCTGGACCAGAGGCATGCCCTGGCGCGCGGCCCACTGGCTGGAGAGGTAGTCGGGATGCAGATCGCAGGCGATGACATGGGGCGCAGCCTCCATAATTCGGCTCAGATGCTCGGCGGTCAGCTCAAAAAAATCCAGGGTACGCAAATCGTCCAGATCGCCCACGTGCTGGCTGACAAAGGCCTCCCGGCCCCTGAGCAGGCACAGGGTGTTCTTCTGGTGCCCGCCAACGGCCAGGATGGGCGGGCAGTCTTGGGGGACCAGCTCGGGCCGCAGGATGAGCGGCGAAGGCACGAACCCCCGCGAGCGCCGCATCTGGCGCAGTTGTCCGCCCACCACCCGCACCACCGAATCGTCACTGCGCAGGTAGATATCGCGGTCGTGCAAGAGCATCAGATCCGCGATGGCCCTGCGCTGCGCCGACTTCCCCAAACGACACACCGCCTCCTCGTTGTCCAGGCAGATGGGCTCATCGCTGATGTTGCCGCTGGTCATCACCAGGGCGCTTAGGCCCTGCCGCCCAGCCTCGGCCAACAGCAGGTGGTGCAGCGGAGTGTAGGGCAGCATGAGCCCCAGCAACCGGTTGCCCGGTGTCACCGCCGGGGCCAGCCCGGCATCCGCCCGCAGGGGGGCCAGCACGATGGGCCGCTCCCGGCTGGTCAGGGCCTGGGCGATGTCGTCATCCAACTCGGCCAGGGCGCGGGCCGCAGCCAGGTCGGCAACCATCACCGCCAGGGGTTTTTCCTCGCGGTGCTTGCGCCTGCGCAGGCGCGCTACCCCCGCCGGATTTTTGGCGTCCACGGCCAGGTGAAAACCGCCCAAGCCCTTGATGGCCAGCACCTGGCCCTGGGCCAGGGCCTTGGCCCCCGCCGCGACGGGCTCGGGCTCGTCAAGCTCCGCGCCCGCAGCGTCGGCCAGCCACAAACGGGGGCCGCACACCGGGCAGGCGTTGGGCTGGGCGTGGAAGCGCCGGTCGCCGGGGTCCTCGTACTCCGCCTGGCAGGCGGGGCACAGGGTGAAGGCGCGCATGGTGGTCTGGGGCCGGTCGTAGGGCAGGTCTCGGATAATGGTGTAGCGAGGGCCGCAATGGGTGCAGTTGATAAAGGCGTAGCCGTGGCGGCGGTCACCCGGGTCGTTCATCTCGGCCAGGCAGGCCTCGCACACCGCCACGTCCGGGCTGATCAGGGTGGAGCGCTTGCCCGCCTGGGAGGCCTGGATCACGAACTCACTCTCGCCCGGCTCGGGCGCGGTCTGGTTCTGATGGACTTGGTGGATATCGGCCAAGGGCGGGGCCTGGGAAACCAGGCGGGAAAGAAACTCATCCACCGCCTCGGGCGGCCCCTGCACGGCCAGCTCCACCCCGGCGGCGGTGTTGGTCACCCAGCCGGTGAGCCCCAGGCCTCGGGCCAGGTTGTAGACAAAGGGGCGGAAGCCCACCCCCTGCACCACGCCCTTAACCTGGGCTTGGCTGCGCGCCCTCCCCTTTTGCAACGCCTACCCCTTGACCCAGCTCTCCAGCCAAGCCACCCATTCCTTGAGCCCCTCCCCGGTGCGGCAGGAGATGTCGAACACCTTCTGCTGGGGGTTGAGCGTCCGGCAAGTGTCGTGGATGCGCTCCAGGTCGCAGTCGATGTAGGGCAGCAGGTCTATCTTGTTGACCAGAAGCACCCCGGCGGCACGGAACAGGGCCGGGTACTTGGCGGGTTTGTCATCGCCTTCGGTCACCGAGAGCACCGCCACCTTCATGTCCTCTCCCAGGTCGAAATCCACCGGGCACACCAGGTTGCCCACGTTCTCGATGATCAGCAGTTCCAGGCCTTCCAGGTCCAAGGCCTCCAGGGCCTCGCCTATCATGGGGCCGTCTAGGTGGCAGGCCCCCTGGGTCTGAATCTGCACTGCGGGAACCCCGCAGGCCGCCACCCGCTGGGCGTCCTCATCGGTCTGGATGTCTCCCTCGATAACCGCGCAGTTCAGCCGCCCGCCAAGACGCGTCAGGGTCTTCTCCAAAACGCTGGTCTTGCCCGCGCCGGGGCTGGAGATGAGGTTGAGCACCTTGATGCCCTGGGCGGCGAAACGCTGCCGGAACTGGTCAGCCATGCTCTGGTTGGCTTCCAGGATGTTGCGCCCTACCTCGATATCGGCCATTGAGGCCCTCCCGACGGTCTACTCCGCCTCGATGTGATCCACGTACAGCTCCTGGCCGGAGCTCAGTTCGATGTCCTTGGAGCCGCAGGCCGGGCAGGCCGCCACCAAGCCGCTCATATCCATTTCCGCAGCGCAGGCGTGGCAAACCCCCATGGCCGGCACCTGCTCTATCTCCAGCACCGCCTCGGCGGCCACGGTGCCCTCTTTGACCAGATCGAAGCTGAAGGTGAGAGAACTGGGCACCACGCTGGCCAGGGCCCCGATCTTCACCGCAACCTTGGTAACCCGGCTCACCCCATGGCGGGACGCTTCCTGTAGGACGATGCCCAGCAGCGATTGGGCGATGGATAGTTCATGCACGATTTTTCCCGCAAGCTGGGTATTTTAAGGGACTTCTGAATTTAGCACGCAGCGCGGGCGGGGGTCAAGACGGCCCAGCCCCCGGCTTGGCTGGGCCGCTGGGGTCTGGTAGACTCGTCAGGCAAAGGCCTTGGAGGGATAAGTTGCCATCTTCTCAGACGAAACCAACCCGCCGCCGGAAAAGTTGGCTGAAGCGCATTTTCATTTGGGGAGGCAGCCTGACCCTGGTCTTGGCCATCCTGGCCGCTGGGGCCGCTGTTGTGGGCTGGTTCTACATCACCGACAACCTGCCCCGGGTGGAAAGCCTAACCGACTACCGCCCGCCCACGGTCACCCAGGTATTGGCCGCCGACGGCTCCCTCATGGCCCAGTACTACCATCAACGCCGCTTCGTGGTGCCCATGAGCCATGTGCCCCGCCACGTGGTCCAGGCCTTCGTGGCCGCCGAGGACGGCAATTTCTTCAGGCACACAGGCATCGACTTGGCGGGCATCATGCGCGCCGCCTTGGCCAACCTAAGGGCCGGACGGGTGGTGCAGGGAGCCAGCACCATCAGCCAGCAGGTGGCCCAGGGGCTTTTGCACACCCCGGCCAAGGACTGGATGGCCAAGCTCAAGGAAATGGTCTTTGCCTGGAAGATGGAAAAGGCCCTCAACAAGCAAGAAATCCTCTACATCTATTTGAACCAGATATACCTGGGCCACGGCACCTATGGGGTGGAGGCCGCGGCGCGCACCTATTTCGGCAAAACGGCCAAAAACCTTGGCGTGGCCGAGGCGGCGCTGTTGGCCGGGCTGGTGCAGGCCCCCAGCCGCTACAGCCCCCTGCGCCATCCCCGCCGGGCCCGCACCCGCCAAGTCTACGTGATCGGGCGCATGGCCGAGGAAGGCTTCATCACCAAGGAGCAGGCCCAGGCCGCCCTGAACCAGCCGGTGGACGTTCAGTTGCACCGTCCCAAGACGGTGATGGCCCCTTATTACGAAGAAACGGTGCGCCAGTGGCTGGAGGAGCGTTATGGCCGCAAGCTCCTGTACGAGGGCGGGCTCACCGTGCACACCGCCTGCGACCCACCCATGACCGCCGCCGCCAAGGCGGCCATCGCCTCGGGGCTGGCCCAGCTCACCCGCCGCCAGGGCTATTTCGGGCCTCTCAAGCGGCTGAGCCCGGCGGAGTTGGCCCAGGCCCAGGCCCAGCCGGTGGGGCCGGGCGACCTGGAGCCGGGAGCCAAGCGCCAGGCGGTGGTGGTGGCGGTGGACCAAAACCGCCAACTGGCCGAGTTGCGTTTGGGAGCGGCCCAGGGCTACCTAAGCTTTGACCAGGTGAAATGGGCCCACCCGGTGGTCAAAGACCTGGGCGCCCCCACCCCGCGAGCCAAGGAAATCAAGGACGTATTCTCCCCCGGTGACGTGGTGCTGGTGCGCCCGGTCAAGTACTCGCCCCAGAACAACTCCTGGAGCCTGGAACTGTTGCAGGAGCCCGTGGCCCAGGCGGCTCTCTTGGCCCTGGAAAACCACACCGGCCGGGTGCGGGTAATGATCGGCGGATCGGACTTCAACAAAAGCCAGTACAACCGGGCCTTGCAAGCCCGCCGCCAGCCGGGCAGCGCCTTCAAGCCTTTGATCTACGCCGCCGCCCTGGACCATCCCACCAAGGTCTACACCTCCTCCACCCAAATTTTGGACGCGCCCATCACCTATGACGACCCGGTGAACCCAGGCGAGAAGTGGCGTCCCAAAAACTACAGCAGCCGCTTCTACGGGCCCACCACGGTTCGCCAGGCGCTGGCCCACTCGCGCAACGTGGTCACGGTCAAGCTACTCAGCGACCTGGGAATCGGCTATGTGGTCAACTACGCGCGCCGCCTGGGCATCACCAGCGCACTGGCCCCCAACCTCTCTTTGGCCCTGGGCACCAGCGGCCTGAGCCTATTGGAGATCACCCTGGCCTATGGGGTGTTCGACGATCAGGGCATTCTCATGGACCCGGTGTTCGTGGAAAAGGTGACCGACCGGGACGGCGGCGAAATTTATCAGTCAACCCCCCAGCAACGCCGGGTCATCTCCGCGGTTACCGCCTATCTGGCCACCCACCTGCTCAAGGGGGTGATCGAGGAAGGCACCGGCCGCAGCATGCGCGTGCTGAAGCGGCCTCTGGCCGGCAAGACCGGCACCACCAACGACCTGCGCGACGCCTGGTTCGTGGGCTACAGCCCTCAGCTTATCTGCGGGGTGTGGGTGGGCCAAGACGACAACCGGCCCTTGGGCAAGCGGGAGACCGGGGCCAGGGCGGCCGGTCCCATCTGGCGCGAGTTCATGGGCCAGGCCCTGAAGGGGCAACCGGCCGAGGATTTCCCGGTGCCAGACGGCGTGGTATTCGTTCGGGTCGACCGCGACAGCGGAGCGCCCATTGCCGCCGGCGGCAAGGGCGGCTTCTTCGAGTCTTTCAAACAGGGTCGTCAGCCCACCCCCGGCGGGAGCCGGCCCAGCAGTCAGGGCGACAAGCCCAAGGATTTTTTGCAAAGCGAATCCTTTGGCGCGCCTCCGGCCCCGGCTCCCGAACCGGTTGAGCCCGGCGTTTCGAAGCAGCCTTCAGAACCGCCATACAGCCAAGATCAAACCGAGACGCCGCCCAACCGCTGACCCGGCCTCGGCCCTTAACCGCAGCCCCGCGCCCACAAAAAACGGCCCCCCTGACGGGAGGCCGTGTAATGGCTGGTTGCTTGGCGGCGCTTAGATGTCGCTGAGCTGTTCCCTGCTCACCTGCACCACGGTGAAGTTGCCTTCCAACTCGTCTATCAGGCCCTTGAGCTTGTCCTCGGCCATGTCCGCGATGCGGATATAGACGTTGCGGCAACCCTCCTCACACATGTCGTAGGAGGTGAGGATGGATACCATGCGCCCGCCGTGCTTGCGGATCACATCGGCCACGTCTTTGATGGAGCCGGGACGATCCTCCAGGTTCAAGGCAAACTGTACGCCGCCCCGGTACACGCCGGTAATGCTGGTCAAGACCCTGAACACGTCGCCCTGGCTCAGGATGCCCACCACCTTGCCGTCCTCGGTAATGGGCAGGCCGGTGATTTTATGCTCCAGCATGATCACCGCCGCCTTTTCCACCGTATCGTTGGGTGAAATGGTCATCACGTTGCGGCTCATGATGTCCTTCACCTTAAGCTCGCTGAGCAAATAATACAGCTCGTGTACGTCCAGGGTGGTGGCTTTGCTGGGGCTGGCCTCCTTCAGGTCCCGATCGCTGACGATGCCGACCAGGCCGCCTTTTCCGTCGATTACCGGCAGGCGTCGCACGTTGTTTTCCTTCATCAACTGCGAAGCCTTCATCACCGAGGTGTCCGGGGTGACGGTTACGGGATCGGAGGTCATCCAATATTTGACCAGCATCTTAATTTCCTCCCAGCTTTGGAGAACATATGGAGCGAATATGAAGTTGGGACCGATTTTCAGCGGCCCGTTACCACGGAATTATAGTCCAGAACTTGTGTCTACGCCTCTCCCAAGATACAATCCCGCCCTAGCTCGTTGTCAAGTTTTTTCAAACTGCTGGATATGATAACCCCGTGACGGACGAAGCCAAAACGCCAGACGACGCCATGATGGCCCAGCTGATGTTGGGCCCGGACAGCCCGTTATCCCAACTCATAAGCGGTTTCGCCCCCCGGCCGGGCCAAATAGAGATGGCCGCGGCGGTCTCCAAGGCCCTGCGCCAGCAGGTGCCCCTGGTGGTGGAGGCGGGCACCGGCACCGGCAAGACCCTGGCCTACCTGGCCCCGGCGGCGGCCAGCGGGCTCAAGGTGGTGGTTTCCACCGGCACCCGCACCCTGCAGGACCAGGTGCAGGGCAAGGAGCTTCCCCTGCTGCGCCAGGCCCTGGCCCCGGATCTCACCTGGGCGGTGCTCAAGGGCCGCACCAACTACCTGTGCCGCCGCCGTTATCTGGGGCTGGCCGCCCAGCCGGACCTGTCCCTGCCTGGGCTTAGGGGCGCCCTTTCCTTTTTGGAGGACTGGCTGGAAGAGACCCATGGCGGCGACCTGGACGAGGTGCGCGGCCAGGGGCTCAGGCCCAGCCTGGCCGCAGAGGTCAGCGCCAACAGCGAGCAATGCCTGGGAGGCCGCTGCCCCATGCGCCAGGACTGCTTCCTCATGGAAGCCCGCCGCCGGGCCGCCGAGGCGCAGATCGTGGTGGTGAACCACCACCTGTTCCTGGCCGACCTGGTGCTCCGGGCCGGGGGCCACGGTGAGGCCCTGCCCCGCTACCAAGCCGTAATCTTCGACGAAGCCCACATCCTGCCCGAAGTGGCCACCCAGGCCTTTGGGGTGGGCATCAGCCAGCAGCGCCTGTCGATCTTGTTGCGCGACTTGTTGCGCGAAATCCCGGGCAAGGCCGACGCCGCCCAGGCCGCCGCACGGGTGGAAGCGATGGGCAAGGGCTTTTTCGGCAAGCTGCACCGCCTGCTGGGGCCGGGAGGCCGGGTGACCCTTAGCCCCGCCCAACTGGAAGCCCTGTCCCCGGCCGGCGGGGAGTTGCAAGAGGCATTGGACGCCCTGGCCAAGAGCCTGCCGGGAAACGACGAGACCTCCGAGGCCCTGGCCCAGCGGGCCCAGGCCCTGGCCCTGGACCTGGAGGCGGCGGCCCAGCCGGTGGCCGGACACAGCGTGGCCTGGGCCGAGGCCCGAGGCGGGGCCAGCCTGCACCTGTCGCCGGTGGAAGTGGGGCCTCACCTGCAAGAGGCCCTCTACGCCTTTCAGAGCCGCCTGGTGTTCACCAGCGCCACCCTGGCCGCCACCAACGACCTGGAGCCGTTTTGCCGCCGCATGGGCCTTCCCACGGAGACCCGCAAAAAGATCGTGGACTCGCCCTTTGACCCTGCTTCCCAAGCCCTGCTCTACGTTCCCCGCCAGATGCCCGACCCGGGCAGCGGCCAATTCCCCGGCGCGGTGGCTCAGCAGGTGGTCCAGCTCTTGGAGCACAGCCGGGGGCGGGCCTTCGTGCTGTTCACCAGCCACCGCAATCTGGAGGCGGTGAGCCGCCTTTTGCAGGGCCAGCTGCCCTACCCCATGCTGGTGCAGGGCCAGGCCCCCCGCTTGGAGTTACTCCAGCGATTTGTGCAGGAAAGCCCCAGCGTGTTGTTGGCCACGGCCAGCTTTTGGCAGGGGGTGGATGTACCCGGCGCGGCGCTCAGCGCGGTGATCGTGGACAAGCTGCCCTTTGCCCCGCCCGACGACCCCCTGGTGGCCGCCCGCTGCCAGCGCCTGGAGGAAGAAGGCAAGAGCGGCTTCGCCCACCTGCTGGTGCCCGAGGCCATACTGTCGCTCAAGCAGGGGCTGGGCCGCCTGCTGCGCACCCCAACCGACCGGGGGCTCTTGGCTGTCTTGGACGTGCGCCTGGTGAGCAAAGGCTACGGCAAGCGCTTTTTGAAGGCCCTGGCCCCGGTGCCCCTGACCCACGATCTGGCCGAGGTGGCCCGTTTTTTCGCGGCAGAGGGCGAAGCGGAAGGCTAAATACGGTAGGGGAAGCCGCGCAGATTCTCCAGAAAAACCGAGCCAACCCCCACGGCCAACATCAACAAAACCACCGCGATGATGACGCCGAAAATGAAGAACATGGGCAGGAACAGGGCCCAGAAGGTGCGCCAGCGCCCGGTGCCGTGCGCCGCGGCCAACCCACCGATGACCACCACCAGGCCCCACACCGCAGCCAGAGCCATGCCCAGGTAGGGTATGGCCAAAAACAGGCCCGTGGCTTGGCCATAGGCCATGACCCGGAAGGTTGCCGGCACCCCGTTATGGGCTCCCCGCAAAATCCAGAGACAAAAATGCACCACCCAGGTAGTAAGGAAAACCGAAGCGATTACCATGAACGGAGCGAATATCAGCCCCAGTATGGCCGAGCGAAAAGACAAATAGTCATTGCCCAGGGCGTGGCCCCAGTACACGTTGCAGGCCTGGCCCAGGGTGCCCAGGATCAGGCCGTAGCTCAGCGCCCAGGCATAGCCGGGGCGGGCCGGAGCCTGGAAGAAGCGCACCGGATGAAAAAGCACCTGGCCGGTGGTGCGCACTAGGCGCGAAAAAAAGCCGCCATCCCCTTCCCAGGGTGGGCCGGGCTGAGGATCTTCAGGCACCGTCACCGGCGGGGCCAAGGGAAGCGGCGCGAACGGCGGACGGCTCAGAGGCGGCGGAGAGCCGGGGAGGTCGATTTCCTGGCGGCAGGTGGGGCAGTGCGCCGTTCCCGGCAGGGAGCCGGGCTGGGCCTGCTCCGGGTCCACATCGCTGCCGCAAAAGGGGCAAAAGACTCCCATCAGCTATCCTCCCGGCGGGACGCGGCCTTGCGCCGCGACCAACGCCGCATGAAACCAACCATGCCTTCGGGATCGCCCCGGCAGGCTTTTTCCTCGTACAGGGTCTCGCGCCCCTGGCCCGAAGCCGCCGCCCGCAGGCAATCCACCCGATGGGTGCAGTCCCAGCAACCGGCGGCCACTTGGCGCAGCCCTTCACCCTCGGAGGGAAACACCCGCTCCAAGTCGCCGAAGCATTGGGGACGGCCGGAATCTGCCTCGGGGCTCATGGCTTCTCCACTGCGTCCGTTCGGGGGACGCCCTCGGGTATAATTGAGCATAAAGGGGTCGGGCGCCTGGGTCAAATCTTTAAGCCCGCTCCTTGACTGTGCCCACATGCCCCGGCAAACTTAGCACCGAAGACAACCGCAGCCTCAAGGAGTAGACATGGAACTAGCCCAAGGCCTGTACTTTTACCCCTGGACCCAGACCACGGTCAACAACTGCAACAGCGTGCTCATCTCCGGCGGGGCGCTCACGCTCATCGACCCCGGGCACAGCCAGCTATACGGCCACGTGGAAAACGGCCTGGCCGGGGACGGCTTCCGCGACGCCCCGGAGTTGGTGGTGATGACCCATTGCCACCCCGACCATTTGGAGGCGGCGGCCCAGTTGCAGCGGGGCGGGGCCAAGCTGGCCATGCACCCCGACGAGATCGCCTACATGAACGGCGAGGGCCGGACCCTGGCTAGCGCCTTGGGCATGAACTTCCCCGAGATCACCATGGACATTATTTTGGACGAAGGCGAGCTGACCCTGGGCGATGAGACCCTACAAGTGATCCACACTCCCGGTCACAGCCCCGGCCACGTATGCCTCTACTGGCCCCAACACAAGGCGCTCATCGCTGGTGACCTGGTCTTTTCCCAGGGCGTGGGCCGGGTGGACTTCCCCGGCGGCAGCGGGGAGCAGCTAAAAGAGTCCATTAAAAAAGTGGCCGCCCTGGACATCGAGCTGGTGCTGCCCGGCCACGGGCCCATCGTAAAGGGCAAGGAGCAGGTGGACAAAAACTTCGCCCTGATCGAGAAGTTTTACTTTCCGATGCTCTAGAACGGGTTAGGGCTGCCATAGCTCGATCTCCGCGGGCGGATTGGCCGAACGCCAGTATTCGAACTCTTGGGGCGTGGCCACTCCGCCGGCCAGGACCGCCTTGTAAATATCCACGCCCCGGGCCTTGTTCTCACGGTCCGAGGCGTCTTTTATGGTGAGGATGGCCAGGCGCTGGGCCGGGGTGAGCTTGGCCTCCAGGGCGGTGGCCAGGCCGTCGGCCAGCCCGGCGTTGGGGTGGTCGTGGGCCACCAGCCAATTGTCGATGTCCCAGATATCGCCCTGCTCATCCTTGTAGTCCACCCGCCAATATAAGCCTTGATCGGACGTGTCCATGGCATTGAAGTACTGCACCTGCACCACTCCCGGCACCTGGGCCAACTCGCCGACCACCGCGAAGCCCTCGGCCACTTGGGGAGTCTCGGTGTAAATCTCCATATCCAGGTTGGGGTGGCGCATCAAGCCGAAACGCAACGAGCCCACCAGCACCGGACGCCCCACCCGCGACCAGCGCTCCAGCAGGCCCAGGCGGCGCACCACCTCCCAGCCACGCTCTTGCAACTCAGCCGCTTTTTTCAAAAGATCCTGCGTCTGCGACACGACCGCTTCTCCTCCCAAAATGTCCGCCAGGTTGGCGGCCTCTAGATCAGGGCCCGTAGTAATTGGGTACCCGCTGTTTTAAACTCCGCCTCGGCCCCGGCCAGGGCCGCCGCGCAACGGGCATCGTAGTCGGGATGGGCCACCGGGTTGGGCCGCACCGCTTTGCCGCTGATACCCTTGGCGGCTAGGTCGGCTAGCATACCCTGGGCCAGTTCGCTGTCAAGCTCTTGACGGGCCTTCTCCCGCCGGGCCTGGGCCTGGGCCAGGGCCTGAAAGGCCTGCTTAGCCGCCCCTTGAGAACACATCGCCTCTAGGGCGGGCAACGCCCCCTCACGGTCCTCGCCAAGGGCCTCCAGCAGGGCCTGAGCCGCCGAGACGGCGCTGTCCGGCGCCATCCCGGCCAACTGGGCGGCCATGTCCGCGGGGGCCAGATCGCCTTCCAGGCATTGGCGGGCCAGGGCCTGGCCTTTTTCCTGGGCCTGGCGCTTGCTGTCGTCATCGCCCGCACCCAGGGCGGCGGCGCGCTCCATGGCTATTTCCAGGGCTGATTTAACTTCGGCCATAACTTAGATTTTCCCAATAAAAGGGGCCGCCCCTTAGAGGCGGCCCCTTGGTTTGCTGATACTCAGCGCGCTATTCGGGCGGCGTCCACTCGTCTTCGTCTTCCAACTCGACGCCAAAACGCTCCCACTGCTCTTCCGCCTCGGCGTGCGCCTTTTCCACCTCTTCCTCGCTCCAGGGCTCGACGATGATGGATTCAGACAACAGCTCCCAGAGGTAGAAGGTCTCGATCTCAAGGTCGTATTCCTTGGTCAAGGCCTTCATTATCTGGTCGCGGCAGTTATGGCAAGGGGCAATCACCAACTCGGCTTTGGTGTCGGCGATCTGCTGGGCCTTCTTGCGGCCATAGTAGAGCCGCTCGTTGGTGTAGGGCATGGCCCAGGCGCCACCGCCGGCTCCGCAGCAGAAGTTGTTTTCCCTGGTGGGATAGGTGTCCACCCAGGTATCGCAAATCTGGTCGGTGATCCAACGGATCTCGTCGTAGTAGGCCTTGCCAAAGGTCTTTTCGCTCTTGCGCCCGTAGTTGCAGGGGTCGTGAACCGTGGCCAGCTTGCCCGCGAACTTTTCGCGATCAATCTTGACCCGGCCCTCTTTGATGTATTCCATCATCAACTCGAAGATATTCATGACTTTGAACTCTTCGAAAACCTCGGGGAACCACTTCTTGAAACTAAGCCTAGTTCCAAAATATGCGTGGCCTCACTCGGGTAAGAGAAGGACCTCGGCCTTCACCTTGCGGGCGTTTTCCACCACCCGCCTGGCCTGCTCCTTCATGGACTCGTCGTCCCCGCCGAACAGGCCCCAAGTCACGCCTTCCCAATTCTCGCTGGGAATGGTCCAGTTTTCCTTGGCGGCGTAGTATATCTTCCACCAGAACTTCATGTCGTCCGGCTCGCCGAAGGGCTCCTTGGAGTTGACCGTGGAGACCACTCGGGCGCCCACCTTGTCCACGGGCACGTAGAAGCCGGGGAATCCCTCGTCTTCCATCTCTTTGCCCATGTCGGCCAGCAGGAAAAGCCAGTCGTCGTAAGGAATGCCCAGGTTGTTGCCCCGCTCCATGGACATCATGGTGCCCTTGTGGATGGGGCCCGGCACCTTGTCCCGCTCCCGCAAGCCGCGCGCGGTGCGCAGCATGGCCAGGATTTCCACACCCATGGGGCAGGCGCGTTCGCAGCGGCCGCACAAGGTGCAAACCCAGGGGAAGCGGGAGTTGATAAGTTCATCGTCCAGCCCCAAGGCAGCCATGCGCACTGCCTTGCGGGGGTCCATGCCGTCGACGCCGGTGACTGGACAGCCGCCGGCGCAGGTGCCGCAAGTGAGGCACACATCGGCCCATTTGGGGTCAACGCGAAGTTTGGATTCGCGCTTGCCCAGTTTAATCGGCTCTTGACTCATAGGTTGTCTCCCCAAATCTCTTTTCGCCGGGCAACCGGACCCCTGTCATGGAGCCTTCGGCTGTCCCCATTCCTATACTCAAACGGGGTAATCGATAGCCTATCCCAATCCCTATCGGCGCGCAAGAACATAGGGGCCGCGCAAAAAGGAAATCGTTTTCTAGTATTCTTTCGGCAGCTTATCCAGCTGGGCCTTGGTGAACACCGGGCCGTCCTTGCACACGTATTCCGGCCCCACATTGCAGCGCCCGCAGATGCCTATGCCGCACTTCATGCGGTTTTCCAGGCTCATCACGATCTGCTCCGGCTGCC
>JAIPDO010000058.1 GCA_021737645.1 Desulfarculaceae bacterium
AAGACCAGGTGGCAGAAGCCGCTGACGTAGTCGATGAAGCCGATGCCCACCCCGGTGCCGGACAAGACGCCCTTGCCGTCGTCGGTCATTTCCTTGGAAGCGGCCCCCACGGTGGCTCCGATGGTCACCGAGCCGGGGATCACGCCGGGGTTGGCCAGCTGAATGTTGAAAACGGTGAGCGTGCCGCCGGCGTCGGCCACCAGCTCCTCATCGGCCACCGCGGGCTCGAGGTCCAAGTTCACGTACTTGCCGTCCGCGTCCTTGCCCAGGACCTGGCCCTTGGCCGCGCTTTCCCCGCTTAGCAGGGTGCCCGGCTTGTTGATGATGGGATGGCCGCCCTCGAGGGCAACCGGGGTGACGCTGTCGGAATCGATTCCGTAGTCCCTTGCCATTGCTTTTTCTCCTTGTCAGGCGGCCTTAGTCGGTCGCGTTGACCCGAGCGGCCATGCTCTGGCCGGTCTTTTCGGGCTCATCCTTGGCCTTGGCGCCCAGTTGCTCGGGCGGCTCCTCGCTCTCCAGGCTGGAGCGAATGGGAACGTCCGTGCCGCACTCGGGGCAGACCGCCTTGAAGCTCTGGCCCACCTTGCCTCCGAACTGCTCCAGAAAGGCGGTGGCAGTGGCCAGGTCGGCCGCCTCGATCACCTTGTGCAAGCCCTCGGGCACCTGGTTGTCCTTGGCGCTCAGGGCGGCCAGGCGCAGGGCCTCGGCGCGCACCGCCTCCAGGTGGGCCTGGCCCGCCTGGGCCAGGGGCTCCAGCTCGGCCACCCTGGCCCGCAGCTTGTCCACCCCCGCCTGGAGATGCTGAACCACCTCCTCGGGAGAGCTCAGCTGGGCGGGAGTCAACTCCAAGGCCTGCCCCAAGGGGGCCAAGGCCGCCAGGGTCACAATGTTTTTGGCGTCCATATCGTCACTCCTTCCATCGGGCTGCCCGCCGGGCTGGCCCAGGTTTGCATGCGTTCCGGGATGGGCCAGGGCGCGGGCCCCCCGATCGGCCCCGGCCCAGACCAGGCTGAGCTCGGGCATTTCATCGATCTTGGTGGCGATCCAGCGCACCACCTGGCCCTGATGCTCTTCGCCCAGCAGGGCGTAAAATTCCGAGTTGGTCAGGTCGGGATGGGATTTGGCGTATTCCCCGAACCAGGTGATGGACACCGCGCACTTGAAGGGGGGATCGGCGGTCATCTGGCGCAACAGCCCCTCGGGAACGGACTGCTTGTCCAGGCGCAGGCGGGCGTTGATGCCTGGAGCGCCCAGGCGGGCTTCCTTGTCCCACCAGGTGTCCAGCACCATGCCCACCACCGTGTCCACGTAGTGCCAGTGGTTGAGCATCACCGGCATGCCTTTTAGCTGGGCCGTGGCTCCCTTTAGCAGCGCTTCCGGGAACTCAAACCAATAGCCGGGAATGATCCTGGCGCTGATGGCCCGCACCTCCAAAACCAGGAAGTCGCCTTCCGGCGCCGGGGACTCCACATCGGCTGCCGCGAAAGCGATGGGTTGATCGACTATGGTCATCCGGTGTTGCTGCTGACTGTTGGGCATCGCTTACCTCTCAAACAAAAAGGCCCAGGGGAAAATCCCCTGGGCCTCTCTGGACCTCTCTCGGTTCGAATTGTATCTGGCGCTCTCAGGCGCTCAGGCGGCCTCTAAGCCGCGCTCAGTTTTGCGGGACCGTTGCCCTGGCCATATGCCCGTGGTGCGGCCTACGGGCCGGATACGGCTCCCTGGGGCCAAATCGCATCAGCTTGCCGCACCGGGGGCACTTGATCTCCAAGCGGCCTTCACCATCCCACTCGGCCAGCTTGCGCTTGCAGGTACACCGCAGCTCCTGCATCAGGCCGTCTCCGGGAGGTGCTCTTGGGGATAGTCGCCGTCGGCAATCCGATCCAGCCACCACCACCAGTGAGACTCGGGAATCTTTTCCCGCTCCCGGATGTCGGAGATCATATCTTCGCGCCAGAAGCCGGCCACCTCCTCCGCCATTTCCAACAGAGCCCGGTCCGCCTGGGACACCAGCTCCCGCTCCTGCTCGTTGAGCTGGTCCCAATCCTCGGCGATCTGCTCCCGAAAAATGGCCTTGCGGGAAACCGCTTCGGGTTCCAGCAATTCCGGCGCCAGCCCCTCGGCCAGCCCGTCGGCGTAGCGTTCTACCGCGTCGTTCATGACTCAACCTCTACCCAGCCGCCCGAGGCCAGCCGGGCCTTTTGCCTGGACCAATCGTAGTCATACTTGGCGCTGGGGCCGTAGAGCGTCTTCACGCCGGCCGCCCCGGCGCCCACGCGCTGGTCCAGGTCAATTATTGCCATACGCCAATCGCTTTTACCACCCTTAACCAGGGCCATTTGCAGGCCCGCCGAAGCGTCCAGGCGCACCAGCACCCTATCGGGTGAGCCTTGCAGGCCTTTCAGGGCCGCCCGATAACCCTCCGCGTCGCCGGCCACTTCCGGGTGCAGCTTGGCGTGACGCCGCAGCGTCTTTTCGTTGCGCCATTCCCCCGCGGAAACGTCGGACAAGCGATGGGTCCGGGCCTGCTCGGGCAGATCCTCCCAGTAGCGCCAGGAACGCTCCTGGGCCGCGTTGAGGTCCTCAGGGGGTTCTCCTACCTCGGGCGGCGTCTCCCGGCTCAAAATAAGCCGGGTGCGGCAGCGCACGTGGTAGGGGGGCACCATTTGCCCACGGGTGGCCAGGGCGTCCACTCCGCCGGCGCGCACCGTCTCCGCGCTCAAGGCCCCGCTCTTTTTCAGGTGGGCCCCAAACTGATCCGGGGTCAGGCCGGAAAGGTAGTTGACCTCTTCAGCGGCGGTGGCCACCTTGATCTTGCGGCCGTGCATCTCCCGGCAGATGGAGCTGGTGCGCCCGTCCAGAATGGCCCAGACCGTGGCCCAGACGGCCCCGGCCTCGGCCAGCTGCTGCACGTTGGCCCAGTTGCGCAGGCGCTGCACCGTGGTGTCCACGATGCGCTGAATCTGGCTGGAGTCCAGCATCCTGAGCTCCTCGGCCAGCTCGGCCCTAAAGGCAGTGACGGCCTCGGGATCCGTGCGCCCAAACAGCCCGGCCCCCTTGTCCAGCCACTGCTCCTTGAGCACCCGCATGGCTCGGCGCCGGGCGTCGTCGTTGTCGATGTACTGGCCGAAGTAGTGCTGGTCCAAACGGCCGGAGAAGTTCAGCGTCCGCTGGTCGGCCCCTCCCCAGGTCCACTCCTTGCGGCCCGTCCCGGCCAGGTCGCTCAGCAAGCGGTACTGGCGGTAAACAGGCTCCACCAGTTCGGTGACCGCCTCTTTGATCCCCGGCGCCGCCCAGCCCGCCCGGTAGGCCCCGGCCAGGGCGGTGTGCACCTTGCTGACAAACTCATCCTGGTCCAATTCCTGGCTGCCGGCCAGCAGCTCCTCCGCCGCGTCCAGGGCCGCGTTGCGGATGGGCTGAGCCAGGGCCAGAGCCTCCCCGGTGTAGCGGGCGGCATGGCCGTCGGCCTCTGCCTGAATCTTGCGCTCGGCCTCTTCATCCGGCGGATCATCCGCCGCCAGGGTCAGGCGGGGCCGCTGGTAGCCACCCAGGCCATCGGTGCTGAGCATCAGGCGCACCAGCTGGCCGCCGCCTCCGCCCTGGGCCGGCGCGGCCAGCAGGCGCTCGGGATCGGCGGCCTGCTCATAGCCCAGCTCCTGGGCCGCCTGGTCCGGGTCGATGATCCCCCGCTCGGCCTTCTTGATCACCGTGTCCACCCTTGCCTGCTCCGCGCTGGCCGCCTCATCCGGCTTGAGCTCGGGCTGGGGATTCCACTGCAGGGACACCTCCACCTGCCACAGGCCGGCCAGGGCCAAAGCCAGGCGGTAGGTGCGCTCCATGCGCCGCTTGATCAGCCGCTGGTACTGGGCCGCGTAGCGCAGCAGCAGGCCATAGACCACCCCGGCGTAGGTCTCGGTGGTGGAAAAGCTGCGCCCGAACATGGCCGGGTCTATGCCCAGGGCGTTCATCATCAGCTGCTCGATGTTCTGGATGATCGCGCCCACCTGGTAAGCCCCGCCGGACACGTTTTTCACCGTCAACTGGTGGCTGTCCGGATGGACCAAGAGGCCGTCTTTGTAAACCCGGTCATAGGCGGTGGCCACCGCGTTGAGGTGAATCTGGGCTCGCTCTTGATATTCTTGCTGGCTCTCCCCGGCCTGGCGCTCCGGCGGGGGCACTCCCACGTCCACGATGCCGTAGAGCCCCAGCTTCTTGGCGTAGAAGCGAAGGTTACTGAGCACCTCCTGCAGGAGATCCTCTTGCTCGATCACCGAAATAAAGGGGGGCAGGCCGTAGGGCGGATGGCCCTCCAGGGTGTCCAGGGCGTAATAGGCAAAGGTGTGGGGATTGAGCTCCAGGAGATCGGCCCGGCCGGCCGCTTTCTGGTGGGGGGCCCACTCACCGTCCTTCAGCTTGAAACGGACGGATCCGGCGGGCAGGAGCACCGTCTCCTTCAGGGCGGACAGATCCGGCTCCAAGACATCTTCACTGGCCAGGCATCCGGTCACCGCCACCTGGCGGGTGTAGTGGTTCACCAGGCCGTCCACCCCGGCACTGCGCCGGTAAAGGGTCCGGGCCAGGTTGCCAATGAGCTCCTGGGCCTGGGCGGTTTGGCGCGCGGGCCCTTCCAGAATCACGTGGTGGCCGGTGTTCACCGTGCCGGCCAGCAGCTTCACCGCCTGGCTGACGATGGGGCTGTAAAGACTCAGGCGCTCCAGCAGACCTAGGATGGAGGGGTCATAGGGCTGCAAGCCCTGATACATGGTCCACAGGCTGTCCACCCAACCCGACAGGTCATTGTCCGGCGTGTCGCTGCTGCGCCCGCCGGGGGGGAGCTCGCTTGCCTTGACCTGGCCGCGGCTGATCTCAAACCCGAAGATCTTCATGCGGCCCTCCCCACGGGCACAACCCCTTCCGGCCAGGCGCTACGCATGGCTCCCTTGAGCAGGCTCACCGCACCCTCCAGGGCGTCGGGGGCGTCGTCATGCACCGTGGAGCTGGGGAAGTATAGGAGCTGCTCCATCAGGCGCCGGTAATCGGCGTTGCGCCTCGCCTCGGCCAGGAACCGGACCTTGCCCCGCTCCACCAGGGGAGACAGGCCAGTCAGGCGCATCTCCTTGGAAATGCCGGTGTGGGTGACCCCTACAATGCTGACGGTGACCTTTTCATCGTCCATGACCCGCGCCACCTCTTCCAGGAATAGCTGCTGGAATCCGTTATCCTCGATGCCGAACTTCCAATAGCCGTACTCGACCTCCCGCTCCACCACCGCCACGGCCACCGTGTGAGCGGAGCAACGCCGTACATAGGCATCCAGCACGTAGAAGATCATGTCCTTGATGTCCAGCATCACCGTGATTGCCGCCTTAAAGTCGTTGCTTTCCCCGGTCCGCGCGCTAGGGTCGCAGAAGCCGGCGATCAGCACGGGCCGGCCCACCATTTTATCCGCCCACTCCGGGTCTTCGGGATCAAAGGTCTTTATCCACTCATCTTGGAACAACCCGTTTTCGTTGCGCGGGTCGTTCATATACTCTGTATTGAACTGAGCCGAGCCCATAGCGGCCCGTTTGCTTTTGAGCAGCTCCAGGCTGTACATCTCCGGCCACAAGCTCTCGCCTTGCTCGGTGATGGCCCGGTAGGTATGGCGGGGCCAATTGCACCAGGGCTCCTCGGAGGAGCCAAGCATGGTGGCCAGGGCGCTGCGCCTGTCGAGGATGGTCCCGATGATGATCAGGGTGCCGGTCCGGCCGATGGTCGGATAGACGGTGCCTGTGATCCACTTCAGCAAAAACTTGACCAGCTTGGGATTTTGGACTCGCTTGTCGTTCTCCATGTCGTCCATGATCACCAAGTCGGGCCGGTGCTGTGCGTGCTTGACGCCGCGTATCTGCTGGCCGGCGCCACGAGCATAAATATTGGGCCCACCCTTGAACACCAGGCGGCCCCTCTTTAGGGTCACGATGCTAGGAGCGAAGTCGTAAATGATCCGCTGATTCTCGGTGCACTCAGCGGCGATGCTGGCCACGTGGTCCTGGGCCAGGTCTTTGGTCTCGCTGACTATGAGCACATTGGATCGACGGTGGAACAGGGCCTCCCAAAGCACGTAGGCAAAGGCAATCACCGTGCTCTTGGCGAAACCGCGCGGCGCGCCCAACGCAATTGGGATCACCGCTTCGCCTTTGGCGGGGTCAGGCCGGCGGCTTGCCAGCTTCACCATCTCGCGATGGAATTCAGCTGGGGGAAAATCGAAGTAGTGCGGGAGGTAGGTGTAGCAGAAAAACTCGAAGTCCCACTCCGCTCTGTCCCGGCGTTCCTGCTTGGCTTTGGGAGAGCGATCGCCAAAGGGGCTCACCGCCTGGGCGGCGAACGCCTGGAGCTCTGCTAACTTTTCGTCAAACTTGAGCTCGGTCAGGGTGGGGCGTTTGCGCATGGCCATCAGACACCCACCTCCGCGTAGCGCTCCTTGAGCCGGCGGCCCAGCTCGGGGAGATGCTCTCGCATCTCATCCAGGGCCAGGGGGTTGAGCTCGGCCAGGCTCTGCACGATCAGCTCCAGCACCTCCAGGGACAGGGCCGCCTGGTCCACGGTTTCGCCCCCCTTGGCCGACTGGGCCAGCAGGTGACGGCGCAGGCCGTCGATCTTGAGCAGCAGCCCCACACCCTCCGCGAACTCCACCGTGCCGCCTTTTATCTGGGCCAACAAATCGGTGCGCATGGCGCCGTAGCTTTCCAGCATCTCCGCGGTCACACGCTCCGCGTCCAGGCTCAGGGCCGCGCGGCCTTCCTCGGCCTGGAGCTTTTCCAGGGCTTCTTTCCAGTTGCCCTTCTTGGCCCAGCGGCGCACCGTGTTGGCCCCCAGATAGGTGTAGCCCTCCGTGCGCATGGCCTGAGTGATCTCATCAAAGGACAGGCCGGCCAAGAACAGCTCCCGCGCACGCTTGCGTACCTGCGGCTCGTAATTGCGGGGCATTAACGCGCCACCTCGGCCAAGCGCTGCTTGAGCTGGCCCCAGCGCTCTTGCTCCTGGGTCAGCTCATCGATGGCCTGCTGCAGGGCACCCGTGTCCACGTCGATCACGGACCCGAGAGGAAAGGCCCTAATGCGAATTTCCTCCTGGAGGCGCTTCATCCGCTTTTCGCAAGCAGCCATTTGGTCTTTCAGTTCGGCCTCCTGGCCACGCCGGATGTAATCTTCGGTCCGCATCACTTGGTCACCCAATGATTCAGGGCCCAGGTGAGCAGGGGGCTCAAGATCATGGATAGAGCCAGGCCCATGCCCACATACTTGGCCACCTGAGTGCGTAAACTGTTCACCTGGTTCTCCAGCAAGGGAAAGCGGGCGCAGACCTGCTCCACCACCACCAGCCGCTCCTTGTAGTCGGCCCCCTGCTTCATCAGCTCCCGGGTGTTCTCTTCTAGGCGATTGTTAATGACGTCCTGCTTGGAAAGCTGGCCGCGCACCGCCTCGGTGAGGATGGCCACCTCCCGCTTCACGTCCTGGACGTCACTTTTCAACTCCACCGCCCCGGCCAGTTTGTCGATGGCCCGGCTGAATCTAGCCAGCCCAAGCTCCTCTTGGCTCATTTGCTCCCCCGGTTCAGTCGATCAAAAACAGCCCAAAAACGAGCCACGTAGAGCATGGCCTGCCGGCCGTCCGGATTGCGTCCGCCCGCTTTGCGGCAGTCTGGGTGCTCCAGATAGGGCCCGGCCACATCCCAGCGCTGCCAATTTCCCGCATCCCGCGAACTGGCGGCGCCGCAGTCGGCCCGAGCCAGCTTCAGGGCCTGATTCACCCAGCCCCGGCCGCAGTTGTAAGCGGCCAGGGAGAAACTGAGGCGATCGCTGCGGGAGACCTCGGGGAATTTGTCCCACTGCTCCTTGAGGTGACGGAGGCCGGCGGTCAGGTTTTTCCGGGGCAGGAGCAGATCCTCGGCCGAAAAGCCCAAGCCCGCCGCGGTGGCGGGCATAAGTTGCATCAGGCCCATCGCCCCGGCCTCGGAGCGCGCGTCCACTTGGCCCCCGCTCTCCACCAACACCTGGGCCTCCAAGTACAGCCCGTAATAGCCGGGCCATTCCTTGGCGGCCACGTCGTAGATCAGGGTCCGCAGCCAGCTGGGGAGGTTGGAAGGGGGCATGCGGCTAGTTGATCCCCGGCAGGGCGATTCCCAGGTCCTGGAATATGGCCAAGAACCCGACGGTCAAACCGGCCCGTGCCCACCAGGGCATGGTGTCAAACCAGGTTTCGTTGGCCTTCAGCTCGTCTTTCACCGCTTGGCGGATGTCAGCGGTGGTCATGGCCTGGCCGGTGGAGCCGGCTTGCACGCCGTAGGCGGCAAAAGGAGTGCCATAGGCCTGGTTGGCAATGCCTTGCAAAACTCGGGTCTGGTTCACCCGCTGGCTAAGGGCCGCGATCAGGGCGTCCACCTGGTTGGACCCG
This sequence comes from Desulfarculaceae bacterium, assembly GCA_021737645.1. Taxonomy (GTDB): domain Bacteria; phylum Desulfobacterota; class Desulfarculia; order Desulfarculales; family Desulfarculaceae; genus Desulfoferula. Next base: position 8,436 of record JAIPDO010000058.1, read on the forward strand.
CCGCTCAGGCCGAACACCTGCTGCTGGGCCGCCGCCGCGTCCGCTTGGGTCTTCAACTGAACGTTCTGCTGGCTCAGTTTGGCGATGGCGTCCACCAGGGCCTGGGTCTGCTCGGCGCTCAGGGCTTGGCCGTCGGTCTTCAGGCCCAGCAGGGACTTGATCTTGTTCCAGGCTTCGGAGGTGGCATTGGCCACGGTGCTGGTGGCGCTGGTGGTTTTGGCCGGCTCCGGGGTGCTGGTTACGGTGGCCACCTCGGGGGTGGCGCCGTCAATGGTCCCGGCCAGCACAGGCACCGCCGCCAGGACCAGCCCCAGGGCCAACAGGAGAGCCAGGCTGCCGGTCACCAGCTTCTTGAGGTCGGTCCGCTTGGTGGTGTACCAGCCACCCGCGCCCAAACACAGAGCCGCCCCGATGCCGATGACCCACTTGAGCAGGCCCAGATAGTCGGCCCAGCCGGGATCACCGGCGTTCACCTTGCCGAAGCCCAGCATGGCCAGGGGGGCCAAGACCAGCAAGGCGCCCACCACCAGGATCGAGCGGGTCAGTTGGTATTCACTGGACTGGCGTCCCTCTTTGACTTGAACAGCTTCGCTCATGGCTAAAAACTCCTTTTTATTCCACCAGGGCGTAGGTGCTGATCCGCCACCCGGCCTGGATGCACCATTCGTCGATTTCCTCGGGCATTACCTGGCAGGGGCGGCCGTCCATGAACTGCGTATCCGCGTAGCGCACGAAGGTGCAGACCCCCTCGGAGCAGTCGAAGCGGTCAGGATCGTGCACCAGCTCGGCCAGGCCGTCCGTACCCAGCATGGTTTCAGCCGCGTGGGCGCCGATCAGACGGAAGTCGTAGCGCGTCCCATGCCAAACGTGAGCCTCGGCTATGATTTTGTTGAGCTGGTTTTCGCTGTAGAGGGGGTTTTGGTAGCAGCGGATGACGTAGCCCACGTAGTTCTCCAGGCTGCGCACCTCCAGCTTGCTTTGCTGATCAAGCAGCTGGCCGCGGCCCAGGTAGAGCATGCTGTGGCTGAACTCGGCTTGGAGGCCCAGGATCTTGCTCTCGCAAGCCGCTATGGCCTCGGAGATGCCCCCGCCCAACTGGAAGCTGTTGATGATGCTGGCGCGCTTGAAACCGGCCCAGCCGGAGCGCACCAGGGAGCGGTGACTCAGGGTAACGGGAGTGAGGTTTTGTGTGGAATTTTCAGCCATGCCCGCCCCTGGTAAAAGGCCCGGGGCCCCATCACCCCGAGGGGCCCTGGGCCGAGGAGAAAAGGCCAAGCAAAAACGGAGGGGAATCTCAAGGATGGGTCGCCTGGCGCTCACATGGCCAAGTTAACAAGGCGGGAAAAATCGTGCGTCGCACTTTGTCGCACTTTGTCGCAGAAAAGGTTTTGGGGTGTGAGTTCTGTTCAGTTCATAGGGAAATGAATTTGTTTGGGGTTCCTGTTTGTTCGGTCACCTTTTTTCGTTGTTACCTACAAATACCAATCAAACAGGCGCGCACAGTTGCCAAAAGGAAATTGAAAACCGGACACCCTGTCTTATAAGCCCTATGAATCAAGCGCCTCCCGCACCTTAACCGCCAACTCTTGCCTAGAAAAGGGCTTCTGCATGAAGTGCACGTTCGCGTCCAATACTCCCCGGTGAGCTATTACGTTGGCTGTGTAGCCTGACATAAATAAAACCTTCAAAGTTGAGTAGATGCCTTGAAGCTTTTCGGCCAAATCGCGGCCGTTCATTTTCGGCATTACTACATCGGTAATCAACAAGTGAATTTGCCCACCGTGTTCTTTGATAACCTCCATTGCCTTTACGGGAGACGATGCCTCCAAAACCGTGTAGCCCAGCCGCAGAAGCATGGTTTTGGTTAACTGGCGAATAGCGATTTCATCCTCCACCACAAGTACGGTTTCACCCTGGGCTGAGGGGATTTCTATCGCAGTGTTCTCCAGGGCTTTTTGGGCTTTACCCGTGTGACGCGGCAAATAGATTTTAAAGGTAGCGCCCTCTCCAGGCTCACTGTACACGTTTATAAAACCATTATTCTGCCTTACGACACCGTAGACCATGGACAAACCCAGCCCGGTGCCCTCTCCAACGCCTTTGGTGGTGAAAAAAGGTTCGAATAGATTTTCCAGTGTCTCCTTTTCCATGCCGTGGCCATCGTCACTCACAGCGAGAAGCACATATTCACCGGGGATAAATCCTGCGTGATCAGCGCAGTAGCTTTCATCGAAGCTGACGTTGCTCGTTTCAATAGTGACTTTGCCGATTCCCTCAATAGCGTCGCGGGCGTTGACGCAAAGGTTGGCCATAATCTGGTCTACTTGGGAGGGGTCCATATTGACGGACCACAGGCCTGACCCGGGACGCCAGAGGAGGTCGATATCTTCACCGATCAGTCGCCTAAGCATCCTAAGCATGCTTTCCACAGTTTCATTTAAATCGAGCACCTTTGGACTTACGGTTTGTCGGCGAGCAAAGGCCAGCAACTGGCGGGTTATCTCAGCGGAGCGTTGGCCCGCTTTGAGAATTTCTTGCAGATCTTTTTGGCGGGGATCATCGGGAGATGTTTTGTCCAAAGCCAATTCAGCATAGCCGGTGATCACGTTGAGCATGTTATTGAAATCATGGGCTACACCGCCGGCCAGACGGCCAACGGACTCCAACTTCTGGGCCTGCAGCAGCTGGGATTCCAGTTTTTCTTTTTCTTTTTCGGCTCTTCTAAGATCGGTTACATCGATTAGCGCCACCACCATAGCTTCTTCGCCTGTCATGGGCAGCATCTCGGCGGATAGGAGTATGTCCCTGATCTCTCCTGATCTGACTCGACGCTTTACCTCCAGGTTGCGCACGGAACCTTTTTCTCGGATTCGACGCACCAAATCTTCGCGATCCCGAGGGCTCAGACGTAGGTCTAAATCTTTTGAGGTGCGGCCTATCACTTCTTCCCGGGTATAACCTGTTTCATGAAAAAAGGTTTCATTGGCCTCCAGATAACGTCCCTCATCTAAAGTTGTGATTACTACCCAAAGAGGGCTATGGTTAAAAGCCTTGGCGAATTTTTCCTCGGACATGCGCAAGGCTTCTTCAGCGTTCTTACGTTGGGTAATGTCGTAGATATGGCTGAGGATGTACTGCACATTGCCATGCTCATCGCGAATAGCCGCATTGCTGACCATGACCCAAACGATGTCGCCATTTTTATTTAGGTATCTCTTTTCCACCTGGTTTATGGAGACATCGCCGGCAAGCAGCTTCCGCCAGCGGTCGCGACCCGCCTGCCGGTCGTCAGGATGGGTAAATTTGTTGAATGATTTGCCGATTAGTTCGTCTTTGCTGTAACCCAGCATCTCACAGAGCCTGCGGTTGACTCTCAGAAAACGTCTCTGATCATCCACTAGAGCCATTCCTTCCGGAGCACTATCGAAGGCAGCTCGGAATTTAGCCTCACTCTCGCGTAACGCCGCTTCTCCCCGTCTGCGTACCTCCTCACCTTTAATAACCCAGAGAGCGTAGGCGAAGTCGCCGGCCATTTCGCTGAACAGGCTCTGCTCTTCCTCATCCACAGCCAACCAGTTCTCGGCGGCAGCGGCTAGATAGCCAAATATCTCTCCAGCATGAACCAGCGGCGCACACAACGACTGACTATTCGCGCATGCCTGGGCAATGGGGCAACCGGTGCATATGGCCTCCCGGTCCTCGACTATCAACACGCCCTCTTTGGCCTGGGCCTGCTGGCAGCATGGAGGCAAGGAACCCTGTTCCAGCAAGTCAATTAATTCCCGCTCAGCCGCAGCGATTCCTTCCATGGCCCAAGATGAAGGACGTCCCTGTTCATCGGTCAACACAATCATGGACGAGGCATAGCCGCGGTTGGCCACTAGAAGGCCGCATCCTTCTCGAATTAAGTTGTCCCGTTCACGCTCGCGCACGATCAACTGATTTACATCCCGGATCGCCCGAAGCACGTGATTGAGGTGCTCAATACGTAGGCGAGAGTTTCGGTGTTCGGTGATGTCTTCGGCAGCACTCAGTATGCCTATGATTTCGCCTCGGTAATTTTGAATGGGTGCGGTAGAGAGACTGATGGGGATTTGCGTTCCATCCTTTCTCAAACGCAGGAGCTCTTTACCAACAAATCCGATGCCTTCCGCGACCCTCTTCCTAAAAGTCGCGAATTCTTGTTGATTTTCGGGTTGCACAATCGGCAATGGTTTCCCGATGACCTCAGATGCCCGCCAGCCGAATATTTTCTCGGCTGACCGGTTCCAACTGAGGACGTTGCCGTCTATATCAAGGGTGTAAAGCGCCAGCGGCGTGCAAGCGATCATAGCCCGCTGGTATTCCTCACTCTCTCTGAGGGCCTTTTCAGATAATTTTTTCTGGTTGATGTCCACCACCGTGGTCATAAAGTAAAGCGGTTCGCCCTTTTCGTTGCGACGAATGGCCAAACTGACATCAGCCCACAGGATCTCGCCACTTTTGTGCAGATAGCGCTTTTCGAATCGCGCCGTGTCTTTTTCACCTGCCAGTATTGGATCAATAATTTTTTTGATGGATTCAATATCTTCTTCTGGGGTGATATCCTGCCACGTTTTACCTTTTAACTCCTCATTCGCGTATCCCAGGAAATCGGCAAAGGCCCGGTTGATGTTGATCTCTCCGCTGGGCAAGGTTATGGATTTGCCCACGTTGGCGGCTTCAAAGAAGTATTTGAACTTTTCTAGGCTCTCCTGCAACTCCTTGGTTTTTACCCCAACCTGTCGACGCAGGGACCACGACCAAACAAAAGCAAGCAAGAGGATCAGCAGCAAGGGCAGGACGACAATCGCCGAGTTGCGCAGGGCCATCATCAAAGAAGTGTGTTCCTCTTGATAGACCCCCAACCACTTGTCGTGAATCCGGCGGTACTCGCCGCTTTTTTCCAGCGCCTGCAGCCCTTCGCATAATTGAGCCAGTAGTGCCTTGTTTCCTTTGGAAACGGCGTAGCAATATTCCGAAGCCAGAAGCGACTTGTTGGCCAGAACCAGGTTGGACCACCCGTGCTTTTGGATTAGATACAGGGCAGTGACACGTGACACTAAGGCGCAGCCGTACTTGCCCTGAACCAGCTCGCGCAAGGCTTCTTCCTGGTCGCCCACGACGGTCAACTGCTTTTCCAAGCCGTTCTTAAGGGCAAAGTCGTGCAGGATGTCGCCCCGTTGGGCCACAATACTTTTGCCCGCAAGTTCGCTTACAGATTCGGGCGCCGGCCCTTGATTTTTTCTGACCACCGCGACGTAGTGAGCAATCAGGTGGGCCGGGGTGAAGTCGAAATGCAGGTCCCGGGCAGTCGAATAGAACATGCCCTGCATTGCGTCGATTTTTCCGGCCTTGAGAGCTTCCAGTCTTTCGGTCCACCTGCCGAGCCTTATTTCGATGTTGAGCCCCATCTGTCTGGCGATGGCGCGGGTCAGGTCCACGTTGTATCCGGCGGGATGACCGTCTTTATCAAGAAATTCATAGGGTGGGAAGTTCCGGTCGCCACCGACTATGATGGCCCGGTCGGACGGCAGCTGCATGGCCGCGAACCATTTGGAATGCAAATGGCGGTAGGTGCCATCCGCCATCACAAGAGCCAAGCCCTCATTAAGCAGCTCTAGGGTCTTGCGGTCGCCCTCCCGCACAGCAAAGCAAAAATCTTGCGCAAAACCTTCGATGGGTTTGTCAATGACACGTAGGTCGGTCAGACCTGTTTTCTGGATCAGGCGTAGGGCCACCAGCCGTTGAATTACAACCGCGTCATACTGACCTGCGGCTAGCTCTTGTAGTGCGATTTCAAAAGTGGGGGTGGTGTGGATGTTAATGCCGCGCTCGACACGACGTAGAAACTCCTCGGCGTTGTCACCTTTCATCACGGCGACCCGGCGGCCGCGCAGGTCCCCTAGGTCGCGGATACCGGTTTCATCATTGCGCACCACGATGGCGCCGTGCAGCGTCATGTAAGGCACGGTGAAATCAAACAGAGCTTCCCGTTCCGGAGTGCGTCCCACCAAGGGCAGAGCCTGGATTTCACCTCGCTCCAACCAACCGCGCACCTCCGGCCAAGGCCCTGTGCGGAAGGTCACCTCACGGCCCATCGCGGCCAAGGCCGCGCGCAGCAATTCAACCGAGAAACCGTCGGCCTTACCGTCCTGGTTCACTATGCTGAATGGCGGATAATCGATCTCCGCGCCAGAGCTTATGGCTTGTTTTGAGGGAGTGCTGGCATCGCTGGCTAGAGCCGCAAGGCTGCAAACGAATATCAAGCTAATCCCCAAAAGGGTGGCTAGGGCCCGGCGGAAAATGCCCAAAATGCACGTTCTTAAGCTGAGGGGCATGACTTTATCCTATCAATAGACCTGCCAACTAATAGGGAAGATAACTGAAATCGTACCACATCACCTGAAGCTTTCTCTATGGTGTCATCTTATGCGCTAAACCTCGAAGCCGAAAATGACTGGTGCCAACGCACTGAATCTTCAGGTCCGCCGCTGTTCTCTAATTTGCCTAACCCCAGTTTGGAGGCGTTGGGAATAACCGGCAGGTACTTTTTAACCGGACGAGGGCTAACACAGGAATGATATTGCGGAAAATGTGGCTTAATCGTTTATCGGATTATCGCGATCTTGGTAAAAAAGCAGGAGCCCATCATAAGTGATCTTATAAAAAGGGCGTTTTTCACTACCGCCCGCCCGTTTAAGATCCCCGAAAGCCCCCTCGGCCATCTTGCGTTGCACCTCCCGGGTGCTCAAACCCAGCAACTCAGCCACCTCGGCCGCCCGATAGACCAGCTTACGCGGTACAAAGCCTGGCAACTCAGCGCTCATGCCCGCCTCCGCTTGCGATGACGGGCCGGGGCCTGACCCTGGAGCAGGTCGATAAGGTGACTGGCCTCGGCCAGGGTCAGGCTGCTCAGGCTGGCCCGTTGCTTGCCGCCCTTTTCCCGCTTGGCCTGGGGGAAGTTCTCGCCGACGTAGGCATAGAGCCAGGCTTCGTCCCGGAAAGGATCCCGGGCCAGGAGCCACCGAATTTTGCGGATCTGGGGCCGGGACACCAGGCTTAGCTCTCGACGCTCCATCTTTTGCAGTTGCTTCTTGCGCTCCTTGAGCAGAAACAGGATCGTGTTCCACTGCTGGCTGTCGCCCGGCGGCCACAGATCGGGGTTGGCTTGCATGACGAATCCCCGCAGCCAACCGGCGGGCATGCGGATGGGGCTCAACTTGAGGCGGTCGGCCAGCTGCTGGATCTCCCCAATCAACTCCGCAATTACCTTCTCCTGAGCTGGGCTGGGCAGCTCCGCCGTCCGGCACAGCTCCTCCCAAAGCGGCTCCCAAAAGGCCACCCTGGGCAGGCGTCGGCCCCAGGGGCCTTTGAGTACCTGGGCGCTCATGCCGCAGCCCCTCCCAGTTCGGCCAGGGCCGCGCTCACCAGATCATCGGCCTTCTTGCGCAGGATGGCCCGCAGCTCTTCCCGCCGCACGAACAGGCCCCCGTATTGTTCAGCCAGCTCCCGGATCTCCTGGGCGTAGCGCTCGGGATCTCCCTGGTAGCGGGCCAGGGTGTGGGCCACCGCAGCCTGGCTCACCGGCAGGCCGGCCTCGGCCAACAACCCGCTCATCTCCTCGGCCACCTCCTGGGCGGTGCTGCCGGGCAGGTCCAGGGTGAGCTGCACCATGCTCTGGCTGAGCTCGGCCGCACTGGCTCCCAGGGCCCGGGCCTTGAGCCCGCCGGTGATCACCCGCTTCAAATGCGTCCTGGCCGCCTTGCGGGCCTTGGTCACGTTGTTCGGATCGCCCACGAAGTAACCGCCCCCGTTGCCGGGCAAGGGGTAGATGGCCAGGCCGTGGTACTCCCGCCGGATCAGGTGGTTGACCATCTCCCGCACGGACCTGGCGTCCAGGGCCGTAAAATCGGCCACCCATTCCATCGGGGCCAGCGGTTTGCCTGGACGCTGGTTATAAGTGGCGATGGTATCCACCAGCCAGGCCTCGGCCTCGGTGAGCTGGGGATTGTGGCACCACTTGTCACCCTGTTTTTCAAAGCCTAAAAGCTCGCGTTTCATGGCTTACCCTTTCTCTCCCTGCGCCTACCCAGCCAGGCCGCCCCACCCAGGGCCAAAAGAGCCAGGCCCATCGCCAGCAGGTCTGGGGTGGAGTACTTCGGCCATTGGGCCAGGGGGATGAAGGCCAAAAGGTTCATGCCTCTTTCTGCTTCCTGGCCAGGGCCTGTCGGCCCTTTTCGGTGGCCTCCACGGTCACCGGACACAACCCGGTGGCGCAGATGCCCAACTCGTTGGCCGGGTGAGAGCAAGCCTCGCCTCCGGCGTAATGGTCACAGCCCGGGCTCCCCAGGGGCCGGGTGGCCGTCCGGGTGGGGATTTTCTCTGCGAGGTGGTGCATCACTTCCTCCCTTTCCTGGCCCACACATAGGCCGCGTCCGTAATCAGGGCGTTGAGCAGGGCCGCTCCGTTGCCCCAGGCCATCAGACGGCCCCAGGCTCCGCGTAGGGCGGCCAGTTGGATCAGGATCAGGCCGACGGTGACCATGCCCAGCAGGCCGGGGGATATGCCCGCCGTCTCCCGAGTGCGCAGAATGCGCAGCCACTGGGGGACGTAGCAGGCCACCACCAGCAGGTAGCCGAGCACAAAGACGGCGTTGGCGAGGTGGTCAGACAGGGTCATGGGCTTCCCTTCTGGCCGCCTGGGCTCGGGGCGATATCCAAACGCACTCAGTGCGCTTCTGCTTAGTTGAAACTTGGCCCCGGCCCTTTAAACCGTTGTGGCGGGTGCACCCGGCAGCCGTACAAACCGTCTGCCAAGAGCGCTTGTCCCAGCCCGCCCTCTCCAGGGGCCGGTAAACCGGATGGTCGTAGCCGCTGAGCAGGGCCATCCCTTTAAGCTCCAGCAGGATCTCCACCAGTTCCTGGTGGTCGGCCAGGTCCATTTCGTGACGGTAAGATCCGCTGCGCCGGGTGGTGGGAACATAGGGCGGGTCCAGATAAAACAGGGTCTCCAAGGTGTCGTAGCGAGGGATCAACTGGCGGAAGTCCTGGTTGTCCACCTGGACGCGCATCATCCGTTGGTGCACCACCGCCAAGCGCACCACCGCCGAAATCCAGGAGGAGGCAGCTTGTGCCATCCCCCGAGAACTCGCCTTGACATTGGCGCCCCACGAACTGCCAAAAATCCCACCAAAGGACATGCGGCTGGTCACAAACCAGCGATAGGCCCGCTCCACCGGGTCTTCACAACTTTCCCAAGTGGCCAGGCAGGAGGAGTACTCCTCCCGGCTGTAAGGGGTGCTGGAGCAGCGATAGATCAAGCTGCCCACCAGGTCCGGATCCCGCAGCACCCGGAAAAAGGTCACAGGCCTGAGTCCCGGTCGTTGTACACCTCCACCGGCGAGGGCTCCTTGCCCAAAAGCAAAGAGGCCCCTCCGCCAAAGGGCTCCACGTAAACCCGGTGTGGGGGCAACAAGGGCAGAAGCTTGTTGACCATTCTACTTTTGCCGCCCAACCAAGAAATTGGGCTAAATACACGCTTCATCCGATCAATCCTTGTTACAATGCCCCCTGGCCCATAAGCCATGAGGGTTGGGCGTTGCCTGATCGGATGCCTCTTCATCCGGTCGCCGGGGGGAGCTGCTATCTCCCTCCGGCAACCCTCTCCAATGTGTGGCGCGCTAAACACCGCACCTCTCAAATCGTTCAATGGCCGCCTGGCTGGGCTTGAATTCGTCCGAGCAACCCTGGGTAGGGCTGACCGGTGACCCACTCAGGCGGCACCTGTGCATGGATTCGAAATGCGCCGCGATGGGAAACCGCGGCCTGATGAATTGCGGGGGCCCCATCAACTCCACCAGGTGGGAGCAGTTGCCGCACAGCCGCTCTATGCCCGGCTTGCGGTACGAGGACGCCGATGGCGGCTTGAACTTGTGCCCGCAGTAGGGGCAGGTGACGGGACGCCGGGCCATGTTAGATGCGCCCTTCCCGCAAATCTCCTTCGAGCTCATCCATCAACCTAAGCGCCTTGCCGTAGTCGGCTGTTTTCCCGGCCTGACCCTGGGCGTAGCAAAGGCGCTGGGCCTCGATCATTTGCCGCTTAAGCTCGGCAACTAATTTTTGACGTTCGTCAGGCATTGTTCGCTCCTTCCACCTACAGCCCCTCGCAGGGGTTGATTACGCCGGTTATGTGCTTCACCAGGATCTGGCCCAGATCTCCTTGGCTCAGGTAGGTCCGCCCGTTGGGCATAGGCCCGCCCAGGAGAAACACGTCCAGCCGTCCGTCAACCGCCTCGGGCTGCTCCAGCGGGTTTTCCGCCAAGCGGCGGAGGCGCTCCGGACCGCAGAGCCACAGGCGTATGGGCATCTCGTGGCGCTCGAAGTGCATGGGGTCGATGATCATCGGGCTCAGTTCGGCGTCCAGGCGGCCGCCTTGATCGTAGGCCTCCACCCAAAGGGCCTCTTGTTCCAAGCCCTCGCACAGGTGATCCACGTCCGTTTCGTTGTGGCCCGCCTCGTGCCCGCCTCCAAAAAGGCTCATGTAAGTGCGCCCGTTGGGCAGTGGCCCGCCCAGGACGCAGATCCGGCATTTGCTTCCCCCGGGGTAGCAGTGCTGCTTACCCTCGGGATGAAAGTCCCAAAGCTTGTCCGGTCCGCAGATATCCACCGTTAGGTCGGTTACCCGTCCGGCCATGTAATTCGGCACGGTGATGATGGGAGCGATGGCTTCGTCCAGTCGATTGGAGATCTCCAAGGTTTGAACCCACAGATCCTCGGGCAGCGGGCCCTCGGTCCAACGCCTGATCTTCTTGAGTAGGTCGCCATCAAAGTTCACGACTAATCTCCTTGCGGCCTGGCTCGTCAGGACGGGTAGGCCGGATCCCGTCGAGGCCCGGGGAAGGCGCTAAAATTTCATGCGCGCCTACGGTCGGGGGGATGACCGCCCCGGGCCTTTCGCCTTATGCGGCTTCCTTCAAGAGGTCCTGTTGCACCCGCGCCTGGAAGTCGATCAGCGCTTCTACGCCGTGAAGCTGGCCGTCAGCCTCTGGGACGCCGGGGACCAGCAGTTCATCCTTGTAGCCGTGGCGGGCCAGGGTGGTTACCACCCGCCGCACCCGTTCTTCATCGCCGATGGCGATGGGCAGCGCTCCCTTGGGGCACTCTTCGCCGAACTCGATCAGCCCTCCGGCCCAGGCATAGGCAGTGATCATCATGCTTTTCTCCCTTTCTTCCCTCTCAGTTTCCGATTGCGTCGATTCACCCAGGCTGGGGCCTTCTCGGCGCTGGGGGCGTCCGGGTGCAGGCGGTAGAGATAGGCCTGGCCCTTGCGGGGGTAGACCCGTAGGTGCTCCTGGTCGGCCAGCCAGCGCAGATAATCCCGGGTGTATTCCAGATTGGTCTCGGCCAGGCGGGCCACCTTGGCCGCAGGCCAAGGCCCCTTGAGGTCCAGGTAAGCGGCCACCTTCCAGATACGTTTTTGAGCCGGCGGGGCTTCCTTTGGCTGGCGGTCCCATTTACGCGGGGCCGCGATGATTCGGTCGCCTCCCTGGTCGATCAGCTCGCCGGCCTCCACCAGGTGCTTGACCTTGCTGATCGCTTCCCCCAGGTAGAGCCCAAACTTCTGGGCGATCTCGCTGAGGGTCACCGGCCGCTGGCGGGCGCGGACCCAGTAGACGATGTTCTGGGGCCGGTTCAAGCCGCCCTCTTGATGGCCAGCCTGGAGGTCTTATCCACCATCTCCGCAGGCAGGTCGCTTAGCTTGTTGGCACGGGCCGTCCGCTCGATGTGGGACAGGGCCACCACCAGGTCCCTGAAAAAGCCCTGGGTGCGCCGGTGCAGTACCTGAGCCGCGTCCTGGTTGAGCTCCAGGCCGCACAACTCGGTGGTGGCCATAATCACCTCATCCACGCTCAGCGGCTTGAACTCCACCACCTCGGCCAGACGGCTGGCTATCTGCTCCCGTTGCATCAGGTGCACCAGCATCTGATCGGTGCCCACGAAGATCACCGGGCAGCCGGTGCGGTCGCTCAGGTCCCGCACCGTCTCCACCAGGTCGGTGTGCTTGGAGATGCGGTCAGCCTCGTCGATTAGCACCGGGGCGGAACGATTCCACATCAGGCGCAGGCAAGCTCCGAAGGCGTCGCGGCGGCGGTGAAACTTGGCATCTTTCTGGCCCTTCAGGGCGGCGTAAAGGTCGTTGAGCAGGTCCAGCTGGCTGCTGTTCACCTGGGGGATCATGTAAAGAGCGTCGTGATTGCCCGCGTACCAGATGCTGGTCTCGGTCTTGCCTCTCCCCGCCGGGCCGTGCCAGGCCGCCAGGCAGGGCAAGCCAGCCGCCTGACCCCGCAGGGCGGTGACCGCTTCGATCACTCGGCGCACGTTGCTCACGTGCAGAAACTTGTTTTTCATGCCTTTCCTCCTCCTTCAACGGCTTGGCGGCCCAGATGGGCGCGCAGTTGCTCCCATGACTCGGCCATCGCCTGATATTCCGGGGTGTGCTCGTATTCCCGGGCCCAGGCCAAGTCCTCGGCCAGGGCCTGGGCGGGGTGGCGCAGGATCCATTCGTAGCGATCGGTTCCGCTGCTGAACCAGGCCGGGCGGCCCTCCTCCAGCAGCGGCGCCGGGGCTTGGGCGGCGGGGGTGATCTCCTGGCCCTTGCGCTCCAGGAAGCGCACGTTTTCGGGCAGATTCTCCAGCTTGTGGCCGAACACCGTCTCCTGATAGGTGGAAAGGTCGATCTCGCCGGCCGCCTTCACCGCCCGCTGGGCCGGGGTGTCCTTGCGCCGCTTCCAGGTGCCCACCGCCACCCCGATGTCGTCCGGGCTCTCTATGGCCTTGGTGCGCAGCACTTCGCCCCGGGTGCCGTCCGGGTTGAGGCGGTAGGCCAGCACCTCGGGCAGGCGGTAGGGGTTGCGCACCACCTCCACCCGCTGGCCCACGTCCACCGTGTCCAGCACCGCGTGCAGGCCCTTGTGGCGAAGCATGCCGTCCGCCCGCACCGTGGTGCGGTGCGGCTTCTCGTGGGCCAGTTCGTTGTAGATCTCCCGGGGGGGCATCAGGCGCAGATCTTCGGCCTTGATGCCGGACCAGGCCTCCCAGCGGGTCTGGCGGGTGCGGCGGTGAGTGCGGCTGGTGCAGTAGAAGATGCGGGCGTCATCGGCCCGGGCGTTGAGCTCCTCCAGGTTTTCTGGGGGGCGTAGCCACAGCTTGCTCTCAAAGTGCTGCTGCCAGATGCGGTGGTTCACCTCGACCGCTCCCGTGGCCCGGGCCACGCCGGCCTGGTGGGCCTCCCACTTGACCTGGAGGTTGTCCAGGAGGTTAGTGGTGGCATAGGCCAGGTTGGCGGAGCCGGGGTCGAAATAGACCATGCTGGGAGCGCCGTGAAAAATGTCGTGTTCGTGCTCCCGGCGCCGCCAGCCCTGATACAGAAAGTCGATCAGGTTGAGGGCGTTCTCCCCGGCGGCCAGGTAGTAGCGCACGTAAAAGGCCCCGCTGAAGTGGTCCACCAGGATGTAGCGCAGGATGTGCTCTCGCCCAAGTTTCTTAAGGGCCTCGGGCTTCTTGCCCCCCATGAGCTCCAGCTTGGTGTGGCGCCGGTCCAGGCCGCCCCGCTTTTTGAAATACCAGTGCAGGCAGGCGCTCACGTCCACCTGGTGCAGATGGTTGGGGCCCCGGCTCACCAGGCGCACGTGGCCCGCGCTCACCGTCTGGCCGTCGGTGGTGTAGTTTTCCTTGAGCATGCGGCGGCTCAGTCCCTTCTCCCGCAAAATGCGGCGCACCGTCTCCGGCTTGGTACCCTGGGGCAGGGCTCCCGCTCCCACGCACTCCATCACCGCCTCGTTGGTGGGCATCTCGATGCTGCCGGTCTTGCGATGGGAGCCGGCCATCAGGGCCACCACGTGGGCCAGGCCGTCCTCGGTGATACCCGCCCGGCTGATGCCGGCATCCACCCTGGGCTTGCGCTCCTGGGGCTGGTAGCCGTGCAACTTGGCGTGGCGCAGCAGGGTGGAGCGGCTGAGGCCCATCGTGGCTTCCCATTGCGACAGGATCGCCCCCTGCCCCCCGTAGGGGGCGGTGGCGAGCTCTCGTGCCAGGGATCGGGCCAGGTCCGGAGTCATGGGGCGACCTAGTAGACCGGCCGCTTGCCGTCGTGGGCCGCGATGTCCTCGGCCAACATGTCGGCTCCCGCCCCTAGGGCCTCGTCGTCGGGCTCCTCACCCTCGGCCTTGGCCGCCAGGTGGTTGCCGGTCCACTCGGCCACCTCCTTCACCAACTCCAGGCTGGCCAGGATGCGCGACACCGCCTCTGGGCTGCGCCCGGCCATCTTGGTGGTGTGGCGGTACACCGCCAGCAGGGGCAGGATCTTCTTCTCGATGTCTTGGATGATCTTGATGGCCTCGGCATCGTCCACCGGCAGACCGGCCTTCAGGTTGCCGAGCTCAGTCTGAAGGTTGGTCAGACGCTCACCCAGGCCCTTGGCCTTGTCCTCGGCCTTGGTCTTGGCCTTCCTCTCGTCGGCCAGGGCCTGGTCCTTGGCCGCCAACTCCTTGCCGTGCTCCCCGGCCAGGTCCTTGATGACCGAGGTCAACTCCTCCTTGCTCACCGTCTCCAGGTCGATGACCTCGCCGGTGGTGAGCCGTTGGCGCACGTTTTCAGGAAGCTTGCGGGCGATTTCCAGGGCCCGGACCGGGACGCCAATGGCTAACATGTTAGCCACGAAGTTATCTCCGAGTTCCGCACCTTGGCGTAAATACAGGTCTGCGGTCTTGGAGGAAAAGCCAAACATTACGCAGGCTTTTGCCCAGGGGACTCCGGCCTCCTTGGCAATGTCCTTAAGCTCGCGGAGTTGGCTGATATGGATAACAGTTAGCAATTTGCCAGCTACTTGGGCCGTCTGGGCCCTGCCAGCGCGCACTCCCATGTCCACCAACTTTTGGACCGCAACGGCTTGTCCTTGGTCCTTGACCTGGGCTTGGAGCACCTCCAGGAAAATCTCCCGTTGGTGGGCCTGGGTCACCTCGCGGTCTTCCATGACCTGTTGCATCAGACGGCCATCAACTTCCGGCATTGATCTGTCTCCTCAATGGAAATGTTGGTGTCAGAAAGATTGCGCTGGGCTTGGCGGATCAGCTCTTCCTGCTGGCGGCGGTAAGCCGCCCACAAGGCCGCCGCTACCTTGCCCATGCGCCACTCGACCCCGGCCCGCTCCAGCAAGCCCCGGCCGGCCAGGGTGGCGATGATCCGGTCCACCGTGCTGGTGGGCAGATCCAGAGCCCGAGCCATTTCGGCTAGGCCGAAGCTGGGCCGCTGGGCCGCCTCCATCAGCAGGCGCAGGCCGTTGTCCAGGGCGGTGATCACCCCTTCTCCGTTGCCCCGGCTCATGCCGCCCTCCGGCGGGCCTCTTTGCGGCAGGCCGAAACGAAGTTGCTCCCGCCCCCGTATTTGAGGCGCAGCATGAGAAGGGCCCTCCGTGAAAAACGGACCGTCCCTGAGAATTTCTGGTTCATCGCCTTCTCTCCCGTTCCAAACGCTCCCGCTCCATGCGCGCCTCCTTGGCTTCCCTCTTGGCTCTGGCTTCCTGCTCCCTGGCCAAACCCTCCCGGATCAGGGTCTCCTCGTAGGGGCCGGCCACCCGGGAGTTGAAGGGAGACAGGATCACGTTGAGGGGGCTGGCGTCTTCCAGGGCATGCAAGAGGAAAGGAAGCTGGCGAATGGTGGGGTGGTGGCTGGAGTCGCTGGGCGCCCCCCATTTGTTGAGGGTGTCCTCGGTAATGTTGGGGCTCAGGCCCTCTCGGCGCAGCGCCTCGTTCATACGCTCGGCGATCTGGGCCCGGCTCAAGGGGCTGGCCTTCATGGCGTCGGCCAGGCAGGCCTTAAAAACGGTCAGCACGTCCAGGCGCAGTTGACCGTCAAAGAGGGGTAGCCGACCACCGTTTCCAGACCTCATGCCGCCTCCTCCACCGCTTCCGAGGTCCGGGAGGCCCCTCCTGAACTGGCGTAAACGGTGCTCTGGGAGTACTCTCCGGACCTCTGACCCTCGTTCAAACCGGGGCGCGGCGTCTGAGCCCGGTGGCTTTTAGACGTTGACCCGATTGAACTTTTCTCGGTATGGTTTTGGGCAAGGCGAGAGGGACGTCCCGGGCTTAGTTCCTCCACCCCCACCCCGATGCGGGCGGCGACGTCTTCAAGAATGGTGGGAGCCGGGGTCCGCGTCTCGCCGTTGATGGCCCGGGTCACCGTGCTGGTGGCCACTCCCAGATCAATGGCTATTTCCTTGGCCTTGATCCGGCGGCGGGTTAATTCGGCCCAGATGTCGTCGGTGTGAAGCATCGAGCTACCGTTATTTGCAATTACGTTGCACAGCACCATTATTAGTAGTTCGATATTTTGTGTCAACCTCTAATATTGAAAGAGCGGTATTTTAGGAAATACCCGTATGTAGCACTTATGCCGAAGAAGCTCTCAAACCTGCCCCCTGATTTGGGATCTCGGCTGAAAAAGATTCGCAAGGCTATGGGATTAAGCCAGATTCAACTTGCTGAGATGGCAGGTGTATCTCAAAGTGTCATTTCGTCAGCAGAGAGGGGTGACCAGGCCCCCCCTCTGGAGATTTACTATCAAATCGCCCAAAGTCATCCCGAGGTTGACCTTCGGAATTTACTCTGCGGGCAACCAACCGCTCTTTCAGTAGATGCCACCGAAGTGGCCGCTCACGTCAGGCCCGTGATCCGCCCACTGAGTGCCGGAGCCAAGGAGGCCGCGGCGGATGATTACTTCGCCGTGCCCCTGGTGGAGGGCAGGGCGGCGGCCGGATTTGGTGGGGTGGTCTGGGAGAAGGTCAAGAGCCTGGTGTGGGTCTACCGGCCCGAGCTCGGACGCCGGCGCAACCTGGTGGCCGTGCGCGTGGCCGGCGACAGCATGAAGCCCACCGTGCCCGACGGCTCTATAGTAATAGTTGATCGCGACCAGTGGATGCCCGAGGGCAACCGCCGCTACGTCTGGGCGCTACGCACCGCCGAGGGCGACACGGTGATCAAGCGCCTCCACAAGGTCAACGGCAGCCTGCTGATCCTCAGCGACAACTTCATGGATTACCCGCCCGAGCCGGCCTGGACCGC
>JAIPDO010000059.1 GCA_021737645.1 Desulfarculaceae bacterium
GACTGGTCCAGGGCGGTGCCGTCCACCCGGCGCCCGGCTTGGTCGGCCTGGGCCACCAGCTCTGCGTATCCCTGGAGCAGGCCGGGGAGCATCTCGTCCTTGGCCTCGCTCAGATTGGCCGGGCCGCCGCCCAGCTTGCCGCGCATGAGCATTAGGAAGCGCCGGGCGTGCACCCTGAGCGAGGCGGCCAAGGCGTCGTAAAACTCGGCCTCCTTGGGGCGTTTTTGGCTGCGGGCCTGTTGGGCGAACATCTCCAGGCGGGCCTGGGCCAAACTGGCCTGAAGGAAAGCCTTTTGCAGATGAGCTCGGGGGGCTTGGCTCACGGGGCTCCTTTCAAATATCCTTGAACACCTTGGCCAGGGACTCCCCGGCCACGTGCATTTTCCATTCGTTTAGGTAGCCGAAGGGCGTGGCGCTGACCTCGTAGCCGGTGTCGCCCAGGCGCTGGGCGGCGCGGGTGGCCAATTCCCGGGCCAACTCGGGCGGGGCCTTGCTGGTGGAAAGATGGCCAAAGGAATGGAGCACCACCCGTTTGGTGCCGAACTTGCCCGCCAGCCATTTTATGTTCTTGAGCATCTTGCTCAGCACCTTGGACTCGCGGCCCTGGTCCTCGGCCTCGGCGTGGTAGAAAACCACCACCGCCTCATCAGCCTGGCCGCCCTCCTGCGCTTCCGGGGCATCTTCCAGCGACTTGGCAAAGGGGCGATGCCAAAAGCTGGGCGCGTAGAACATCAGCAGCTTCACGCCTTGCCCTTGGCCCTGCTCTGCTTTTCCCGCACTTTCTCCGCCAAACGCAGGTTGCGCCGGCTTATGGCCTCGCCGTTGCGGCGTTGCTCGGCCGCGGTCTCCAGAATCAAGCCGGGCACCGGGGCCGGTTGTTTGTTCTCGTCCAGTGCCACGAAGGTGAGATAGGCGCTGGCCACGTGGCGCACCTGCCCCTGGCGGGGGTTTTCCGCCTCCACCCGCACCCCTATCTCCATGGAGCTTTTGCCCACCAGGTTTAGGCCCGCCTTTAGAAACAGCAACTCGCCCACATAGACCGGATTGTGGAAGTCCAGGCGATCTATGCTGGCGGTGACCGCATTGCCCGCCGCGTGGCGCAGGGCCACCACTCCGGCGGCGGAGTCGATGTTTTTCATGATGACCCCGCCGTGTACGTTGCCGGCGGGGTTGGCGTCCGCCGGCTCCATAACCACGGCCATGACTACGCTGCTGTCACTGACGCGTTTACTTTCCATGACAATTCCTTTTTGACCTGTCCCGGTTGAAGCTTTTGTCATAAGCTTACCGGCATGAAGCACCTAATGGCAAACAAAGGTGGAGCGATATGAGTCAGCCCCGCAAAACCAAGATAGTGGCCACCATAGGCCCGGCCAGCGCCGACCCCCAGGTGCTGAGTAAAATCATCGCCGCCGGCCTGGATGTGGCCCGTTTGAATTTCTCCCACGGCGACCACGCCAGTCACCAGAAAACCATGGACCTGGTGCGCCGCCTGGCCGCCGAGCAGGGCCGCACCGTAGCCATCCTGCAAGACCTGGCCGGCCCCAAGATACGCCTGGGCGATCTGCCCGAGCCCATGTGGCTGGAATCAGGCCAGGAAGTGGAGCTCACCCCCGGCCCCACCGCCGCGCCCGGCGTGCTGCCCGTGGACTACGCCGGCCTGGTGGAGGACGTGGCCGCCGGTCAGAGCATACTCTTGGCCGACGGCCTGGTGGAACTCAAGGTGCTTACCGCCTCCGGCGGCAAGGTAACCGCTTTGGTCAAGGTGGGTGGCGAGGTCAGTTCCCGCAAGGGGGTGAACCTGCCCACCAGCGAGCTGGCCATCAGTTCCTTCACCGCCAAGGACCAGCGCGACCTGGAGATGGGCCTGGCCGCCGGAGTGGACCTGGTTGCCCTGTCCTTTGTGCGTAGCGAAAAGGATCTGACCCCGGTGCGCGAGCGTCTGAATCACTGCGAAAATCCTCCCCTGCTGGTGGCCAAGATAGAAAAGCCCCAGGCCGTGGACCGGTTGCATCAGATAATGGCCGCGGTGGACGGAGTCATGGTGGCGCGCGGCGATCTGGGGGTGGAGATGCCCCTGGAGCAGGTGCCCCTGATCCAAAAGCGCATCATCGCCGAGGGCCGCCGGGCGGGCAAGGTGGTGGTCACCGCCACCCAGATGCTGCGCTCCATGATGGACAATCCCCGCCCCACCAGGGCCGAGGCCGCCGATGTGGCCAACGCCATTCTGGACGGCACCGACGCGGTGATGCTCTCCGATGAGACCGCCATGGGCTCCTACCCGGTGGAGTCGGTGAGCATGATGGACCGCCTGTGCCGGGCCAGCGAGGGTCAGGTGAACAGCGAGACCCTGCTCAAAGAGGAGCTTAGCCCTCTGTTGCCCGCGGTGGCCGCCGCGCTCAGCCGGGCCGCCTGCTGGCTGTCGCGGGACCTGAAGCCCGCAGCCATAGTGGCCTCCACCACCAGCGGCAGCACCGCCCGGCTCATCAGCCGCTACCGCCCGGAAGCCATCTTCGTGGGGCTCACTCCCGACCCTTCCACCTGCCGCCAACTGGCCTTGTCCTGGGGCGTGGTGCCCGCCTTGGTGGAGCCCTTCGAAGACATCGAAGAGATGGCCCAGCGGGCCGGCCAGTGGATACTGGACAACGGCCTGGCCCAGCCCGGCGAGCACATCATCCTCACCGGCGGCGTGCCGGTGGGCACCCCCGGCACCACCAACCTGCTAAAGGTATTGGAGCTGTAAGACTGGCCCCGGCGGAGGCGCTGGCGGGCGCAAGCTCGCGCCTGCCCCGCCGGGCCGTTGCCGGGCACCGGCTATGGCAGCAACAAAAGCCTATTTGACTAGTCAAATTTAACTAAGTTATTCTCTAGACTGCGTCCGGTTAACCGAACCGGGCGTTTTTCGCGCGGCAAATCCTCTTTTTCGACATGGGAACCAGCCCCTTATGGAGACCTGGGTCGACAACGCCTGGATCATGTCCCTGATAAGCGCTTCCTTGTGCTTTACCGCAGCCATCCAGCTTTGGCGTTACCGCGATAGTTGGCAGGTAAAAAGCATACTGGTCATGACGCTTTCCCTCTTCCTGTGGGCGCTGGGCTACGGATTGGCCCTTAGGGTTAGCACCGTGGGCGCAAAGCTCTGGTGGGCCGGGGTTGAATTGACCGGCGTGGCCGCCATACCAGCTGGCTTGGTCATGCTGGCCCTGAGTTATTCCAGGCGGGCCTCGCTGCTCAAGCGCAAGGTGCTGCCCTGGATTTTCCTCCTACCGGCCATAACCGCGATCCTGAGTTGGACCAACCCATATCACCACCTCATTTTCGGCCCCTTTGAAAGCGCCCAGGGCGGCGACATGCTTCGCCCCGACTTCAGGATCGGGTTCTGGGTGCTGTATTTTATCTATCCTTATCTGGTGTCCACCGTATGCGTGCTAAGCATGTTCGTCTCGTTTTTCCACAAAACGGGACGGGAAAAAAGGGAGCTGCTGTTCATCCTTTTGAGCTTTTCCCTGCCCACCCTGTTGGTGTTTTACTACCACACTCATCTGGTCAACCTGCACGTCCCCGACCCCACCACCAGCTCTTTCGCCGTTGTCGCCATATTTAACTTCTACGCCATATTCCGTTATCGCTCCCCCCAGACCTCCGCCATGGAGGCTTCGGACAAATCCACGGAGCTAAACTTCAAGGTGCACGTGGTGCGGGCCTTGACCATGGTCTTGATTCCCGCCCTCACCTATTTCATTGCCGTCAACTTCAGCGCCGGATGGATTTTTGCCGGCACCATAAATATTCTATTTCTGTGCACCATAATTTTTTCCGCCGTTTTGATCGTCAATTCCAGCTCCGTGCGAACCATCGACTATTTGTTTAGGGCGGCCATGATCGTTTTCGTGGGCTTGCTCTGGACCCTGTGCATTTACTTCCTGAGCTACGACATAAGCAGCGGCACCATATTGTGGTCACTGGCAATGCCCCTGGTGTGCATTCTGGCCTTCGGCTCCAACTGGGGCCTGGTCCTTTCACTGGTGTATCAGGCCGTATCCATGATGGTCAGCTTGCACATGGGAAACTTCGACACGGTTTATTTTTCCAGCTTCGGCATCCGCTACACCGTGGTGTATCTGATTCTGGCCATCAGTTTGTTCTACATGGACAAGAAGCGCCTGGAGTTTCTCCGGCAAACCACCAGCCAGAGGGACTCCCTGCTGGAGTCGGATCGGCGCTACCGCTGGGCCACCGAATCGGGCTCGGTGGGAGTGTGGGAGATGGACACGGCCGGGCACGAAATGCACATGGACCGGAACATCTTCAAGATGCTGGGCTCGCCCAACGGCTCCGAACTTTCCGGCTTGACCCAGTTGCTGGACCTGTGCCCGGAGGATTATCGCCGGCAGGCGCATCGCAACTGGCGGGCCCTCAGCCATGGCAGCGTGGCACAAGCCTCATTTGAAATGCCTCTGTTGCACCGCGAGGGAGACGTACGCTGGTTTTTGATTCGCGGCCAGATGCTGGAGGGCCTGGGCGAGCACCAGGGCTCGGTGTACGGCACCATCACAGACATCACCGAGCGCAAACGGGCCGAAGAGGACAAGACTCGGCTGGAGTCCCAGCTCCGCCACTCTCAGAAAATGGAGGCCGTAGGCACCCTGGCCGGCGGCATCGCCCACGAATTCAACAACCTGCTGGCAGCCATCATGGGCTATGCGGAGCTGGCCCAGGATGACGCCCAGGGCCAACCAAAGGTACAGGAAAACCTGGACGAGATCGTGGTGGCCAGCCTGAGGGCCAAAGATCTCATCGGGCAATTGCTCACCTTCAGCCGCAAGGGAGTGCCCCAAGTAAGGCCCCTGGAGATCAACAACGAAATTCTCACCGGGCAAAAGATGCTCCAGAGGCTGCTGCCGCGCACGGTGGAGTTTGTCACCCACCTGGCCCCTGAGTTGAAAATGATCGAGGCCTCGGCCAGCCACATCAACCAGCTCTTGGTCAACCTGGTGAGCAACGCGGCCCACGCCATGCCCGAAGGCGGCAGGCTGGATATAAGCACCGCCAACGTCAGCGTGTCGGAAATGCTTTGCCCCACCTGCGGCGAGGCCATGCATGGCCAATACGTGCTCCTGAAGGTGAGCGACACCGGCCACGGCATGGACCAGGTTACCTTGCGCCGCATCCTGGAGCCTTTTTTCACCACCAAGGAGGTGGGCTCGGGCACCGGCCTGGGCCTGTCGGTGGTGCACGGCATCATCAGGAGTTACCAGGGCCACATAATCTGTGAGAGCCAAGAAGGGAAAGGCACCACCATCCAGGTGTACCTGCCCGCCTACCAGGGCGGAGCGCAACTGCCCGAACTGGGCGAGGGCGACGACGGCCCCCTGCCGGGCGGGGATGAAACCATTCTTCTGGTGGACGACGAGGCGGTGCTGTGTGAGATGGGGCGGCGCACCCTTGACGTGGCGGGATATCAGGTGTTTACCGCCGGTAGCGGCGAGGCGGCCCTGGAGCTTTTCGCCGAATACGCCCAAAGCATAGACCTGGTGGTGCTGGACCTGGGCATGCCCGGCATGGGCGGCCAGAAGTGCCTAAACGCTTTGCGGGAGTTGAAGCCGGAACTGAAGGTGATCGTGCTCAGCGGCTACACCTCCGGCGACCACCGTAAAACGGCCTTGCAGGCCGGGGCGGCCGCCTTCTTGAACAAACCCACCCCCAAAGCCGAACTGCTGCGCACCGTGCGCGCGGTGCTGGACGCCTAAAGGATATCCTCTTCCCCGTAAACGTTGGCGATGCAGCACAAGAAGCGCCCCACCTCGCTGCCGCTCACATTCTTCATGCCGTGGGGCTCCATGGAAGCGAGGTAAACGCTGGTTCCCGGCCCGCACACCTGGGTGTCGGTAAGCTCGTCGCTCTGGGCGTCGTAGCTGTAGCACTCGAAGGTGCCTTCCAGAATGTACATGGTCTGGTGATAGAAGTGGTTGTGGATGGGAATCTCTCCGCCGGGCTGGGCGGTGAACAGGCGCAGGCCGTACTCCGGCGAGCCGTGGCCATCGTCGCCGCACTTGGACAGCCAGCGCACGCTGATGCCCTTGACCTCATACATTTTACCCCTATAGGGGAACTGCTCGATTTTGACGTCCTGGGCGTCCAGGGCTTTTATGGCTTGCATGGCGGCAGATCACTCCAGGTTGGTCATTTATTTTTCGCTTAGGCCTCTTGCCCAGGGGTCTGCTCCGAGGCGGGCTGGGCCTCCGGCGCCGGTGGTGCGGGCAAATCGCCCTTGGCCTCGGCCTTGATAAGCTCATCGAATTCCTTGCCCTCGATCACCTCCGCGGTGAGCAGGCGCTGGGCGATGGTCTCCAGAAGATCACGATGCTTGGTGAGTAGAGCCTCCACCCGCTGCTCGTGACCCTCCATGAAGCGCCTGATCTCATCATCCAGGGCGGCGGCGGTGGCCTCGGAGTATTCCGCCGAGGCCGGGGCAAAGGCCGAGTCCTGGGGGATGAACACCGGCTGGTTGCGGCGGCTGTAGGTGACCGGGCCCAGGGTGGTGCCCATGCCATATTGGGTGAGCATGGCCCGCACCAAATCGGTGGCCCGTTGCAGGTCGTTGGCCGCGCCGGTGGAGCCCTCGCCGAAGATGATCTGCTCGGCCACCCGGCCTCCCAGCATCACCTCCACCTTGCCTTCCAGCTCGCTGGTGCTCATAAGGTAGCGGTCTTCGGTGGGACGCTGCTCGGTGTAGCCCAGGGCGGCGATGCCCCTGGGTATGATGGAAATCTTGTGCACCTTGTCGGCCTTGGGGGTAAAGGCGGCCACCAGGGCGTGGCCGGTTTCGTGGTAGGCCACCCTCTTTTTCTCATCCACGTTGATCACCCGGTTCTTCTTTTCCAGGCCGCCCACGATGCGGTCCACCGCCTCGTCCAGGTCGGCCATGGTCACCTCGTCGCGGTTGGCCCTCGCGGCCAGCAGGGCCCCCTCGTTGAGGATGTTCTCCAGATCGGCCCCGGAGAGACCCGGCGTGCGCTGGGCCAGGGCCTTGAGGTTCACGTCCTTGCCCAACACGATGCGCTTGGCGTGCACCTCCAGGATGGCCAGGCGACCGTTGAGGTCCGGCTTGTCCACCAATACCTGGCGGTCGAAACGCCCGGCCCTGAGCAGGGCCGCGTCCAAAATTTCCGGGCGGTTGGTGGCGGCCATGATGATGACCCCCACCCGTGGGTCGAAGCCGTCCATCTCCACCAGAAGCTGCTGCAAGGTCTGCTCGCGCTCGTCGTGGCCGCCCATGGAGCTCATGCCCCGAGCCTTGCCCAGGGCGTCCAGCTCGTCGATGAACACGATGCAGGGAGCTTTTTCACGGGCCTGCTTGAACAAATCGCGCACCCTGGCCGCGCCCATGCCCACGAACAGCTCCACGAACTCCGAGCCGCTGATGGAGAAAAAAGCCACCCCGGCCTCTCCGGCCACGGCCCGCGACAACAGGGTCTTGCCGGTGCCCGGAGGGCCCACCAGCAGTACGCCCTTGGGCATGCGCCCGCCCAGGCGGCTAAACTTTTCCGGGGTGCGCAGGAATTGGACGATTTCCTCCAACTCCTCCTTGGCCTCGTCCACCCCGGCCACGTCGTCAAAACGGGTGGGGATGTCTTCCTCGGCGAAAATCTTGGCCTTGTTGCCCGCGAAGTTCATAACCCCCTGGCCCGGCCCCATGCGCTTCATCATGAAGTACCACACCCCCATAAACAGAAAGATGGGCACCATCCATGAAAACAGGGAGCGCAAAAAAGTGGACTCGATCTCGCCGCGGAACTCCACCTCGTGCCCTTGAAGCTCCTTGGCCAGATCAGGCGAGACCCGCACCGTGGTAAAGTTGATTTCCCTGCCCTGCTCATCGAGCATTTTGCCGGTGATACGGTCCTTGCCGATGGCTATTTCTTTGACCTTGTCGGCGCGCACCTGTTCCAGAAATTTACTGTAAGGAACCTGCTTGGGGCCGATCTGGCTGGAGATTACGTTATTCAGGATCAGTACGAACCAGATGCCCAGCAGCACGTACCAGATAGAAAACTTGTGTTGCTTTTCCAACCGAAACCGTCCCTTTCCCCAGCCGAGGCTTTCACCTCCGGGCCACCCACCCACGGTCCTGCCAGGGTAATGATTAACAACTATTTGTTATTAGGTTACTATCAGGATGAAACCGGGTCAATAGCCGCCCCGGCTCAGGCGCGGCGCCCCCAGGCGGCGTAGACGGGGTCCGAGTTGCCATACTCGCCGTAGTGCCGGTCATCCTCTGGCCGGGGCCAGCCCCGTTGGCTCAGGGTGCCCAGGTCTTTGAAAGCCCCGCTCTCGATAAAGTAGTCCAGCACCAGTCCCAACTTCTCGAAGTCGTGCAGTTCCTTCCACAAGTGCACCGCCTTGGGCGGAAAAAAACGGTTGGAAAAAGCCACGGCCAGCACCCCGCCGGGCCTAAGCACCCGCGCCACCTCCAAAAACACCTCTCTGGGCTGGGTGAGGTATTCCACGCTCACCGTGCAGACCACCGCGTCAAATGACTCGTCTTCAAAGGACAGCACCGGCTCCTGGTTGAGGTCGTGCACCAGAACGCCGCCCACCTGGGGGTTGGCCTCCATCTCCGCTTGGTTCAACCCCAGGCCCACCACCTCGGCCGGCTCCAGCCAGGGCGGCAAGTGGCTCTGATAGCTGCTCATCAAATCCAGCACCCGCGAGCCGGGGGGTATCAGACCGCCGTAGAGCGCGCCCACGTTGGCGCTTGCCTGGGAGTCCAGATGCCCCACCAGGCGGGGATGGTCGTAGAACACAGCGTCCGGCACCTCGTCGTCGCGCAGCAGGGCGTCACCACCCAAAAAGTCGGTGGGCCGATCCTGCACCCGGGCCTGCATGCCCGGACCGGCTGAGAGGCGGGCCATCCAGTCCACCCCCTGCCCGGTGGCTTTTTCCGGCGGCAGTTGGGCTTGGTCCACCGTCACCTTGAGCTTCAGGGCGCGGCCCGCCAGCGGGTGGTTGAGATCAGCGGACAGCCCGTGGCGCTCGGCGGCCAAGCAGCGGAAGGGCTCGTTGCTGTTGGGAGACACCCCCGGCACCCCGGTGAGCAGGTAGCGGGGATAAAAGCGCCCCAGGCGCGGCAGGGACGCCCCGCCCGCGAACTGATCCAGCGGCACGGTGCGCACCAGATCGGCAGAACGATCGGGCACCGATTCGGCTGGGGTGGGTTCCAGCTCCACGCTCTGGCCGTCGGTCAGCCCCTTGAGGGAGTCCAGCAACCGGGGCGGCAACATGTCCCCCCACAGGTCGACCGGAGCGTACATAAGCTCCCGGTGCGCCGCTTCGGAGCTATCCCAGGCCAGTTCCAAGACGAGGCCCGCCGCGCCCCTGGGGTCCACCACCTGACTCACTTGGCCCGCACCAGTTCCAGGTGAATGAACATATCCACCTTGTTGCCCACCACGCCCATTTGATAGTACTTGCCGCTGCCCACGTGGTAGTCCAGGCGCTCGATGGCAAAGCCACCCTTAAAGCCCATAAGCATCTGGTCCTTGTTCATGGGGTTGGGCTTAACGCCCAGATAGGTGAAGACGATCTCCACCGGCCGGGTGACGTCCTTCATGTTCAAGCGCCCCTTGACCACATATTCATTGTCGCCGCGCTTGGTGAAGCTCTCGCTCACGAAACGAATCACCGGGTACTTGGCCACGTCGAAGAAATCGGCACTTTTGAGGTGCTTGTCCCTGGCGGCCACGCCGGTGTCGATGCTGGCCACCTGGATGGTCATGTCCACCTTGCTGCCCGCGAGGTCATCAGGGCTGAAATTGATCTTGCCGTCGAATTCATGGAACTGGCCCATCACCGGAGCGAAGATGTGCTTGATGGTGAAGATGATCTGGCAATGCGGCGGGTCGAAGCTCCACTGGGGCGCGGCGGCCATGGCCGGAGCGGCCAAGACCAGAATCAGGGCCAGGATTGTTATCAGTCGTGGAATTTTCATACTGCCTCTCAGCGTGCGATTAGGCTCATATCTAAAAGTATGAGGCCTGGGGCCGCCCAAATCCAGGGTGTGGGGTTCAACCGGCCACGGCCCGCACCATGAAGAAGCAATCCATGTCGGCCCGGCCCAAATAGCCTCCATCCAGGCTCACGTACCAGGCGGCCATGGGGGTGGCCCAGTCGGCGGACCACAAGCGCTGGGCCAAGGGGTCCAGCAGAAGCGGGCCGCAAAAGCCGTCCGGCCCCTGGGGCGGCTCTAGAAGGGAAATAAGCTCCGGCGCTGTGGGCAAGCGCCAATCGCCGCGCCCACCCAAATGGCGCAGGTTCAGGGCCCGCACATAGGCCGGGGCCTGGCCCCAGGTCAGGGGCTGAGGCGAGCAGCCGCGTTGCCAGAGCAGACCGGTGTCCAGATCCCGGGCCACACCGGGCTCTTCCTCCCGCAAGCGCCGCCGGTGCCAGGCCTGGGGCCGCATAAGCTCATCCAGGCCCAGCGCCCCACGCGCCTCGGCCAGGCTGACCCGAACCGGCCCGCTGCGGGCGACTGCAATATGCTCCGAAGCGGCCTGCGCCCCGCTGGGGTTTGGCCACGCGGCGCATACCGCCTCGCGCCTTTGCCGCCACTGATCGGCCAAACGCTCCAAGGCCTGGGCCATTTCCCTGGCCGAGGCAAAGCGGCCGTCCTGATCAGGAGCCATGGCCCGGTTTAAAAAATCGTCCCACGCGCTGTCGGCCAAAGGAGCCAGGGCCGATGCCTCCGGGCCGCCCTCCTGGGGCAGCGCTCCGGTAAGCAGGCGAAACAAGCTCACCCCCATGGCGTAGAGATCGGCCCTGGGGCCCGCGCTCAAGGGGTCGCTTTCCTGCTCCGGGGCGGCGTAGGCCGGGGAGCCAAGCACCAGGTTGGCCGGTCCTCCCAGGCTCTCGCCCCGGCGGTGGCTCAGGCCCAAGTCCCCCAAGCGCACCCAGCCCTCGTCGCCCATCATAAGGTTGGCCGGTTTCAAGTCGCCATGCACCAGCCCGGCCTGATGCAGGGCCTCCAGTGCGGCCAGGCTCTGGCGGCCGTATTCGATAATGCGCTCCAGGCTCAAAGCCCGGCTGGGGTCTTCCAGGCGCGGCCCCTCGCCCACCATTTCGGACAGGCTGAAGCAAAAATGTTCCATGAGGTAATAGGCGGGCGGGTCTTCATGCACGCCCAGCACCCGCACCAGGTTGGGATGCTTTAGCCCGGCCAGGCGGTGGGCCTCGTCCAAAAAGCGGGCCAGCAATTCATCCCGGCCCTGAAGGGCCTCCAACTCCGCGCGGGGATGGAAAAGCTTCATGGCACGCACCGGCCCGCCGTCCATACGCACCTTGTACACACGGGACATGCCTCCCCGGCCCAGCAGTCCCAGCACTTGGTATCCGTCGATGAATTTCATGATCAGGCCTATAACAAGCGGTCCGCGTTGAAATCGGGCAGGCCCAGGCGGCGTATCTTGTCCACCGTGGCCTGTATGTCGTATTTCACGTAGCGCACTTCCAGGGTGCCTTCCTGGTGGTCCACGATGACGTACTTGGCCCGGTTGTCCCCGTCCCTGGGCTGGCCCACCGCACCCACGTTTATCAGGTAGCGGTCGGATGGTTTTAGCCGGCTGACACCCTGACCCAGGGTAAGGCGCTCAAGGCCGCCGGAGGCGGGCAGATGGGCCATGCCCAGTTCGTGGCTGTGGCCCACCAGGCACACAGGCTCGTCGATCAGCCCCATGCGCCGGAGAATTTCCTCACGGTTCAACTCGAAATAATAGGTGCGGGGTGAATCCGGTGGTGCGCCGTGCACCAGGCGGCAGTCGCCCAGAATCAGGAAGATGGGCAGAGCGGCCAGCCATTCCAGGGAGTCCTGGCTGAGCATCTCCATGTTCTGTTCCAGGGAGCGGCGGGCGGTGGGGTTGAACCAGGTTAACGCGGCCCGTTTGGTCATGCCCAACTCATGGTTGCCCACTACGCTGGGCAGGCCCAACTCCCTGGTCAGTTCCACGCAGGCCTCGGGGTCCGGGCCGTAGCCCACGATATCCCCCAGCAGGGCGGTTTGGTCCGCTCCAGCCTGGTCCACGTCGGCCAGGACCGCCGTGTAGGCTTCCAGGTTGCCGTGAATATCGCTGAGGACCGCAAGCCGCATAATTATAAATTTAGCACAGCACCGGGCTTTGGCGGGGACAGATCAGCATAACGGGCCTCTATAACCCCCAAGACCCTGGCTCGCGGCCCCAAAGGTGACCACAAACGAGGATCGCTGGCCTGGAACACGGCCAGGGTGGGGGTTCCCAAAGTGGCGGCCAGGTGGCTCACCCCGCTGTCCGCCCCCACATACACGGACGCGCCCAGCAAGGCGCGGGCCAAATCGGCAACGGGCGCATCGGCCAGGACGCGGTGGGTCACGCCCTCCATGGCCAGGGCCAGCTCGGCCCGATAGGCGGGCTCCTCGGCCGGACCCAACACCAGGGTGAGCGAACCATGTTCCGCCTCCAGTCGGCGGGCCAGGCAGGAGGTCATATCCGGCGTCAGGCGCTTGGCCTTGCCCCCGCTGCCCGGAGCCAGCAGGGCTCCGCTGGGCTCGGGCGGGGGCTGGACCAGGGGAGTCAGGGGACGGGCCGAATGGACCAGGCCCAGGCGCTCCATTTGCTCCACCTGCCAACGGCCCACCAGCTGGTGGTGGCCTCTGGGCGGACGGGTGCTAACGCTGTGCACCTGGGCAATCGTGGCCGTCAGATTGCGCAGCAGCACTTCATCCGGCGCGGCGGCGAACACCATCGCCCGCTGGAAACCAGCCAGCCAGCTTTGCAGAGAGGGCTCCATCTGAGAAGCGAACAGGGAAGCGAAGCGGGCCGCCTCGCGCTCATGCACCTGTTCGGGGGGCAGGATAAGGCGTCCCCACTCTCCCCTGCCCCACAAGTGCAGCGGCCCCAGAACGGCCAGCCTCCCCAGGGCAGGCCAGGAAATCACAAAATCGCCCAGGGCCCCAAAGTGCAGGGCCAGGGTGGAATCCTGCGCCATTCAGCAGGAGGGACCCGACGGCGGGGCGCTCAGGGCGCCTTCTCCGGCCAGGCGGTGGATTTCCAGGGCGGCTCGCACCCCCTCGCTGGTGGCCTGCCCCATGCCCGCCGGGCTCATGGCATCGCCCACCAGGAAGATGGCGCTCACCTTGGGCTCCAGGGCCAGGAATATCTTCTCGTTGGGCTTGGCCCCCATGGCCGAGACAAAGGTGTCCACCGGCTCCACGTAGGTGAGCTGGCGGCTGCCGTCGGGCCGGGTATGCAAAAAGCTCACCTTGTTCTTGAACAAACGGCGCACCTTGGCACGGATGTAGCGGCGCACCTTGTATTTGCCCAGTTCGCGGCGCAGGTGGTAGCGGCGGGCCGGTCCCAGGTCGTTGCCGATGCCCAGGCCCAGTTCGATGATGCACACGTCATGGCCCCGGGTGGCCAGATAGTGGGCCACCTCGCTGCCCAGATTGCCGCCGCCCATCACCGCCACCTTGTGGCCCACCGGCACCTCGCCGGCCAGCACCTGCCGGGCGTTGACCAGGGGCGCGTCGCCCGCGCCGGGCAGGTCCGGCAAAATCGGCTCGCTGCCCGCGGCCACCACCACCGCGCTGGGGTTGATCTTGCACACCGCGCCCACCGTGGCCTTGGTGCCCAGCCGGATCTCCACGTTAGGCATCTCGGACAGGGCCTGACGGTAATAATCAATCATGCCCCGGAACTCGTCCTTGCCCGGCGGCAGGCAGGCCAGGCGCAACTGGCCGCCCAGCTCCTCGGCGGCCTCGAACAGCACCACCTTGTGCCCCAACTGCCCCAGGGTGCGGGCCGCCTCCATGCCCGCCAAGCCGCCTCCCACCACCACGGCGGTGGCCGGATTGGTGGCCGGTTTAAGCTGTTGGGCCTGAAGCTCCAGGCCCACCCAGGGGTTGGACACGCAGCTCACCGGCGCGCCGTAAAGCACCTTGTCGATACACCCCTGGTTGCAGCCAATGCAGGGGCGCACCCCGTTGGTCCGTCCGGCGGCGGCCTGATTGAGCCAGTCGGGGTCGGCCAAAAAGGCCCGCCCCACGGCCACCATGTCCAGGCCGTTCAAGGCGGCCTCGGCCTCGGCCGCGTTGCGGATGCGCCCCACTCCGGCCACGGGCACATCCACAGCCGCCTTCACCTGGCGGGCCGCTTCCACGTGGGTGCCCGGAGGCATGGGAGTGGGCGGCACCACCATGGAGGGGGTTTCGTACACCCCGCCGGTGACTGAAATTATGTCCACGCCGGCCGGCACCAACAGCTTGGCCGTGGCCGCGGCCTCGGCCGGGCCCATGCCGCCGGCCACATGGTCGTCGCCTGAGAGCCTGAAGGAAATTATCGCCTCCCGGCCCACCGCCACCCGCACCGCCTGGACCACCTCCACGGCAAAGCGGGCCCGGCGCTCCAAGTCGCCGCCATAGACGTCCTGGCGTTTGTTGGCGTAGGGGGTGAGGAACTCGTGCACCAGGTATTCGTGGGCTCCGTGGATTTCCACCCCCACGAAACCGGCCTTCATGGCCCGCCAGGCGGCCCTGGCAAAGGCCTGGACCATAGCCTCGATCTCGATGACGGTCATGGCACGAGGGGTGGAATGGGCAGTGGGGCCGCGCAGGGCGCTGGGGGCCATGGGCTCGCCCACCAGGCGGGGATGGGCGTTGCGCCCGCCGTGTATGAGTTGCAGGATGGGCGCGCTGCCCTGTTTCTTGACCACCGAGGCCAGCTCGGTCATGCCTTCGATGAGCGAATCGTCATGGGCCATGAAGTTGCGGTCGATGACCTTGCCCGAGTGGTGCACGCAGGCCGCTTCCACCACCAACAAACCGGGGCGCCCGGCGGCCCGGGCGCGGTAATAAGCCAGCATGGCGGGAGTCACTTGGCCCTGGCCGTCGGCCAGGTTGCTGCCCATGGAGGGCATTATCACTCGGTTGGGCAGCGTGTGGCTGCCAACCTTCACGGAGCTAAGCAGTTTTTCAAAGGCGGCCATGGCGTCTCCTGTCCTGCTCTCAAATCAACTGGAGAAAAAACAACAGGGCGGCTCAACATCTTATCTCAGGCAGACCGCGATATAAAAGGGCGTCTTATTCTCCGTTTTTATGGTTGTGCACCCAAAGGTCGTCGCGCTTTTCAAACCACCAGTCGGTCCAGTCGGTGGTGAGCACCGCCTGGGCCAGTTCCCTGCCCGCCTCGGTGTTCAGGCGTTTGAGGGCGTAGTGTATCCAGTGCTTGGCGTAGCTGTTGCCCAGATCCTGCTGCTCCTTGAGCTCTATGAGCAAGTCCAGTTGGTCCGCGTCCCTGGCCAATTGGGCCTCCGGGGTTCGGCCATCGTTGAACTCCTGGGCAAACTCCTTGATGCGCGCCGCGGTGGCTTCGGGCAGATCCCGGGTGGCGTGCTCCAGGGCCTTGTCCTCGTCGGCGGTGCAGTAGCGCTTGTTCATGTAGTTAAGATCGCCGGTGCGGGCCTCGGCCAGGTCGTGGTGCAGCAAGAGCAAAGCCACCCTGGTCTCGTCCACATCCTCCAACTCCAAGGCCAGCAAGTATCCCAGCAGGGCAGCCCTGAAGCAGTGGTCGGCTATGGATTCGCCGCCGCTGCCCAGGAAGGGGTAGCCGGTGCGGCGCATCTTTTTGAGCATGCCCGCCTCGAAGAGCAAACGCGCCAGGGCCTTCATGCGCCCATCTCCTTGGCGCAGGGGCGGCACAGAAGCTTGCCGTCCAGCTCAACGGTGCGGCTGGCCTGGGTGGGTTCGCCGCAGCGGGCGCAGGTGATGGACTTCTCTATCACCGCTTCGGGGGGCGGCTCCACGGCCACCTCCTCCACCTTGAGCAAGCTCTCCTGGGGCGCATTCATAAGCTCCTGGACAAAGGCCTCGCGGTCCATCTTGCCGTCGGGCCCTTGGTGTTTGAGACGGTCGCCGATAAAGCTGACCCGCACTGCCCGGTTCTTTTGGCGGTCGATCACGGTGAAGGCCTGCTTGCCGTAGTCGCGCCAAATGAGGTTGCCCTTTCCGAAGGTGGTGGAGAGCATCTGCTGAAAAGCGTCCACGCTGCAGGAGTTGTTTTCGGCCACGGTGACCAGTTCCTCATCTTCGCTCTTGCCCAGGCCCAGGGCCTGGGAGGCCGCCTGGGCCGCCCGGTATCCGATCAAAAGACCGGGGCACAGGTGGCCGTGAAAGGCCACCACCGGCTTAAGTTGTTCGGGCAAAGATCCTAAATCCATGCTTCGAAGCTCCTTGCTGGTAAAAGCCGCCTCAGAGGCTAGCGGCCGAAAGTTATCACTTGCTGAGCCCGGCCCCGCTGGAAGAGGATGGCCACCTTGGGCTGATGGCGGCTGCGCACCATGTCCAAATAGAACTCGTCCCGGTCAGTGACCGGTTCCCGGCCCATGCGGCGCACCAGGTCGCCGGGTTGCAGGCCGGCCCTCTGGGCCTTGGAGCCGGAACGCACCTGGGTGACCATCAGGGCCTGACCCTGGGTCACCCGGTTGCGCTGAGCCGCCAGAGGGTCCATGGGCCCCAATTCCAGGCCCAGGCGCTGCCAGACCAATTCCTTGGCCCGCTCCATGGGATAGCGCCGGGCAGTGACCACCACTGTGCTGCGCTTGCCTCTTTCCAGCAGCCACAGCTTCACCTTTTGGTCCGGGGCCACAGAGCCCAAACGGGACTGGTAGTCCGCCGTGTCCTCCAAAGAAACCTCGTCCAGGGCCAGCACCACCATGCCCCGCCTCAGCCCGGCCTGGGCGGCGGGGCTGTTTTCGATCACCCGCACCACCACCACCCCGGAGGGGGCTTCCAGGCCGAAGTGACCGGCGAGGCGGGGAGTTATGTCTTGCAAATCCAGCCCCAGCCAAGTGGGCGACACCTTACCGTGGGCCAACAAGTCGCTCACCACCCTACTAACCCGGTTCACCGGAATGGCGAACCCGATGCCCTGAGCCCGTTGGAAGATGGCGGTGTTGATGCCCATCACCTCGCCGTCCAGGTTTAAAAGCGGCCCCCCGGAGTTGCCGGGGTTGATGCTGGCGTCGGTCTGAATAAGCCCGCCCATCCACTCACCGGGCCCGGTCGGCACCCGCCGGTTAAGGGCGCTGACCACGCCGGTGGTCACGGTGTGTTGCAGGCCAAAGGGGTTTCCGATGGCGATGAGGCTCTCGCCAATCATCAGCGAACGTGAATCGCCCAGCCTAACCTGAGGCAAGGGGCTGCCCCTGGGGGTGATTTTGAGCACCGCCAGGTCGGAGGTGGGGTCGGCCCCCAAGAGCTTGGCCTTGAAAACCCGGCGGTCGGCCAACTGCACCTGGATGTCGCTGCCGCCATCGACCACGTGGCTGTTGGTGACGATGAGCCCCTTTTTGCCGTCGATGATCACCCCGGATCCCAGGTTGGTCTGTTCCCTTTCCAGGGGCTGAAAAAACTCCCGGAAAAAGCGGTCCAGCATGTCGTCGCCGCTGCTGAAAGAGCGCACCCGCACCCTGGCGGTGCTGGAGATGTTCACCACCGCCGGTCCCGCCGAACGAACCACCGACACCACTGGAGTGACCCGGCCCATGGACTGGGCCCGGACGGTCCCCATGTTGGCGGCCAGCACGAACAAAACCAGGCATGTAAAGATAAAAAGTAGCCTATGGAATTGCCGCATCGTCACCAATCCAATTTCAAAAGCCGGGTTAGGGGATGTTGCCCACCGCTTCGTTTCCGGTGGTCTAAGTATGGCCTCTATCCGGATTGACCGCCAGGGCCATGGGCACAAAACTAATGCCATTGCGGGTTAGCTTGCCGTCGGTGGGCTCAAAACCCAGGCGCTGGTAGGCTGCCACCGCATTGGGTGAGGCATTGACCGTCAAGCGCTCCATATCCGCTTTCCGCTTCCGGCAGATATCCAGGGCCCGGGCCAGCAACCGTCTCCCCAGCCCCTTGCCCTGCAAGGAGCCGTCGGTGAAAAACAGGGCGATGTGTCCTAGGTCGCGCACCTCAATGAAGGCAGCCATGCGCTCCTGGGACCAGGCAGCTAAAAACAGGTTGCCGTCGGCCAGCCGCTGCTCCAGGGCCGGAACGGTGGCGTAACTTAGAAATTCGCTCACCCCTTCCGGAGGAAACAGCGGAGCCACGAATTGCCTAAAGACCCGCGTCACCAATTCAGCGGCCACGGCCTCCTCGCCGGAAGCCACGGGCCTGATCTGTATCTGCTCGGATTCGGTCATAATTTGTTCCCCGCGCCTTGAAAATTGCCAGACAGGCTAACTAAACCATATGAACCAGCCACGGCCTTGTCAACGCGGTGTAATTTGACCTCTCCGCCCCCCCGGCGTTAGACTTCTATCATTATGCGCTTACTTCTCACCAATGACGATGGGGCCTACGCCCCGGGCATAAAGGCCCTGCACCAGGCTCTGGCCGTTGAGCACGAGGTGTGGGTGGTGGCGCCCGAGACAGAGCAATCGGCGGTGGGCCACGCCATAACCCTGGCCTATCCCATCCGGGTGCACCCTCTCACCGCCGAGAGCGGCATGCAGGGCTGGGCGGTAACCGGGACCCCGGCCGACTGCGTTAAGCTGGCGGTGCGCAGCCTTTTGCCCCAGCCGGTGCAGATGGTGGTCTCGGGCATCAACCAAGGGGCCAACGTGGGGGTGAACCTGCTGTATTCGGGCACGGTCAGCGCGGCCACCGAAGGAGCCATTCTGGGCCTGGGGGCTATCAGCGTGTCCCTTGACACCCACCACCCTTCGGACTTCAGCCAGGCAGCCCAAATTACCGCCCGGCTGGTGGCGGCCTGGTCCGGGCTGGGGGTTCCGCCTGGGGTGTCGCTCAACGTGAACGTGCCCGCCCTGCCCCCGGAGGAGATCAAGGGGGTTCGCTTCGCCCGTCAGTCCACCGCCTCCATGCGCGAGACGTTTTTGGAGAGACGAGACCCCAGAGGACACACCTACTACTGGCAGGCAGGCGAGGTGATGAGTACTGATGGCGATGACCATACCGACTACCCCGCCCTGCTGGAAGGCTACGTGACCATAACCCCGGTGGCCCATGACCTTACCCATGACCCAACCCTGGCCGCCCTGGGCATGCGCGATTTGGACCTTGGTCTGTGAACCCTTTACGCCGCCGCATAGGCCGCACCGACTAGGTCTTTATTATCTAAATCCATGTTTCACCTAGTATATTAGGGCATGGGTACTTTTTCCCCACGGCGGGGGATAATGCACCATCAAACCCCTTACTTGTAACAATTGTGAATTTTGTTTCGATCTAGTTGCGTGATGACTTCAAAAAGCATACTTTGCCTTAACAATCGTTGCTATCAGCTGTTTACCAAGTATAAGGATAGGGTTTAGGGCGCAGTGGCACGCAACTTGCTATTAAAAGCGGGCAACAACCAACCGTCGCCAAGTAAAAATAGGCGGCAGGAGAAAAACAATGCCCGCATACGAATATGTTTGCAGCAACTGCGAAGCAAGAGAGCAGCGCATCGGCGGTCTGGACGACCACACCATCATTTGCGACCAATGCGGCCAGGTAATGGTGCGCCAGGCGGATCTGGACACCTTGCTGGCTTCCTACTCTCAGGTTCAGCAAAAGGCCGACGGTCTAGGCTAGCGCCTGAGTTTATCAACCGCCCCTTTTCCGCGGCAGCGCCTGAGGTTTGGTCATGAGCCATTCGGGACGCCCGGATTTGAGGAGCGGCCTGCAAGAGGCCTCTTCCAGAGGCCTCTTCATTATTTTAGAGCAGCTATATCAGGATCTTCCGGACACCACCTGCGCCCGGCGAGGCGCTTGCTGCACCCTGCTGCCCCCGGTTTCCACCGTGGAGCTGGCCGCGTGGCTCCACCGCCTGCCCGACACGCCCTATAAAGACCGCGCCGCTCAGGCCAGGCGTCTGGTGGAGCACTTCCTGGTAAACGCCGCCCAGCGCCGCCCCTGCCCCTGGTCCCGCCCCGATTCATGCGCCATATACCCCGACCGCTTTATGGGCTGCCGCGCCTACGGCCTCTGGTCACCCCAGGCCTATGAAAAACGTGCCGCCCAGGCCGCCCAGGGCCAACAGGCCGTGGCCCAAGCCTGGAAGGGCCTGGGAGTGGAGCTGCCCCCCGAGGTGTTGGCCCCGCCCCCACCCTATTGCCTGCAGGTGAAATCTGTGGGCGGACCCGCTCTGGATGACGCGGCCATCGAGGCCTTGGAAGAGCGGGCCATTGAACTAAGCCGGGATCTGCCCGATAGCCTGGAGCGTCTGCACGACTTCGGAGGGGATATTTCCTTTGCGGTGGCTTCTCTGGCCTTGGGCCAGGCCCAGGCCCTGAGCCTCAAAGTGGCCGTTACCAAGGCCCTGCTGATCGGAGATGAGGCCGAAGCCCATGAACTGCTGGCCAAGGCCGGCACCGCAGCCAAGCGCTGGGCCCAATCCTATTAAGCTTTTTCTTTGATTAATTAGCTTGTATTAGTTGGTATTTATATTAAATTATTAATATTTTTTCTAGCTTTTACGATCCCGCTTTCCCGCCATTTTCGCCTGCTTTTTGCGACACCACTCTTCGTAGCGCCCGGCCAATTCCCAATAGCGATCCACGCTAAAGGGTGGCCGTTTTATGGCCGCCAAGGTGCCGGGGCGCACCCTGCCCTCTTGGGCCACTTCCAGGCCCGCCTGGGCAATCAGCGCCAAGTGCGGCTCCAGCACCGTTGGCTCCATCTGGATGGCCAGGGAGCCTGGCACGCACAATTCGGCAAGGCATCTGCCGCCGAAATTGGCGGTTTGAGCCCTTATGGTGGCCACCAGGGGCTCGAAATTCACCGGCTCGGGAAAGGAGCAGGTGGAAACCACCATCACCTTGGAGGGCATATCCCAATTTTTAGGATGACGAACCCGCCCGCCGGCATCCTGGTATAAAAACGGCTGCTTGGAGCAGATGGTACGGTCCATCACCGCCTTGGTCTGGGCGCTCACGGTGTCTGTGTAGACTGGTGCGGCCCACACCAGCAAATCAGCCTGCTTTAGCAGGGGCAACACCAGGTCCATGTCGTCGCGCTGGGCGCAGTGGCCGGGATTAAGGTGCATGCAACTCAGGCAGGCGGTGCAGGGAGCGATGCTCATGTCCGCCACGAACAGGGTGTCCACCGAGGCCCCGCCCCGGACTAGGCCCTCGGCCAAGGCCCCGGCCAGCTTGGCGGTCACCCCCTTGGCGCCCCTGGCGCTGCCGTTGATAATCAGCGCGCGCATGCTCTCCTCCTTTTTCGGTCCAAATTATCACACCAGGCCTTTGGGGGAAGAAAAATGCGGCGTCATTTTTTTGACGTGCGCAGCCACCATACGCTGAACACGGTTTGCAAGGCGCTCAGGCCCACGAAATACCAGGCCCAAAGCGGCCATCCCGCCAAGGTGCTCCCCACCTCGCCCCAGGCCCAATAGTCCTGAGCCGCCAGAAAAACACCCCCAAACAAAACCACCGCCAACCAGCCCCGTTTGCTGAACCTAGGCAGGCTCAGGCCACCGGACAGGGCCTGCACCACCAGATAGGTGACCGAGGAAACCGCCATCACCGGCACGGCCGGCAAAAACCCATAGGCTGGCAGCATTTTGAAGTGATAGGCCACAACCAACACCTCCCCAGCCACGATGGAGGCAATGGCGGCCGCCGCCTTGGGTCGCTCCAGGTACAGGCCCAAAAACACGGTAGGGAACAAGGCGGCCAGGCCGGTAAAGGCGGTGAGGCCCAGTTGCAGGATAGTGGTATCGGAGATCAAGGCCACGGCCAGACCGGCTATTGCCAGAAACACCACGAACACACGCCCCACCAGCCCGCTCTGCGCCTTGCGTCCCCAAAGGTAGGGGAACAGGTCCCTGCTGAAAATAGAGCTCAAGGTGAGCAGCTGGGAGTCCATGGTGGACATAAGGGCGGCCAGGCCGGCGGCCAAGACCAGGGTGCCCATGAAGTCGCCCGCCAGATGGGTCATCATCAGAGGCACGATGGCATCCGACTCCCGCCCGCTAAGGCCGGGGAAGGACAGATGCCCCAGCACCCCCAGAGCCACGGGCAGGGCGAACACCGCCGTGCAGATAAGCGGATACAGGGCCATGGTGCGCCCCAGGGAGCTTTGACTGCGGGCCGAATAAAAACGCTGGAATAGCTGGGGAAACATGGGGTCGCAGAAGAACCAAAGGGTGAGAAAGCTGAACCACACCGCCGGGCTGTAGACCCCGTGGGGGCCGGGGCGACTGAACAAGGCAGGCTCGGCCTGGCGCACCCGGTCAAAGGCCTCGCTCCAACCGCCGTAGTGGGACACCACCAAGCCCAGGGCCCCGGCCATGAGCACGAACATCAAGATGCCCTGGAAAACATCGGTCCAGGCCACGGCCTTCAGCC
Source organism: Desulfarculaceae bacterium (assembly GCA_021737645.1). Lineage (GTDB taxonomy): Bacteria > Desulfobacterota > Desulfarculia > Desulfarculales > Desulfarculaceae > Desulfoferula. The sequence goes on from JAIPDO010000059.1 coordinate 22,375, forward strand.
CGCCCCGCAGGGTGTAGGCCAAAATAATCGCCGTGACCAGCGATGCCCCGGCCCAGGGCGGCAGGCCGAAAAGCTGGCCAAGCACCTTGGCCCCTGCCAGGGGCTGCAAGGCCAGATAAGGCACTGTGAACACCACCATGACCAGGGCGAAAAGCCCGGCCAAGGGACGGCTGGAATACACCTGCTCCACCAGTTCGGCCGGGGTCACCAACTCATGGGTGCGGCCCCACTGCCACACCTTCTTGCCTACCAGCCAAAAGGTCAGGGCCATAAAGCCGGTGCCGAAGGCCATGATAGGAAAAAAGCTCAGGCCCTCGCGGTAGCCCGCGCCCGATGCCCCGAACACGGTGAAGGCGCTGAAGTTGGTGGCGGCCATGGTCCCCACCAGGACAAAAGGGCCCAGGGCCCGGCCCGCCAGAAAATAGTCCGCGGGCCCGTCCCTCAGGCGGCTTTTGGCCAAGAAGCCCAAAGCCAGCACCGCGATGAAATAGACCGTTAGCACCAGCACCTTGGTAAGCATCTGCCCACACTCCCGTCAAAATAAAAAACGGCCACCCCGGTGCAGACCGGGATGGCCGAAACCTAGAAACATAATCTGCGATTTTCTGTATAGCCGCCGGAGCGGTCCTTGACAAGTATTTATTGGCCCTAGGGGAGCATTACCCCGCTACATTGTTGACGCCTTGGGGACCCTATGGTAAAAATCGCTCAGCGTTTTCCCCGGTAGCTCAGCTGGCAGAGCAGGTGGCTGTTAACCACCGGGCCGGCGGTTCGAATCCGTCCCGGGGAGCCAGAAAATACAAGGGCCTAGGCTGTTTAGCCTGGGCCCTTTTTATTTGCCGGCGATCAAATAGCAATCAGTAAATTGGATCGCGGCCCAATTGATCTCGCCACAGTAGCTTTTCAGGCATTTCCAATCCAGGCAGCCATGCAAGGTGTGACTGTGGCAGAAAACCCCCGGGCCGGCGGTTCAACTCCGTCCCTCGGAACAAATAATATCAATAGTTTAGCTCACTTTTTTTGTTACAGGAAGCATATAGGAAGCAGATGAAACGGGATGGTAGGTGTTTCCCTGAATGCATTTTAAGACTGGCACAATTCGCATTTGCGAAATGGCATTATTTTCCCCTGCCTTTGGAATGCCCAATATTAGTTGGCAGGTCCAACGAAAGGATTAATCAGGCTAGATTAGGCTTGCATTGACTCTGTTAACTTTTTAATGGCGGCTCAATTCGAAAAGAGTAGCCGATTGCACTAAACGCTCCGCGTGGGGACCGGTTCCGACCGTTCCGTTTTGACCGGGGTGTTTTGTTTTTTCGCGAGTTTCCCTTGATAGCGCAGATGGCCACCCGCCGTTGTTTCGAGTTACCGTTTTCCTCAAACGTCAAT
>JAIPDO010000060.1 GCA_021737645.1 Desulfarculaceae bacterium
CGCGTAGGGCCAGGACCGCCCTACCAAGAGGCCAAGACCGCCTCCTTCCCCGTTCGCGCGGGGAGGGGGGCGTCTTTTATTTTTGGCGGGCCTCTGGACACAAGGCGCTCACAGGCAGCCTTGGCCGTGGGGGGGAACCATGGGCCACGCCGCGCCATCCGGCGCAAGGCCCCTATTCCTTTCATTCCAGAAGCCCACGCGAACTTTCGGCGCGGCCTGTGCCGAGCCTTCGCGATGTCCCTGGCCGATTTCCAGGGCCTCGCGTTCAACCAATCTCCGGCCTCGGCCCCAGGCCCGCCGGGTAAGCCACGGGGGGAAACCATGGCGCGAAAAGTATTTTTTTGTTTGAGCATCACCCTGGCCCTGCTGCTGGCCGCCCCCTGGGCCGCCATGGCCGCGAAGGACAGAAAACCGGTGCGCATCCAGGGCACCAAGGCCATGTACCTCAGAGTGGTGGCCCGGCCCTTCGCCAAGATCTACAAGGAGCCCAAGGAGGGGGCCGAGGTGGTGGACGCCAACGTGCGCACCTTCCAGCCCTTTTACGTGTACACCCAGCCCAAGATGGCCCAGGCGGTGACCCAGACCGCGCAAGAGGGCTGGTACGAGGTGGGGGAAAACGACCGGGGAAAAACAGTGGGCTGGATGAAGGCCGACGACGTGATGCTGTGGAAGCACGCCATGTGCCTGCTCTACACCTCGCCCGAGGGCCGCAAGCCGGTGCTGATGTTCTCGGAGATCAAGCCGCTGCAAGAGATGATGAAAAAGCCCCAGGAACAGCGCACCTCCGAGGCCGAGGGCTTTTACCAAACCATCTCCCAGGCGGGCAAGAAAGAGCTGCCCAAGGACTTCCCGGTGGTGGCCATGGAGCCCAAGCGCTGGGTAGACCCGCGCAGCCAGTTCTATCTCATGCCGGTCTTGGAGGCGGTGAACCTGGAGGTGGACAGCTACTACGCCACCCTGGTCAAGATGGCTGCGGCCACCGCCGCCGGGCGAGGCTCCAGCAACATGCGCACCAACGTCGAGGCCCGCAAACAAGCCCTGGTGGCGGCCGACTCAGGCGACACGGCGCAAAAGCTCAAGGTGCAAAAGATCGATATCGTCTACGTCATGGACATGACCAAGTCCATGCGTCCTTTCATCGAAGCAACCCTGCGAACCATTTTGGACACCAGCGCCGCGCTTTCCCAGAAAATGGCCGGCGGCCAGGACCTGGGCAGCGCCATCCGCTTCGGGTTGTGGGGCTATCGGGACAGCGAGACCATCCGGGGCATCGAGTTCAACACCCGCAACTTCACGCCCGCGCTGCAAGAGGTGGAGGCCTTCGGCAAGACCCTGGGCACGGTGCGCGAGGCCCAGGTGGGCAGCGAAGGCTTTGAGGAAGACGTGTTCGGCGGGGTGGATCAAGCCGTCCTCAACACCAAGTGGAGTGAGGACGCCCTGCGCTTCATCGTGCTGGTGGGCGATGCGCCCAGCCACCCCCTGGGCCACAAGTGGAACAGCAGCAAGAAGGACGAAAAGATTCTGCGCACCCTGGCCGACGAGAAAAAAGTCTACCTGTTCGCCATGCACATCCAGTATCCCGACGCCCGCCTGCGCTCCTATCACGAAGCCGGTGAGGTTCAATTCTCCACCCTGGCCACCAACCCCGGCACCGACCAGGCGGCGCTTTTCAAAATCAAGGGCGACGATCGCCAGGACTTCGCCAGGGTTTCCAAGATGGTGGCTGAGAGCATGGTGGCCGCCCTCAAGAAAGGCCAACAAGGCGCGGTGATGACCCAGGCTGCCGCCAAGCCCGCCGCCCAGGCCAGCGCTCCCTCCAGTGGCAACACCGCCGCCCAGGCCGCGCAGATAGCCGAGGTGATCCGCGCGGCCCAGGTGCAGTGGTTGGGCAAGGCCACCGGGGCACAGGCCCCCAAGGACATCGTGGCCTTTGCCATGGACCGGGACCTGGAGAATCCGGCCATACCCAGCCTTGACGTGTGCGTGCTCTTGAACAAGCGCCAGCTGGACTCCCTGGTCAAGACCCTGCAGACCATCATCGAGGCGGGCCGCCTGGGCCAGAAAAGCGGGCAAGGCTTTTTCAAGGCCCTCAAGGAGGTGGCCGTGGTCAGCGGGGCCGATCCGGACAAGATCCTCAACGCCAAGAAATACGGCGAAAGCGGCCTGGTGCCCGAGTTTTTGGCCGGGCTGCCCTACAAGAGCAAGGTCATGGCGCTCTCCGGCGAGACCTGGGCCAGCTGGAACGCCATGGAGCAATCCCAGTTCATGGACGAGTTGGACGGCAAGATACAGGCCTATCAGGACATCCACTCGCAGTCCGATCAGTGGGTGCAGCTCAACAAGGGCGACGACAAGGACCAGTACGTCTATCCGGTCAAGCTCAGCTTGATGCCCTAAGCGGTGGGGGGGAACAACGTGGAACAGGGTGAGCCCGCAGGCGGGCGGGCGGTGTACCGCCTGCGCGAGGTAGTGAAAAAAAGGGACAAGGGCGGCAGCGCCTTTGAGCTCTGCGTCCCCAGCCTGGACATCGGCCGGGGCGAGTTCGTGGCCATCGTGGGGGCCAGCGGGTGCGGCAAGAGCACCCTGCTGGACATGCTGGGCCTGGTGCTCAGCCCCAGCCAGTGCCGGGAGTTCTCTCTCAGGGTGGCGGGCCAAAACCACAGCCTCATGGAACTGGGCGAGGCCTCCCTGGCCCGTCTGCGCCGGGCCCACCTGGGCTACGTCTTGCAAACCGGCGGCCTGCTGCCCTTCCTCACGGTGGGCAACAACGTGCACCTGCCCTGCCGCCTCAACGCCCAGCGCGGCGGCCGGAGCCAGGTGACGGCGCTGTTGGAGCGCCTGAAGATAGGCGACCAAGCCCACAAGAAACCCCAGTTCCTCTCCGGGGGCCAGCGGCAGCGGGCGGCCATCGCCCGGGCCCTGGCCCACCGCCCCCCGGTGGTGCTGGCCGACGAGCCCACCGCCGCGGTGGACAAGTTCACCGCCCTGGAGATCCGCGACCAATTCAAGGAGCTGACCGCCCATATGGGCATCACCCTGGTGATGGTCACCCACGACGAGGCCTTGGTGAGCGAAACGGCCGACCGCATGCTCACCTTCCAGGTGGAGTCCCTGGGGCCGAACCACACCCGATCAACCTTACGGGAAGAGAGCTGACATGGCCGCGCGGGAAAACTCCGGCCGGGCCTTGGTGCTGCGCCTGTCGGTGGCCGACCTGTGGCACGAGTGGATTCTGAGCCTGTGCCTAATGCTGGCGGTGGCCGCCATCCTGGCTCCGTTGCTTTTGCTCTTTGGGCTCAAGCACGGCACCATCGAAACCCTGCGCTACCGCCTGATCCAAAACCCGGTGAACCGCGAGATTCGCCCGACCATCAGCCGCTCCTACAGCCGCCAATGGATAGAGGCGCTCAACCAGCGCCCGGACGTGGAGCTGGCCATACCCAACACCCGCCAGCTCTCAGCCAGCGTATTGGCGCGCCTCAAGGGAGGCAAGCAGGACGCCCGCATGGAGATCGTGCCCACCGCGCCGGGCGATCCCCTGCTTTTGCGGAACCGGGCCCCGGTGCCAGGCGAGGGCCAGTGCGTACTAAGCCAAGAGGCCATGCGCAAGCTGGGGGCCAAAACGGGCGACACCCTGGTGGTGACCACCGCGCGCAGCCGCCAAGGGGTCTACGAAAAAGGCACCATGGAGCTTAAGGTGGCCGGTGTGGCCGACCCCAGGGCCACCACCCAGGGCCGCCTGTTCGTGCTGCTGCCGGTGTTGGAGGCCATGGAAAGCTACAAGGACGGCGAGGCGGTGCCCCGCTACGGCTGGCCCGGCTCCCTGCCCAAGGCCTACTCTCTGTTCGACGGCGCCATCGTGGCCGGAACCCAGCCCTTGGACCACACCCTGCTCCTTTCCCTGAGAATAAACACCGGCTTTTACCGGGCCCGGGCCATGGGCCGCGACGAGTTGCTCACCACCAGCGGCCTGAGCTTCCCCGAGGGGGCGCACATCTACTTCCTGTCCACCCTGGGCAGCGGCGGCGGGGCCTCCGCCGGGCGCTCCAGTCCGGTGGACGATAAAAACTTGGGCGCCGTGCGGGCCAAGCTGCGCGGCGCGGAGGCGGGACTGCTGCCCTGGGTGGCCCCTCAAAAGGCCGAGCTTATCGGCCCGGACGGCAAGGCCCTGGCCCAGGTGGAGCTGTACGCCCTGCCCGGCGCTGGAGACCTGCCCGCCGAAGCCCGTCCCGCCCCGGCCCCGCCCTGGCCCGCCCCGGCCAAGGACGGCGGTCCCCGGCTCGTGCTCATGCCCGCCCCGGAGGTGAAAGCCGCGGGCGGTGATCTCAGGCTGCGCCTGAAGATGGGCCAGCGCGAGCTGGTGTTTCCGGTGAGCCTGACCAGCGAGCCCTCGCCCCGCCCGGGGGTGAGCTTCATTCCCCAGGAGTTGGCCGGGGTGCTGCGCCTGGGCCAAACCCGGCCGTTGCGCTACGACCCCGCGCGGAACCAGTTTCTCTTGCACCGGCGGGGCTACGCCGCCTTCCGCCTATACGCGCGCGGCATCGACCAGGTGGCCGGGCTCAAGGAGTTTTTCGAATCCCAAGGCATCGACGTGCACACCAAGGCGGCTGAGATCCTGCAAGTCAAGGAGCTGGACCGCTACCTGAGCCTGATCTTCTGGCTCATCGCGGCGGTGGGCATAGCCGGAGGGGCCGCCTCCCTGGTGGCCAGCCTCTATGCTTCGGTGGAGCGCAAGAAGCGCGACTTGGCGGTGCTCAGGCTAATCGGCCTGCCCCGCGGCTCGCTGCTGCGCTTCCCGGTGTACCAGGGGGTGTTCCTGGCCGGGGGCGGTTTCCTGGCGGCCTTGGCCTTCTTCGGGTCCCTGGCCAAAATCATCAACACCCTGTTCGCCGCTCACCTGCATCCGGGGGAGAGCTTCTGCCGCTTGCCCTGGCATGAGCTGACCGCCGCCCTGGCCGCCACCCTGGCCGTGGCCGCCCTGGCCGCCGTGCTGGCCGCCTGGCGGGTCAGCCGCATCGAGCCCGCCGAGGCGCTGCGCGATGAATAAAACCTCCCTGGTGGTGTTCGCCTTGGCTGCGGCCGCTCTGCTGTGGGGCGGCGCGGCCTGGGCGGACATCCACGACCCCCACCCCCAGGCGGGCGACCTGGCCTTGCCCATGCCGGACGGAGCGCGCATGGTGTTTCGGCCGGTGCACCTGGGGCGCACCATGGAGGGCCTGAGCACCCGCATGGTCTGGGTGGGCAAGGGCAAAGGCGGAGTATTTTACGAAACCCCCACCCAGGTGGAGATCAGCGGGGCCTTCAACCTGGCCTCCGCCGGAAGCGAGGATTGGGTCTACTACCTGGGCAAATACGAGGTGACCCAGGCCCAGTTCTATTCCCTTATGCCCGTGCCCAAGAACCTTTCCCGCCAGGAGCTGCTCAAAAGCACCAAGCCAATGACCAGCGTGTCCTGGTTCCAGGCCCAGGATTTCTTGCGCCGCTACAACGAGTGGCTGGCGGCCAACGCGTCCGAAAAGCTTCCCCGCTCCCAAGGGGCACATGGCGACAGCGGGGCCTACTTGCGCCTGCCCAACGAGACCGAATGGGAATTCGCCGCGCGCGGCGGCGGGCTGGTCGACCCCAGCCAATACTTCCGCCTGTCGCCCTACGGGCCCAATCAGACCATCGTGCATGAGTGGTGCTTCCCGGAGGTGGTGCGCAATCCCCCCAGGGTGCGCAAGGTGGGGCTCAAGAAGCCCCACCCCCTGGGCTTGTACGATCTGCTGGGCAACGTGGCCGAGATGACCACCTCCCTGTTCCGGGTGGAGTACACCGGCGGGCGCAGCGGCGGCTTCGCCCTGCGCGGCGGCTCGGCCCTCAAGGACGGGGCCAAGGCCACCCTGCCCAGCAAGCGCTCGGAGATGCCCCTTTATAAAAACGGCAAGGCCTTCTCGCGCAATGACGTGGGGATGCGCCTGGTGATCACCTCGTTGGTCACCGCCTCCCGCCAGGATGTGACCCGCCTGAAGGAGGTTTACCAACGCTACGGCCAGGCCGCCCAGCCGGTGTTCGGGGTGTCCCTGGGCGGCTCCTCGGCCGGTTGGCAGCAGTTGCGCGAAGCCCTGGGCCGGGTAAACCCCCAGGCCCTCAAGGCGGTGGCCCCCCAGCTAAACCAGCTGGAAGCGGGGCTTAGGCAGGCCACCACCAGAATGCGCAAGGTGGAAAGCGACTCGGCCCTGGTCACCATCCGCACCGCGGTCTACTGCCTGTTCGCCACCTACAAGACCATGGTCAACGAGATGTATCTGCGGCCCATTATCCGGCTCAGCCAGAGCGCCGCCCGCCGCCAGCGGGCCCAGCAAAACCTGCGCGACAACCAAGAGGCCCGGGGCGAATCCCTGGAGCAGTACTTCGCCCAGCTGGACCTCATGGACCGGCTCTACAGCAAGGATGTGGTGCTGGGGCAACTTGAGGAGCACCGCAAGCTTTTGGTCAACAAGTCGGCCGGGGCGCAGAAGGTGAAGATAAACCAACTGCTCGGCCAACACTATCAACGCTATCTGACCGGCAAGCAGCCGGACAAGGACGGCTGGGTGCGGGACCTTCAAGAGGCTCTGTTCACCCCAGGCCGGGCCACCGGCGCACGCTGAAGCCGGGGGGAATTACAAGGGGGGACGCCGGGCCTTTGGCGCGGCCACCAAGCAAGGAGAGGCGACATGCGCAAATTGATGTTGATGATATTGATCGCGGTGATGGCCCTGAGCGGGGCCTGCGCCACCAAGGGACAGGAGACGGTGGCCACCGGCGCGGGGGTGGGCGCGGTGGTTGGCGGGGTGCTGGGCTACCTGGTGGGAGGACGCACCGGCGCGGCCCTGGGCGCGGCCCTGGGCGCGGGCGCGGGCGCGCTGGTGGGCAACGAGGTGGACAACGAGCAGAAAAAATACGCCAGCCAGGAACAGTGGCTGGACGCCGAGATAACCCAGACCAACAACCTGAACCAGCGGGCCATGGCCCACAACAAGGCCATGGAAAAAAAGCTGGCCGAGATGCGCTTCGAGGGTAAGCGCATGCGGGCCCTGGCCAAGCAGAACAAGCTGCAGGCCAGCCAACTGGCCAAAGAAAAGGCCAAGCTGAACGCCGAGCAGGAAAGCACCAAGGCTCTGTTGGCCCAGGTGACCAAAGACGTGGAAAAGACCCAATACATCCTGGCCAAGAAGAAGATCAAAAGCGACCAGCAAAAGCAGCTGCTGGTGGCCTCGCTCAAGACCATGCAGGAGCGCCAGCAGGAGCTGAAGAACCAACTTGAGGTGCTGGCCTCGCTACCGATCAACACCATGTAGGGAACCGGATAATGTTTAGATTCATCGTGGCGGTGGTGGTGGTGCTTTTGGCGGGCGGTTTGGCCGGCTGCCACACCACCTCGGACCCGGCCAAAGGCGGTTTCTTCGATTACTTCGTGCACCGGGGCGATTACGAAAACCGCCAAGAGCAGCGCAAGCAACAGCTCACCCAGCTCCAGGCCCAAAACGCCGGTCTGCGCAGCCAGGGCAGCGCCCTGGAAAAACAGATGGCCCAGGAGCAGAAAAAACTGGACGCCCTGCAGGCGCGCATCGAGGTGACCAGCGCCGAGTTGGACAAGATGCGCCTGGCCATCCAACAGGGCAAGGTGAAAAACCGCAAAGTGCGCCGGGAGGTGGAGGCCCTGATGGCCCGCCGCACAGAGCTGCAAGGCAAGCTGCAACAACTGCGCAGCCAACAGAACATGAGCGTGCCCGCCCTGCAGGCCCAGATCGCTGAGCTGCAAAAAGAAATCGCCGAACTGGAGGAAGAGGTCCTGGCCCGCACGGGACTCTAATATAAAAAATGGCGCGTTGTTACTTTTCAGTATTGTTGCTGCTGCTCTGCGTTGCCTGCGCCACACCCCAAGACCTGGTCAAGGTGCCGGGGTTGGAGCCGGAACAGGCCTGCACTCTCTTGGAGGAGGCCGGATACGACCCCGGCGGGTGCTGGTCGATCATGGACACCGATCAAATGCGCCGGGCCGTCGCCCTGTTCCAGGAACACCAGCGCCTAAAACCGGCCGACGGCAGTCTCAACCGGGAGACCTGGGCGCGCCTGAACACCGTGGTGCGGGCCATGCGTAAGCTGAAAGCGGCCCGGGCCGCGCCGCCCAAGGCGGACGCTGCCGCCAAGCCCGCCTCTGCTGCGCCCGCGAAGGCTCAAACCGCCAAGGCGAAGGCCCCCGCTGCCAAGCCGGCGGCGATGCCCCCGCCGCCGCCCTTGCCTATCGAGGCAGGAGCCAAGGTGTTCGCGGTGGAGCGCGCCAAGTGCCTGCCCCGTTCCGGGGCCTGGGTGCTGGCCTACGTGGGGGTGGTGCAATCGCTGGAGGGGAACAAGGCCGTGGTCACCTTGCAGGACCGAATCAGCTACCGCTTCAACCCAGGCGAAGAGGGGGTGGATGACAAGGACTGGTTCTGCGTGCCCCGGCGGCGGCATTGCTACAGTTCGGTGCCTTTCGGCGATTGGGGAGGCGTCCACCGCTCCGGCGAAACCGCCGCCTTTGACAAAACCAAGGTGCGCCGCATAGGCGCCGACCCCAAGGACGCCCTGTATGGCCTGGCTCTGCAAGTCTGCCGCTAAGGCGTGCCTGGCCGCGGCGGCCCTGCTGCTGTTGCTGGGGGCTCCGGCCGTGGCCCGCGCCCAGGCGGCCCCCCAGGCCTGGACCAACGACCAGAGCATGTTTGTCTTTTATCAGGCCTTCCTGAAAATCCAGGAAGAGGCGCTGGTAAAACAGGGCGGCGAGCACATCGTGCGCCAGGCCCTCAAGAGCTACCTGGAGAGCCTGGACCCCTATTCCACCTACCTGACCCCCCAGGAGTACCAGGCCCACAAGACCTCGGGCAAGGCGGAGTACTCCGGGGTGGGCATGGACGTGTACCCTCAGTCGCCTGGGCGACTGGTGTGCCTGCCCCATCCCGGCTCGCCCGCGTCGCGGGCCGGGGTGAAAGCCGGCGACCTGCTCATCAGCGTGGACCGTAAGCCGGTGGACGGGCTCTCCCTGGTGGCGGTGGGCAACATGGTGCGGGGCCCCGTGGGCAGCACGGTGGTGCTGGGGCTTACCGGGCCCCAGGGCGGTAAGCGCCAAGTGCGCGTCACGCGCCGCCCCGTGGACAACAAGGCGGTGAGTCTCAGCCACAAGCCGGGGCTTTTGTTGGTGCGGGTGCTGCGCTTCGACGGCTCCACGGTCAAGCTGCTGCGCCAGGCCCTGGGCCAGGCCCGCCCCGGCGAAAAGGTGGTGATCGATCTGCGCTCCTGCCGGGGGGGCAGCCTCTACGCCGGAGTGGACGCGGCGGACATGCTGCTGGCAAAGGGCAAAAACATCGTCACCCTGCGCCGCCGGGGCGAAAGCAAGACCTACCCCAGCCGCCAAGCGCCCCTGAAACTCGCCGGGCCGCTGTTTGTCTGGCAAAACCGCTACACCGCCAGCTCGGCCGAGCTCATGATCGCCGCCTTGGTGCAAAACGGCGCGGCCCGCTCGGTGGGCACCAAAAGCTTCGGCAAGGCCTCCACCCAGAAGGTCTTCCCCTTGCAGGACGGCTCGGCCCTGGTGCTCACCGATAGCAAGCTCCTGGCCCCGGACGGCCGGACCTGGGACCGCAAGGGCCTTAGCCCCAGCCTTCCCCTGGCCGGGGACCATCCCAGCCTGAGCGAATACCTGGCCATCACCGCCTCGCCCGGCAAGGCGGCGCGCGCGGCGCCCAAGCCCCAGGCGGCCAAAACGGCCCCGCCGCCGCCCAGGCCAGCCACGGGGCAACCCGCGCCCAAGGCCAAACTCCTGGCCAGGGTGGACGCGCCCGGCGCGACCCTGGGCACGCGCTATTACGTCTGCTTCGTGGACCCCTACGCCAGCCCGGAAGAGGCCCGCAACCAAACCAAGCGCTTTGCGGGCAAGACCCCGCCGGAGCTGATCTTCACCCCGGTGCCCTCGAAGCTGGTGTCTTCGCTGGAAGGCAAGTTCTTCGCCTGCCTGCCGCCCCAGCTCACCAGGGGCCAGGCTCAGGAGCGCCTGCGGGTGCTGGACCGCAAGGGCGTCGGGGTGCTGGGCATCAGGGAGGGCCGCGCGCGCCGGGCGGCCTCGGCGGCCAAGCCCCGCGCGCCCAACCCGAAGGACTGGTTTATCCAGGTCAACAAGTTCAACGAAGTGGCCCACGCCTTGGGGGACGCCAAGCGGTTGGCCGACAAGGGCTGCCCGGTGACGCTAATGGTCACGGTTCCCCTGGCCAGGTTTCGAGCCAAAATCGCCGCTTGGCTCAGAGACCACCGCCTGGCCGGGGAGATATACCTCTGCCCAAAGCAGGCCGCCTCCTGCGGGGTCTCCTACAGCCTGCTGGCCGGGCCCTACTTTGCCCAGGCCGAAGAGCTGCGCCAAAGCCTCCTGGCCGATTGGCCCGGCGCCTTCTGGCTGCAGCGCCAAGACCTGGCCTCCCGCTACTAACGCCGAGGCCTGGTGCGGGGCTGATTGTCGGGGGGAAGATTGGGCAAGGGAGTTGTTGGGTTGCGGCCGCACCCTGATGGCGGCATGCGGCGGTAGGTTTAAGACTGGTCGGGGCGCCCGGATTTGAACCGGGGACCCCCTGCGCCCAAGGCAGGTGCGCTGCCGGACTGCGCCACGCCCCGACCTAAATTGTCTTTGTTCCTACCCGCCCAGAAAACCGCGCAAATCCTGGGCCAACTTGGCCAGGGCCTGGCCCCGGTGGCTGATGGCGTTTTTGTCGGCTGCGCTGAGCTGAGCCACGGTTTGGCCCCTTTCGGGCAGCAAAAACACCGGATCATAACCAAAGCCGTTATGCCCCGCCGGGGCTGAGGCAATGCGCCCCTGAAGGCGGCCCCGGGCCACCAGCTCGGCCCCATCTGAGCGACGGCAAAGCATAACACAAACAAAGGCCGCCGCCCGCTTCATGGGCGGCACCCCGATCATTTCAGCGAGGAGCTTGGCGCTGTTGGCCGCGTCGTCGCCGTGTTCCCCGGCGTAGCGGGCGCTGTGCACCCCCGGCGCGCCGCCCAGCGCCTCCACCACCAGGCCAGAGTCGTCGGCCAGGGCCGGGCGTCCCAGCGCCTCACTCACCGCCACAGCCTTGAGCCGGGCGTTGTCCTCAAAGGTGTCGCCGGTCTCGGGCACGTCCTCGGTGAAGCCCAGCGAAGCGGCGGTGACCACCTGAATGCCCCAGGGCGCGCACATGGCCTTTATCTCGGCCAGCTTGCCCTGGTTGTTCGAAGCCAGCACCAGCTCCACTTAATTTGCCTCCACCGCGGCAGTCTGGGCCGCGAAGATCTCCTGGCCCGCCTCCAGGCCGGTGCGCACCAGGGCGGCCAGCTCCTCGGGGCTGAACAAGCCGTCCTCGCCGGTGCCCTGCACCTCCACCAGGCCCTGGGGGGCCAGCACCAGGTTCAGGTCCAGCTCGGCGGTGGAGTCCTCGGCGTAGCACAGATCCAGGCGCAGCTCGCCTTCGATGCGCCCCAGGCTGATGGCCGCCACCTGGCGCGAAGGAGCCAGGCCCAGCTTTTTCATGGCCAGAGCCAGGGCCACCCAGCCGCCGCAGATGGAGGCGCAGCGGGTGCCGCCATCGGCCACCAGCACGTCGCAGTCCAGGCGTATGGTGTGCCCGGCCAGGGCGGGAAGCTCCACGGCCATGCGCAGGCTGCGCCCGATGAGGCGGCTGATCTCCTGGGCCCGGCCCTTGTTGCGGTGCTCGCGCCCGGTACGGGTGTGGGTGGAGCGGGGCAGCATGGCGTACTCGGCGGTCACCCAGCCCTTGGCCGCGCCGTCCAGCCAGCCGGGGACCTTGTCCTCCAGCGAAGCGGTGCACAACACCTGGGTTTGGCCGAATGAGGCCAGGCAGCTGCCCTCGGCGTATGGATTGACCCCGGTGCGTAGGCTCAGGGGACGCATTTGTAGGGGCTTTCGACCGTCGGGCCGCAAAAGCGCCTCCTTTTTCAAGTGATTGGAAGTGGGCTAAATCTAGCCCACCCCCCTGGGGGTGTCAACCCGCCGAAAAGGCCGCTGATTAGGCCATCAGGCGGTTGACGGGTAGCAAAGCTTAGCTTAGAGTTGGGGCCTACGCCCAGGGAGCGTGGTGGAATTGGTATACACGCTGGCCTTAGGAGCCAGTGCCGCAAGGCATGGGGGTTCGAGTCCCCCCGCTCCCACCATTTACAATTAATTAAATTAGCTACTTACGATAAAGATATTTTTAATTGTCCCACTATAGTCCCACCTAATTTTTGCTTCTATTATTGTATTTTCCATAGCATCTGCCCCCGCCCAATAAAAAAAGCCCCGCCTGGTGGCGGGGCAAAGGGGCAGGCAGGGCAAGGGTGGTTAGGTGGTGGCCTGGGGCTCCCGGGCTGGTGGGCGGGCTACCCTTGCCGGGACAGGGGGGGGCAAGGGTTTTTATTTTCCAAAGGTCAGGCTCAAAAGCTGCCACTCGCCGCCTCCTCGGTGGCGCATTTCGCAGACGTATACCGTCCTGATTTGGGCCCCGAAGCCGTTTTGAGAGTCAACGTATCCCCGGACCTGATATTGATCGGTCGTGCCCTGGATCGGCCCCACGGTGATGCTGGTGAAGCCGGGAAAATCCGCCGTGGCCGGAGCGCCCGGAGCCTGCGCTTGACGAACACCTGGGCCATGTCGTAAGCCTCACGCAGGAGCATGCGCTCATCATGCGCCGGGTCGTTGGTGCACCCGACCGCCAACACGGCCAGGGCCAACGCCAAGGCCATTACCAGAATGAAGCCTTTGGTTAAACAGCCCATGGTGCGTTTTTTGGGAGGGGCCGGGACTATTATTTCGTCCGGACCCGCATCGCCGACCGTGATTAAGATGTTGCAGCCAAGGGTTTTTTGCCCTTTGCCGCCCCCGGTAATTCCAGAAATGGCGGCGGAAACATTGACTCCCCGGTCCATCTGTGACGCCAAATCGTCTGACAGGTCAGAGCCGATATAGCCCAACTGCTCCATATCTTCGGTAAAAACCGCGATAGCTGATGAATCATGCGGGTTGTTGGGCTCGCGCGTGAGGATGAGCGGACGATCCTCCCACGAAGCCCTTAACGCGGCCTGGCGGCTGGTTCCGTCAGGGTTTTTGTGAGACACCCCGGCAACTTTTGAGTAAAAGCTCCTAGGCACGCTTTTCTCTCCCCGGGCAGGCGGTGAGTTTTGTTGGTCTCGCCCATCATATTTCCTTGCGGACCACAGATTCAACCTTTTGCTACAGACCGTTCAGCGGCTTGTTTCGTCGGCAGGTAGTCAGTCATTGTCACCCCCATTGTTTGCGTGTTGACGGTTGCCACCCTTCATTCAAAATTTGTGTCATGGCCTCCGGCTCCGTCGCGCCCTTGCCTATGCGCCGCAACTCGCCGGGCTTTAGCAGGCCCAGGCGCTTCAGGCAAGCTGCCTGGGATTCAAAAACGGGCGGGTCCGCCGTGTCTACAGGCTCCCCGCCGTCTATTTCGCAGTCCTCAGGATCGGTGTGCCAAGCGAACGGGGCGGGTATCCCCAGGTAAAAACCATGCGGCCAAGGTACGTCCGGCTCAGGTTCACCCGTGCCGCCCACCCGCCGCCGTGGCTCGGGGGCCGCCCACTCCCACCATGAATCCGGCCGACGGCCTGGGAAGTTGCGCGCCCACCATCGCGTTACGGCCTGACCGTGCTCTTGCCATAGCTTTTTGCGTAGGGCCTGCCCCTCTGGGCAAACAAGGCCAAAATACCACTCAAAGGGATTGGGCTTCTCTTCCGGCTCAGGCGGTTGACCATATAGCCAACACCTCTCAGCAGGCGTTAAGGCTGTGCGGGCCTTGTTTTTGCGGGGTCTCACGGGCATTGGCTAACCTCCGTATTGCCGGGGCGGGCGGGTTTCTTTTGGGGGCTCCAGGTCAAGGGCAAGCTCCCTTATCAGGCGCGTGAACATGCTTTTATTGTCTAGCTCGACCTTATGGGCCGGGTGGGGCCGGGGCTGGTTCCACCGGTCAATGTAATAGGCCCCATTTGCTTCAATCTCTTGGCGGGCGTCCAGCACCCTATCCCAGGACTCACAGGCCGCTTGAAGCAATTTCAGATGGTGATCCTCAAGCTCGTAATCCTTGAGCACGGATCGCCAAAAAGCTTTGGACTCGCGGGACAGGTGCTTGGGTGGGTTTTTTGTGGTGCTCATCGGCTATGCTCCGCCGAAGAAATACGGAAAGCCCTGGGGCGGGGCGCACAGGGAATTGCCTACCCCACCCGGTCTACGGTTGATAGGCCCCAGACTTTGACGGCCCCCTAGGGGGGTGCGCTCGCTCATCAAAGCACCTCACGCCGCTCAGGCCGCCAGCTTGTGGCGCAAGCCCCGAACACGTCCAGGGCCCCACCCATGGCCTGGCCTATCGCCTGAGGCAGGCCAGACACCAGGCACACCGGGCCGCGCTTCCTGCGCATGAGCTCCTTGACCGTGGCCAGGGCCAGGCTTTCAGCTTCTGCCAGCGGATAGCCCTGGGCCTCAAAGTAGTCCAGCACCCGGACATAAACCCGCTGGGTTTCGGGTGGCCAGGCGTGGACTTCCTCAACTTCGGAAGCCGACAACGGGCGGGCTTCATATTCACGCGGGGTTGCTGTGTTTTTTTGGGTAACTTGGGTAACTTGGGTAACCTTATTGATATCATTACTCAAATTTGGTTGCCCTTTTTGATTTCCATTGGGTAACTTGGGTAACTCGGTTACCCTGGTTACCCTTTCGTTTTCAGGATGGGTAACCGGAAAAGCGCTTGTAATTTCAACAGGGTTACCCTGGTTACCCTGGTTACCCTCATTTTTATAGGTGTCCTGCTCTTTGGCGGCCCAAGCGGCGAAAAGGTCAATCACTGCTACCCTCCTGGCTAAGCACCTCCGAACCAAAATGATAGAATCGGGATGGTTTGCCGGTCGCAGGGGGCTTGTGAGTTGATTGGGGCTTGTTGTCCGAACCGGGAAGTAATAGCCCAAGCCGCACCAGGTCCTTGGATAGCAATCTGGCATCAAAACCGTTGCAGACTTCACGCCGAAAGACGTCCGGGAAAACAAAAAACTCCGTTCCCCCCAGGCTGTCCTCTCGCTTAAATCCAGCGCGGTTTAGAATGGGTCTCGCTTCGCTTGCGCCTGCCCACGGTTCAAAGCGACTCGCCCCGTGTGCCTGGAAAAAGGCCCTCACCTGGGCGGTGCCCTCTTTTGTCTCGGCGGCCCCTGTACCGCCCCGCTGCTCAAGCCAGGCATGGAAGCATGCCGACGCGGCCCGCTCGGCCTCGTCACCTGGCCAGGGCAGAATGCCGGACGCCGTGGCCAGGGTGCCACCGGCGGCCACCAGGGCGAAGCGGTCAGCGACCCGCTTCACCTGGCCGTCTGCATCTTGCGGGCAATGGCGCTCCATGAACTCCTGTCGGGCCGCCCGCAAAATTTCCCCCAGGCCCTCCAGCTTGTCCGTGATGTGCCCCAGGAAAGCCCGTGCCGCCACGCCATAATGTTGACCGGCGGCCAAGCGAAGATGATCAGCCAGCGGCCCAGGACCGGCGAAGCCGTGCAACTCTTCCAAAATTCCCATGCCCGCACCGGCATCGGCGGGGATATCCACAAGGCGGACCTCTTGGCCGGCACGGGCGCGCCTTCCACCCTCGTTTACTTTGTCCGCCAGGGATAATTCCCCGGTGCTCAAGAAGAGTACGCGCCATTGAGCCGGGGCCCGGCCTGAGCCGTCCCGGCGAGCCCGGCTCTTGCCCTGGCCGTTTGAAAGCATGTAGGCAACTTCGCCAGCATCGCGGCCATCAACCTGGCCCATTTCATCAAGGCAGAGCAAGGCGTCACAGTGAGCGGCCCCGACAGCCTCCAGGCCGTTGCTGGTGGCCCGCCAGTTGCGGCAGTATCCGTTGATCCCGCCGCCACCCCAGACGCTCCCGGCCACATGCAGGGCGGTGGTCTTTCCAATAGAAGAGCCGCCCCTGAAATGGAAGCCTCCTCCTTCAGCCCCCACAAGGTTGAGTAGCGGGGCCGTAAAGGCGGCGCACATGGCAAAGGCAAGTCTGGTGTTACCCACGCAGAGCCGGGCAATTTGTTCCTGCCACTTCTCAAGGGTGCCCTTGACTAAAAACTGGTGATCCCGGGTGGTGCCCACCTGGAACAGCACGCGGTCCCCTTGGCTCGGACCATATGCCTGGTCGGGCAGCACAAACACCTGTTCATGCCATCCCAGCCGATCAACACACCGGGCCCGCTCCGCCGGCCTGGCCGTGCTTATGTACTCGTGCAAGGCGTTGCGGGCCGGGACGCCAGGGCTGATTCCCAAACCCAGGTTCAGAAGCTCGGCGCGATAGGATGAGCCGTCACCGGCCAAAAGCTCCATGGGCATAGCCCATTCGTTGACCAAGCCCTCTCGGGTGGTCACCGCGAGCAGCCGCCCCCAGCTTCGCCCCTCGGCGTCGCGGGTCTCGGCTAAAACATCCAGGCGGGAGCACACCCGCAGCCAATCAATGACCACCTCGCTTGACTGTTTGTTCTCCCGCTCCACCCTTTTGAATACTCCTGAGTCGTTGACCCTGAAGGGCCAGCTTGGCGGCGGGCCAGTTTGCGTTTCTGCCTGTGGGGTGGTGGCGGATGGGGGCCGGGCATCCTCAAGCAGCCTGGAAAGCCGCTCTATATCGCAGCCTTCCGGAGGATGGTCGGCCAGGTCCCAACCCTTGGGAAAGTCATCGGGCACCTGCACAACATGGACAGAAGCCGCCCCGGCCTCCAGGGCAAGGCGGGCCACGTCCTCGGCATAAGCCTTGCCGGGAGAGTCCGCATCGGGCCAGATGGTTACCGCCCGCCCTTGCAAGGGGGCCCATTCCGACTTGCCGGCCGCCTTGCCGCCACCGGAAGAGGTGACCACCACCAGGTCAGGGAAAAGCTCCTGGGCCGCGTCCGCTGCCTTTTCGCCCTCCACCACCAGCACTGGCGCCCCGGGCTTCGCCGCCAAACGATCAAGGCCGTATAAGGGTTGCGGGGCAGGGTGGGCTTTCCAGCGCCAAGCCGGTTCCTGGCCGGGATACTGCCAGCAGGTCAGGGGGCGAATTTCTTTTGAGCCGTCAGGCAGGTCAAAACGGCAAACCCAGAATAACAGGCGGCCTTCGGCGTCGAGGTATTTCCAGCCTCTACGCTCGGCCTCTTCGGGAATGTTGGCCGGCAGGGGCATCTTGCCCAGGCCTGCCGGGATGGGGGTCACGATTTCTGCCTGATCCGCCTCAGCCTGGCCTCGGAGCGGCCGGAGGAGGGCTGAGCTCTCATGCGGGTCAAGCCCTAGCCTCTGAGCCAGGTCCCGGGCCGCTTCGCCTTGGGTCGAACCGTGCAGGTAGGCATGCAAACTTATGAGGTCGCCCCCGCTGTCACCAGTAGCGAAATCCGCCCAGGCTCCCGAGTCGACGTTGATCTTGAAGCTGCCTGGGTTCTGGTCTTGGCGGGTGGGGTTGCAGGCCACATACTCGCGGCCCTGCATTTTTCCACCCGGCAGCCACTCGGGCAGAAGCGTCGTGGATTGGAGTAGGGCACTCCGCCCTACGCCGTCAAAATCGGCGGCTGGCACCGAAGTGGATAATCGCTGCGCCTTGGCCGTGGCGGGGGCGGTCATGCCACTTCCCTGGCCCGAGCAAGAAACCACTCGGCAAAATCGCGGGCCGGATAGCCTACACGGCGGCCAAGCTTTACGCGCCGAAAGGGCCCCTTCCCCAAGCTGTCCAAATTGGCAAGACTTTTTGGGCTGATTAGACCGCCGGTGTATTCCGCAACGCGGTCGCGCGAGATGACCGGAGGCCAAGCCGCCAACAGCTCGTTAAGATTGAGTGGGGATTTTTCCAACTGGATGCCTCCAAGCTAGGGTTCCTAGAGGCAATTATTGGGCACTATAGGCGTTTAATCAAGTTAATTCATATACTTATAGCCCCTGTTAGTGGGTTGTCTAAGAGGGGCGCTCTTGGTCATACCAATTTCTAACAGTTCTTGGTGAATAGTCTTGACCGAATTGTTTTTTGATCTCCTTAGCCACATTTTCAAACACTTTATTCCCGTCCGCACCTTCACGTAGCATGCGGGCGGTTTCCGCAACGGCCCACTCTTTAATGTTATCATTCCAGAAGCGCTTAAAAAGGCTGCCTTGCCCCCTACCCCTGAACCCTAAGAGGGCCGGTATGTCTGAATTAGCGTTGTTATTCGGGTCCAATAATACATTAGCGGTATCGTCAAAATATTTTAGTACCCAATGAGGTATCTTTATTGGTCTCTCAGTTTTGCCGTTGGTTGTAACTTTAATACTGCTATTTTTCCGGGCTATCATATATGCTAACCACGCATACAAAGGATTTTCTGTATTATCATATTTCTGCCTCATTTCTTCAAGTAAATCCAGCTTTCGACCAATCAAACAGTATCTAAGCTTTTCCTCTAAGTCTTTGAATCTAGTGCCTTTACCGTGACATTTGCCCACATCCTGCCTGTGCACCTTAAAGCCTTTGATTGTTCTTTTTTTAGGCATTTTTCTTTGCCCTTCCCGCCTGAATTGGAACGACCTTTGCTTTTACCCTCTTTTCCATCTCCTCAACAGCATTTCGTTTTTGGTCTGGTATAAGGTGAGCATATCGCATAGTCATTTCTATAGTTTTGTGCCCCATCAATTCCTTTATCGTGAGTAATGGTGTCCCCTGGATAGCCAGCCAAGAGCCGAATGTGTGCCGGGTGGTGTGGAATGTAGCTCGCTGGCGCCGATCAGTGATACCGTCGTTCCAACCTAATTCCTCAATGGTGTTTTCGAAGCTATACCGAACACCCTTAATGCGTTCGCCAAACCTTCCCGGGAACACCAACCCAACAGTGGGATTGTCAGCTACAGCCTTACGCCGTTCCAACATTGCCCTAAGGCGATCAGTAATGTACGCGGAGCGTCCTTCGCCCCCCTTGGCATCGCGGATTTGAAGCACCCCATGTTTCAGGTCAACATCCTGCCATGTAAGCGCCGTGATTTCTCCCAATCGGAGTCCGGCAAATAGGCCCAACAAGGTAATATCATGCCAATCCTGGGATTGATTAGCCAAAGCGGAAAGCAGTGACTCTGCCTCCTCATAGGACAGGAAGCGAGTTCGTTTGTTGTCAACTTTTAGGAAATTCACCCGAGTTGTGGGGTTAGGACCTTCGTAGAAACCTAAACGGGCCCCAAAGTTGTAAACCCCCCTGACAAGCTGCAGACAGTGGTTCGTTGTGGCCGGCGCGAGTTGTTTTTCCTGGCAGGATACCTTCAGTCGTTCTACATCAGCGGCGCTTACTTTACTTACCGGCAGGTGACCCACTACGGGCAATACATGACTGTTCAATCTTTGGTTGTCATGGCGATAACTTTTTTTGTTTGCTTTGGCCCATTCAAGGTAGCGAGCGGCAAGGTCACCAAAAGTCATGCCCTCCAATGCCTCGGCCTCAGCTTCGGCCTGGCGCATTGCTCGACGTTCGGCCAGGGTCTCAGGGCCCTCACCTGTGCGATGCGCCTCTTTTAGCTTTGCGCGCTCAAGAGCCGCTCTCTGGACCGTCCACCCTTCCGAGGCCCACCCTAGGCCCTCTTCAATGGCTTTACCACGCACCTTGTATCGGACAGTGAAGTAGCGGTCCGGCTTTCCGTTATGCTTGCGGGTTGGGTGCTCCCGAAAACGAACGCCTGTACGTCCAGCTGATTTCCACCTGCCTATCATGTAGATACCATCCCCGCCCAAAGGGCTCAGGAAATATCCGCAGGGTGGGACAATTCCCCCATAAATTCCCCACGTCATATAAGTTATCCCACTATAGTCCCACCCTATGCGGGCAGTCAAGGGATTCGCCGGGAAACTTTACTGGTTAATTTATACTATTTAACAGCTAGTTATGCATTCAAGGGAATTTGTGGGAATTGACAGTTTCGGAGTTCGAGTCCCCCCGCTCCCACCAAGGGTCTGCCCGCCTCTAAAAAAAGACACGCTTACGCTTCACATCCAGAACGGTGGCGGACATGCGCGCAACATCCCTGCAGCTCAAGCAGACCATCAGCTTCCTGGAATCGGCCGAAAACACTATTTATCGCGCCACCATAAAGGCCCTGCTGGCCCTGCGCCTCAAGTACCTCAACCTGCCCGGGGTGGCCCGGTACAAGGCCCTGGGCAGCCTGCGCCTGTGCCGCGAGGTCTGCGCCGTTTTGGAGCAACTGGACATGCAGGCCTTCATTGTGGGCGGCTTTGCCCACGATTTGAAGACCGGCCGTATCACCCGCTATCACAACGACATCGACCTGTCCCTGCTGGACCGGGGCGTCCGCCGGGAGCTGGCCGCCCTGTTCCGGAACGTGGGATTCGAGGTCGTGGAGCACGGGGCCACCACCCGCCTGACCAAGCGGGGCCGCAGCCTGGACCTGTTTTTCTGGCAAAAGTGCGGCGACGGCTCCTGCCAGACGTGCCAGGAAGAGATCATGGTGCGCATGCCCCTAGCCTGCTTTGGTTCTGAAAACCTTAGCTTCTGGGGAGAGGACTATCCGGTGGCCTCGGACGAGTGCCTGGTGTTCACCGATCATTATGTGTACAAGCCGGCCTCCAAGGCGTTCGTGGCCCGGCTAAAGCAGGGCCTGGGGACCAGCTTTGAGCACACCGAGTCGGAGGCCCACATGGTGGTGCGGGTGCACGAGTATCGGCTGAAATAGGGGGGATGAAGCGGGGAGGAGAGTGGCTCCGCTCCCACCAAAGCGAACACCGGCCCTTCTTTCTTCGTTCAATCTCTCGCATCACAAAGTTTTTAGTTTCCCCTGACTATCTAAGTCCTTGCCAAATTAGGCATTTAATTTGATATAATTCTCAGAATCCTTTTATATTTTTAGTCAAATTTGGACCAGGTACATGGTGAATCCAAAAGCTTACGCTTATCCGGCAGTTATCTGTCTTTTATTATTTATCGCTGCATGTGCATCAAGCGCATCTAGCACTTATACAAAAGCCCAAGAAGCCCTTGGAAATCAAAAATGGGATGAAGCCATTACCCATTTAACCAAGCTTAAAACGACGATACCGTACAATCCTTCTGACTTAGCAATAATACATACAGGTCTCGGATGGGCTTGGCTTGCCAAGGGTAACGAAGACAAGGGGGAAGAAAATATCATATTAGCGATTAAATATGCACCTTATAATTACGCTGAGCCTTATTTCTTTAAAGGTGGTATTTATTTAAAAAAAGCGAGAACGGAAGAAGATTTAGGAAGAAAAAAACATTATTTAACGGAAGCAATATACAATTTTAAGCAATTTGATCAAAAGTTTCCGGGCACCCCTCCTTGCCCCGAAGACATGAACGAACTAAACACCAAGGCTCTTTATGAGGCAAACAATTTACTTGAAGAAGTTTCTACACAGACAAAGAGGGAGACAGCTAGAAAGAAAGAAGAAGAGGAAAGAGCCCGTAAAGAAAGATTAAGGCCTAAATATACAGTTGTTGCCCTTTCTAAAAACCGGCCTAAGGGCCACGGAAATTACAAAAAAAAAGCAAATAACTATTATTATGGCGGTGACAAAATTTATGTGTATTTTGAGCCAGGTGCTTTATCGCAACAAAATAAAGAAACAACCTACATAAGGCTAGAGTTAGTTGATGCCTCAGGCACGCAAGCATGGGGAGACTGGATAGAACCACCAGCAAACAAATCTTATGGTTTTGCGACTACAAAACTTCCTACTGGCTATGGAAAGCTTACTCCTGGAAAATATGATTTAATATTAACGAACGAACTACTCGGGTCTCAAAAAATACCAATCGTTATAAAGTCTGGAGAATCTCCGGAAGCAAAGAAAAAACGACTGGCCGCCATCGCCTTGGCGAAAAAGAAAAAGGAAGCGGCAGCGATGAAGGCGGCAGAGCAAGAAAGGGCAATTGCTCGGCAAGGATACGAATTACTCATCAAGTCCTGGCGCTGGAGCCAAACATCTTCGTACTATGTTGAGGTCACAGGGGAGGTTAAAAATATTTCCTATAAAAGAATGAAAAATGTTGTAGCAGTGGCCTCCTTTTATGACAAGCAAAACAATTTCATTACTTCAAAATGGACTTTTCTAGAATTCAACCCTGTAATGCCCGGGCAAACTTCTCCCTTTAAAATCATGGCAAGATTCAATCCTCTGATGAATAAGTGCAGCTTGAGATTCAAGTACTTCACCGGACAGGAGATATCAGCATATCGCTTAAAACGATAAGCATTAAGGATCACCCCTTCGCCACTCACTCCCATTTTACCAACTTCAAGCGCTCTTGACGCAAGCGAGCGCCTACTCTTCATCCCCGGTCTCGGGCACCAGGCCAGCGGCCTTGACCCCGTGCACCGCGCACTCCTCGTCGATCTCCGAGAGGTCGCCGCTGACCCCCACCGAGCCCACAAGGTCTCCGTCGGTGGTGTAGATAAGCACCCCGCCGGGCAGGGGCACCAGCTTGCCGCCGGAGATGGCGGCCAGGCCGCTGAAGAACACCGGCAAGCTCTGGGCGCGCCGGGCCAGCTCGCGGCCGGCTTGGCCCATGCCCAACACCCCCCAGGCCTTGCCCCGGGCTATTTCGGTTCTGAGCAGCCCGCAGCCGTCCTGGCGCTTGACCACCTTGTAGTGGCCGCCATCGTCCAAGACCACCACGGTCAGGGGCTTGGCCTTGATTTCCCCTGCCCATTTCAGGGTCTCGTCAGCGATGATGTCGGCTTGGGCCAGGCTCAGCTTGGGCATGACAGGTTCTCCCAGTAAGAGGTTGTTTCATCACCGTTCAAAATTAAATTTGCGGACTTCTACCCCGTCCCCTCCATCAAAGCATCCACCATGCTTTTTCTCAACCCTCTTGCTCTTTCCAGACCATCGGCCAACTCCCGCCTCTCCTCCTCATCCCAGCCACCCAAACGAACCTTCTGCTCGGGGCAGAGGTGCCAGTCGCAGACCCAGGGGCGCAGCGGGCGCTCCAGACGGCAGCCGCGGGGGCCCAGGTGGGGGCAGGCCCCGCCGGGGGCGTAGCTGATTTGGGTGATCGGCAGGGGAAGCTCGGCCAGGTGCAAAAAGGCCAGGTCCGCGAAGCCCCACCAAAGGCGGGCGCGCACGCAGCAGGGCTCAAGGCAGCG
This sequence comes from Desulfarculaceae bacterium, assembly GCA_021737645.1. Taxonomy (GTDB): domain Bacteria; phylum Desulfobacterota; class Desulfarculia; order Desulfarculales; family Desulfarculaceae; genus Desulfoferula. The sequence goes on from JAIPDO010000060.1 coordinate 23,159, forward strand.
GGGGCAGGTGGCGGCGCACAGGCGCTCCATGAACGGGGCCAGGGCGCGCCGGGCGGCGGCGAACTCCCTGGCCAGGGCGCGGGCCGGGGCGGCGTCGGGGTGGTTGGCCAGGGCCGCTAGGGCCTGGTTGGCCAGGGGCCACTGGCCGGGGCCGGACCAGGGAGGCCCGCTGGGCATAGGCTCGGGGGGCATGTCTCCTCCCGGTG
>JAIPDO010000061.1 GCA_021737645.1 Desulfarculaceae bacterium
CCGCAGGCAATGCCTACGGCGGGCCGATTCGTCACAAAATTACAAGACCGCCGCAGCGGCGGCCAGAGAGTCTAGAAGGCCCAGGCGACGCCGAACTGAGCCTGGTTGCTGGTCACGCCGTGGTTGCGCTCATCCATGCCCGCGTTGCTGATGTGGCGCAAACGGTAGCCGAACTCGATGCTCATGTTGTTCTGCAAGGGGATGCGCAGGCCCACCCCGCCGTAGGACAGGAAGTTGAAGCCCATGCCCAACTCCTGGATGTTCAGGCCGTTGTAGGATGGCCCGATGCCGCCTTCGATATAGGGGATCACCGCGGATTTGCCTATGTACAGGCGCAGGGCGGGAATGATGGCCACTTCCACTCCGTTGCCATAGTCCCAGAAGGCGCCCACCAGGCCTTCCACGCGGAAGTCCAGGCGCACGTCTTCGTTGTCCACCAACGGCATGGCCACATGAGCGAAGATGCCGCCTTCGTACAAGTCGCCGTTGTCGGTATCCATGGACAGGTTGCCAAAAGCGGTGAGGCCCCATTCCTTGAAGCCCAGATCCCCCGCGGCCGCCGGAGCAGCCATGGTGATCAACAGCAGGGCCAACAGAGGCAGAATCAAAGACAGACGTTTGGCCACGTTTTCCTCCTTACGTCGCCTGGAGTTCGAACAAATTTTATTGTTGCCGCGCAATACGGCACGCCCCCCCGAGTCAGCCGGGGGCCATCCAGATATTGCAAGCTTACTGCCTCTGTGTCAAGTGCCTGACACGTGCCTGTTGGTTTGACTTTGCCTGCGGATTAGCGTATCTCTAAATCGTAAATCAAGTTATTTACCAAGGGATGCGACCAGTAAGGAGTCCTCGATGCCTGAGGTGCACCTAGAGGAAAACCCCCAAAATATCACTTCAGCCCAGATGGTGGTGGCCATCCCTTCCTACAGGGAAGCCGAACTCATCGGATACCCCACCAGCCAAGCCGCCCAAGGCCTAAAACGCTACTTTGGCGACAAACAAGGCGTTATCATCAACTGTGACAATAACTCCGATGATGGCACCAAAGAGGCATTTTTCGCCGCCGACACCGAAGACGTGCCCCAGATTTACATCTCCACCCCCCCAGGGGTGCGGGGCAAGGGCAACAACTTCCAGAACCTGTTCCGCAAGGTGGTGCAGCTGGGCGCCGAAGCGGTGGTGGTGGTGGATGCGGATCTCAAATCCATCACTCCCCAGTGGATCAGGCACCTGGGCGAACCGCTGTTCAACGAGTTCGGCTACGTGGCCCCACTTTACGTGCGCCACAAATACGACGGCACCATAACCAACTCCATCGCCTATCCCCTCACCCGGGCTCTGTACGGCCGCCGGGTGCGCCAGCCCATAGGCGGCGACTTCGGCTTCAGCGGTGAGTTGGCCCGCATCTACCTGGCCAGCCCCACCTGGTCCGAGGCGGTGAGCCAGTTCGGCATCGACATCTGGATGACCACCCTGGCCATGAACAACAACATCCCCATCTGTCAGGCCTTCATGGGCCGCCCCAAGATCCACAAGCCCAAGGACCCGGGCTCGGACCTGGGGCCCATGTTCAGCCAGGTGGTGGGCACCATCTTCGACGTGATGGTGCAAAGCGCCGGCTACTGGATGCGGGTGAAGTGGTCCAAGCCCACCTCCATCTACGGCTTCGGCCTGGGCGAGGTGGAGATGCCTCCACCGGTGAAGGTGAGCCAGGACAAGCTGGCCGAGAACTTCCGCAGTGGCATGGGCACCTACCGCGAAGCCTGGCAGAAGATTCTCACCGAGCCCATCTTCCGCAAGGTGGAGGAGGTGGCCAACCTGCCCGAAGAGCAGTTTGACTTCCCCACTCAGACCTGGGCCAAACTTCTGTTTGACTACGCCGGGGCATATAATAGAAAAGTAATGGATCCCCAACAACTGTTGGATTCGCTGATCCCGCTCTATTTCGGCAAGACACTGTCTTACGTGCGCAAGACCGAGCGGATGAGCGTGCAGCAGGCCGAGGATTTCATCGAGAACGAGTGCATGGTTTTCGAGGAAACCAAGCCCTACCTGGTGGATCACTGGGTGGCCTAAACGACCTGAAGGTGAAAGCATGGCCAAAATACTGATCGTCGACGACGAAGAGCACATCCGCTTTCTCTACTCCGAAGAGTTGGCCGACGAGGGCTACGAAGTGGCCACCGCCGACAGCGGCTACCAGCTTTTGGAGCGTATTGAGACGGAAAAACCGGACCTGGTGGTTCTGGATATCAAGATGGTGGACTACAACGGGCTGGACCTGTTGCAGGACATCCGCAACAAGTACTACGACCTCCCAGTGATACTCTGCACCGCCTATGACACTTTCAAGGAGGACATGAAGTCCATTGCCGCGGACTTCTACGTCATCAAGTCCTTTGATCTGACCGAGCTCAAAAACAAGATCAAGATGGCTTTGGAGACCAAACTCCCAGGAGAGTAGACCCGCCTACCCGCCCAAACAAACCGCCCCCGGAAGCTCCGGCGGGCGGTTTTTTGTGCAGCTGTTTTTTTACTTTTAGTGGCGGGCGGCGCTCAACTCGTCCCTCAGCCAGGCCTCGATCTCCGGGGTGAGGCCGTATACGCCCTTGTGCCCGTTCCAAGTTTGCTGAAAGTGATCGCGCAGATCCTCGGGCAGGGGAATAACCGCCAACTCCTCGGCTCCGCCCATGTCCCGGCGCACGAAATGCAGCACCGGCCCGTCTTCCCAAGAGTACACCACAAAATAGTAGGACTCGTCCTCGGCCGAACGCACCATGCGCACCCCGTGATTCCAGCCGTTGCCCCACTCCAAATACAGCGACACCGCCTTCTCCGGGGTCATCTCCCAATCGATCTCGTTGATCAGGTGCTGGTCGCCGCGAATTTCTTCCAGGGTCAGCATCGTTGCCTCCTCCCATAATAATAGTTCCTATTTTTATTATAAGGCATGGCCAAGCAAAGGCAAGGGCGCTGGCCCGAGGCAAAGGCTGATTATTTACGGTGGACAATCAAGTGCTCGGAAATGGAGGCCTATTGCCTGATGTGGGTGAACATGAACATTCCCACCAGGCCGAAGAACAGGTTGGGCAACCAAGCGGATATTACGGGCGGTAAAATACCGGTATAGCCGAAAATGCTTTTAACGTAGCTGAAGCCCACCCAATAGAACAGGGCCACCCCCAGGCCGATGATAATCGCGGCGGGCAAAAAACGGCCCTTTTCCTTGAACATGGACAGGGGAATGCCGATCAGCGCCATGATCAGGCACACGAAGGGGAAGGAAAGCTTGGCCTGCATGTCAACGCGCTGGCGTATGGGGTCAAAGCCCTGGTGCTCCAGTTTGGCCACGTAACGGGCCAGCTCGCCCAGGCTCATCTCCTCGCTGGGCTTGCTCATCTGGCTGAAATCAGATGGTTTTTCAGGCAATACCATTTCTATTTGATCGAAGATTTGGGAGCTGTAGCCTCCCCCGGGCAGGCGGCGCTGATACAGGCCGTTGAAAAACACCCACTTGCCACCCAGATAGCGGGCCCGTTCGGCATCGATGCGCTCGGTGAGGGTGAACTCCGGCCCGAAGCGGTAGCAGGTGACCTTGGACAGACTCTGGCTGTCGGGCAGATAAACGCCCACCTGGTAAATGGAGTTTTGCCCCTTGAACCAGAACTGCTCGGTTTGATACAGCTTGCCCGGCTGCTTTTCCACCCGCACGTTCCAGATGTAGTTGGTGCGGGTCTTGGTGATGGGCAGCACCACCTCGTTGATCAACGCCACTCCCAGGGCCAGGACCAGGGACAGCAGCACGATGGGCAGGCTGAAGCGGAATATACTGATTCCGCTGGATTTAACAGCCACGATCTCGTTTTTCTTGGCCATGAGCCCCAGGGAAAGGATGCTGGCCATGAGGATGGCCATGGGGATCATCAGGGCGGTGATCTCCGGCACCTGGAGCAGGAAATAGCTGAACATGGCCGAGCCGGGCACCCCGGCCTCAATAAAGTTGTCCACCTTTTCGATGAAATCGAACAGGGTGAAGATGGCCACGAAGCCGATGACCAGAAAGCCGAAGAGCTTCAAGAACTCGCGGGCCACGAATAGGGCTAAGATGCGCACTCAGGCCTCCGTGGTTCCGCGCCGGCCCATGGTCCGCAAGCGGCGAATAAGCTCCGGCAAACGTTCCAGCTTGTCCAGCAGGGGGATGGGAGCTTCGTTGAGGGACTGGCGAAACATCAGCAAGCCCACCAGGGCGAAAATAATGTTGGGCACCCACATGCCCACCACGGGCGGGTAGTAGCCGCCCTCGCCAAAGGACCAGGCCGCCGACAGCAGCAGGTAATAGGCCAAAAACACCACCAGGGCCACGGCCACGCCCCAGGAGCGGCCGCTCTTGGAGCCTATGCCCAGAGGCAGGCCGATGAGGGCCATGACCAGGCAGGCGAAAGGCAGACTGAACTTCTTCTGCAACTCCATGTCCAACAGGTAATAGCGCTTGGAGTCGGGGGCCACCTTGGCCATGGCCGCCAGAAGCTCGGAGACGTACATCTCCTTTTCGTGCTTGTCCTTGCGCTGTTTGTCCACAAAGGCACCGGCGTCCAGGGTCACGTCATAGGTCTCGAAACCCGCCGTCTGGGGCGAGCGCCGGGCCTGGTCCACCGCGTAAATGCCGCCCTCGTACAGGCGCAGGGTAAGCTTGCCCCCCTTGGCGGGGAAAAACTTGCCCCGCTTGGCCACGATGGTGTGCTGCTTCTTGGGGTCGCGCTGGTCCACGATGAACACGTCTTTGAGCACCCCGCCGCCGGGGAGCTTGTCTATGTAAATAAGCAAGTTGGGGAAGGTGTCTATAAAGGCGCCTTCCTTTAGGGCCAGCTCCGCCTGGTGGGAGGCCACATGGTAGATGAGGTTTTCGAAGCGGTTGTTGCCCCAGGGCAAGGCCCACATGGCCAAGGCGCTGGTGACCAGCCAGGAGAACAGGGCCAGGGCGGCCACCGGGGGCAGAAGCTTGGCGAGGCTGACTCCGGCGGCCTTGAGCGCCACCACCTCGTTGTCCGAGGAAAGGCGCAGAAAAGCGATGAGCACCCCCAGCAAGGTGGCCATGGGGATGGTGAACACCAGGAAATAGGGCATGGTGTACATGAGCAAGCGGCCCACCACGTCCAGCCCCACCCCACGGCTCACCACCAGGTCGGTGAGTTCCATGATCTTGGCCATGAGCAGCACGAAGGTGAACACCCCCAGGCTCACGAAGTAGGGCGAAAGCATCTCAAAAAGGAGATATCGGTGGATTATCCTTGCCTTGAACATGCAAGGGAGTCTAAAGCTTGGAGGTGAGTTTGTAAAGGAGAGTGGTGATGAACCTCAGAAAGCAACGCGAGGCCCTTGAGGAACAAATACTAAGCCCCCACGCAACCCGCTCGGCGGCCAGCAAGGGGCGGCAACGCCCGGAGCGCGAGGACACCGTGCGCGCCGCCTTTCAACACGACCGCGACCGCATCCTCTATTGCAAGGCCTTCCGCCGCCTAAAGCACAAGACCCAGGTTTTTTTGGCCCCCACGGGCGACCATTACCGCACCAGGCTCACCCACACCCTGGAGGTGTCCCAGATAGCCCGCACCATGGCCAGGGCCCTGAGGCTCAATGAGGACCTCACAGAGGCCATCGCCCTGGGCCACGACCTAGGGCACACCCCCTTCGGCCATGCCGGCGAAGCGGTGTTGAACGACGTTTTGCCCGGCGGCTTCAAGCACCACCAGCAATCGCTACGGGTGGTGGAGCTGCTGGAAAAAAACGGCAAGGGCCTGAACCTTACCTTTGAGGTGCGCCAGGGCATCGCCGGGCACTCCAAGGGCAAGGGGCCTTTTTTGCCCAAGCGGGGGGAAAAGGCCAAGCTGACCCTGGAGGCCCAACTGGTGCGCGCCGCCGACGTCATGGCCTACATCGCCCACGACACCGAGGACGCCATCCGGGGCGGGGTGCTAAAGCGCAGCGAGATACCCCGCCCGGTGGGCAAGGTGTTGGGCTCCACCCTGAGCCGCCAGATAAACACCATGGTGCGCGATCTGATCACCCAGAGCGCGGCCGCCGGGGGCGGGGCCTTGTGCATGCGCCCGGAGGTGGAAGAGGCCATGAAGGGCCTGCGCGAATTTCTCTACAAGCGGGTCTACGAGAACATGGAGGTGCACGAGGACTTCATCAAGGCCTCCAAGGTGGTGCGGGAGTTGTTCGAGAGGCTCTGCGATCCCAAGTTTGACAAAACCTACCGCGACTATGTGGGCAGCGCGCCGCCCGCCAAACTGGCCCAGCGCCAGCGTGCCGCGGCCGACTACATCGCGGGCATGACCGACCGCTACGCCCTGAACATGTACCACAGCGTGTTTTTGCCCCACCCGTGGGGGAGGATGTAGCCCCTACCCCAACAACTCCATTGCCGTTCCGGCAGCCACCTGCTCCCGTTCGCCGGTGGTCAGCGGCAGATCCTCGAACCACTCCCGGAAGGCCACGGCGTCGCGCCAGGGGCAGTCGGTGCCGTAGAGCACCCGCTCCGGGCCTTTCTGGCGAATTATCTCCACCACCCGGCGGGGCTCCAGGAGCCCGGCGAGGTAGGAGATGTCGAAGTACACGCTGGATAACTCCAGCAACTCACCCAACTCCTCCCAGCCGTAGAGGCTGCCCCCGTGGGCCGCGATGATCTTCAGCTCAGGGTGAGTATGGGCCAGGGCGGCTATCTGGTGGGGCTGGCAGCCGGTAAAACCAAAGAAAGTAAGCACCTGCTCCAGATGAGGCTTGGCCCGCATCAGGCCCTGGGTGTGGATGGTGTCCACCAGCACCGGCAGGCGCTCCCCGGCCAGCATGGCAAACAAACCAGCCGCCTCGGGCTGGTCCAGAGAAAAGCGCTGGATGAAGGGGTGCAGCTTCACGCCCTTGAGGCCCAACTCCAGCAGATCGGCCAGTTGGCGCTTGGGTTCGGCCTGGGGGTGCAGAGTGCCGAATGGGATGACCTGGGGATGCTCGCTGGCCACCTGAGCCATCCAGCGATTAAGCTCCCCCACCCTGCTCTTGGAGCCGGTGACCGGCAAAATTACGAAACGGTCGGTGCCGGAGCGCTCCATGGCCCCCAGCAGGGCCTCCACCGAGCCGCCGCCGTGCACCTGCCACTTGTGGGGGCTGGCGGCGGGCAGATCCGCGTCCAATAAAGCCAGGCGCTCGCCCAGGACATCCAGGTCCTGGGGTAAAAAAGCGTGGGTGTGTACATCGATGAGCATGTTCCCCCTCCAAGGCCGCGTGCTGAGCGGCAATTCAACATCAGGTGCCAGCTTCGGCTATGAAAGCGCCTCAGTCAAGCCCGGCGTAACCGGCAAGTTGGTTTACAGGTGCCTGACACTGTGGTAAAAACCGCCTATCGTCCTGCAAGGAAGCGGACGTTTTTTTTCAACGGGCGGGGCCAACTCCGCCCAGTCCTCTAAGCCCCCTCAAGGCACCACCATGGAAGATAGTCAACGCTACGACCCCAAAAGCATCGAAAGCCGCTGGCAACAGCAGTGGGAACAAGACGGCATCTTCGCGGTAAGCGATGACACCAGCAAGGAAAAATACTACTTGCTGGAGATGTTCCCCTACCCCAGCGGACGCATCCACATGGGCCACAGCCGGGTGTACACCATCGGCGACACCCTGGCCCGCATCCGGCGCATGCAGGGCTTCAACGTCCTGCACCCCATGGGTTGGGACGCCTTCGGCATGCCCGCGGAAAACGCGGCCATAGCCAACAACACCCACCCCGCCCGCTGGACCTACGAAAATATCGACTACATGCGCTCCCAGCTCAAGAAGCTGGGCTACTCCCACGACTGGAGCCGGGAGTTCGCCACCTGCGACCCCAGCTACTACCGCTGGGAACAGCTCATGTTCGTGCGCATGTGGGAAAAGGGGCTGGTGTACCGCAAGAAGTCCCTGGTCAACTGGTGCGACACCTGCCAAACGGTGTTGGCCAACGAGCAGGTGGAGGCGGGCAACTGCTGGCGCTGCGACAACCCGGTGGACCAGCGGGAGCTGTACGGCTACTTCTTCAAGATCACCGACTACGCCGACGAGCTGCTGGAAAAGCTTGACGAGTTGGACGGCTGGCCCGATTCGGTGAAGATCATGCAGCGCAACTGGATCGGCAAATCCTACGGGGCCGAGATCCACTTCCCCATCGAGGGCCGCGACGACGTGGTCAGGGTGTTCACCACCCGGGCGGACACCCTATACGGGGCCACCTTCATGAGCCTGGCCCCGGAGCATCCCCTGGCCCTGGAGCTAAGCGCCGGCACCGAGCAGGAGCAAGCGGTCAAGGAATTCATCGCCAAGGTCAAGCGCCAGTCCTTCAGCCAGCGGGCCGACGACAAGAGCAAGGAAGGCGTGTTCACCGGAGCCTGGTGCACCCATCCCCTCACCGGACGGCGCATGCCGGTGTACGTGGCCAACTTCGTGCTCATGGAGTACGGCACCGGCGCGGTGATGGCCGTGCCCACCCACGACCAACGCGACTTTGAGTTCGCCACCGAGTACGGCCTGGAGCTTATCGAGGTAATCGCCGGGCCCGGCGGCGCGGTGGGCGTGGAAAACATGACCGAGGCTTTCACCGACTACGGCACCCTGGTCAACTCCGGCCCCTTTGACGGCCTGAGCACCGAAGAGGCCAAGCGGGCCGTGGCCGCGGAGCTGGAAAAGCGGGGCATGGGCCGGGAGACCATCAACTACCGCCTGCGCGACTGGGGCATCAGCCGCCAGCGCTACTGGGGCGATCCCATCCCGGTGATCCACTGCGACAAGTGCGGCCAGGTGCCGGTGCCCGAGGCCGACCTGCCGGTGGTGCTGCCCCTGGACGCCCAGCTACCCGAGACCGGCGGTTCGCCCCTGCCCGACCTGGCCGAGTGGGTCAACACCACCTGCCCCACCTGCGGCGGGGCGGCCAAGCGCGAAACCGACACCATGGACACCTTTGTGGAGTCCTCCTGGTACTTCGCCCGCTACGCCTGCCCCCATTACGAGCAGGGCCCTCTGGACCCCGGCCCCACCGACTATTGGATGCCGGTGGATCAGTACATCGGAGGCATCGAGCACGCGGTGCTGCACCTGCTCTACTCGCGCTTTTTCACCAAGGTGATGCGCGACCTGGGCCTGGTCAAGGCGGACGAGCCCTTCACCAACCTGCTCACCCAGGGCATGGTCATCAAGGACGGCTCCAAGATGTCCAAGTCCAAGGGCAACGTGGTGGACCCGGACCTGATGGTGCAGCGCTACGGCGCGGACACGGTGCGCCTGTTCATCCTGTTCGCCGCCCCCCCGGAAAAAGAGCTGGAGTGGTCCGACCGCGGGGTGGAGGGGGCCAGCCGCTTCCTGGGCCGCCTGTGGCGCATGGGCTTGGCCGTGGCCGATCAGGCCGCCGGAGTGGCGCCCTACGCGGGTGGCGATCTGCCCGATACGCTGAAAGCCCTGCACACCAAGACCCACGAGACCATCAAGAAGGTCAGCGAGGACAGCGTAGAAAAGTACCAGTTCAACACCGCCATCGCGGCCATCATGGAACTGGTCAACCAGATCAGCCTGGTGGAGCAGGACGAGAGCCTGGCGGATGAGCCCCAACGGGCGGCGGTGCTGCGCGAGGCGGTGGAGGCGGCGGTGGTGCTCATCAGCCCCATGGCCCCCCACATAGCCGACGAGCTGTGGCAGCGCATGGGCGGCCGGGGCTACCTTATCGAGCACGGGTGGCCCACCTGGGACGAAGCCGCCCTGGTGCGCGAGGAAAAGCTGGTGGTGGTGCAGGTGCAGGGTAAGGTGCGCTCCAAACTGACCATGCCCGCCGATGCCGACGACGCCGCCCTGGAAGCGGCGGCCCTGGCTGATGAAAAAGTGCAAAAATTCATCGACGGCAGGCCGCTGAAAAAGGTAATAGTAGTCCAGGGCAAGCTGGTGAATATAGTTATCTAGCCCTGGTTCGTCCAGGGGCGCCTGTCCGGACGGCGGGACCATATAGGGAGAAGCTGTGGTGAAGAAGCTTTCGATTGCAGGCATTTTGATATTGGCGGTGCTGGTGGCGGCCTGCGGATACCAGTTCCGCGGCAAGCAAAACAACCTACCCAGCGACGTCAAGAGCATCGCCATTCCGGTCTTTAAGAACAAGACCAATGAGATCCGCATCGAGCAGATATTCACCGACGCGGTTATTCTGCAGTTCAACCGCAGCCAGATGGTGCGGGTGGTGTCCACGAGCAACGCCGATGCGGTGCTCACCGGCACGGTGGAGCGGGTGCAGATAAACGATGTGGCCCTTACCGCCAACGACAGCAGCCGCCAACGGCGTATCACGGTGTGGGTCGCGGCCAAGCTGACCCGCACCAGGGACGGCAAGGTCCTGTGGCAGAACAAGAGCCTGTGGCAAAACGAAACCTACAGCGTGAGCACCAGCCCCACGGCCACCGACTCCAACAAGCGGGTGGCCCTGACCGCATTGGCCAGGGTGATGGCCCAGACCCTGCACGACAGCGTTTTCGAGAACTTCTAGCCGAGGCGGTGGTATGACCGCCTCAGGCAGCCGTCAGAGGGACCCGGCGGCTCTTCCCTGGCCCGAAGTGGCCAAGGGCGAGCCGGGGTCCCTTTACGGCCTTTTCAGCGAAGAGGATTTTCTGCTCAGCCAGGGGGTGGAGCAGTTTATCGCCTCGCCCGCCTTCAGCGACAACCCCTCTTTGAACGTGGAGCGCTTCCAGGCCACCGAGACCAAGCCCAACCGGGTGTTGGACAGCGCCCAGACCCTGCCCTTTTTGGGCAGCAGGCGTCTGGTGGTGGTCAGCGAGGCGCATCTGTACAAGGCCGAGGCGGCGGCGGAGTTTTTGCCCTACCTGACCGACCCCTGCCCCAGCACCACTTTGGTCCTCACCGGGGCCAAGCTGGACGCGCGCACCAAGTTCGCCAAGAGCCTGAAAACCGCGGGCAAGGTGCACCAGTTCCCCAAGATGTACGCCCGCCAACTGGTACCTTGGCTGCAAGGCCGGGCCGGAGTGCGGGACAAGAGCCTGGATTCCCAGGCCGCCGCCTATCTGGCCGAGTTGGCCGGGCTGGGACTGGGGGCTCTGGACTCGGAGTTGGAAAAGCTGGCCCTGTACGTGGGCACACAAAGGCGCATCACCCTGGACACGGTGCGCCAGGTGTTGGGAAGTTCTCGCCTGTATTCCATCTTTGACTTTACCGACGCGGTGGCCGCCGGCGGCCTGACCCGGGCGCTGAGCTGCTATGCCCAGTTGGATTCGCTTGGGGAACCGGCGGTGAGGGTATTGGCCATGCTCACCCGGCTCTACCGTCAGCTTCTGGAGACCAGGCGGGTGCTGGACCAGGGCGGCGGGCCGCAGGAGGTGCAGCGCACCCTGCGCACCCCACCCCAGGCCACGGCCACCCTGGTGGACCGGGCCAAGCGCGAGACTCCGCCCAGCCTGAGCAAGGCCCTGAAGGCGGTGCTCAACGCCGACGTGGCCCTCAAGTCCTCCCCCGGGGCGGACCGGATCATCATGGAACGTCTTATAATGGACTTATGCGCCTGAGCCGGCCAAAGCCGGCCCCGGCGCCAAGAAAAGCTGAACGCAGCGCCGAATCGCTACAGGGCGGAAACCTGGCGGGACAGCCGCGAGATCTTGCGGGCGGCGTTCTTCCTGTGGTAGATGCCCTTGCCGGCGGCCTTGTCGATAATCGGCACGGCTTGGTTCAAGGCGGTCTGGGCAGCGTCGGCGTCGCCGGCCGCTATGGCCTGACGCACCTGCTTGACCACGGAGCGCACACGGGTGCGGTAAGCCTTGTTGCGCACGCTGCGCTTTTCAATCTGGCGAGCCCTTTTAAGGGCGGAAGCATGGTTGGCCAACTGAGTATCCTCCGGATAAGTTTAGGCTCCGGGCGGTTAGGGGGCCCGTCGCCCCTGACAGACCCAAACTTTTAACGGGAGCCGGCGTCCCTGTCAAGGGGTTTTGATGCAAGCAGCCAGTGAACAACATAAAATGACCCGGGCCGCGGGGGTGGTGGGCCTGGCCACCCTGGCCAGCCGCATCGGCGGATTTGTGCGCGATGTGGTCATCGCTTACCTTTTTGGGGCCGGCCCGGCGGCGGACGCCTTCTTTGTAGCCTTCCGCATTCCCAACCTTTTACGCCGCCTTTTCGCCGAAGGCACCCTAACCATTGCCTTTATTCCGGTGTTCACCGAACTGCTCAAAAAGAAAGGCCGCGAGGAGGCCTTCCTTCTGGCCCGCTCCACCTTTTCGCTCCTGTCCCTGGCCCTTTTGGCGGTGACCATCGCCGGAGTGATTTTTGCCCCCGAGGTGGTGCGCCTCATCGCTCCGGGATTCACCCCCGGCGAGGGCACCTTCGCCCTGGCCGTGGAGATGACCCGTTGGTGTTTGCCTTACATCTTTTTCATCAGCCTGGTGGCCCTGGCCGGAGGAGTGCTCAACTCCCTGGGCCACTTTTTCGCCCCGGCGGCGGCCCCGGCCCTTCTTAATCTAACGATTATAGCCACCGCCCTGGTGCTGAGCCCCCGGGTGGACCCGCCGGTCCTCAGCCTGGCCATGGGCGTGGTCGGCGGCGGGGTGGCCCAGCTCCTGATGCAACTGCCCTACCTCAAGGCCAAGGGCGTGCCCTTCAAGCCCGGGTGGGACATAAAAAACCCCGCCCTGCGCCGCATGCTGCGCTTGATGATCCCGGCCATCTTCGGGGCGGCGGTGTACCAGGTGGCGGTGCTCATGGACACCATCCTGGCCTCTTTCCTGCCCAGCGGCACGGTGAGCTACCTCTACTACGCCGACCGCTTGATCCAGTTCCCCCTGGGCATCTTCGCCATCGCGGTGAGCACCGCCATTTTGCCCAGCCTGTCGCGCCAGGCGGCGGACGGCGACCGAGGAGCCCTGCTCAGCACCATGGGCTACGGCCTGCGCCTTATCCTATTCATCACCGTGCCGGCCATGGTGGGGCTTTTGGTCCTGGCCCGGCCCTTGGTGGTGCTGCTTTTCATGCGCGGCGAATTCACCCTGGCCATGGCCGGGGAGACCGCCGGGGCGGTGATGGGCCTGGGCGCGGGGCTGTGGGCCATCGCGGCGGTGCGGGCGGTGGTGCAGTCTTTTTACGCCCTAAAGGACATCAGAACCCCGGTGATGGTGGCCGCCCTGTGCCTGGTTATAAAGCTGGTGGTTTCCCTGGCCCTCATGGGCCCCCTGAAGCAGACCGGCCTGGCTCTGGCCACCTCGGTCTCGGGGGTGGTGAACCTGCTGCTTTTGCTGTGGCTGCTCAGAAAGCGGGTGGGCCTGCTGGGCGGGCGGCGGCTGTTCAAATCCGGCCTGGGCACCTGCTCGGCGGCGGCGGTGATGGGCCTGTTGGTGGCCCTGGTGGCCTATGGCCCGGACTGGGGCGACCCCAGCGGGGCCATGTGGCGCTGGGCGCGTCCCGTGGCCGCCTTGGGGGTGGGCACGGCCTCCTACTTCGCGGCGGCCAAGCTCATGCGCCTGGCCGAGTTGGGCGAGTTGTGGCAGGTGTTCAGGAGCAAGAGGGCCTAAATAGAAAGAGCTCTGGGTACGACCCATATCGAGATACCGAAAACAGGCTTACCCGCCGCCCCCTGTTGGGGACAAGAGTCGTGAAGGAAGGGAAAAGGGTCATCGGGCAGCCATAGCCTCGGGAGGAGTCCAGGCGCTCTCTAGAAGTGGTGGAGCTGTCAAATGGACGGAGCCGGGACGCTCGGACTCAGCGAGACTCCCGGTCCTTTAGCGCCTCCCAGCGGCTACCGGCAGAGAGGTTGGCTACTACCGTAGGACCCGCGAGACGGCTCAAGGACCCGCCATTGGCTGCCTTAACCCTTTCCAAGCCTCTTTTGATTTCTTTATTCGGCCCTTGCGAGAAAAGCTTTAGCCAATCAGGAGAGCGGTTCGTACCCGGACCCGGCACAGCCAGCAACGCAGTATGCCGGTGGCTGGCGAAGCCGCTAATGGGTTTGGCCGGTGAGATGCTCGATGATGCGCCCCTTCTCATCCACCAGGTACACGCTGAAGCCCTCGTCCTGGGCCTGGCCCAAGAGCTGCGCCCGGTGGATGGCCTCCACGCTGCGGGTGAACACCCCCTCGGTATCGGGCAGGCGCCCCACCAGCATCAGGGCCTGATCCTTCTCCGCGGTGACCGGGATGAACATATCGCCGTCCTCGTCGGCCATTCCCAGAAAATTCTCGTCGTTTCTGGTGCGCTCAACGATCACCCAGACGTAATTACCGGCATCCACCTTATCGGACATGTTCCCTCCCGGAACTTTGTTGACTTGACTACCCACAAAACTAGGGCCAAAGGCCCGCCGCGTCAAGCCGCCCCTTGCATTGGGAAGGTGGGCGGCCCATATTATTTGCATGTGCACCTGCCGCGAATACAAAGAGCCTTACCGTCCGCCCAGCCGGGCCGGAGCGGCCAAACGCCGCCGCATAATGCTCCAGGCCAAGGGCGGGAACAGGCCCGTGCCCCAGGGGGAGGCCCCCCAGGGAGCCGCATCCCTTGCGCCTGTCCGCCGCCCGCGCTAGAGTAGGCCCTCCAACCATTCAGAGAGGGTCAAGCTCACATGGGACTGCTCAAAGGACGCGCCACCATCACCCGATACATGGTCAGCGGCGAGCCGCCGCCCGGTTTCTGGGACTTCATCGACCGCCGGGTCAAGGCTCACGCTTTTCAGGACATCGAATCCAGCACCGAAGAGTTGTCCGTGGGATGGTGCGCCATCAATGACTACTTCGACACCGGCTTCGCCTACATGTCCTACGCCATGGAGCCCTATGTATTGCTGGGCCTCAGGGTGGACCAGCGCCGGGTGCCCGCCACCTTGCTCAAGAAGTACCATCGCCTGGAAATGGACAAGGCCAAGAGCTATTTGGACGAGGGGCGCAACCTGGGCCGGGTGCGCCGCGAGGAGCTCAAGGACAAGGCCCGTTTGGAGCTTCTGGCCCGCATCCCACCGGAGACCAGGCTCTACGAAATGGTGTGGGACACTGCCCGTAACGAGCTTTGGCTGGGCGCGGCCACCCGCAAGGTCATGGATCTGTTCGAGGAGCACTTCGTGGCCAGCTTCGGCCTGGAGTTGACCCCCCGTTTGCCCTTCCTGGTGGCGCGGGATCTGGTGGCCGGCAGCCAAATGGCCGCCCCCCTGGAAGAGGCCCGGCCCTGGGGCCCCCTGGCTTGGGAGCAAGGCGCATGAACCTGGCGGAATTGCTGGAGCAGAAGATTTTCCTGGGCCAGGAGTTTCTAACCTGGCTGTGGTTCCTGCTGGAAACCGATGGCGGGGCCGAGGTCAAGGACCTGGGCTGGGTGGAACTGACCCTGGGCGAGCGCCTGGTGTTGGGCCCGGCCATGGGGGCCGACGGCTCCCGGGTCACGGTGAGCGGGGCCGAGGGCTCCCTGGCCGAGGCCCGCGAGGCCCTTCGCCAGGGCAAGCTGGTGGAGGCCCTGCGTGTGGGCCTGGAGGTTCACGGCGAAGAGTACGCCCTGAACCTGGAGGCGGCCGAGCTTACCGTGAAGAGCCTCAAGCTGCCCACCACCGCCGCGCCCAGCGAAGACCCCGACGGCTTGGAGGGCCTGGTGCTGGAGCGGGTGGCTCTTTTGGAAAACACCCTCAAAGCCACGGATGGGCTGCTCAGCCTGTTCCTGGCCCAGCGCCTGCACCCGGAGGACGGCCCTGAGTTGCGCAAGGCTATGGGCGAGTGGGCGGCCCAGGAGGGCGCCTAGGCCGGCTTCGCCAGACGGCCGGGGGCTATGTTGCCGCCTGCGCTCGGGCCTCGGAGTAGCTTAGGCTACACCTGCGGCCCTCGCTTGCCGGACGCCTCGCCCGCAGCCGCCTGACTGTGCCGAGCTTGATGGCAACGGCCTTGCCGCAATCAAGTCGGCTACATTGCGGCTGCGCGGTTAAAAAATCAAAAGATCAACTCCCTGGTTTTCTGAAGCTGCCGCACTTAGGCTGCCTTGCGCGCCGCCGCCAGGGCCTCTGATGCCCGCTCAAGGCAATAGGCCACCATGTCTGGGTCGTCGCCTTCCAAATCGAAGCAGTGGCCGTTTTCGCCGTAGAGACCGCCGGGGATGAGGTTGCCCAGTTCGTCCGGGTCGCTGACGTCATCGCCGTAGAAGCACAGCGAGAGCATCAGCTCATCCTCGCCCAAGGGCACCACGTCGGCCATGGCGAACAGTGGCTTGTCGCGGCCCTCGGGCCTGGGGTCCAGGTCCCAGCGCAGGCTGTAGCTAACCCCGGGCCTAGGCAAAAAGCTCTCCCCCACCCCCGCCATGTCCATCACCTCCCGGCGATAGGCCAAAAGGCTCTTCTTGAGGCCCGCCTCGCCAGCCGGCCATTGCTCCAAAAATTGCTCCAAGGTCAAGTCTGATTCCGCATTCACGATGCACGCTCCCGCAGTAGTTAATACCCTGATAGCTGTAGGTATTAACACAAGCGAACGGTTCTGGCAAATCAGGTGGTAGTTGTCAGCCCAGATGATTGAGATGGGGGCTGCGGGCGATGATGCGGCGAAGGGTGTTTTCGATGCGGTGCAGGCGCAGGGCGCCGCGCAGCACCAGGTGGACGCCCAGAATCAACAGGCACAGGCACAAAGACAAAAGAGGCAGCAGGTACCAAAAGTTGTCCCAGAAGTGGTAAAGGCGCGAGGTGACCACCAACACCGAGATGATGCTCATGGGGACGGCCAGCAGGGCCAGTCCGGTGCGCACCGTGGCCAATTGGGTGCGCTTGTCGGCCAAAAGAAATTGGGCCTCGTTTATCAGCAGGCTTTCCGGTTCCTGGTTGTCGCTCTTGTCCACGCCGTCCTCCCTGGGTTGAATTACCTAGACCAAGGTAGCAAAACCCGCGCCCCATGGCTAGGCGGTGGCCTCGGGTGAAGCCTCTACGGCCAAACCGGGCGCAAAAAAGCCTCCGGCCGAAGCTGGAGGCCGAGGTTGGAACTACAGCGAGTCTAGCCGGCGCGGCGGCTGCGTCTGCGCCAGCCTAAAGCCCGCAGCAAACCGCTGCCTATCAGAAGCAGGGTGGCCGGCTCGGGGGCCGCCTCGGTGGTGCCGGCGGTGCCGGTGGCCCCGTCGAAATTGACCGCACCCACCCCGCCCTTGGCAAAATCCACGTACTTTTGAATGAAGTTGTTCTGGCCCGGCGGATTGTTGCCGATCTTGCCGACTGTGATGACAATGGGCATGGTGCTGGGGAAATCGGCGAAGTCCCACTGGGCGGTGATGATGTTGAGCACTCCGCTGAGGGTCAGGGTGTCTCCGCCGTCAATGGATAGGTGTCAAGTATGGTTTATCGTTTGCAATCATCCCTGATAATTTTCCATTACTGCTTTACAATACTCGTAGTTTTGCGAAAATATATGATATGGAATGATTTTAGGCTATTGCGGTCCTACCATGATCCAAGGAGATTGTTAAACGTGGCGAGCGCTAAAAAGACCTTTTTCATACTGATCATGGCGGTATTGGTCCTGACGCCATTCACCTCCAAGGCCGACACCATCCCGGTCGACGTACAGCTCAGCCTGCTGGTGGACGTATCGGGCAGCGTGAGCAGCAAAGAATTCAAACTCCAGATGCAGGGCTATGCGGACGCCTTTCGCGATTCCGATATCATATCGGCCATCCAAAACAATTCCATCGGCGCCATCGCGGTGAACATGGTGTTTTGGTCCGGTAAATATGAGCAATCCACCGCTGCGCAATGGTCCTACATTGACGGCACCGCCTCATCCTATGCCTTTGCCACCGCCCTGAGCGAAGTAAAACGCCCTTATTCGGGCATGACCTCCATTTCCGGCGCCCTGGAATATGCCACCAAACTTTTCGCGCTGGACGACACCTACCTGGCCACCAAGAACGTCATAGATATTTCCGGCGACGGCACCAACAACCAAGACCCGCGGGGCACCAACCTCAGCAAGGCGCGGGCGGACGCCCTGGCGGCGGGCATCATCATAAACGGCCTGCCTATCGGCAGCCAAAGCCTGGCCGATTACTATGAAAAAAGCGTGATCGGCGGCGAAGATTCCTTCATAGTGCGCGCCAGTTCCTTCGAAAACTTTGGCGAGGCGTTGCAAAAGAAGCTGGCCAAGGAGATACACGTGCCCAGCGAAGGCGCGCCGGAACCCGGCACCATGCTGCTGATGATCTCGGCCATTGGCGCGTTGGGCGCGGCCCGGATGCGCAGACGCCGCAAAACCTAGCTCTCTCCAGAACCTCGTCCACTTTATATTGGAGGACAGATCTTCCGGCTCTTCACCGTTCCCTTGCCGAGCCCGCAGCGCACGGTCCGATGGGCAGCAAATTGCTTACTAATAGCTTGCGGCGTGGTTACAATATTTAATACTATGTCAAAGCTATGATTTCATGGTGCCCGGCCGTGGTGAAAGGCAATCGCCGAGGCTGTGCTTCAATCGCTCGCTCATGAAAGATCTCCAAACCGCCAAGCTTTGGTAGGACACCAGCAGTGTTCTGGTGTGCGGACTTAATCAACGATTGTAATCATCTCGTAAAACCGAGATGCCCAAGAGGACTTCGGGCCTGCTCCCCGCGGCAACCTCATCCTGATGCAGATCACACGTCAGCAGGCACCTTGGACGGACGCCCGGCGTCCGCATTCTGACAGCACCAAATTTTAATGGGCTTATGCACAGTTGCGGCTTTCGCTGTACAAAGGCCGCTGGTTTGGGGCCGACGAATCTACATTTTCCAGGCGGCCCAAATAATTTCCGTCAAGCTTGCACATCCGATAGCGGGAGACTTTACTTAATGCCCAAAAAGCCGACCTATGAAGAATTATTGCAAAGAGTAAAAGAATTGGAGCAGGAAAAGCTGGAAAGCAATGTGAATCCAGCGGTTCACACCACCGATGCCGACAACCTCGCCTCCATCATAAATGTCGCTGAAGTCCAGTCCATCATGGACGACTTTTACCACCTGACGAATATGGCCACGGCTATCCTCGACTTGGAAGGCAATGTGCTTGAACGTACGGGATGGCAGGACATCTGTACCAAATTCCACCGGAAGCACCCACAAACTTCTCAAAACTGCACGGAAAGCGATCTTTTCCTGGCGAGGGGCCTCAAACCTGGGGAACATATTGAATATAAATGCAAAAATGGTTTATGGGACGTGGTCACACCGCTATACGTGGGGAGCATCCACCTAGGCAACATCTACGCGGGGCAATTTTTCTATGATGACGAGCAAATAGACGAAGAAATATTTGTAAGGCAGGCGGAAATGTACGGCTTTGACAAAGAAGCCTACTTGGATGCTTTCCGCCGCATACCCAAATACAGCCGAGAAACCGTTCATCATTTGATAAGTTTTTTGGCTAAATTCTCTGGATATCTTTCCAGAGTCAGCCTCGCCAACATGCAACTGCAAAAAGAGATCACCGAACGCAAGCAAGCGGAAACAGCCTTGAAAGACAGCCAGGCGCGCCTGCGGACCTTGATCCAAACAATTCCGGATTTAGTCTGGCTGAAAGACCAGCAGGGAACCTACCTTCTCTGTAATCCCCGATTTGAAAGTTTTTTTGGCGCAAGCGAAAAGGAGATCGCCGGCAAAAGCGATTACGATTTCGTAGACAAGGACTTGGCGGATCATTTCCGCAAGCATGACAAAATTTCCATGGCCAAAGGGAAACCAAGCAAAAACGAAGAAGAAGTCACTTTCGCGGATGATGGGCATCGCGAGCTTCTGGAGACCATAAAAACCCCCATGTACACCAATGACGGCCAACTGGCCGGAGTGCTGGGCATCGGGCGGGACATCACCGAACGCAAGCGGGCGGAAGAGGAAAAGCTGCTGCTGGAGGAGCAGTACCACCAGGCCCAAAAGGTGGAGTCCATCGGCCGCTTGGCGGGCGGGGTGGCCCATGATTACAACAACGCGCTCAGCGTAATCATCGGGTTCACCGAACTGGCCATGGACGAGGTGGACCCGGCCGGGCCCCTGCGGGCCAACCTGGGTCAGGTCCTCACCGCCGCCCAGCGCGCGGCGGACATCACCCGGCAACTGCTGGCCTTCGCCCGCAAGCAGCCCATCGCCCCCAAAGTGCTCGACTTGAACCTAACCGTGGCAAGTATGTTCAAAATGCTCCGGCATCTCATCAGCGAGGATATCGATCTCGCCTGGTCGCCGGGCGCGGATCTGTGGCCCGTAAAGCTAGACCCCTCCCAGGTCGATCAGATACTGGCCAACCTGTGCGTCAACGCTCGTGACGCCATCGAAGGTGTGGGCAAGATCACCATCGAGACCGGCAACGCCACCTTTGACGAGGCCTACTGCGCCGCTCACCCCGGTTTTGTACCCGGCCGGTTCGTGCTGCTGGCCGTAAGCGATGACGGATGCGGCATAGGCAAGGAGATTCTCGACAACATGTTCGAGCCGTTTTTCACCACCAAGGACGCGGACAAGGGCACCGGCCTGGGGCTGTCCACGGTCTACGGCATCGTCAAGCAAAACAATGGTTTTATCAACGTTTACAGCAAACCGGGTGAAGGCACGGCCATCAAAATATACCTGCCGCGGCATTTGGGCGAAGCCGTGGGCGCTTTAGAAGTAAGCACACAGGGGCTGGCGAAGGGTCGAGGAGAGGTGATCCTGCTGGTGGAAGACGACCTACCGATCCTCAAACTGGCCAAGAAAACCCTGCATGGCCTGGGCTACAAAGTGTTGGCCGCGGGGACCCCTTCCGAAGCCATGGCCCTGGCCGAGCAACACCCAGGCGGCATCGACCTGCTGCTCACCGACGTGATCATGCCCCAAATGAACGGGAGGGAGTTGGCTGAGCGCCTGCAAACCTTTTACCCGGACATCAAGTGCGTGTACATGTCCGGGTATACGTCCAACGTCATCGCTCACCACGGAGTTTTGGACGAGGGGGTCCATTTTATACAGAAGCCTTTTTTTAAAAAAGACATGGCGAAAACCGTCAGAAAGGCACTGGACGAAAAACGCAAGTAGGCCCCCTGGGTGTTAGCGGTTCACAGCAACGTCCCTCTGGGAGCTATCCAACGGCTCCTGGGATATGAGAACCGTAATATGATAGCGGGCGCGAAAACTTTTGCCGGTTGTGCTGAAATAACTCGGCGGTTTTTGGCTTCCCGCCAGGCGGGAAATCATCCCGAACCGGGCACTGTTACCCTTTGACCTCTGTCGTTGTCTTGCCCTTGGCTACCGCCAATCCAGGGAATACATCCACGTGCATGGTCACCTTGGGGTCGGCCTCATCGAACTGGTGAAAGTCCCACTTGATCGCGGTCAAGTCCTCCATCGAACCAGCAGCGAAAATCTCCTGCCCTACCCGGGCGAAGTATAGGCCCAGGTCAACCACGAGAAACTCTTCAAGGGCCTGAAAGCGAGCTTCCACTGCCAGTGCCGCCTGCGCCTGTTCGGCAGTTGCATTGTCGTCGGCCGCAACTTTTTGCAGGGCAAGACGCTGAGCCTGGGCCGTCCTTTGCCATGCCGCCGTGTAGCCAAGATCAGCCACATACCGCTCATAATCAGCGCTTGACCGGTCGTAGGCCTCGGCCTTGGCCAGGGCCAACGCCTCTTCCTCGCTGGGCGCGGGCCTCGCTACCACGGCTCCGTCCACCACCAGATATTCTTTGCGCGGCACGTCCAAGGCATGTTCCACCCACGGACGGCCCTGTGCCTTCCAGCCGGCCAAAACCGCCAGGCTAGTGGTCGGAGTGCTGCCGGTGATCTCTCCGGTGGTTTGGTCATAAGCGTAGGCGTACATGTTTTCTCCCTACGGCCTGGGCGGCAAGAAAAAGCCAGTTTGGAAAATTTTGAACGTTGCAAACGTGGTGGGCGATCCCGAGAACATGATCTGCCTAGAGGCATCGGTCGCGGCTATGAAGATGGAAGAGTTGAGCGAACCACCACTGGCTACATTGGGGAACAACCAAATAGCCGGGCTTCCCAGCCCATTAAAGACGTACCCGGCCACCCCCGTGGTGGTGGAATGACCCACCCGAAACTCACCCATGATGGTCCAGGTTCCAGCTCCGGGCACATTGGTCGGTAGAGCCGTAGCCGAGGTTGCCGGAGTGATGTCGTCCAGGAGGGTCAATGGGGCGTGGCTGTATATCCCTCCGGCAACTATGAATAAAACGATGTTGGACGAACCATCAGCCAAAACCGCCCAGCCCAACTCAAACGGGCAACGATAGGTGGCTTCGGTGGGGTGATACCAGCCATTTTTGGCCGCATCCCACGTAGGCACGGCGGTCTCCACCACAATATCTGTGGTGCCCAGGGCCCCGGCTGATGCACCTGCCGGGTTCAAATACAAAAAATGCCAGGTCGATGCGGTCAGGGCCCCGCCGAACGACGCGGCCACGTCAAAATCGGCTCCGTTAAAGCTGTAGACTGAGCCTCCAATTTCTATCTCGCCGTCATCCAGGGTTACCTCGTCGGAGTCCTTGTACTTTATACCGAGCCCACTTTGGATGCCGGCGGACAGGATCAAGGCGGCGACGGCCTGTAGAGAGGCGCTTACTTCCCCACTGGAGGGTACATCCAACGCGGTTCGCGCGGCTGCGGCAGATTCCACCAGCAACATCAGGGCCATAAAAGCGCTTATGTTTCCGCCCACGGCCAGCCAGGCTGAACCATCGTGTTGCCAGCGCCACTGGTTGTCGGCGTTTTTGTCCGTCTCAATCCAGGAGAGCCCGGCGGATGGTGCTGCATAGGCTAGGCGCTCGGCCCTTGTGCCTACGCGGACCTTGGCCGTCCCAGTACCAGCCGATTGAATATCATCCCAAATTTGATCAAAAGGCGTTTTTAGCTGGTCGAACCAGTCATGGGCGGTTTTATCAGGCAGCGTGTAGCCCATTACAAACTCTCCCTTGTTCGCAGAACAACTGTGCCTCGGACGCGGTGGCTAAGTTGCACCGGTTGGACTGCGTCCTGAGGTAATTCGCAATAGAGCAAATTGTTTAATCGCAAATCTATGTTGGATA
>JAIPDO010000062.1 GCA_021737645.1 Desulfarculaceae bacterium
TATGCCCAAAGTTGCCGTAATCGGAGTGGGTCAGTCAGCCTTTGTGCGCGGCTATCCCGGCTCCATCCGCGAACTTGCCTTTGAGGCCTATGCCGAGGCCATGGCCGACGCCGGGGCTCAAAACAGCGACATCGGGGCCACGGTGATCTGCTCCAGCCCGGAGTATGACAAGCAGCGCTCCCCGGCCGGGGTCATCGCCGAATACTGCGGCCTTAACCCCCAGCCCACCTTTTATGTGGAGACCCTGTGCTCCAGCTCCTCCACCGGCCTGAAGCTGGCCTATTCCCTGGTGGCCAGCGGGCTGCACGACAGTGTGATGGTGCTGGGCTTCCAGAAGATGAGCGAAATATCCAGCGCCGAGAGCCAGGAGCGCATGGGGCGCGGGGCTGACATCCAGTTCGAGAGCCCCTTCGGCACCATGATGCCCGCCTACTACGCCATGCACGCCAAGGCCTATCTGGACCACTTCGGCGCCAGCGAGGAAGACTTGGCCCGTATCCGGGTCAAGGCGGCCACCTACGGCCAGATCAACGAGAAGGCGGTTTACCGCAAGGGGGTGGAGCTTGAGCAGTGCCTGGCGGCGGACCCGGTGTCCAAGCCGCTCAAGGTGTTCGACTGCTGCGCCAACGCCGACGGCAGCTCCTGCGTGATCGTGGCCAGCGAAGAGCGGGCCAAGCAGATGGGCATCAAAAAGCCGGTGTGGATTCTGGGCATCGGCGCGGCCAGCATGCCCATCAACATGTCCTACCGGGACAAGTTCCACGGCCTGGCCGTGGCCGAGGAGGCGGCCAAGCAGGCCTACGCCATGGCCGGGGTGGGCCCCAAGGACATCAACGTGGCCGAGGTGCACGATTGCTTCACCATCGCCGAGATGATGGCATATGAAAACCTCGGTTTTGCCGAGCCGGGCCAGGGTCCGGAGCTTATCAAGGCCAAGGAGACCTATAAGGAAGGCTCCATTCCGGTGAACGTGGATGGCGGTCTTTTGAGCAAGGGCCATCCTATCGGTGCCACGGGCGGCAGCCAGGTGCGCACGGTGGTATTGCAGCTTCGCGGCGAGGCCGGGGACATGCAGGTCAAGGATCCGCAGTTCGGCCTGGTGCACAACATCGGCGGCGTGGGCCTCTACGGCAACGTCACCATCTTTGGGAGGTGAGGCATGCCTAAACCGGAAATGGACACCCGTTTCAAGAAATTCGGCACGGTGAGCTTCACCGCGGTCACCAAGGTCAACGACTTCATCGGCTATCTGGAAGACGGCCAGGTGGCCGGCACCCGGTGCACCAAGTGCGGGCAGAAGTTTTTCCCGCCTAGGGCCGACTGCTTCGCCTGCCCCGGCGAGCCGGTGGAATGGTTCGTGGTTCAGGGTACGGGCAAGCTGGATACTTTCAGCGAGCTTATGTACGCGCCCATCGGCTTTGGCGAGGACCTTCCCTATGCCATCGCGGTCTTGGACTACGGCGACTTCAAGGTGTTCGGCCGCATCGGCGAAGTGCCCTTCGACGAGGTGAAGATCGGCATGGACATGGTCACCAAGGTCAACCAGCTGCCGGGCGGCAACCTGAATTACGTGTTTGAAAAAGCCTAGACACACGGCCCAAGCGATTAAAACGGCCCGCCCCTGCCGCAAGGCAAGGGCGGGCCGATTCGTTTCTAGAAGGCGCTGGGCTTACTTGTAGATCACCAGCTTCTGGCCGATCATGACCATGTTGCTGCGCAGATTGTTCCAGGACTTGAGGTCGCGCATGGTGACCTTGTAGCGCTGGGCGATGGTGAACAGGGTGTCGCCCCGGCGAACGGTGTAGACCTGCTTTTGCCTCTGAGGCTCCTCGGCCTTTTCCTGGGCCTTTTCTTCCTGCTTGGGCGGGGCGGCCTTGGCCTTGGCCTGGGCGGCCGAGGCGGCTGCGGGGGCGCTCTTATTCGCCAGGCCCGCGATCTTGCGCTCCACGGTCATGGCGTCCAGACGGTCTTGCAGACCGGCCACCCGGCTGGATAGCTGGGTGAGCTTGGTCACCGAACCCGCTTTGGAGGCCACCGCCTTGATCTCTTTTTCCAGGGTGACCATGCGCAGCATCAAATCACCCACGTCCTTTTCCAGCTTGGCCACCCGCTCGGCCGTGGCACCGGGCACCACCGAGGACGACATCGGGGGCTGAGGGATCATCTCCGGCTGGCTTAGCAGGCCCCAGATGGCCACGGAAAGGGCCAACAGGGAGAGCAAAAGGCTCACCAGGCCCAGGGCGCCGGGGCTGCTCTTGGGAGCGATGCGCGGCGGAGCGGGCGAGGCGCCGGGGATTCTGGGCGGGTTGGGGTTTCGATTGCCCTCGGGCGCTTGTGGAGGTGTGTTGTCTCCCCCGAGGTCGATGCGGGGCCCCATGTCGTCGTAGGAAGAAATCATGCCTGTCCCTTCTGCGATTCAGTCCGGCAATTGGCGCGGACGGCTAGTCTTGTTTTATAGCACTCCGCACCCGGCCACTCAAGGGGAGGCCTATTGGGTGCCCACGAAATCCGCCCGAAAGGCGTCGCGAGGCAACCGGCCGGCTGCCTCGATCTGGCCCATAAGGCGGTCCCTGTCTTGTGGAATACGCCCGGCCAGGTTCAGATGGTTGGTGTAGTGGTCGCTGTGCAGGCTCAGGGGGCCGGTCAGGGCGGCGATGATGGCCCCGGCCTCGGCCAGGGTTTGTTGGGGGGTGCACAGGGTGAAGCGCCCCTTGTTGATCTGGTGCAGCAGCAGGGTGTTTATCTTGGGCAGCAGGGTGCGCAGCCTTAAGGTCAGCGCCCCGGCCTGGTTGATGGCGTTGACCACCTCGGCCGTGGCCTTGGCGTGGGCCTGGGATTCATCCGGCCCGGCCAAGCCCAGCATCACGTACAGGCTGAGCTCCAGGCCCGCCTCCAGGGCCATGCGCCCGGCCTGTATCTGCTGGGCGCTGGTCACTCCCTTTTTCACCCGCAGCAGGGTGGGGTCGTGGCCGCTCTCCAGGCCCACGTGCAGGCGCATTAGCCCGGCCGCTTTGAGCCGCCGCAAACCTTCGGCCCCATGCTTTAGGATGCTTTTCACCCCGGCGTATACGGTGATGCGCTCCATGTGGGGGAATAGCTTATGGGCCTCGGCGCAGATTTGGGCCAGTTCCTCGGTGGGCATGGCCAGGCTGTCGCCCGCCGGAAAGAACAGGGTGTGCACTCCTGGGCCCAGCTCTCGCCGGGCCTCGGTAAGGTCCTCCAGGATCTCGGACACCGGGCGCACCCGGAAGGGAGGCCCCTTCTTGTAGGTCATGCAAAAGCTGCATTTGTTGTGGGGACAGCCCACCGTGGCCTGCACCAGCAGGCTGTCGGCCTCGGAAGGGGGACGGTAGATGGGGCCTTCGTAGCGCATACGGTTTAAAATACACCCCGTGCGGGTAGGTGGCCAATGGTTTGACTTTCGCGGCCCATGCTGCCAACATTTGCCAACACGCCCGCGCCGAGGATGATTCATGAGCGAGAGCCGCAAACACTATCTGGAACTCACTCCGCCCAGCCTGGGCGACAACACAGGAACCATCGACCGGCTGTGCAAGGCCCTGGCCCGGAAAGAGGGCGCCTGGCCCGCCGCGCCGGTGGGGCGTTTGGACGCCTTTGCCAGGATCATGCGCCAAGGGGATTACCGCCTGACCGCCACCGTCTGCCCCGGACCGGTGGGGCCGGTGTTGGTGCAGGTGGAGCCCGGCGACACCACCGCTGAGCCGCCCAAGGCCGAACTGGTCTCGCGTGCCTCGGAAGTGCCTCCCGCCCTGTGGGGCGGCCAGGGCCTGGGCGTGGCCCTGGATGTGGGCTCCACCCACTTGCAGGCGTCCCTGCATGACCTGGCCGACGGCTCCCAGCTGGCCAAAGGCACCTGTCTCAACCCCCAGACCCAGGTGGGGGCGGACATCCTCACCCGCATCCACGCCGCGGCCCAGCCCGGCGGTGGGCAGCGCCTGCACCTTATGCTGGTGGATGCCGCCGCTAAGGTCATCGCCGGCATGTGCGCCCAGGCCGGGCGCAAGGTTGACGAGGTGGCCGGGCTGGTGGCCGCGGGCAACACCACCATGACCCACTTTTTCCTGGGCCTGGATGTGCAGAGCATCCCTCGGGAGCCCTACATCCCCCTGGTCAACCGGCCCAGCCCCTTTTATGCCCAGGACATCGGCCTGAAGCTGGCCCCCGCCACGGTGGCGTGGGCGCTGCCCAACGTGGGTTCCTATTTCGGCGGCGACCTGGTGGCGGGCATCGTGGCTGCGGACCTGCACCAGCGCGAGGACCTGGCCCTGCTGGTGGATGTGGGCACCAACGCCGAGGTGGTGCTGGGCAACCGCGAATGGCTGGTGGCCTGCGCCGGGGCCGCCGGCCCGGCCCTGGAGAGCGGGGTGGCCAAGATGGGCATCCTGGCCCAGCCGGGGGCCATCGAGGGGGTGAAGATCGATCCGGTCACCTACGAGCCGACCTTGAAAATCATCCCCGCCCTGGACGGCCAGGCGGTGCGGCCCAAGGGCCTGTGCGGCTCGGGCCTGTTGCAGCTTTTGGCCCAGCTCTACCTGACCCGCATCATGGACATGCAGGGCAAGTTCCGCACTTACGACCACCCGCGCATCTTCGAGAGCGAGGAGGGCTGGGCTTACATCGTGGCCACGGCCCAGGAGTCGGCCACCGGCGAGCCCATCTACGTGGACGAGGTGGAGATAGACATCCTGCTGCGCTCCAAGGCGGCCATGTACACCATCCTGAGTACGGTGCTAAAGGAGGTGGGCCTGGAGTTCAGCGACCTCAGCGCCTTTTTCGTGGCCGGGGCCTTTGGCAACGTCATCGACCCGGACACGGCCATCACCCTGGGCATGCTGCCCGACCTGCCTAGGGAGCGCTTCAGTCCCCTGGGCAACTCCTCCCTGGCCGGGTGCCGCAAGCTGCTGTTGGAGCCGGAGATACGCCCCCAGGTGGAGGCGGTGGTGGGGCGGCTCACTTATCTGGAGCTCAACGTCAACCAGGCGCTCATGAACCGATTTTCCGCTGCCCGTTTCATTCCCCACACCGATCCCGGCCGCTTCCCCAGCGTGCCGGTGTGGCACTAGGAGCCGTCATGCGCGAAGCCCCCGAGCTGCTGGAGCGGGCAAGGGAGCTTACCGGCCGCCGTCTGAAAAAGGTGCGCCTGATCACCGACACCTCCGAGTTCATGAATCTGGAGACCGGCGACGTGCTGGAGCTTGAGGGGCGGCGTTACGTGCTCAAGGGCACCGAGTACGAGGGGCGCTTTGGCCTGGACGAGCAGCCCAAGTATTGGGTGAAGCGGGCCCTGGACTGGGAGGACGGCAGCGCCAAGATCATCAAGCTGGTGTTTTTCGAGGAATTCGACATGGCCTTGGGAGAGATCACGGTGCGTTGCTACCGCTCCCCGGCCAAGGAAGCCCGCATCCTGACCCTGGTTCAGGGGAACCCCAACTTCATGCAGGGCGTCACTTTGCTCGACACGGCGGGCAACCAGGTGCGGGTTTTGGAGCGCATACGCGGCGGCCCCCTGGATCAGCACCTGCAAGAGCTGAGCTGCTGCCACCAGGAGTATTTTGAGCGCCATTTGCGCAGGGTGCTCACCAAGCTGTCCGTGGCCATTGAGGCCATAGGCTGGCTGCATACCCAGGGTGAGCGCCACGGCGACGTGCGCCGCGACCACCTGTTCGTGGACAAGGACAGCGGGGCCTGGTCCTGGATCGACTTTGACTACAACTTCGAGTTCAAACAAAACCCCTACGGCCTGGACTTGTTCGGCCTTGGCAACGTGCTCACCTATGCCGTGGCCCGGCGCGACGTGACCTACCACCGGGTGCGGGAAGAATTCCCCCAGGCGGCCGAGGGCCTGCGTCCCAATGATTTTTCCCCGGTGATCAAAAACCGCTTGATGAACCTGAAGAAGATATATCCCTACCTGCCGGAGAGCCTGAACAACGTGTTGTTGCACTTCTCCAGCGGCGCCGGGGTATTCTATGAGAGGGTGGATGAGTTGATGGCCGAACTGACGCCCGCCATCGCCGAGCTGCCCCAGGGGGAGGAGACCTGATGCCCATCTGGAACCGTATCTTGGCCACGGTTGACGAGCATGACAGTTCCTTGCAAGCGGTGCGCTATTTGGCCGGGGTGCTGGGCGGCTCCGACGCCTGCCGGGTGAGGATCATGACCGTGTATCAGGCCCCCGAGGCCGACGCCCATCCCGCCAAGGAGCAGCGGGCCGACGCGGCGGCTCAGCGCAAGGAGTTGCTGCTCGATCGCCTGGAGGAGGCCCGCCAGATTTTGGTGGGGGCGCGCATTCCCGCCTATAACGTAAGCACCAGTTTGCAAGAGGCGGGGGGCCGCACCATCGCCGAGACGATCATGGCCGTTCAGCGCCAGGAAGGCTTCGGCACCATCGTGGTGGGCCGCCGCGGCCTGTCCAAGAGCGAGGAGTTCCTCTTCGGATCGGTGAGCAACTCCATTGTGCATCAGTCCACGGATTGCGCCGTCTGGGTGATCAGCTAGCCCGGCGCAGCCAGGAAGCGCCATGCTGCGTTGTCGGCATCGCTTAGACCTGGGCGTATTAGCAATACGCCTGCGGTCTGCGCTTGCCGAACGCCTTGCCTGGCACTCCCTGGCTGCGCCGGGTGGTTTCGCCAGACCCCGCATGGCCGCGTTGTCGGCATCACTCGCTCCTCAAGGTAGGTCTACTACGCCTGCGTTCCTCGTTTTGCCTGCGGAAAAGTTGGCCGTGGCTGGCGCGGGGTTGCCCGTGCCTTTGTTCAGCCCAACCGCTTGCCCAGGCTGACCACCGCATCCTCCACGAAACCCAGGCTTTTGTAAAAGGCCACCGCTTCCTGGTTGTGCAGGCGCACCTGCAAATTGATTTTGGGGCAACCCAGGGCTCGCAGTTTTTCTTCGGCCTTGGCCACGATTTCCCGGCCCAGGCAGGACCGGCGCCGGGCGGGGTCCACGGCCAGGTAGTTGATCCAACCCCGGTGTCCGTCGAAACCAGCCATGAGCGAGGCCACGATGCGCCCTCCCAGTTTTCCCACCAGGAACAACTCGGGTTGGGTGGTCAGCTTGACGGCAATGTCGCTATAGGGGTCGTTCTGGGGCTTGACCAGGCCACAGGCCCGCCAAAGGGCGATGACCTCGTCTTGGTCCTGCTGCTCGTAAGGGCGAATATTCATCGGTTGTTATGGCCAGCCTTCCGTTACAACGCCCCCAACTGGCCCAGGCGCTTTTGGGCCACCTTGCCATAATTGCTGCCGGGCGATGCCTTGACCACCTTGCGGTAGTAGGTGACCGCCTGGGAGCGCGGGCCTGTCTTGTCATAGGAATAAGCCAGGAAAAAGTTGTTGACCACGTGGTCGGGCAGGGCCTGGGCCGCCTTGCGGTGGGCGTTCACGGCCAGGCTATACTGGCGGTTGGTGTTGGCCACCATGCCCAATATCAGGTTGGGGTAGAAGTTTCCCCAGGCCAGACGGGCCCCTTTTCGGGCGCTGGCCAGGGCCTGGGTATTTTGCTTTTGCTTCATCTGGGCCACGGCCAGGCGGGAGTAGAACATGCTCTCCTTGGGGAACATGGCGATGGCCCTTTTGTATTGCGCCTCTGCTTGCCTCCACTTCTTTTTCCGGGCCAGGGCGTTGCCCCTGTCCATGGCCGCATAGGCCGGGGCCAGGCGTTTTTGCCGGGCCAGGCTGCGCTGGAACTGGGCGGTCTTGAAGGGCCGGTTGCTCAGCGGCGAGGCCAGGGCCCGCTTTTCGGCTGCAACGATGCGCTCCCTGGGCAGGGGGTGGCTGGAGAGCCAGCTTTCCACCTCGCTGGGCTCGGTCTTTTGCATCTTCTTGAACAGTTCGAAGGTGTTGACCATGGCCAGGGGGTTGTATCCCGCCCTGGTCATGTAGGCATAGCCAAGCTGGTCGGACTGGCGCTCCTGGTCCCGGGAGTAGCTGAGCATCATCAACCCGCCGGCCACTCCGGCGGCGGCCAGGACCGCCGGGGCGTAATCGCTGTCGCTCAGGGCGATGGCCAGGCCCAGCATGGCTCCGGCCATCAATACCTGACGGGTGTAGGCGGCCACGGCGTGGCGGGCGGTGACGTGGCCGATCTCATGGCCCAGCACCCCGGCCAGCTCGTCCTCGCTGTTCATTCTGGTGATCAGCCCACGGGTGATGCAGATCTTGCCACCGGGCAGGGCGAAGGCGTTTACTTGGCTGGAGTCCACCACCGTGAACTGCCAGGGGATATTGGGGCGGTGGCTCAGCTTGGCCAGGCGTTGTCCCACCCGGCCCACGTAGGCTTGCAATTGGGGATCTTGCGGCGGGGTGCCGTTGTTGAGCTGGATTACCTCGGGGTAGTAGCGGGCCCCCATGGCGATCTCCTGGGGCTCGCTCATGAAGGCCAGCTCTTCTTCGCCGGTGACCGGGTTCTTGGCGCAAGCGGCCAGGAATAGGGACAAAATAACTATCAGGACCGCCACGGCGGTCCGGCATCCCCACATGCTGCGCCAACGGATCATGGTCAGGTCGTCTCCCCGGCTAAAGTATCAACCGCAGTCTAGCATAAGGCTCGGGCGCTCAAAAAGGGTCTTGGCATCTAGAGCTTGTCGTGTACGCTCTTGAGCTTCTGTTCCATGGTGCCGGTCTTGTCGCGGCGGTCATCGATGTTTATCAGGGTCATGACCCGTTTGGAACCCGCCCAAAAGGGCAACTCGTGCATCTGGCGGATCACCGCCAGCAGGTCGTCCAAGGGGCCTTCCAAGACGGTGCCCATGGGGGTGAGGGAGTGCTTGACGCCTGATTCCTCCAGGGCTTGGTGCACCTTGGCCACATAGGCGCTGAGGCTGGTGGTGCCGGTTCCCAGGGGGACGATGGTGAACTGAACTACGGCCATGTCGCTTTCCTTCTGTTTTTCCCGCTGGGCGGGGATAAGTTGTGCGCCTCAGAGGGGTGGGGTATAGTCTGTAATTGAGGCAGCATAGCGCCCATACCGGGCGTTTTGGCGCTCTCCTTGTCTGGAGTGTACACCGTGGAGCGAGATTACTACGCCGGGCTGGCTGATGACCAGCTTTTCGAGGCTATATTCACCGCTGAAGATCGCCTGCCCAGAGAAGCGGTGGAGGAGCTTGCCTTCCGCGACAGCTTGGCTCCCTATCTGGGCCAGATGGTTATGGACAAGCAGAGCTGGCTGGCCGACCTGCCAGACTGGTGGGCGGTGGTGCATGCCACCTACGCCCTGGGCCTGAGGGGCGGCGAGGAAACGGTTCTGCCCCTGGTGGCCGCCCTGCGCTGGGCCGACGCCTTTGACTGCGACTGGGTCACCGAACTGTTGCCCTCCATTTTCGGCAGCGTGGGCCCCTCGGCCATTCCCTGGCTCACCGCCGTGGCCCGGGACCAGCCCGCTGGTTGGTCGGCCCGCGACCTGTCCCTGCGCTCCTTGGCCTCCATCGGCCTGAAGCACCCCCAAAGCTCCGAGCACGTATTCAAGATCATCGGCGAGCGCTTCATGGACGAGGGCGAGGACCGCCTGGTGCGCCAGATGGCCGGGCAGGTGCTTTTGGACTTCCGCCACCAGGGCTACCGCATGGCCCTTTTGAAGTTTTCCCGCGAGGACTGGGCCTTCAAGGACATGGACTACCTCTACCCCGCCTGTCTGGACCCCGAGGAGGTGGAGTTGGCCTTTAAGCAGGGCGAGCCGGAGCTGTGGCACTACCAGGAAGACTGGATGCGCTTTTACGATCCCGGCGAGATTCAGCGCCGCCTGAAGCGCTGGACCCGCGAGCGCCTTAGCGGCGCGGGCCAGAACCGCCAGGTGAAGCCCGTCGGTGGCAGCGGCCGGGTGTTGTCCCTGTTCAAGCAGGGCAAGCCAAGCGAGCCGGTCGACGGCGGCTCGGGCGAGGGCGGAGAGTAAACAGCGCTTCTTGCCGGGACACACGGTTGAAGCCGCGGGCCTCTGAGCATTTGACAGCCTCGGGTAGGCGATGCTATCTTTATTCCTGCGTATCAATTGAATTGGCCTGAAATATCGGGCAATTATCCACCCCAGCCCTGGAGGGGCGCGTGAGTTATCTGGTCCTGGCCCGCAAGCACCGGCCTGCCACATTTGACGAGGTGGTGGGTCAGGAGCACGTGACCCGGACCCTGGCCGGGGCTCTGGAAAGTGGCCGCCTGGCCCACGCCTTCTGCTTCACCGGCCCGCGCGGGGTGGGCAAGACCACCGTGGCCCGCATTTTGGCCAAGGCCCTGAACTGCGAACACGGCCCCACCGCCACCCCCTGCGGCAAGTGCGCCCACTGCCTGGAGATCAGCGAGGGCCGCGCGGTGGACGTGCAGGAGATCGACGCGGCCTCCAACTCACGGGTGGAGGATGTGCGCGAGCTGCGCGAGATGATCCGCTACCATCCCCAGTCGGGCCGCTTTCGGGTGACCATTCTGGACGAGGTGCACATGCTCTCCAAGGCGGCGTTCAACGCCCTCTTAAAGACCTTGGAAGAGCCGCCCGAGCACGCGATGTTCATTTTGGCCACCACCGACGTGCACAAGGTTCCCCTTACCATCCTCAGCCGCTGCCAGCGCTTCGACTTCCGGCGCTTGCCGCCCCGGGTTTTGGCCGAGCATCTAGGCAAGGTGCTGGCCGCCGAGGGCCTCAGCCTACCTGCCGAGAGCCTGGCCCTTATGGCTAGGGAGGCTGACGGCAGCGTGCGCGACGCGCTGAGCCTGCTGGACCAGGTGTTGGCCGCGGGCAAGGACACCATGACCCACCCCGAGGTGGTGGAGCTTTTGGGACTGGTGGACCGGGAGTTGGTGACCGCCACGGCCAACGCGGTGCTGGCCGGGGAGGCGGGCGAGGTGCTGGACCTGGTGAGCCAGGTATATGCCGCCGGTGGGGAGATGCAGGCCTTTTACGCGGCCCTGCAGGAGCACTTCCGCAACCTGGCCGCGGCCAAGGCCGCGCCCGAGGGGGCGGACCTGTTCGGCCTGACCCTGGAGGAGATGGCCGGCTTGCGCACCCAGGCCGGGCCCCACAGCCCCGAGACCCTGCACGAGATTTTCGACCATCTGGCGGCCAGTGAGGACCTGTTCCGCCGGGCCTCCCAGCCCCGCCTGGTCATGGAGATGACCCTGCTCAAGCTCACCCAGGTCAAGCCGGTGGTGAGCCTGGCCGAGATCATTTCCGGCCTGGAGCGGGCGGGCGGCGGCGAAGGCGCCCAACCCCAATCCCGGCCCAAAAGCAACCCGGCCCCGGCAGCCAAGCCAGCACCGGCCGCCAACCCCGCCCCGGCGGGCAATCCGCACCCGGCTCCGGCCACGGTGGCTAAAGCGCCGCCCCCGCCGCCCAAGGCTGCCCCGGTGGCCAAAGCGGCGCCGGCGGGCAAGCCGGGCGACGCCGAGGGCATGCTCAAGGAGTTGGTGCGCTACGCCGAACAGAACCAACCGGCTCTGGCCTCTTATCTTGGGCGGGCCTCGGCGGAGCTGCAGGATGGCCTGCTCAGGGTGACCCTGCCCCCAGGGGCCATCGCCACCAGCTACGCCACGGAAAAGAACCAGCAGCGTCTTAACCGCATGGCCGCTGAGCTTTGGGACGGCGGCCCCAAGGTGCGCCTGAGCGCCTCCGCCGAGACCGTGCAGGCCCCGGACCACCAAGCCCAGGCGGCGGCCAGGGCCCAGGCCGCTGGCGAGTTGGCCGAGCACCCGGTGGTGCGCCAAGCGGCCGAGGTGTTCGAGGCCGAGGTGGTGGCCCTGAACCCGGCCGGACCCGATGACAAACCCAACCCTATATCCACGGAGCAAGATTGATGATCCCCCGAGGTGGCATGGGCGGCCTGATGAAGCAGGCCCAGAAGATGCAAGAGCAGATGCTCAAGGTGCAGCAGGAGTTGGAGGCGCGCGAAGTCAACGCCGCGTCCGGCGGCGGCATGGTGGAGGCCGTGGTCAACGGCAAGGGCGAGTTGTTGCGCCTGAACCTGGACCCCGAGGTGGTGGACCCCCAGGATGTGGAAATGCTCTGCGACTTGGTGGTGGCCGCGGTGGGCGAGGCCCAGCGACGGGCCCAGGAGATGACCCAGCAGGAGATGAGCAAGCTCACCGGCGGCATGAATATCCCCGGCCTTACCTGAGATGTACCCCAAGGCGGTCGACAACCTAATGACGGCTCTGAGCCATCTGCCCGGCATCGGCTCCAAGACCGCCGAGCGCCTGGCCTTGTTCTTGGTGCGGGCTCCGGCTGGCGAAGTGCAGTCCCTGGCCCGGGCCGTTGCCGGGGTGGGGGCGGTGAAATCCTGCGGGGTGTGTTTCAACCTCACCGAGCGCGACCCTTGCCCCATCTGCGCCGACCCGGACCGCGACGCCGCCAGCATCTGCGTGGTGGAGACCCCGGCCGACCTGGCCGCCATGGAGGCGGCGGGCTCCTATCGCGGGCGCTACCATGTGCTGTCGGGCGCTCTGTCCCCCCTGGACGGGGTGGGCCCGGAAGAGTTGCGCCTGCGCGAGTTGGTGCGCCGGGTCAAGCAGGGTGGGGTAACCGAAGTGATCGTGGCCACCAATCCCACCGTGGAGGGCGAGGCCACCGCCGATCTGGTGGCACGCTCTTTGGATGGCTGCGGCGCGGCCATAACCCGCCTGGGCTACGGTATGCCGGTGGGCGGCGACCTGAAGTACATGGACGGGCTCACCTTGAGCCGCTCCCTTGAGTCTCGCAGTAAATTGAAGTGAGAACACGCGCCCGCTTTGCCTGCCGGTTCCCAGGAGTGCGGCGCTTTTTCAGCAAGAGGCGTATGTGGAACTGGAGCTGCTAGACTGGCTGATGTGGTTCGCCCTGATCCCCGCGGGCTCTGCCTTGATTTTCGCAGGGGTGCTGTTTTTTTGGCTGCGCCATGTGCTGCTCACCCGCACCCGAGTGTGGCTGGTCACCCTGGCCCTAACCCTGCTTTTTTTGATAATCGAACTTTTCGTGATCTTTCACTTCGCCTACCTGCTGCCCGGCTGAGCCGGGCGCGGCATCGTCTGGTCACTCCTTGTGGGAGGCCAACTGCTCCTCGATGAAGGCCTTCACCTCGTCGGCCGGGCGAAACACCCCGAAGTGCCCCTCGGCCAGAACGTCTGCCTGTAGCTCCAGCAAACGCTGCATGGATTCGCGCCACTTTTTAATGTCCGAGCCGAAGGCCGGGGCGAATGGCCCGTGCACGTCTTGGCCGAACAACACCTTCTGGCCACCGGCCAGGCACCAGGCGGCCACCGAGCCGGGAGTGTGGCCGGGGGTGTGCAGGATGGTCAGCTCCTGTTGGCCGGACAAGGCGATGGCCCCGTCGCCGACCAGCACCACATCCGCTTCCAGAGGCTCCAGATCCAGGCCGTACCAATCGGCGGCCGAGCGCTTGGGGTCGCCGCTGGCCAAGACCTGGGCGTCGTCGGCGTGGATGACCACTTGGCAGCCGGTGCGGCGCTTTATCTCTGCGGCGGCCCCGGCATGGTCGATATGGGCGTGGGTGAGCAGCAAATGGGTGAGCGGCTTGCCCTCGGCTTTGACCGTCAGGTCCAGGATGGCCGCCGCGCTGGGTCCGGCTCCGCAATCGATGAGCACCCGGGCCTGAGGCCCGTCCACCAGATAGCAGAGGCAATCGCGGGGATCGGTAAGGTCAGGGCCTCCCACCATGTATACGCCGGAGGCCACTTTGCGTGGAGTGCGGGACTTGTTTATCAAGACGGTCTCCTTAGATACCAACGGTGCGAGGCTTCCTTCCTGGAGGCCTGGGTTTACTTATTTAAAGCTAGCACGACCTGGGGGACGAAAAAAGTTTTTGACAATAATTTCCCGTCGCTTTGCAGGGAAATGGCCCGCCCGGCCCGCGTTGGGTTACTTCACCGGAAAATCGAAATAGGTTTCCGGATAAGGCTCGCCAGCCAGAGTGAAGTGCCACCACTCCAGGTCGTAGTTCTTGAAGCCGTGCCTGGCCATTAGCGACAGCAGCAGCAGACGGTTGGCCCGCTGTTGCGCCCCCACCACCGGGTTGGCGGTATGGGACAGGGGATGGAAGCAGTCGAAGCCGGTGCCCATGTCCAGGCCGTTGTCGCCGAAGCGCCGGGCCGCGGGCAGGTAGCAAGGACGCAGGTTCTTGCCCGGCTGGTAGGCCTCCTGGGAGGGGGTGGGCCGGGGGATGATGGTCAGGTCCACGATGCTGCCCCGGCTGTGGCTGGAGCGCTCGGCGATGTAGCCCTTGTCGAAGAGGTCCTTCTTTTCCACCGTGGAGTAGAACTCGGCCTGGGTGGCCCGGTCACCGAGGTCCTTGGCCCAGTCTACAAAGTCGGCCACCGCTTGCCGGGGCCGGTAGCAGTCGTAGACCTTGAGCCCCAGGCCCAAGGGTTTCAGCTCGGCCTGCACCTTGGCCAAGGCCTCGGCGGTCCGGCGCGTAAGCAGGCACAGAGGGGCCTGGTAGCCCTTGACCGGCCGCCCCAGAAAATTGTGGTTGCCAAAGTAGCGGGCCTCCACCACCAGGCCCGGCAACACCTGGGCCGCGTCGATCACGTCCGCCGGGCGGGTGGCGGCGTCTTCAGCCAAGCCAAGCAAAGCCAGGGCCGGTAGCAGGGCTAGGGCCAGGAAAACCAGGAACGAAATTTTCAGTGCGCGCGCCAAGGGTGACCTCCTGCTTGCATGTTGATGAAGGTAATGTAGCAAAATCGCCCTTGTCCCAACAGACCGATGCCGGAGGAAATCCGGTGGCCCGTGATATAGTGGGCGCATAGCTCAAGGAGAGTAGTTTCATGCGCATGCTCAAGCAAAGAAAGCTGGTTGTGGAGTTCGGGCGCAAGCTGGTGACCGGCGGCCTCACCACCGGCTCCGGCGGCAACCTAAGCTTGCTCGACCGGAAGCAGGGCCTGGTGGCCATCACCCCCAGCGGGGTGGATTATTTTGAGATAACCCCCGGCCAGGTGGTGCTGCTGGACCTGCAAGGCAACCAGGTGGACGGCCCTGGCCGCCCCTCCAGCGAGCTGGGCTTTCATCTGGCCCTGTACGCCGACCGGCCCGAGGTTAACGCGGTGGTGCACACCCATTCGCCCTACGCCACCACCTTGGCCTGCCTGAACTGGGAGCTGCCCCCGGCCCACTACCTGGTGGGTTTTGCCGGAGCCAAGGTTCCCATCGCGCCTTACCACACCTACGGCACCCCGGAGCTGGCCCAGGCGGTGGTGGGGGCCATGCGGGGCTACAACGCCGCTCTGCTGGCCAACCACGGCCTGGTGGCGGTGGGTAACACCTTGCCCAGAGCCTTTGCCGTGGCCGAGGAGATCGAGTTCGCGGCCCGGGTCTATTACCAGGCCAAGGCGGTGGGTCAGCCCAAGATTCTAAGCGCCAAGCAAATGGCCAAGGTGCTGGCCAAGTTCGAGACCTACGGCCAACAATAGATTCCGCCGCCCTCCGGGGTGGCGACAGAGGCAACACGCTGAAAAAGCAGATAAAATACTACATGTAGTATTATCTTGTAATCTTGGTCCCATATTTGGTATCTTTTAGATGTACAAGGAGTAAAAGGCCATGTACGAACAAGATACCAATCCCATGCATCCCGGCCATGTGCTGCTGGATCAGTTCCTGCTGCCTCACCGGGAGACCATAAGCCGCTTGGCCCGTCAAATGAAGGTGCCCCAAGGCATGCTCCAGCGGGTGGTAAAAGGCGAATCCCCCGTAAGCAGAGCCCTGGCCCACAAGCTGGCTCAGCACTATGGGCAGCCGGTTGATTTCTGGCTGCGCCTGCAAGTGCGCTACGACCAATAGAGCGGCCAAGCGCGCCGTTTACCTGATCCCCCCACCAACCAGCC
The DNA here is from genome assembly GCA_021737645.1 of Desulfarculaceae bacterium. GTDB lineage: Bacteria > Desulfobacterota > Desulfarculia > Desulfarculales > Desulfarculaceae > Desulfoferula. The sequence continues at coordinate 15,813 of JAIPDO010000062.1, forward strand.
CTTGACCAAGCACTGCCCAGTGGAGATTTATTCTCCGGCGTGCTACAAATGTCGCCGTGGCAGGTGTAGAGACAAACGCTGCCCAATTTAATTTGCCTTGACGAAGGGAGCCCCCAAAATGGCCACGGGTGAGAGCGCCTCTCCTTCTAATTTTATTCGCAACATCATTGATGAGCACAACCGTAATGGACGCTTCGCGGGCAAGGTGGAAACCCGCTTTCCCCCCGAGCCCAACGGTTATTTGCACATCGGTCATGCCAAGAGCATTTGCCTGAACTTCGGGCTGGCCGCCGACTACGGCGGAGTCTGCCACCTGCGCTTTGATGACACCAACCCGGCCAAAGAGGAGCAGGAATACCTGGACTCCATCATCGAGGACGTGCGCTGGCTGGGTTTCGACTGGGGGGATCATCTCTACTACGCTTCCAACTATTTTGACCAGCTCTACGAGTTCGCCCTCAAGTTAATCGAGGCCGGCAATGCCTATGTGGACGATCTGAGCGCCGAGGAGATAAGGGCCCACCGGGGCACCCTGACCCAGCCGGGCACCGACAGCCCATACCGGGGGCGCAGCGTCGAGGAGAACCTGGACCTGTTCAAGCGCATGAAGGCCGGGGAGTTTGAAGATGGCTCCAGGGTGCTCCGGGCCAAGATAGACATGACCCACCCCAACCTGGTGATGCGCGACCCCACCCTGTACCGCATCCGCCGGGCAGTGCATCACCGCACCGGGGACAAGTGGTGCATCTATCCCATGTACGACTTCACCCACTGCATCTCAGACTCCATCGAGGGCATCACCCACTCCATCTGCACCTTGGAGTTCGAGGACAACCGGGTGCTCTACGACTGGGTTTTGGATCAGCTGGCCATCTACCATCCCCAGCAGATTGAGTTCGCCCGGCTCAACCTGGAGTTCGCGGTGATGAGCAAGCGCAAGCTGCTGGAGTTGGTCAAGGGCGGCTACGTGGACGGCTGGGACGACCCGCGCATGCTCACCATACGGGGCATGCCCCGCCGGGGCTTCACTCCGGAGTCGGTGCGCCTGTTCTGTGAGCGCATCGGAGTGGGCAAAAAAGAATCGTGGATCGACATGTACTGGCTGGAAAAGGCGGTGCGCGACGATCTCAACGACAAGGCCCCCCGGGTGATGGGCGTCTTGGATCCGGTGAAGGTGGTGATAACCAACTACCCCGATGGCCAGGAAGAAAACTTCGAGGCTCCCTATTTCCCGGACAACCCCCCGGCCATGGGCTACCGCGACGTGCCCTTCTGCCGCGAGATATATATCGAGCGGGAAGACTTCATGGAGGACCCGCCCAAGAAGTTCTGGCGCATGGCTCCGGGCCAGGAGGTGCGCCTGCGCTGGGCCTATCTGGTCACCTGCCAGGAGGTGGTCAAGGACGACCAGGGCAAAATAGTGGAGCTGCGCTGCACCTACGACCCCGAGACCAGGGGGGGCTGGGCCCCGGACGAGCGCAAGGTGAAGGGCACCCTGCACTGGGTGTCGGCCCGCCACGGCCTACGGGCCCCAGTACGCCTGTACGACCGCCTTTTCAGCGTGGCCAATCCAGGCGCCTTCAAGGACCGCGACTACAAGGAGTTTTTGAACCCAGAGTCCATGGTGCTCATGCCCCAGGCGGTGGTGGAGCCCAGCCTGGCCGGGGCCGCGCCGGGCAGCCGTTACCAGTTCGAGCGAAAGGGATTTTTCTGCGCCGACCCGGTGGAATCCACCCAGGGCGCGCCGGTGTTCAACCGCATCGTCACCCTCAGAGACTCCTGGGCCAAGATATTGGACCAGCAAAGGCGCGAGGCGGGCCGCCTGGCGCGCGAAGCCCGCAAGACCAAGAAAAAAGCCAAGCAGGGTTGACGGGGCTGTGCCCCGGCGCATAATCTGCCGGGACGCACCGCCGCGCCGCCGTTGGCCCTCCGCGCATGGCGTGAAAAAAGCCGCCCCAGCCCGATGGCTGGAGCGGCTTAAATTTTGGTTGCGCGAAAAACTGAGGGCCTAGATGTAGTGCTCCCTGGCCAGCGCGCTGACCCCGGCGGTAAGGTCGAGGATGTCGCGGGCTTGGTCCTCGGTGAGGGTACCCATGCCGCAGGCCGGGGTAACCAGGGCCTGGGAGGCCAGCAGCTCGTGGGGCAGCCCCTTGTCCTCCATGGCTTTCAGCAGCGCGTGCAGGGCGGCCCAAAGCCCCTTGGCGGTCTCGTTGCCTTTGTACTCGGCGGTGGGCACCGCGCCCCAGGCCACGGCTCCGCCCCGCTCCAGCAGGCTGCGCACCGATTCGGGGTAGAGCAGCAGGTGCTGGCCAAAGCCCTCGGAGTCCAGGTTGAGCACATCGGCCCCTGCGTCAACCAACAGGGACCAGTCGGTGTTGCCGCAGCAATGCACCCCGATGACCATGTCGGCCCGCGAGCGGGCCTCCTCGAAGCTGGCGCCCAGCAGGGCCAGCACCCTTTCCCGGCTGATGGGGGTGAAGGCGCTGCCAAAGCCGGACAGGGCAGGCTCGTCAAAGAAAATCATCACCGGACGCCCCAGGGCACTCAAGCGCTGGGCCTGGGCCGCGGCCGCCGCGCCCAGCCCCCTGGCGATGGCCTCCGCCACCTCGTCATCGTAGAGCAGTGCCTTGTCGTCGGGTCCGGCCACGCCCAAGCCCATGGTGATGGGGCCGGTGACGTGGCCCTTGAGCCAGCCGAAGGCATCGGCCGGAGCCTGCTCAATGGCTTCCAGGAAGGCGAAGTAGCCTGCCGCCATGGCGGGCTCCAGGGCAAAGGAATCCAGCGATCCGCCGAACAGGCGCTCGTAAAAGGCGGCCAAGGCCTCTTCGCGGCTGAGGCCGCCGAAGGGCGTCACCTGGCGGGAGCCGGGGGCCGCCTTCACCAGGGGCGCCAGGGCCGAGGCATACTGGGGGTTCATGTCCTCGCCCGGATCGCGCTGGGGCAGTTGGGGCCAGTAGGGCATATCCCTTAGCCGGGTCAGCACATCGCTCACCGCGGCCTTGGGGTCGCGGTGGGGCAGGGTGCCTATGCCGGTGGCCGCGAAGCTGGGTTTGAAGTCATCAGGCACGCTCTAAATACTCCCCGGTGCGGGTGTCGATCTTGAGCATCTCGCCCTGTTCGATGAACAGGGGCACCTGCACCACCAAACCGGTTTCCAGGGTGGCGTTCTTGCTGGCGCCGGTGGCGGTGTCGCCCTTGACGCCGGGCTCGGTCTCGGTGACCTCCAACTCCACGGTGATGGGCAAATCCACGCCGATGGGCGTGCCGTTGAAGAACAGGACCTTGGCCTCGATGTTGGCCTTCAGGTAGTTGACGGCGTCGCCCAGGTACTCTTCGGCAATGAAAAGTTGGTCGTAGGTGTCGTTGTCCATGAACACGTAACTGTCGCCGTCCTGGTAGAGGTATTGAACGTTGTTCTCCTCCAGGTCGGGGATGTCCACCTTGGCCCCGGAGCGGAAGGTCTGCTCCAACACCTGCCCGGTCTCCAGGTTCTTGAGCTTGGTGCGCACAAAGGCGCCGCCTTTGCCGGGCTTTACGTGCTGGAACTCCACGATGGTATAGGGCTTGCCGTCGATCTCGATTTTAAGGCCGCGGCGAAACTCTGCCGTGCTGTACATGGAACCCTCTCCAGTTTCATTTTTGAGGCGGTGTCTTGGCCGGGGCTTTTTTGCCCGGTCCGGTGTAGACAACCTCGTCATCACCCACCAGGCCCATGTCCCGGCGGGCTGCCCGCTCCAGGGCGGTTTTATCTTGGCGTAGGCGCTGCACCTGGCGGTACAGAGCCCGGTTTTCCTGGTCCAGGCGGGCGTTGGCTTGGCGGGCCTGGGCCAATTCTTGTTGCATGCCCGAAAGGTTGGCCGCCCCGCGCCAAAGCACCAGGGCGCAAAGAACCAGCACCGCAACCAGAATCAACGGCCACCAGTACCGTGAGCGCTCCGTGGAGGCCATCAATCCCTCCGGTTTGGCCTGTGAACCAAGGGTGAACTATAGTATGAGGCACGTGAAGAATCAAGCCGGGGGCTTTGGCCCGTAAGGCCCCGCAGCAAACAAAGCCAAATATCCCCAGGGGCTATTTCGCCCCGCAGCCAGTTAAAGCCCAACTCGATGCCCCCCGGTCTGCGCCGGGCCAAGCCGTGGAAAACCTGGGGTATGCGGTAGATGAGCCGGGCCAGCAGACGGGCGTGGTGGTGATCCTTGAGCAGGGTGTCGTTCACCGCGCGCTGGTACAGGTTCAGATCGCCCGCCAAAACGGCCTGGGCGGCCATGCGCCCGGAGACCACCGCCTGGGCGATGCCTTCGCCCAAAACCGGGTCGGCCAGCCCGGCGGCATCGCCTAGGACCGCCACCCGGTCCTGGGCCACCTTCAGCCTCCGCCGGTGGGGGCAGGGGATCACCGCCCCCCTGGGCGTGCCGGTGGGGTTCAGCCCCAGGCGGCGGGAAAAAGCCTCGAAACACCGGCGTAGGGACCCCGGCTCCCCTTGGCTGCGGTCCATCAGCCCGGCGATGCCCAGGTTGAGCGTCTCGCCCCGGCCAAAGGCCCAGCCGTAGCCCCCGGCCACTCCGCCCAGTTCCAGGAAAGCGGCCTCGGACAACACCGGGCGCAGGCGGGCGGGCAGAGGAAGTTCTTGCACCAGAGCCGCGAAGCGCCATTCTCCTCCGCCCAGGCCCAGGCGGCGGGCGGTGAGCCCTCCGGCCCCGCCGGCGGCCAGGAGCCATTTGGCCCGCCAGGGACCGCCCGCGCCTTCCACTTGCCAGAGGCCTTGCTCCCGGCTGACGCCCCGAGCCCTGGCGCTCAAGACCTGAGCCCCGGCCTGGGCCGCCTGCTGGGCCAGCCAGCGGTCCAGACGGCCGCGCTCCACCAGATAGGCTCCCGGATTTGGCGAGAGGTAGGATGCTCCTGGGCGGCCGGGGTAGCCGATCCACAGGCGGCGCACCGGGTGGGCGGCCAGCCAGGCGGGCGGATCCAGCCAGGCCAGGGCCTCCAGACCACGGGCCGAAAGACATCCCCCGCAGGGCTTGTCCCGGCCACGGGCTCCGTCCAGGGCCAATACCTTGGCTCCGCTGCGGGCCAACTCCACGGCGGCTGAGGCTCCCGCCGGTCCCAGGCCCACGATTATGACGTCGAACACGCGCTTCATGGCCCCAAGATTTAGCACGCCGCCGCCTCCGGCTCAAGCGCCGGCCTTGCCCCCTCGGCCAGGGCATGGTAAACACGGCCTTACCCCCCGTACGGGTTATTGACTCCCTCACTTGCAGACCGGAGGCCCCATGTCCACTCCCCGCCTTTTATACGCCGATGGCCAGGGCAACATCCTGGACCATCCCGGCCTGGGTATGGCCGGTTCGGCCGGAGGCCGCTGGGAGCCGGTGGAGGAGTCCCAATGCATCCCCCTGCCGCCGGGCAGCGAGCTTTTCCTCTTGCCGGGCCGTTTGCCGGTGGGGGTGGGAGACTCCGGCAACTTCGAGGTGTTGGAGTGCGACCCGGCCAACGGGGCGTCCAACGTGAGCGCGGTGGCCGCCTTTGTGGCCCCGGCCCACACCGCCACCCTGTGGAGCGCCTTCCAGACCAAACCAAACGCGCCCATCCTACCTCTGTTCGCCTATGCGGCGGTGGGCTTGGCCAAAGAGCGCATGGTGGTCACGGCCATCAGGGTGGACCCGCTGCCCCGCCAGGACCCGGATAAATTCCCCCCGCCCCAGCGGCTCCAGGAGTCTGGGCGGCGTCTGCTCAGGAAGTTCGCCCACAACCGCCTGATGCAGCACCTGGGCCACTGCGCCATGGGCTACGGCTGCCCGGCGGCGCGCAACCTCATGCTGGGCCGCTGGGAAGCGCCCCTGCCCACGGCAGGGGCCTGCAACGCCTCCTGCCTGGGCTGCATCTCCAGTCAGCCCGAGGGCCCCTTCCCGGTCACCCAGGAGCGCATCGCCTTCACCCCCACCGCCGACGAGGTGGTAGAGGTGGCCCTGCACCACTTTGTCAATGCCCTGGACCCCCTGGTGAGTTTTGGCCAGGGCTGCGAGGGCGAGCCACTTACCCAGGATGCGCTACTGGAAGAGTCCATTCGCCGCATCAGGGAGCGGGTGCCCGAAGGCACCATCAACCTGAACAGCAACGGATCGTTGCCTGGGGTGGTGGATCGGCTCATGGACGCGGGGCTCAGCTCCATCCGGGTGTCGGTGAACAGCCTGATACCCGAACGCCACCAGGCCTATTACCAGCCCAAGGGCTGGTCTCTGGCCGATGCGGTGGAGTCCATCAGGGTGGTCAAGGCCGCCGGGGGCCACGCCTCGCTGAACTTGCTCACCATGCCTGGGGTGACCGATCGTCCCGAGGAGGCCGAAGCCATCAGCACCTTGGTGGAGCACACCGGCCTGGATCTGATCCAGTGGCGAAACCTTAACATCGACCCCGAGGTGTATCTCAGGGTGCTGGGCCTGAACCCGCCTGAAAACCGCATCGGGGTGGCCGAGCTTATCCAGGGCCTGCGCAAGCGCTTCCCCAAGCTGAAGCATGGCTATTTCAACCCCAAGCTTTAGTTCTCGGCTTCACCAGGAAGCGTCATGCTGCGTTGGCGGCATCGCTCGGTCCTCGGTATAGGTCTACTACCCAAGCGTCCCTGGTTTACCTGCGCACCCCTCCTAAAAAAATA
>JAIPDO010000009.1 GCA_021737645.1 Desulfarculaceae bacterium
CTTCCCACCTGACAGGGCTTTACGACCCGAAGGCCTTCTTCACCCACGCGGCGTGGCTGCGTCAGGGTTTCCCCCATTGCGCAAGATTCCTCACTGCTGCCTCCCGTAGGAGTCTGGGCCGTGTTCCAGTCCCAGTGTGGCTGATCATCCTCTCAGACCAGCTACCCATCGCGGCCTTGGTGAGCTTTTACCTCACCAACAAGCTAATGGGACGCGAGCTCGTCTATAGGCGGAAGCTTCCAAGGAGAGGCCCCCTTTTACCTCAATGGCCGAAACCATCGTGGTCTTATTCGGTATTAGCACACCTTTCGGTGCGTTATCCCCAACCCGTAGGTGGATTACTCACGTGTTACTCACCCGTGCGCCACTTTACTAACCCCACCGAAGTGGGATGTTCTCGTGCGACTTGCATGTGTTAGGCCCGCCGCCAGCGTTCGTTCTGAGCCAGGATCAAACTCTCCAATTAAATATTGGAAATACCGTGTCTAAACACGGATTTTATCGGAATGACTTGACCCGTCTTAACGTATGTCTTTTACCCGCTATTCAGTTTTCAGAGATCAAATTGGCGTGAGGCGTAAGATTACCACCTCGCTGGCTCTTGTCAAGTCCAGCGCGCGTTTTCGCGTTGGTGGGCTCTATGTGCCCGACGCCTTAAGTCTTTTTTCAGAGACCTGCCGGTTGCTGTGCTTCCGGCCTTGCCGGTCGAACCAAGTTCGTGTCGGCAACGAGAGGGATATTACCAGAACCCCCCGTGTCTGCAACACAAAAAACACATTTTCAGAGAAAAAGGCTTCCCGTGTCGCCAGGTCGCCCCCCCTATGCCCTCTCTCGGGGGTCGCTAGGCAACTACTACCATATATGGTAGCCGACCCCTGGCCACAAAATCAACCTTTTCCTGGCGTTTTGCTTGCCCAGGCCGGCCAAACCACCATCCGCGAGGCCGGGGAGCAAATTTAAGGGAACTCGGGGCGCTAAACAGGCTCTCGGCCAGCCGCCAAGCTCCATATATATAGATGCTGGTCCCGGCCAGGCCAGAATCCAAGCTCCATATATATAGATGCGAAGGAGGGGTGCAGTTTGATCAGGGGTAGCAGGCTGCGCTTACTCAAACGGCCTGAAGCGCACGAACACCTGATCGCTGTTCAGGCGTTTGACCGCCTGGGCGATAAGGCGGTTGACCTCCGGGCCTGGCGTGGTGGGCTGGGCCAGGGCCGGGCTCTCGGCCAGCTCCTCGGCGTCCAGGGGGTCGAAGAGAAAGGCCTGGGCGCTGACCTCCTTCACGGCCCGCCCGGCCGGCGTCAGGCCGTAGGTGGTGACCCCGTGGCGGCTGACGATGCGCCAGACGATGCGCCCACTTGGGTGCTCGGCCCAAAAGCGGCGGGATAGCAGCTCGGCCGCGTTGATGTCCTGGGCCGAGGGCAGGGCCTCCTCCACGGTTTTTATCAGGCGCTTGTCGGCGTGGTAGGTGTCGCGGATAAAGGCGGTCTTGGGGTGGATGTGGTAGATGGCCAGGTCGTCGTATTTTTTTAGCAAGCCGTAGACGTACACCTCGATGCCGATGTAGTTGCCGTCCCTGGTGGTGCGCTCACAGCAGCCCAGCTCGACCCAGAGCTTTTGCCCCGGCAGGTAGGCCCATATCTCCTCAAAGTCCGGCTTAGCGCACAGGGCGCGCATCTGGGCCTCGCCACGGGCCATGTACGCGCGCACCACGGCCCGATAAGCAGGCGAGCGGTTGACCCGCAGCGAGGGCTCATCGCGCCAGGGCCGGGGCTCTGCCTCGGCATGGGCCATCACCGGAGCCAGCAAACATGCGGCCATCAGAGCCGCCGCCGCCAAGGCCCATAAATACAGGCCAATTGGTGAGCTCGCGTTTCGGCGTTTATTCATCGGTGATTTATCGCGATGCATCTTTGCGCTTTATGCATGGGCCGCGATGACGACAGCGGCCATAATCAGCCGTAGCTATCGTCACCGCGGCGCAACCGTCTGGCGGCGTTGGTCTAGACCACGGGCTCCGTGCCGGGCAGGGGAGGCGTTACGCTCGCCTGGGTGGGCATGGGCGGGGGCGCCACGCCCTTGGCCTCGGCCATCTGCTCCAGCAGATCCTTGATGCGGAAGAACACCATGATGACCTCCATGTAGATGCGCGCGAAGATCACCCCGATGAAGGCCACGATCACCGCGATGACCAGGGCCAGCAGGCCGTAGCCGAAGCCCGCCGTGAAACCGGTGATGATGGACACCAGGCAATAAAAGGCGATGCCGACCAGGAGCAGGCCGTAGAGCACCTTGATGTAGCTGGGGGCCACCATTTTCTTGAACGAAAAATCGAACAGGTCGGCGATGGGGTTGGACATAATTTTCCTCCCGTTGGGAAGTTGGGTACCTGAACCATTGTACCCAAAAAGCACCGCCCACCGCAGAAAGCGATGGGCGGACGCGAAGTTGTCACGGGAGGGTAAAAAACTTACTCGGGCACCACCCGGTGATGCTTCTTTTTGCCCGCGCGCAGCCAGATGGCCCCGTCGTCGCCGGCCATGTCCAGGGTGATGGGCTGGTCAAAGGCCTCCACCCGCTGCTCGCCCACGTAGGCCCCGCCCTGGGTTATCAGCCGCCGGGCCTCGGAGGAGCTTTTGGTCAGCCCCACCTCGTTGAACAGCATGAAGGCGGGCACGCCCTCGGCCAGGCGAGCCTTGTCCATGGTGCTGCTGGGAACGCCGTCCGCCTTGGTTCCGCCGCTAAAGGCGGCCTGGGCGGCGGCCTGGGCCTTTTTGGCCTCGTCCTCGCCGTGCACGAACTTGGTCACCTCAAAGGCCAAGACCTGCTTGGCCTGGTTGATGGCCGAGCCCTCCAGGCGCGAAAGCTCCTCGATCTGCTCCAACGGCAGGAAGGTGAACAGCTTGAGGAAGCGGTCCACGTCGGCGTCGGTGGTGTTCACCCAGTATTGATAAAAGTCGTAGGGGCTGGTGCGCTCGGCGTCCAGCCACACCGTGCCCGCGTGGGTCTTGCCCATCTTCTGGCCGGTGCTGGTGGTGATAAGCGGGAAGGTGAGGCCGTAGACGGTCTGGCCCACCATGCGCCGGGTGAGGTCCACCCCGGCCACGATGTTGCCCCACTGGTCGTTGCCGCCCATCTGCAGCTTGCAGCCCTGGTGCTTGCACAAATGCATGAAGTCGTAGGCCTGCAGGATCATGTAGTTGAACTCGATGAAGCTAAGGCCCGTCTCCAGGCGCAGCTTCACGCTCTCGGCGGCCAGCATGCGGTTCACCGAAAAATGGCGGCCCACGTCCCTGAGCATCTCGATGTAGTTCAGCGAGGCCAGCCAATCCGCGTTGTTGACCATCATGGCCTTGTCCGGGCCGAACTCCAGGAAGGGGGAGAGCTGGTTTTTGATGGCCTCGGCGTTGGCGGCCAGCTCCTCCAGGGAGAGGATCTTGCGCATCTCGGTCTTGCCCGAGGGGTCGCCCACCATGCCCGTGCCCCCGCCCACCAGCACGATGGGCCGGTGCCCGGCGCGCTGCAAATGCACTAGCGAAAGGATGGGGATGAGGCTGCCCACGTGCAGGCTGGTGGCGGTGGGGTCAAAGCCGATGTAGCCCAGCACGGTTTCGGCGGCAAAGAGCTTGCTCAGCTCGTCCTCGTCGGTGCACTGGGCCACGTAGCCGCGCTCTAGAAAAGTGTCGTATACGCTCACGGTAAAAGCCTCTGTTGGTTTGCTGTATAGAATTGGCTCAAGGTGATATAACCCGAACCTGCGGGTTTGTCACGGAATTTGCGTGTTTTATGTAGGCTAGATGGTTGGGGCGAAGCCCCAATAGTACAAGGCGCGGCGGGAGCTATGGGCGGTGGCGGTCATAGTGGGAGCATTATAGCTGGGGAGAGGGGAGGGGGGCAATGGGGAAGGGGAGGTACGGCCAAACCTCTTGTGCCTGCGGCACCCAGGCAGCGAGCTGTCCGGGCACTCGCGGTAAGCGACAAATTTAAAACAACGAATTACTGATAACTTTATTTTTTTCCTTTAAGTCCTTATATAACTTCGATTCGCCGCTTGTCCCCGGAGGATAGTTTTCTGTACTAAAGTCCTCATCAATGAGATCCGCATTCGCAAAAACATACTCAAAATAGTCTAAGGGAACAATACGATCTTCTTTGCCATAGTTTTTATACACATCTTCAAGGAACCTCATCGCTGCGGCAAATCCTTGCGTACGATTTAGTATTAGACCTTTTTCCTTGGACATCCATGCCTCTGGCCAGCGCTGTGATATTGCAGTAAAGAAATTCCATAATATCTTGGCAATCTCGGCATCCTTTTCATCAATAAATAAATTTCTAAATATTGTCTTAGCTACAAGACTATTTACCCTTCCAAGCTTTTTACCTCGTTTTATAGAGTCCCTATCTGCCATTGCATCTTTAGTAATGTACGGCAGAAGTCGATCAACAAATGCCGCTTGCGTTATATATTCAAAATCATTGCCGGTTGCCTTGCCCAAAATTTTTATTCTACCATTTAAAGGGCTTAAATCTTTATAATTTAGCAGCTTAGCTATATCATGACACGTCTTATGAGGACTCCTATTTTTTGCGAACTCATTAAGATCGTAAGCCAAAGACTTGCTAACTTTTGTTTGGTTAAGATTTATTGTTGCAAAAACATAGGCCTGGTCTTCTAAATCCATATCAATAAATATCGTAACATTGACTTGAAATTCATCGCCATTAAACCCCTCTAACCCTGCGATTCTATGCTGTCCATCTATAATTTTAGCTATATCCTTTTCGTTGGATATACGCATAATTCTTTCGTGTTTGTCATATTCAGCTCTTCCTCTTTCTATCGCTAAAATTACTCCGGTTGGAAAAGCAGCGTCTATAGTGTTAACATATTGTTTTAAAATTTCTACTCTAGAAGAAACTAATGGCCTCTGCACACCTACAATCATTTCAACATCGCGCTCACTAATTCTACGGATATCGGCTTTAGATATATGTATGAGGTCTTTGTAGCCAATCGCTCCGACATAAAACGTTCCTATAGGTTGAGCAACCTCTATACACGGGAAACAAATCGTTCTGTTACTTTTCATCACTGTCTCACAACCTATCAAATTCATTTGACAAATTTTCCATGCGATCATTCCGCTCTTCTTGTAAGTCTATTCCTTCCGCAGCCTTATCAAAGAGATCAGACATGAAATATATCAACGCCGCCCCTACGTATAAACTAAAAGAAATGGTAAAAAAAACATCGTTATTTAATTCAAAAACATAAGTCTCGCCTATTATCTTTTCCGCAATTAATGCTAGCACGGTGTAAATCACGCTTGCTACAACTACTATACCAATCGAAAAGATACCGAACAAAGACCTGAAGGGGAATTTTGCAGCACTATAATCTTTAAACACCAAGTGTGCAGAAGCCACAACTAGGGCAGCACTATATAGCGCAAATTCCCCTTTCATAAAGAACTGACTAACCGACCATTTACGGTTAAAAATCATCACAACAACAATGCTTACTAATAGAGGAAACAAGCTGCCTAGCACATTTAGAAGAGATTTCCCTATAGAGGACGCGACATACCTGCGCTTTATTGCGCTCATGATATGCATATTAGTTACATTACCGGCCATCGCCTGCCTCATAGTTAGTGATAATCAGCTCCGTTACACGCAACCTATGTGCCTTGCACGAAATAAATCGCGTTGTGGGTACTGACAAGATATTGTAATCTCGATATAGCTTTCTTATAGTTGGCACATCAGCATTCGACACCATAAAAAGCGCGCCCTTTGCATTAACTTTATTTACAAACAATGCCACCTTAATCTGATCTAATTCATCGAATCTGTCTTTTGTATAATGCGTGAAATATGCCGTACCATTAAGTGGGGGATATGGAGGATCTAAGTAGAAAAAATCCCCACTTTTAATGTCATTTTCATAACCTTCACATGATCCACTTTTAATGGATGCCTTTTGTAAGACATTGCTGGCGCTAATCAGCTGCTGTGATGTTGGATAAGGAGGAGGCTCCTTTCTACCATAAGGAACATTAAATTCCCCTTTTCGATTAACGCGAAAAATACCATTATAGCATGCACAATTTAAGTAAATAAATCTAGCTGCCTGTTTCACATCAAAGGAGCTTGAGTTATATTTATCCCTGGTCAAATAATAAAACTTTTCGCTGTTTTTCGATACTAAATATCTCAAATATTTATGCACCTTATTCGGTTCCTCTCGGACGCATTCGTAGCACCTGATCAAGTGTTCGTTCGCATCTCCAACAAAAGCATTATGTGGAGCCAAGGCAAAAAAAAGAGAACCTGCCCCCAAAAAAGGCTCAACATAAGGTCTTTCTTCAATATCTGCTGGCAATGAATTTAATAAATAGGGCAACAGCGCTCTTTTGCCGCCTGCCCAGCGTAAAAAAGGTTGGGGGCCTCTTCTAAGCAAACTTAACCTCGCAAAGGAATGTATACTGAACTTGGAAATGGTACCCCCCAAAACATCCATACACTACACCAACTTCCGATCACATGGAAGGCACTTTTGAGTTCGGCAGGATTAGCCTGTTTTCTCATTTGTTGATTTAGACAATTGTTGCAACGCTATCTCGGCTTGCCACGGCCCGGTGGGCGGACCGCGCACCTTCTCCCGCGCCGACCACACCGCCGGGCCTGGCGATGACGGCTATGGCTGTATGGGGCAGGGGAGGGCGCTCGGGGTAGGGTGAATGCGCCCGGCCAAACCTCTTGTGCCTGCGGCACCCAGACAGCGAGCTGTCTGGGCCACCCGCCCGGCGGGCGCTCCGCGTAGCTTTCCCGTGCCGCCCTCTCCGCCGGGCCTCGCGATGACGGCTATGGCTGGATGGGGAAAAAGGGGTTGTTGGGTTTCGCTCCGCTCTACCCAACCTACACTATCTATATGAATTAAATTATAAAAACCGTGTAGGTTGGCGTAGAGGGCTTCCCAGCCCGAAACCCAACAATTCCTTCGCGACCGCTGCGTGGGGGTCGGCAGCGGCTGGCATCCTTCGAGAGATTGCTTCGCTACGCTCACAACGACTAGTGGGGAGGGCGCGGGGCGGGGCTATTTCCCCGACCACTTTTTGAGGCGGCCCGCCAGGGCGCGCAAGGGGCGGGTGATGCGCCAAGTGGTGGAGTTCACCACATTGTTGAATTGGATCTGCCAGTTTTCCTGGTTTCGCACCAGAGCCTCGGCCAGCAGCCGGTCCTGATGGGCTTGCAGCGCGTCGATCTCCGCCGTCAGGGAGGCTCCCAGGCGCTGGTAGGCCGCGCGTATTTCCAAGGTCAGGCGGGCGTCGGACGAGGCCTGGCAAAACTCCAACACCCTGGGCGGGGCCTCCGCCCCCACCGCCAACACTCCCAGCCCGTGGCCGTGGACAAACTCGAAGTGGGGATGCCGGGCCGTCAGCTCCCCCCACAGGCGATGCACCCCAAATCCCTGGTTCTTGACTGCGGTGTCGTGGAACAGCACCACAGCCCGCGGCGACAGCTTGGGCAGCCAGGTGTAAAAATCGTGGCTCACCGCCTCATAGGTGTGCAGGCCGTCGATGTGCAGCAGATCCACGGAGCCGTCGGGGATGTGGGGCAGGGCCTCGTCGAAGGTCATGCGCAGCAGGCTGGCGAAGTCCTGGTAATGCTCCCGGTGGTGCTGGCTGGCCGCCAGGAAGCTTTCCTCGCCGTGGATGCCGCCCTGCGGGTGGCCCTTCCAGATGTCCACCGCGTGGCACTGGGTGGACAGCCCCAGGGTCCGCACCGCCTGGCAAAAAGCGAAAAAAGAATAGCCCCACGCAGTGCCTAGCTCCACCAAGACCCGGGGCCGCGCGGCCTCCATCAGCCAAAATGCCAAGGGGGCATGCTCGATCCAGGCAGAGGGCTTGAAATACTCGGGCCTCCAAAAGGAGGCCGCTGAAAGCAGCGCACCGAGCCGGGAGGGGTCTTGCGCCTCCATGGGTTTGGCCGGGGGAGTCGGCGGCGGCGATGGCGAAAGGGATTGTCCGGATTGGGGGGCGCGGAATTTGGTGATCAGGCCGGGATCGGCGATTTGGCGATGCACCCGCAGGACCTCATCCCGCCCGACACCGTGCCGGTCGAAAATCGGTTTGAGCTGCTGGTGGAAGTAATCACCGTCCTCCACAAAACGAGGGAAGCTCAGAAAAACCAACGGAATGTCGTGGGTAACCAGCGGATCGATGAACTTGTACAGTTCCAGGGCCAGCGCCCCTTCCTGCTCGCCCGGCTCGGTGGTCTTCCAGATGGAGCCGGGCTGGGCCAGGGGGTCCTTGCCCAGCACCTCGGCCTGGCGGTAGACATGGCGCCGGCTTTCCGCCGCCTCGAACAGATCGCGCATGGGTATGATCGCCGCCTCGACCTTGAAGCCACCCTGCAAGGCGTCCTTGATCTCGTCGGAGAGCCAGGGGGACTTGATCACATAGGGGAGGTCGTCGCCATCCAGGCGGGTTTCCAGGCCGGCCCTGGAGATGTTGTCCACACTGTTTAGGGCGTCTTCCTTGGAAAAGCCGGTGTCGAAATTCAGATGGGTGAGGATCTGCACCAACAGGGTGGTGCCGCTGCGCCCGGTGCCGCCTATGAGTATGTGGCCTTGTCCGTCGCTCAACTTATTGCCTTCGCTGGTTTATATGGAGACATCGTATATCGAAAGTGAACGCGTTCGCCCGTCATTGTATACGGGGCCAAGGGAGATGGCTAGTCGCGTCCCACCGGGCAAGCCAACTCGCAGCGGCGGCAAAAATCAATGACCATGATGGGCTTGCCCTGGGGGTCGCTTTGGCCACCGTCAAAGGGATTGGCCCGGTCATTTTCAAGGCGCTGGACGCAGGCGGGCCGGTGGTATTGCCCGGGGCTGAAGGCATTTTCCGGGCAGGCGCTCAGGCAGGGCATGTCGCAGCTTAGGCAGGGCTGAAAACCATTTAGCGGGGAGCCGGCGGGAAGCTGCTCCTGGATCAGCACCGCCCTCAGCCGCACGTTGGGCCCCCACTGGGGGGTCAGCAGCAGGTTGTTTTTTCCCACTACGCCCAACCCGGCCAGCACGGCGGCGTCCTTTAAGAAGACGCCTCCCTGCTCCTGCTGATAGGGCAGGGACATGGCGTGGAGCTTGTGGGCCTGGAGCAGCCATTCGGCCAGCCTCTCGGAAATCTCATACATGCGCCGGTTGCCGGGGGAGTTGCTGCGGTAAAACCAATCCATGCTGGGCTGTTCCGGGGGGTGATGCATGGCTAAAACCAGCAGGGAACGGGCGTTGGGCAGCCAGGTGACCGCCTTTTCCGGGTGGCTGTCGCGCCAGTCGCCCTCGCTGCGGCACTGGGAGGAGGGGCCGTTCAGCACTTCTTGCACGTCAACAATACCCGCGCGCACCCCCTCAAAAGCTTCCGCTTTGGCGATCAGCTCTTCGGCTGCCAACCGATGCCGACTCATCATATCCCCCTTTAGTTTTTCGAGCGGCGGCTGGAGAACACTGGCAGGTTGTGCCGCCGATAACAATATTTCCCCCGAGGTCCATTTCTGCTCCATTGCCGTCCAGCCTGATGTTGTCGCCGGCCAACCTGGTTGCTCCTTTGGGTCATTCTAAGCGGGAGCAGATGGTTGGGCTAGTGTTCTCCAGCGATACAGGCTAATTCGCAGCGGCGGCACCATTTGGTGAGCATCACGGGATTGCCCTTTTTATTGGTTTGGCCGGTGTCCTCGGAATTGTCCCGGTCCTGATCCAGGCGCTTCATGCAGTCGGTGCGGAGGTATCGCCCGGACCCGAAGGCGTCTTGCGGGCAGGCGCTCCGGCAGGGCTCGCCGCAGCCTTGGCAGGGGTTGAAATCGCTCAGCGGCGCGCTGGAGGGCAGCTTGTCCTGGATCAGCAGCGCCCTCAGCCGCAGGCTGGGGCCCCACTGGGGATGCAGCAGGAGGTTGTTTTTGCCGATCACGCCCAGCCCGGCCATTACGGCGGCGTCCTTGAGAAAGACCCCGCCCATGACAAGCTGATAGGGCAGCGGCTGGGCATGGACCCGGTGGGCCTGCAGCAGCCAGTTGACCAACTCACCGGAGATTCGCTGTAAGCGGCGGTTTCCGGCGGTGTTGCCTCGCTCAAACCAGTCAAGTTGCGGCTGATCCGGGGGATGGTGCATGGCCATCACCAGCAGGGAGCGGGCCCCGGGCAGCCAACTCACGGCCTTTTCATCATGGTCGTCCTGCCAGTGCTTCTGGTCCGCGGCGCGGTAGGATGGGCCGTCCAGCACGGTGTTCACGTCGACGATTCCCGCCTGGATGCCCTCGTACTGTTGCGCCTTGGCGATCAGCTCTTGCGCTGCCAGATGGTGCCGGCTCATCATACCCTCCTTTCGCATCCGGCCAGGCCACAGGAGAATACTGGTGGGTTGTGCCCTTGTATCTATCAGTATAACAGCAGGCATCTTGGGCGTGGGCGGAGAATAGAGCCTTAGCTCAACGCCTCGTAGATGCGCTCGATGTGGGTGGCCTTGCCGGTCTCCGGGTCCACCCGCACCAGGGTGGCGTTTATGGCCACCGGGCCGGAGGCCACCTTGAAGGGCAGGGGCCGGAAGGTGCGCAAGCGGTGGGTGGCGGTCTTGGGGTCCATGCCGATCACCGACTCCACCGGCCCGGTGAGGCCCACGTCGGTCTGAAAGGCGGTGCCTCCGGTCAGGATGCGCTCATCCGCCGTGGGCACGTGGGTGTGGGTTCCCAGCACCGCGCTGACCCGGCCGTCCAGATAGCGGCCCATGGCCTGCTTTTCGCTGGTGGCCTCGCAGTGCATGTCCACCAGGACGATCTTGACCTTGCGCAGCGGCCCGGCCAGGATCTCGTCGGCCGCCCGGAAGGGGTCTTCCAGGGGGTTCATGAACACCCGGCCCTCCAGGTTGATCACCCCCACCCGGCGGCCCGACTTGGTCTCGGCCAGGGTCCAGCCGCGGCCGGGGGCGTCCTGGGGATAGTTGGCCGGGCGCAGCAGGCGGGGCTCGGACTCCAGCATGGGCACCAGGTCGCGTTGGCGCCACACGTGGTTGCCGGTGGTGAGCACCCCCGCCCCGTAGCTGAACAACTCCTGGGCCACCCGGTAGCTGAGGCCCAGGCCGCCGGAGGCGTTTTCGCCGTTTACCACCACCAGGTCCAGGTCCAGGCGCTGACGCAGGCCGGGCAACAGGCTCTTCAGGCAGCGGCGTCCGGGCGAGCCGAACACGTCGCCGACCATCAAAATGTTCATGACAGGCCGCCCATGGGCCAAGCCCTTTCCAAGCCAAAGCACACCCCGCAGTGGGTGGGTGTGTTTGCCGGGTTGAAGAGAGGGAGCCTTTTTGCAAAAGGCTCCCTCGTTATATCAGTTATTTGGCGTAATCGACCGCCCGGGTTTCGCGAATGACCGTAACCTTGATCTGGCCCGGATAGGTCAGCTCTTCCTCGATCTTGCGGGCCACGTCGTGGGAGATCATCAAGGCCATGTCGTCATTGGTGCGCTCGGTCTCCAGGACGATACGCAGCTCGCGTCCCGCCTGGATGGCGTAGGCGTTGGACACGCCTTCGTGGGCGGTGGCGATGCGCTCCAGGTCTTCCAGGCGCTTGACGTATGATTCGAGCATCTCGCGGCGCGCGCCGGGGCGAGCCCCGGAAAGGGCGTCCGCCGCCTGCACCAAGACGTCCAGCACGCTGTCGGGGGTCACGTCCTCGTGGTGAGCGGCCAGGGCATGCACGATGTGAGGCTTTTCGCCGTAGCGCTTGGCCAGGTCCGCGCCGATAACCGCGTGGGGGCCTTCGATCTCATGGTCCACCGCCTTGCCTATGTCGTGCAACAGGCCGGCCCGCTTGGCTTGCTGGGGGTTCAGGCCCAGCTCGCTGGCCATGATGCCGCAGAGGAAGGCCACCTCCAGGGAGTGGATGAGCACGTTCTGGGCATAGGAGGAGCGGTACTTCAAGCGTCCGATGAGCTTAATGATTTCGGGATGGATGCCGTGCACGCCCACATCGAAGGTGGCCTGCTCTCCGGCCTCCTTCACGCTGGCGTCCACCTCTATCTCGATCTTCTTGACCACCTCTTCGATACGCGCGGGGTGGATGCGTCCGTCGCTGATCAGGCGCTCCAGGGAGCGGCGGGCCACCTCGCGGCGCAAGGGGTTGAACCCGCTGATGATAACCGCCTCGGGGGTGTCGTCGATGATCAAGTCGATGCCGGTGGCGGCCTCGATGGCCCGGATGTTGCGGCCTTCGCGGCCGATGATGCGGCCCTTCATCTCGTCGTTGGGCAGGGCCACCACGCTCACCGTCTTTTCCACCGCATAGTCGCCGGCGTAGCGCTTACAGGCCAACCCCAGGATTTCCTGGGCCTTTTTCTGGGCCGCTTCCTTGGTCTCGCCCTCGATGCGCATCAGGGTCTTGGCGCTGTCGTGGCGGGCCTGGGACTCGATGTTGGCGATCAGCTCGGCCTTGGCCTGGTCCTGGGTCATGCCGGCCATGCGCTCCAGGGTGGCCTTTTGCTCGTTCACCAGGTCTTCGTATTTCTTAAGGCGCTCGGCGGTGTCCTCGCGCATCTTGCTGAGGTCGGTTTCGCGCTTGAGGTATTCGTTTTCCCGGGAATCCAGGGTGGAGGCCTTGCGGTCCAAGGTCTCCTCTTTCTTGTCCAGGCGTTTTTCCCACTGGGTGAGTTCGCCGCGGCGCTCCTTGCTCTCGGACTCCATTTCCAGCTTCATCTGATAGAGCTGGTCCTTGGCCTGAAGCAAGGCTTCCTTTTTCAGGGTCTCGGCTTCGCGGCGGGCCTCGTCCACGATCTTTTGGCTCAGGGCTTCCACCGACTCCAAACGGCTGGCGGCCAGCCGGAGGCGGATGATATAGCCGAGAGCCACCCCCAGGAGCAGGGCAAGTAATATGCCGACTAGGGCAATGGGGGTAGACATTGGGCCTCCTTATCTATTGCGCAAGGAGACCGGGGACTTAAACCGTAGCCTCTGGGTGCCGCCTCTCAGGGCCTTTTTGCCCCTCCGGCGGGGCCGGGGGGATGGATGCGGCGGTCGTCGCAACGCCCACCACTGCCGAGGATTCTCGGCGCGGATCGGCGATGTAACGACTTCGGGCTCATTATCAGCAGCTTTCTGCCGGCTTATTTAAACGGTCCCCCCGCCACTGCCGTGGAGCGGTCACTTTTTGAACCTGCCTAAACAGGTGGGCCGGGCGTGTGCGGCGTTCGGGTTCTCCCGTGGGAGCTCCGCCTCGCCTGCTCAGTGGCATTCGGCCCTTTAAAGTGTGTGTTGGCTCAAAATGCTTTTTCCGCCTTTACACGAGCAGGGCAGGGGCACCTAAGCTTTTTGCTCCTCGATCATGCTGAGGAGCTTTTCGGTTTTCGCCTCGATCTCCTGGAACAGTTTCTCCTGCTGATCTCTCAGCTGTAGGAGCTCGTTGGTTATGTTAAGGGCGGCCAGCACGGCCGCTGCCAGGGTCGAACTAGTTTTGTTGGCAGACTGCACTTCCCCCAGGCGTTGATTGAGAAGCTCCGCCACTTCGCGGACCCTCTCCTCGCCCGCCTCGGAGCGCAGTACGTACTCGTTCCCCAAAATTTCTACGGTGACCGGCTTGGCCAACCTTACTCCGACCCAATCAGAGAGTCTCCAGCTTGCCTAGGAGCTGCTCCACCTTTTGGCGGATCTGGTTGCGCTCGGCTTCCGCCTCGCTGGCCAGCTCCATCATCTCAGCCAACTCTCTGTCTTTTTCCTCCAACCTGCCGCGCAGCTCCACGTTCTCCTGGCCCACGTCCCTAAGACGCGCAAGGAGCTCCTCTACCCGCTGCTCGAGCTGGTTGAAAACGCTAAGGTCCATAGCTTACTTTGCCTTTTCTGCCATATCCAAATCTAGGGGATGGGCGGTTCAAGGTCAAGAGCATAATCGTCACTAGTGCACTAGCACGAACATTTCATCAAGTCCGGCAATGCCGATTCTTTGTTCATCAGGATCGCATCAATACAAAATCGTTGTTCTCCGCCGCCCCCGTTTCCATGAAATATCCGGGTCGGCTCTCATTCCACGGTAACGCTTTTGGCCAAATTTCGCGGCTGATCCACGTCGGTGCCGCGCAAGACCGCTACATGGTAAGCCAAAAGCTGCAACGGCACGGTGAGCACGATGGGGGCCAACAGGGGAGGGGAGATCGGCACGCTGATCGCCGCATCGGCCAGAGACCGGGCGGCGGCGTTGTCAGCCTCGGTAACCGCGATCAGGCGGCCCTGGCGGGCGCGCACCTCCTCCATGTTGGAGAGCACCTTTTCCAACACCTGGTTTTGGTTGGCCAAAACCACCACCGGCATGTCCTGGTCGATGAGCGCGATGGGTCCGTGCTTCATCTCCCCGGCGGGATAGCCCTCGGCGTGGATATAGCTGATCTCCTTGAGCTTCAGCGCCCCCTCCAGGGCGATGGGGTAGCACAGGCCCCGTCCCAGGAACAAGAAATCCTGGACCTGGGCGAAGCGCTCGGCCACCGAGACCACATCCGCCTCCAGCTCCAGGGCCTGCTGCACCAGGCCGGGCAGCTGCACCAACTGCTCTATAAGCTCCCGGCCTTGCTCATCATTAAGCGCCCCACGCACCCGGCCCATGTGCAGGGCCAGCATGAGCAGCACCACCAACTGGGTGGTGAAAGCCTTGGTGGAGGCCACCCCGATCTCCGGCCCGGCGTGGGTGTAGATCACTCCCGCCGTCTCACGGGTTAGGGTGGAGCCCACCACGTTGCAGATGGCCACCGCCGCCGCGCCCTTGGCCGTGGCCTCGCGCACCGCGGCCAGGGTGTCGGCCGTCTCGCCCGACTGGCTGATGGCCACCACCAGATCGCCCGGCCCCACCAGGGGGTCGCGGTAGCGGAACTCGCTGCCCAGGTCCACCTCGGTGGGCACCTTGGCCAAACCCTCCAGCCAGAACTTGCCCACCAGGGCGGCGTGCCAACTGGTGCCGCAGGCCAAAAGCACCATGCGGCGCACCTTGCCCAGCGCCTCGGGCGTGAGCCCCAGGTCCGGCAAAAACACCTCGGAGTCCCCGGCCTTGGCCCGTCCGGCCAGGGTGTCCACCAGGGCGCGGGGCTGCTCGAAGATCTCCTTTTGCATGAAGTGCTTGTACCCGGCCTTTTCGGCCATGGCCGGGGACCAGGAGATGATGGTCTCCGGGCGCTCCTGGGGATTGCCCTCCAGGTTGCTTACCTGGTAGGCGTCACCTTTTATCACCACCAGGTCGCTGTCGTGCAAGAAAACCACCCGGTTGGTGTGGGACAGGAAGGCGGGAACGTCCGAGGCCAGGAAATATTCCCCCGGCCCGCCCAGGCCCAGCACCAGGGGGGAGTCTTTGCGCGCCCCGATGATCAGGTCCGGTCGGCGGCGGTCCAAAATGACCAGGGCGTAGGAGCCCCGGATGCGCCCCAGGGCCCGGCGCACCGCATCTTCCAGGTCCGAGGCACCATTCTTTAGCTGGTTGGCCACCAGATGGGCCACGATCTCGGTGTCGGTCTCGGAGCTGAACTCGTGCCCCGCCTGGATCAGCTCGTTTTTTAGCTCCAGATAGTTTTCGATGATGCCGTTGTGCACCACCGCCACATCACCGGCCAGGTGGGGATGGGCGTTGGTCTCGCTGGGGCGGCCGTGGGTGGCCCAGCGGGTGTGGCCCATGCCCAGGTGGCCGCTCACCGGGTCGTCGGCCAGCTTGGCCACCAGGCGGCTGAGCTTGCCCTGGGCCCGGCGCACCACGAAATCGCCCTGGTCGGTGACCACGGCCAGCCCGGCGCTGTCATAGCCCCGGTACTCCAGCCGCGCCAGGCCATCCATGATGACCTCCACCGCATCCTGTGGCCCCAAATAGCCGATAATGCCGCACATACTAGCTTAGTCCTCTTTGCCGCCGGTGGCCGCCCAGCGCTGTTCCATCATGGCCAACTCCTCCCTGGAGTTGATGCCTTGCAGCTCGGGGGGGTCCGGGGCCACGGCGTAGCCCACCTGGTATCCCCGCTGGGCGAAGATGGAGGCCAAGTCGGTGAGGTAATACTCGTTCTGGTCGTTGTCGGTGCTCAAAAGGGGCAGGCACTCCCACAAGGGCGTGCCGCGAAACACGAAGATGCCCGAGCTGACCAGGGTGATCTTCTTTTCATTTTCGTTGGCGTCGCGTTCTTCCACGATGCGCCTCAGGCGGCCCGCCGAGTCCAGAATGAGCCGCCCATAGGCCGGGGGCGGGTCCACATCGATGGCCAGCACGGTCTGGTCGTTGCCCTGGGCCAGTTGTTGGTCCACCAGCCCCTGGGCGGTGGAGCGGCGCAGGCCGGGCACGTCGCCGTAGAGGATGAGCACCTGGCCCGCGAAACCCACCAGCTCCGGCGCGGCGGCCATGACCGCGTGGCCGGTGCCCCGTTGGGGCTGTTGCAGGGCAAAGGCCAGGCCGGGGCGGTCCGCCAAATGCTCTTGGACCATCTCGGCCTTGTGGCCCACCACCACCACCGTCTTGACCGCGCCCATCTCCTGGGCCAGGTCAACCACCCAGTCGATCATGGGGCGGCCCGCCAGGGGGTGCAAAACCTTGGGCAGGTCGGACTTCATCCTGGTGCCTTTGCCCGCAGCCAGCACCACCACTGCCAGTTGATTCTTCGTATCGCTCATAACTGCCTATGGTATTGGTTTAAGACGAGTTAGGCAAGAGGGGAGGAGGTTGGGGCGAGGTTTGAGTGAAATAAGGTTATGGTGATAACAGGCATCGCGCACCCTGGAGATTGCCGCCAAACGTCGCACTCTTGATGGTGCGAGCGGGCGGTTCACCGCCAAGTCCGGCGAGGGTGCGTCCATCACCCCCAGCGAGATGCATATCGTGATCAAGATCGCGCCGGTTCGGGCCTACCCCCTCAACTACGCCAAGGGCTTCGGTCACAAGGATATGGCGGAGTACTAGGCGGGGCGGCTGGGGCAAAGAGAACGGGCGTCCCGAAGGCGGGGCGCCCGTTATGCTTACAAAGTTTTTTCGTGCTTCCAGGTGACTCGCGTCTCGGCCCCCTAAAACCCGAACCACCAGGTTAGGCCCAGCAGCACCTGCAGGTTGTCCATCTCAAAGGTGTCTTTGGAGATGGTGCCCTGGCTGCTGGTGGACATGTCGCTGTCCACGGAGAGCCACCAGTAGCGGGCCCCCAGGCTCAGGGTCCAATTCTGGGACAATTGGTAGCCCACTCCGGTGCCCAGGAAAAAGGTGGCCGTGTCGGAGGTGGACAGATCCACCGATTCGCCCAAACCCTTTTGCATGTTGTTGATGCCGGTTTCCTTGTCCGAACTGGTGAGGGCGTACCCCACGCCCCCCTCGCCGAACCAACTGAACTCTTTGGCGAACTTCAGGCGGTAGCGCCCCACCAGATAGACCGGCACCGCGTTGATGGTGGCCCAGTCCGCCTCGGGGCCGCCGCTGCGCGAGGCCTTGGTCAAGAAGCTCATGTACTGGGCGCCGACACCCAGCTCGATGCCGCTGGCAAAGGCGTAAAAAACCTCGCCGCCCAGGGTCCATGAAGAGTCCATGGAGCTGGAGCTAGGCGCGCTGTAGCCGTCCCGTCCGTCGATGGGGTTGCTTTCAACTCCGCTGGCCCAACCGCCGAACAAGGAAACCGCGGCCTTGCCTTGGGCCAAGGCGGGCGTGGCGCACAGCACCATTAGCATCATCAGCAACGACAATTTTTTCAGCACGATTTTCCTCCGGTTGTCGGACCCTATCATTGCCAGCATCATAGACCATTTTATTTCCCCATACAAACAATCGCGCCGGGGGAATAAACAAGGGGCGCCCCTCGGGAGACTTTGCCGATAACCGCTTGCAAAAACACACTTTAGGATAAAAAAACGGGCACCCCTCATGGGGTGGCCGTCATGGTTGGTATGGGTGTGGGTCGTCTCTAGACGGCCATGCCGCCGCTACGTCCGGCCACCTTCAGGCGCATCATGGCCCGTTGCATGGCTGCTTCGGCCCGCGCGTAATCAAGCTCCTCGGCACGGGACTTGTCCACCCGCTGTTGAGCCCGCTCGCGGGCGCGCTGGGCCCGGTCTATGTCGATTTCCCGGGCCAGCTCGGCCGCCTCGGCCAGGATGGTCACCTTTTCTCCGGTCACCTCGGCGAAACCGCCGGCGATGGCCGCGTATTCGGTTTGGTTGCCGTCCTTAAAGCGCATCTCCCCTATGTCCAGGGAGGCCAGGAACGGCACGTGGCCGTGCAACACACCGAACTCGCCGTCCACGCCGGTAGCCACCACCACTTCAACTTCCTTGGACAAGAGCAGCTTGTCCGGGGTGACCACTTCCAGCAGTATCTTGTTGGCCATGGGTACTAAATCCCCTCGCTTAGTCGTCGCCCTTCAGCTGACGGGCGCGCTCCTGGGCCTCCTCGATGCCGCCGACCATGTAGAAGGCCTGCTCGGGGAGGTCATCGTGCTTGCCGTCCACGATCTCCTTGAAGCCTCGGACGGTGTCCTCGAGCTTCACGTATTTGCCCGGAGTGCCGGTAAAGGTCTCGGCCACGTGGAAGGGCTGGGACAAGAAACGCTGGATGCGCCGGGCGCGGGCCACGGTCAGCTTGTCGTCCTCGGCCAGCTCGTCCATGCCCAGGATGGCGATGATGTCCTGCAGGTCCTTGTATTTCTGCAAGGTAATCTGCACCTGACGGGCGGTGTTGTAGTGCTCGTCACCCAGGTAGTTGGCGTCCAGGATGCGGCTGGTGCTGTCCAGGGGGTCCACCGCCGGGTAGATGCCCAGCTCAGCGATCTGACGGGAAAGCACCACGGTTCCGTCCAAGTGGGCGAAGGTGGTGGCGGGCGCCGGGTCGGTAAGGTCGTCCGCGGGCACGTACACGCACTGCACCGAGGTAATGGAACCCTTGGTGGTGGAGGTGATGCGCTCCTGGAGCTCGCCAAGGTCGGTACCCAGGGTGGGCTGATAACCCACCGCGGAAGGCATGCGGCCCAACAGAGCCGAAACCTCGGAACCGGCCTGAGTGAAGCGGAAGATGTTGTCGATGAACAACAACACGTCCTGGCCCTGCTCGTCGCGGTAATACTCGGCCGCGGTAAGGGCGGAGATGGCCACGCGGGCGCGGGCGCCGGGAGGCTCGGTCATCTGACCGTAGATCAGGGCGGCCTTGTCGATGACTCCCGAGTCCTTCATCTCGTGGTAGAGGTCGTTGCCCTCACGGGTGCGCTCGCCCACACCGGCGAACACCGAGATGCCGCCGTGCTGCATGGCGATGTTGTGGATCATCTCCATCATGATGACGGTTTTGCCCACGCCGGCGCCGCCGAACATGCCCATCTTGCCGCCGCGGGGGAAGGGCACCAGAAGGTCGATAACCTTCACGCCGGTTTCCAGCACGTTGACCGTGGTGTCCTGGTCAACCAGGCTGGGGGCCGGGCGGTGAATGGGGTAGAACTCCTTGCCGTTCACGGGGCCCAAGCCGTCCACCGGGCGGCCGACCACATTGAGCACGCGGCCCAGGGTCGCGTCGCCCACGGGCATCATAATTTGGTTGCCGGTGTTTTTGACCGGCAGACCGCGGGTGAGACCCTCGGTGACGTCCATGGCGATGCAACGCACAACGTTGTCGCCCATGTGCAGAGCCACCTCGACCACGAGGTTGTCCTCTTCGTCGTTGATTCCAGGGTTGGAAATCAGCAGGGCAGAAAAAATCTCGGGCAAATTGCCGTCGGCGAACTCGACGTCCACCACCGGCCCGATTACCTGAGTGAGTTTGCCAGTGTTAACGATATCCATGACCAACCGGCCTCCTAACCAGAAGCGTTAGTTAATTACTTATAAACTCTAACCGGCTTTGAGGGCCTCGGCCCCGCCGACGATATCCATGAGCTCGGTGGTGATCGCCGCCTGCCGGGCCTTGTTGAAGGCCAGGGTCAGGTTTTGGATCAAGTCCTTGCAGTTCTTGGTGGCGTTGTCCATGGCCGCCATGCGAGCCGCGTTTTCGCTGGTGGAGGTCTCCAAGAGCCCGCTGTAGACCCGCACGTTCAGGTAGCGGGGCAGCAGGTCCACCAGTATCTCCTCGGCCGAAGGCTCGGTGAGGTATTCCTGGGAGGACTCGTCCTCGTCGCCGGCAGCCTCGGGGCTGATGGGCAGGAGTTTTTCCACCGTAGGTATCTGGGAGACTATGGACCGGAAGCGCGAGTAGAGTAGATAGACCTCTTGAACCTCGCCGGAGAGGAAGGCGCCCAGCCCCAAGCGGGCCACCTGAGTGGCCAGGTCGAAGTCAACCACGTTCATGACCCCGGGGAGCTTCTCGGCGAACTCCACGTTGCGCCGGTTGAAGAACTCGATGCCCTTGCGGCCCACCGCATAGAACGCCACCTCGCGGCCTTCGCTCTTTTGCTGGGTCATAAATTTCTGGGCCTGAAGGATCAAGTTCATATTGAACGAGCCGCAGAGCCCGCGGTCGGCGGTGATGAGAATCAGGGCCACCCGGTTCACCTGCTCCGGCTGGGCCAGCAGGGGATGGGCCTCTTGGTCGATGCCCTCGCTCAGAGAACCCAGCACCTCGGAGAACTTGGCGGCGTAGGGCCGGAAGCGCTCGGTGCGTTCCTGCACCTGGCGCAGCCTGGCCGCGGCCACCATGTTCATGGCTCGGGTGATCTGGCGAGTCTTTTTGACCGCCGCAATCTTATTTTGAATGTCGCGAAGTGCCGCCATGGCCGCCCTTCTTTACTGCTGAGCCTGGAATATGCCGGCAAACTCTTCGAGCGCCGCTTTCATCTTGGCATCCAGCTCGTCGTCGATGTTCTTCTTTTGCTCCAGCTCGGCGAAAACATCCGCGTGCTTGGATTCCATGAAGTCGTAGAGCTGGGCCTCGTAGTCGGCCAAGGCGCTGACTTCGTATTTATCCACGAAGCCGCGGGTGCCGGCGTAGAGGATGGTTACCTGCTTGACCATGGACAGCGGCTTGTACTGGGGCTGCTTCAACAGCTCCACCATACGGAAGCCACGGTTTAGCTGGGCCTGGGTGGATTTGTCCAGGTCGCTGCCGAACTGGGCGAAGGCCTCCAGTTCGCGGAACTGGGCCAGATCCAGGCGCATGGTGCCCGCGACTTGGCGCATGGCCTTCACCTGGGCGGCGCCGCCCACGCGGCTGACCGACAGGCCGACGTCGATGGCCGGGCGCACACCGGAGTAGAACAGGCCGGGCTCCAGGTAGATCTGGCCGTCGGTGATGGAGATCACGTTGGTGGGGATGTAGGCCGACACGTCGCCGGCCTGGGTCTCGATCACCGGCAGGGCGGTTAGCGAACCGGCGCCCAGGTCGTCACTGAGCTTGGCCGCGCGCTCCAGCAGGCGGGAGTGGTTGTAGAAAATGTCGCCGGGGTAGGCCTCACGTCCCGGGGGGCGCCTGAGCAGCAGGGAAATCTGGCGGTAGGCCACGGCCTGCTTGCTAAGGTCGTCGTAGCAGATCAGCGCGTGTCCGGAGCGGTCACGGTAATACTCACCGATGGTGCAGCCGGAGTAGGGCGCGATGTACTGCAGGGTCGCGGGGTCTGAGGCGCAGGCGCTGACCACGCAGGTGTATTCCATGGCGCCGTGGCGGGTCAATACGTCGATGACCTGAGCCACGGTGGACTTTTTCTGGCCCACCGCCACGTAGACACACTTAACGTCCTGGCCTTTTTGGTTGATGATGGAGTCAACCAAAATGGCGGTCTTGCCGATCTGGCGGTCGCCGATGACCAACTCACGCTGGCCGCGGCCAACCGGGGTCATGGCGTCGATGGCCTTGAGGCCGGTGTACATGGGCTCGTGCACGCTCTTACGAGCCACGACGCCCGGCGCCACCACCTCGATACGTCCGCGTTCTTCGGTGTCGATGGGGCCCTTGCCGTCCAAGGGGTTGCCCACCGGGTCGATGACCCGGCCGATGACCGCGTCACCTACGGGCACGTCGGCGATGCGCCCGGTGCGTTTGACCGGATCGCCTTCCTTGATGTGCTCCACGTCGCCCATGATCGCCACGCCGACGTTGTCCTCTTCGAGGTTGAGCACCATGCCCAAAATTTGGTGGGGGAACTCCAGCAATTCACCGGCCATGGCTTTTTCCACGCCGTAGACGCGGGCGATGCCGTCGCCAACGCTCAGAACTGTGCCGGTCTCGCTGACCTCTACCTTCTTGTCGTAATCCTTGATCTGCTCACGGATTACCTGACTTATCTCTTCGGCTCTGATCTGCATTAGGCGTAATCACCCCTTCTCAAAGAATCCTTCAAAGTTTCCAGCTGCGTCTTAACGGTGCCGTCCAGAACCAGGTCTCCAATCTGGGCCCTTACACCGCCGATGAGACTGGAATCCTCCTTGACTTCCACCACAACATCACTTCCGGCCAGCTTGGTGAGCACTTCCTTGAGGCGGCTGATTTCCTCGTCGCTAAGCGCCGCCGCGGTTGACACCTCGGCCCGGGTGATGCCCTTCTCCTCGTCAAGCTGGCGGGTGTAAACCCGGCTGATGTCGCTGGTAGCCGCAATGCGGCCCCGGTCCATGAGCAGACGGAAGAAGTTATTTGCTATGGGGCTAAGCCCCAGCTTGTCCAGAAAAGTGTTCAGGAGCTTGCTGCGGTCCTCGAAGTCGATGGCCGGACTGGCCAACACCTGCTCCAGCTCGGGAGAGGCGGCGAACAGGTCGGAGACCTCGGCCAACTCCTTTCCGTATTGATCCAGGTTCCCGTCTTCCTTGCCTATCTCAAGCAAGGCCCTGGCATAGCGTTTGGCTACGATGAGGCTGGTCACTGTACCTCCTGCGAAACCTTGGCCAAGTACTCATCCACCAGGCGAGTCTGGTCTTCGGAGTTGATTTTTTCCTTGAGCAGGTCCTCGGCCAGGGCGGCGCTCATCTCGGCCACATCCCTGCGCAGCTCGGCCTTGGCCTGGGCGGTTTCCTGCTCAATGGTGAAACTGGCCTGTTCCTTGATGCGCTGGGCGGTGGTTTCGGCGCCGCTTATGATGGCCGCCTTTTCCTTTTCACCCATGGCCCGGAACTCGGCCAAGATTTTCTCGTGTTCCCCGGCTGCGTCGGCCAGGCGCTGTTCCATGAGCGCGTAGGCCCGCCGGGCCTCCTCGCGCTTGGCTTCCAGCTCTTCCAGCTCGGACTTTATCTGATCCACCCGAGAACTCAGGCCGCTCTTGAGGGGCTTTCTGAGCACCACCACCAACACGGCCACCAGGACCGCGAAGTTCATGATGCGGTAGATGAAGTCCCACATCTGATGGTCGCTTACGCCGCCGCCGCCGGAGGCCAGGGCCAGCCCGGCGCTCAGGGCGATCATGGCCAGGGCGGGCAGGAGGGGCAGCAACTTTCGAGCTAGTCTCATTGCAGGCTCCTCCCCAAAATTTTCTGGGCCAACTCCCGCCCGAAGGACTGGACTTGACCCTTTAGATCTTCGCGCGCCTGGCCGATCTCGCCCACGATCTCCTCGCGGACCGCAGCCACGGTTTTTTCCATCTCGGCGGTGGCCGCGTCGATGATCTCGCGCTCGGCGCCGTGGGCCTGGGTTTTCATCTCTTCGCGAACCTCGGCCCCGTCTCGTCTGGCCTGAACCAGATTGGCCTCCATCTCGGCGGCCTTGGCCTTGGTGCCCTCTTCCGAAGAGGTGATGTCGCCGGAAAGCTGGGCCACTTTTTCCGCCCGCTGCTTGATGATGCCCCGGATGGGCTTGTACAGCAGGAAGTTAAGCGCCACCAGCAACACCAAGAAGTTGCCGATCTGCCAGAACAAGGAGGCGTCTATGTCAATACTGACCATAAGACCTTTGTGCTCCCGCAACTAGGGGGAAAGGTGGCGGCACCTTCCCAGAATTATGTTTCCAGCCCTGCTTGCGAAAAAAATTACTTGAAAATAGCCCGGTTAAGGACACCAGCCCCGCTCAGCCCCAAAGCCGAGGAAGTCTGTTACCAAAAACACAAGCTGCGACCTTGTACAATATTTAACAGGACGTGTCAAAACTTTTTTTGCCTTACCGGGCCCTTAAGCCGCTTTCCCCTCCGCCCTATCCGGGCCGGGAAATCAACTCGAGGCGGCCGGCCTCCTCCTGTTTCTCGTCCAGGGCCATATGGCAGCGTCCCTCGAAGCGAACACCCTCTTCCATGACCACCAATGGAGCGCTGAGATCGCCGGTTAGATGGCCCGGTTTTTTCAGCTCTATACGCTCCCCGGCCTTGACGTTGCCGGTCAAATGACCGCTGATAATCACCTGGGTGGCCTCTATCTCGGCCTCGACCACGGCGCTGGGCCCTATAAGCACGGTTCCCCGGCCCTGTATGCGGCCCTGAAACTCGCCCTCCAGGTGGGCCTGGCCGGTGAAGGTTAGCTCGCCTTGCTGGCGAACCCCCTTACCCAGATAGAAACTCACTCCGGATTCATGGTTGCGTTTTCTCACACGCCGCCTCCCCATGACTTCAGTACCGGCCCAGGACCGGTCCCATGGAATTTTGTTATCTCAATGCTGTGTACCGCGCCGGCCCCGAAAAACCGGCTCTTGAGGGGAGACAATATCTCCCTAGCACGCGGGGCGGGCGGGGGGCAAGTTAAAAGGTTACTTGCGCAAGGCCGCCCCGGGCGGACGGGGGGCGGTATAGGGCTTTTTCTGCTTATAGAGCTGCAAGCGGCGCAGCAAGGGCTCCGGCGCGGGCTCATCGCCCTGGGAGCCCCGGGCGAGATCCGCCGCCTGCACCTGGACCGCCACCGCCTGAATGTAATCCCCGGCCCGGGCCATGGCCGCGGCCAGGGTGTCCAGGGTGCCTTGGTTGCGGTCTATGAACACCGCTTGGCGGGCCATCTCCAGGGCCTCGGCCCCGTTTATGAACTTGGGGTCCGGGCAGGTGGCCAGAAGCCAGGCCTTGGCCTGGTAAGCCTGGCCGTAGCCCGGCTCCACCTCGATGGAGCGGTTGAAGTCGTCCAGGGCTTTTTGGTATTGCCCCAGCGTCTGCCAGGTAAGGCCCCGGTTGGTGTAGAGCATGCCCCAGGTGGTGTTGACATCGATGGCCTTGGCGTAGTCGGCCATGGCCTGATCGTAGCTTTTTTGGGCGCGTTTTTTGTCGCCCTGGGTGAGAAAAAACTCTCCCTGGTCGGCCCAGGCGGCGGCGCGGTCGTTGTAGGCCACGGACATGCCGTATGGTCCCAGATTTCCGGAATCGATCGCCAGGGTGTAGAGCCTGAGCGCCTCGGCCAGCTCGCCCTGGCGGTGGGAGTCCAGGCCCCGGTTCACGTCGGCCTGGGCCCACTGGTAGGCTCCGGCCGCACCGGCGGACAACAGCAGCGCCAGGCACAGGGCCGTCGCCGCCCAGAGTTGCCCGCGGCCCAGCGCCGTATTTATCTTTTCCGTGATGATCATAGTTTAGGAATTTAGCACGGCGCACCCCGTGGGTAAAGGCGGCCCCTTTGGCCGGCGGGGCAGGGTGGGTGGCCTGGTCCCGCCGCGCGCTTGCTCTGCCCGGCCTCGCAATGACGGCTATAGGCTTTACGGGTCGGAAATTATCTCGTCTTCAGCGGCTTCGCCCAGGTGTTCGTGGCCTAGGCGTCCGGCGAGCGCAGACCGCAGGCGTATATGCCAATACGCCGAGGAGGCGAGCGCCGCCCGCAACGAAGCATAGCGCCGCCTGGCGAAGCCGCCTAAGGTCGGTGGAAAATGAAGCGCCGCATAGCAACGCCCTGGATAAGACCCAGCGCGGCCATGGTGGTGATAAGCGAGGAGCCGCCGTAGCTGATGAAGGGCAGGGGGATGCCCACCACCGGGAACAGGCCCAGCACCATGCCCACGTTGATCACCGCGGGCCAGAAGATCATGGCCGTGCCGCCCATCACCAACAGCAGGCTTTGGCGGTCCTTGGCCCGGTAGGCGATGGCGATGCCCCGGTAGACGATGGCCGCCACCAGCAAGAGCACCACCATGCCGCCGATAAAGCCCCACTCCTCGGCCAGCACCGAAAAGGCGAAGTCGGTGTGCTGCTCGGGCAAAAAGTGCAACTGGCTCTGGGTGCCGGCCAAAAACCCCTTGCCCATGAACTGGCCCGAGCCCACCGCGATCTTGGACTGGATGAGGTGGTAGGCCGAGCCCAGGGGATCGCTCTCCGGGTCCAGAAAGCTGAAGATGCGCTGCTTCTGATAGTCCTTCATGAAGCGCCAGACCAGGGGCAGGGCCACCACCATGCCCCCTCCGGCGATGGCCAGGTCCCGGAGCTTGACCCCGTTGATCAGGATGACGCTTCCGGCCACCATGAGCACCAACAGGCAGGTGCCCAGGTCCGGCTCCTTGAGAATGAGCAGGGCCGGGATCAGGGCCAGGCCCACGGGGATGATGAGCTGGTGCAGGCGGTAGGGCTCGGTCTGGTCGCGGCGCTGGAAATAGGCGGCCAACACCAGCACCGCCGCCAGCCGCGCCAGCTCCGAGGGCTGGATAACCATGGGACCCAGGGCCAGCCAGCGCTGGCTGCCGCCGATTACCTTGCCCCAGAACAGAACCGCGATGAGCAGTATCACCACCAGCACGTAGAAGGGGTAGGCGATGGTGCTCAGGCGCTGAGGGCCGACCATGGCCACGGCCAGCATAACCACAAGGCCCAGGCCCATCCAGTAGGTCTGCTTTAGGTACACCGGCATGCCCGAACCGGTGAAGGAGCTGGCCGCAGAGTAAAGGTTGATCACCCCACAGGCGCCCAGGGCCAGCACCAGGATGAGCAGCAGCCAGTCGAAGCTTGACACCAGGCGGCGGTCTATCATGTGCCCGCTCCCGGCCGGAGGGGTTTTTTCTTGGGCGCCGGCTTGGCCTTGGGCTTGGGTTTGGCCTGGGGTGGGGTTTTGGGCTCGGGCTCGGGGATGCCGAAGTAGGCCCGCATCACCGCCGCCGCCACCGGCCCGGCGGCGGAGCCGCCGTGGCCGCCGTGCTCCACCACCACCCCCACCGCGATGGTGGGGTTCTCCACCGGGGCGTAGGCCACGAAAAGGGCGTGGGAACGGTATTTCCAGGGCACGTTTTCTTCGGCGCCAAAGGATTTCTCGAACTTGAGGCCCACCACCTGGGCGGTGCCGGTCTTGCCGCCCACGGTGATGCCCGGCAGCCGGGCCAGGCGGGCGGTGCCGTGGGGCTCGTTGACCACGGCGGACAAGCCCTTGGCGATGGTGTCCAGGTGCTCGGGAGCGATGGGCACCCTGGCCTTGACCGGCTCGGGGGCGGGCACCGCCTCGCCGCCGGGCGGGGTCACCGTCTTGACCAGGGAGGGGGTCACCAACATGCCGCCGTTGGCCACCACCGCGGTCATACGGGCCATCTGCAGGGGAGTGACCAGGGTGAAGCTTTGGCCGATGGCCAGCGACAGGGTCTCGCCGTCCTGCCAGGGCTCCTTGAAGCGCTTCTTTTTCCACTTGGAGTCGGGCACCAGGCCCGGCGACTCGTGGGGCAGGCTTATGCCCGTGGGCCGCCCCAGGCCGAAGGCCCGGGCCCACTTGGCCAGGCGATCCACCCCCAGCTTGAGGCCGGTCTTGTAAAAGAAAACATCGCAGGACTCGCGGATGGCCTTGTGGATGTCGGTGTAGCCGTGGCCGCCCTTCTTGTAGGCCCAGCAGCGGTAATAGCGGCGGCCGAAGGGCATCTGCCCGGCGCAGAAAAAACGGGTGGTGAGGTTGATGGCCTTTTCGGCCAGCCCGGCGGCGGCGGTGATGATCTTATAGGTGGAGCCCGGCGGGTACATGCCGCTGATGGCGCGGTCCTTGAGGGGATGCTTGGGGTCCTCGGCCAGGGCCTTCCACTGCTTGGTGCTCATGCCGGTGATGAAGTCGTTGGGGTCGAAGGTGGGGCTGGAGTACAGGCACAGCACCTGGCCGGTGCGCGGGTCCAGGGCGGCCACCGCCCCAGCCCGGCCGTCCAGGGCCTTGGCCGCCGCTTTTTGCAGATCAAGATTTATGCTCAGGGTGAGGTCCGCCCCCCGGCTGGCCGGGACCTCCTTGATCAGCTTGATCTCCCGGCCCATGGCGTCCACTTCCACTTGGCGGGCTCCCCGGCTGCCGTGCAGCACCCGTTCCCGGCTCTTTTCCAGGCCGTAGCGCCCCACCCAGTCGCCCATGCGGTACACCGCCCGGTTGCTGGCTTGCAGCTCCCGCTTGTTTATCTCGCCCAGATAGCCGATGACGTGGGCCGCCAGCCGGGGGGCCAGATAGGCCCGCTGGTAGCGCACCAACACCTTCACTCCGGGCAGCTCGTAGCGGAAGGTCTCCAGCAGGGCCAGTTGGTGGCGGTCCAGATGGTTGCGCAGCACCACCGGCTTGAAGGGCGGCGCCCCCTGGGCGGCCCGCCGCGCCTTGGCGATCTCTTCGGGGCTCAGGCCCACCAGGTTGTGCAGGCGGCGGGTGAGCACGGCCCAGTCGCCCACGTCCTCGGGGATCACCGCCAGGGTGAAGGCCGGGCGGTTGTCGGCCAACAGCCTGCCTTCGGCGTCGAAGATCAGCCCCCGGCTGGGGGCCAGGTCCACCAGGCGGATGCGGTTGTTCTCGCTGAGCAGGCGGAAGTGCTCGCCCTTGAGAAGCTGAAGAAACCACAGGCGGCCCAAGAGCACCACCAAGGCCAGGCCCACCACCACCGCGGCGGTCAACAGGGCCATGCGGATGTTGGGGTTTTCCCCCGGCTCCAGGCCGCGCCCCCCCACGGAGGCTGGTTTGGGCACTTGGCTCAGGTTCACGGGGACACCTTGCGCTCAGCGGGCCCGAAGTGGGCCAATATCCCCACCAGGGCCTCGTTGAGCCCGAAGAACAGGGGCGCGGTGAAGGCGTTGATCAAGGCCTGGGCCAAAAGCAATAGGGGCAGGTTCACCGGCGGCGCGTAAGAAGGCACGGTCAGGGTCATCGCCCCGGCGGTTAGCAGGTGGGCCAGGATGGTGAGCACTCCCACCGAGAGCATCTGAAACGGCCAGGAGGAGATGTCCAGCTTGCGCCGGGCCAGTTGGCAGATCACATAGACCACGGTGAAGATCACCACGTTCAGGCCCATGACCCCGCCGGAGATGAGGTCGGCCACGTAGCCCAGGAACATCACCACCATAAAGCCCAGCACCAGGGGCAGGCGGTAGCCCGCCGAGACCACCAGCACGATGATGGGCTCCAGGCGCAGCGGCCCCAGGGCCCACCAGGAAAAGGCGGTGGTGCCCAACACGGCCAAGAGCAGGCCCGTCACGGCGGTGCCCATCGCCCGGGGCCAGCGGCCGGCGCCGCGCTTCAAACCAGCCTCGCCGGGTCCGCCGGGGTCTGACTATCGTCGCGTTGGGGGCTCCCTATAGTATGGTAGCGCGTCATGGCCACAACCTCTATTGATCCAACTGGCGGCGGCGCAGCAAAACCAGCACCTCCTCCAGCCGCCCGAAATCCACCGCCGGGGTTATCTGCACCCGTTGGAAGGCCCCGTCCTGTCCCTGGCGCACCGCCGACACCGTGCCCACCAAGACCCCCTTGGGGTAGACCCCGGCGGCCCCGCTGGTGATCACCTTGTCCCCCAGGGCCACGTCCTCGGTGTGGATGACGTATTTCAGGCGCAGCTCGCCGCCGGGCGCGCCCTCCACCACCCCCCGGGCCCGGGAGCGCTGCACGATGACGTCCACCCCGCAGTTGGGGTCGATCAAAAGAAGCAGCTTTGCGTAATTGGGGCTGGACCAGATGACCCGGCCCACCGCCCCTTGGGCGCATACCACCGGCATGAGCGACTCCACCCCGTCGGCCGCGCCCTTGTTGATGATCACCGTCTTGAACTGGGAGCTGGGGTCGGAGCCCACCACCTCGGCGGCCACCATGGGGTAGTCCAGATTTGCCTTGAATTCCAAAAGCTTCTTGAGCCGCCGGTTGGCCAGCTCCAGTTCGTCGCGGTCCACGGTGCGCTGCTTGAGGGCGGCCAGCTCTTTTTTGAGTCGGTCGTTTTCCTCGGCAGCCTGCACCAGGGCGAAGTAGTGGCGCCAGATGGAGTTGAACCAGTCGCCAACCTCGGTGATGCCCCGCTGCACCGGGCCGGTGAGTTCCAACAGGTAGCGCCCGGCGGGGATGCGCTCCACGCCCTTGCCCGCGCTGAAGGAAAAGTAGGCCAATGCCCCTAATACAAAGAGGCCCACGATAATGGGGAAGCGATACTTGCGGAAAAAGTTCACGGCGTCATGACCAGGTGTTGCGGCCGTAACCAGGGATGCCGCCGGGACTGTCCGGCGGCAGCTATTTGATCATGACCTCTTTGAGGAGGTCGATATTATCCAGGGCCTTGCCCGAGCCCAGCACCACCGTGGACAAGGAATCTTCGGTGATGGAGATGGGCAGATGGGTCTCCTTGGCCAAAAGGGCGTCCAGGCCCTTGAGCAGGGCGCCGCCGCCGGTGAGCACGATGCCGTTGTCCACGATGTCCGCGGCCAGCTCGGGCGGGGTCTGCTCCAGGGCGATCTTCACCGTCTCCACGATGGCGTCGATCTGCTCGGTGATGGCGTGGCGCACCTCATCGGCGGTGATCCTCAGGGTCTTGGGAATGCCGGTGATCAGGTCGCGGCCCTTGATGTCCATGGAGTCGGGCATGGGGGGGTCGGCCTGGTCGTCCTCGGCGCCTTCCGGCCTGGGCTCGGGTGGGGCCGGGGGATCGAAGTAGGCGTTGCCGATGGTGGTCTTGATCATCTCGGCGGTGCGCTCGCCGATGAGCAGGTTGTGCTTGCGCTTGATGTACTGCAGGATGGCCTCGTCCATCTTGTCGCCGCCCACGCGCACGCTCTTGGCGTAGACCACCCCGGCCAGGGAGATGACCGCCACCTCGGTGGTGCCGCCGCCGATGTCCACCACCATGTTGCTGGTGGGCTCGGTGATGGGCAGCCCCGCCCCGATGGCCGCGGCCATGGGCTCTTCCACTAGATAGACCTCGCGGGCCCCGGCGCTCTCGGCGCTTTCCTTGACCGCCCGCTTTTCCACCTGGGTGATGCCGCTGGGCACGCTGATGATAATGCGCGGGCGCACCAGGGTGCGCCGGGCGTGCACCTTGCGGATAAAGTGCCTGAGCATGGCCTCGGTGACCTCGAAGTCGGCGATGACCCCGTCCTTCATGGGGCGGATGGCCTGGATGTTGCCGGGGGTGCGCCCCAGCATCATCTTGGCTTCCTTGCCCACGGCCACCACTCGGTTGCCGCCCCGGGCGTCCTTGCGCACCGCCACCACGCTGGGCTCGCTCAAAACGATGCCCTTGCCCTTGACATAGACCAGGGTATTGGCCGTGCCAAGGTCGATGGCCATATCATTGCTAAATAATCCAAGCAGCGGATCGAGGAACATGGGGGCTCCAGGGGAAAAAAGGCAAGGTGAAGCGCTCCTGGCGTCAAGGGGGAGACTACCAGACCTCGGGCGGGCAGGCAACTATAATTAAGGTCGAATCTTGGTGACTTGCGCCTTATCCCCCCGATGCGTGGCATACCGTTTTGTGGCGCTGGGGATTTGACAACAACCCACTCGTGTGATTAACTTTGCACCTTGCATGGCCGCCCGCCTGCGGGCGCGGGCCCCAGATTTGGCCCCGCCGACATTCAGGGCGCGCTCAAACCACAGGCCCCGGGCCGGACGACACGTCCGGGCAGGGTCCTATAGCTGTTTTTGTAAAGGGTGGTAACCGATGAAACAGACCTATCAACCCAGCAACACCAAGCGCAAGCGCACCCACGGCTTTTTGGTCCGTAGCCGCACCCGCGGAGGCCGTGCCGTTTTGGCGCGCCGCCGCTCCAAGGGCCGCAAGCGGCTTGCCGTGTGAGGTCGGCGGGGGCCGATGACCGGAAGGGATTTTTCTCTACCCAAATCGGCGCGCCTCCGCCCCCGCCCCCAGTTTCTGGCCGTGCAGGGCGATGCCAAGCCCCGCCGCAGCCGCCACTTCACCTTGCTGTGGCGGCCCAACGGCCTGACCCAAAGCCGTATGGGTATCACCGTGACCCGGCGAGTGGCCGGCGCGGTGGGGCGCAACCGGGTCAAACGCCTGGTGCGCGAGTCCTTCCGGCACTTCCGGGCCCAGCTGCCGCCTGGTCTGGACCTGGTGGTGGTGGCCGCTCCCGGAGCCCCCGCTCTCGGCCTATCGCAAGTCCATCAAGAACTGTGGGAGCTTTGCCAATCCCTGACAGCCCCAGAGCCCCTCGCCTAAACCCAATGGTTGTGGCGGCGCGGGCACTGGTGCGCCTTTACCAGCTCACCCTGAGCCCCTATCTGGGCGGCCAGTGCCGCTTTTATCCCACGTGTTCCAATTACGCCCTTGACGCCCTGGCCAAATACGGCCTGTGGCGCGGGCTGGGCAAGAGCCTCTGGCGAATCGCCCGCTGCCATCCATTCTCCGCCGGCGGTTACGACCCGGCCTAGGCCGAGCCGTCCGCCCTGGGAAACGCGATCATGGATCAAAAACGTATGCTGCTGGCCCTGGCCCTGAGTGTGGGCCTTATGTGGGCCTGGATAATGCTTTTCGGGGACAACAAGCCCAAACCGGCGCCGGTCCCCCCGCCCCAGGCCGCCCAGAGCCAGACCCAGGCCTCCAAGGGCCAGGCCCCGCCCACCACCGCACCGGCCAACCAGGCCAACGCTCCGGCGGCTCCGGCCCCGGCGGCGGTGCTTAGCGGACCCGAGACCCTGGTGGAGGTCCAGACTCCTTTATATACGGCCATCTTCACCACCCGCGGCGGCGGGGTGAGGACCGTGGCCTTGCAGGATTATTACAACCATCCGGGCAAAAAGGGCGGCCATTTCGCGGTGCTGGACCTGGCAGAGGGCCAGCCCGCCTCTCTGGCCTTCAACCTGACCAAGCTGGCCCCCAAGCTGGACACCCAGAACTTCACCCCCTCCACGGACAAGCTCCGCGTGACCCAGGGGAGCAAGAGCTTGACCTTCACCACCCAGGTGGCCGGGGTGACCGTGGAGAAGACCTATGTCTTCCGGGCCGACTCCTACGCCTGGGACCTGAAGGTGCGCCTGATCAACAACACCGGCAAGCCGCTGGGCCTGCAACCCTCCCTGGGTTTGGTCGAGGCCAAAAAGCGGGCTGATTCGGCATCCTACGCCTTCACCGGCGTACAGTATTCCAAGGACGGGCACTACAAGGAGATGAGCGTCGGCGACCTGGACGACAGCCCCAAAGACTCCGGCGATATCAACTACTTGGCCCTGTCCATCCCCTACTTCATGGGTGCGGTGGCCCCTCTGGACGCCCAGGGCGCGGCCGCGGCCAAGCGCTTCGTGGCGGGCTCCGAGGCGGGCCCGCTCATGGTGGCCACGGTGATAGAGCCGCTGGTGGAGCTGGCCCCCGGCGCCAGCCGGGAAATGGGCTACATGGTCTACTACGGGCCCAAGGATCTCAAGATCCTCAACCCCTTGGGCCACGACCTGTGCGACGCGGTGGACTTCGGCTGGTTCGATGTGATCGCCAAGCCCTTCCTCATCGTCATGAACTTAATCTACGACTTCATCGGCAACTACGGCATCGCCATCATCTTCGTGACCCTGCTGACCAAGCTCATCTTCTGGCCCCTGACCCGCAAGAGCTATCAGTCCATGAAGTCCATGCAGTCGCTTCAGCCCCATGTGAAGCGCATCCGGGAAAAATACGCCGACGACAAGCAGCGCATGAACCAAGAGATCATGCAGCTATATAAGACATACAAGGTGAACCCAGCCGGGGGGTGCCTGCCCATGGTTGTGCAGATCCCGGTGTTCATCGCCTTCTATAAAGTGCTGGGCAGCGCCATCGAGCTGAGGCACGCCCCGTTCATGCTGTGGATGAACGACCTGTCCGCCCCGGACCGCCTGCCCATCGGCTTCGACATCCCCTATGTGGGAGCCGGGCTGCCGGTGTTGACCCTGCTCATGGGCGCTTCCATGTTCTTGCAGCAGAAGATGACCCCCACCACCGGCGACCCCACCCAGGCCAAAATGATGATGATGATGCCGGTGGTGTTCACGGTGATGTTCATCAACTTCCCGGCGGGTCTGGTGCTTTACTGGCTGGTCAACAACCTCTTCAGTATCGGCCAGCAGTACCTCACCAACAAAAGCAAGACGTGATCTTATATGGAACACGTTGAGTTTACTGGTAAAACCACGGAAGACGCCCTTAGGGCGGCCGAGGAGCACTTTGGCCTGAGCCTGGATCAGTTGGAAGTGGAAGTGGTAAGCGCCGGCTCCGGCGGATTCTTCGGAATCCTGGGGGCCAAGAAGGCGATGATCAAAGCTCGGCCCCAGGGCAAGAGCGCGGCGGACGAAGTGGCCCAGATGATGGCCGACTTCACCGACAGCGTGCCCGGAGCCAAGAAGCCCGCGCCCGCTCCGGCTCCGGCTCCCAAGCCCCCGGCCAACCCGGCCCCCAGGCCGCAACGGCCCCAGGCCGCGCCCAAAGCGGAGGCCCCCAGGCCCAAGCCGCAGCCCCCGGCAGCGCCGGAGCCCAAGAGCGAGCCCCGCTCGGCTCCCTCCCGGCCCGCGGCGACCCCGGCGCCGCCCCCCGAGCCTGCCCCGGCCGCGCCTCCGGCCGCCGAGCCAAGGCCCGGCGGGTCAACCGACGCTCACCCGCCCAACGCGGGGCCCGCCGATTCCGGGCCCGACCAGGCGGAGATGGTGGGGTTCGGCAAAGAGGTGCTGGAGCGCCTGACCCAATCCCTGGACTCTCGGGCCACGGTGGAGGTCCTCAAAACAGACAATGGCCCGGGCCTGTCCATCAACGGAGCCGACTCCGGGGTGGTTATCGGCCGCCGGGGCCAGACCCTGGACGCCCTGCAATACCTGACCACCCGCATCGTCAGCCACAAGTACGGCA
This sequence comes from Desulfarculaceae bacterium, assembly GCA_021737645.1. GTDB lineage: Bacteria > Desulfobacterota > Desulfarculia > Desulfarculales > Desulfarculaceae > Desulfoferula. The sequence continues at coordinate 34,843 of JAIPDO010000009.1, forward strand.
AAGCGGTGCATCTGAGCGTGGACGCCAGCGGCTACCGCCAGCGGCGGCGCAGCTCTCTGGAAGAAACCGCCCGGCGCATGGCCGACAAGGCCCGCTCCAGCCGCAAGCCCCAGAGCATGGGCCCCTTGAACTCCCAGGAACGCCGCCTGGTGCATTTGGTGCTGCGCAGCCAGCGAGGCATCAGCACGGTGAGCCGGGGCAAGGGCGAGATGAAAAAGGTGGTTATCACCCCCCGTTAGGGCTGCTTAATCAAGCATTACGTAAGAGGCCCTCGGCAACGGGGGCCTCTTTTACTTGGTGATGAGCGCCGCCAAAGGGAGCTGGCCCGCCGAGGCGGCGAAGTAGACAACGGCCTAGTGGGGGCTTTAGACTGTCGGCCAACAGGAGAGGGCATGAACTGGGAAACTTATGGGGCCTTTGTGGCCGCCTCTGCCCTGGTGCTGCTCAGTCCGGGGCCCACGGTGCTGCTGGTGACCAGCTATGCCTTGAGCCAGGGGCGGGGTTCGGCCTGGTATAGCGCCGCCGGGGTTGGGCTGGGCGACCTCACCGCTCTTGGCTTTTCCCTTGCAGGCCTGGGCGCTTTACTCTCCGCCTCGACCGCTGCCTTCACCCTGCTGAAATGGCTGGGCGCGGCCTACCTGATCTACCTTGGAGTGCGCATGTGGCGCCGGGGCGATGCGCTGGGATCGGCAGATGGCCCACGGGGCCTTTCCGGCTGGGCCATGCTGCGGCGGGCCTATGTGGTCACCGCTCTAAACCCCAAGAGCATCGTGTTTTTCGTGGCCTTTTTGCCGCAGTTCGTGGTGCAGGAACGGGGCGTAATTACACAGTTTATACTGCTGGGGGTCACTTTCGTGACCCTGGCGGTGGGCAACGCGGTGCTCTACGCCAACGCTGCCGGGTGCCTGGCCCGGTTTTTACAGCAGCCGGGAACCGAACGCACCCTGGGCCGGATAGGGGGTAGTGTGCTGATCGGAGCGGGTATGCTGGCCATCCTGTGGCGGCAGACATGAGAGCGATGGGGCTGACACCACAAGGGCTATAGCCAGCTCCGGCGGTACGGCGGACTTCAATATACCCGCACACCTTTTTTATGAATCTCGAAGGCGCGCTGGGCCAGAACCTCGCCGCCTTCGCCCACCACCCGAACCGCGCGCGGACCGTAGCAGCGGGACTTATTCCAGCGCGACCGCTTCATCACCGAGCTGGGAAACAGGGCCGACCAGAACTTGCCGCCCTTGGCGGGGGCAGACCAACAGCTATAGCCCGCCATGGGATGCGGCTGGCCGGCAAACTTGCGGACCGTGCGCTTCACCACTTGGGCCAAAGGGCGTAGGGGGTTGCCGTACAGCCAATGAAAGCTTACGGTGCGCCCCTCTTGTTTTCCCGAGCGATCGATGAATATCGCATGGAATTCGGTCCGCTGGTCTATCTCCACGCTCAGGCCCAAGTCATCGAGCTTCAGCAACTGAGGGGGAGAGCAAACCCCCGTATCCCCGCCCAGCTCGGCCTTTTGGGAGGAACTTATCGCCACCACCATCAGTTCCACCGGGTGGGACGGAGCGGCCGTGGCCGCGACCGCCAGGCCCAGGCATACAACCATCACCAGGCTGAAGAGTCTCATACCCATGGTATCCTCGGGGCCCGCCCGGCCCCGCGCCCAGGTGGGCGCATGCCGGACGGCAGGGCAGACAAAGAAGGGGCTATTTTTTAGTCAGGGCGATATTTTCGGTATGGCCGCCGGAGTAGTTGCCGGTTTTGGTTCCGGTGAGGGTGGAGCAATTGTCGCCCACGGGGCTTAACTTCAAGGTGTACTTATAGGTTTTTCCGTCACCACACTTGACGGTGTAGGTGATTGTCATTGGGTAGTCGCTATAATCGGAACCGCTTTGATAGGTCATCAGGCTGAAACCGGAACATGCGCCGCTTTGGGTTATCCCGTTGACATTTCCGGCTATGTTAAAGGACAAGGTTCCGCTGGAGGTGCCACCCATGAACTTCCAGGTGCCGTACATGGAATCGGCGCAAGGAACCTTGGTGTCGGTGCCGCCGCCGCTGCCGTCGCTGCAGCCGCCGCCGGAAGTGAGCCAAATCATGGCCATCAGCACGGTCAGAGCCAAAACTATCTTGAGCTTGCTCACGGTTTCTCCTAATATGGTGCGGTGAATTTCAAGCTACGGGGGCCTCGCTCCGGCGGAGCGGGCGCGCGAACCAATTACGGGGGCCAGTAAAACATTTTCCTTACGGGGACTCCATAGGGCAAAAGCCCCATATGGGCCGTGGCGCCAACCGGGGGGACGACGGTTTTGGATCGGGACACGGGCCGATTTGTCGGTCAACTCATAGACTTGGGGCACCGGGCTCCCGTAGGGGATTTCAAGAACGAGGCCATGGAGTTGCTGGCGAGCCTCATACCCTTTGACATGGCGCTGTGGGCCAGCGGATACACTCAAGGACTTCGGGTGCACAACGTGTATCTGCACGGGCTACCCGATGACATGATGCAAAATTGGGAGCGGTTCAAGCATCAAGACCGGCTCTTGGCCAGCATCATCGCCCGGCCGGGGGTGACCCTTGACGTCTACGAGTTCTACGCCAAGCAGGAACGCCAGGGCCTGGAAATTTACCAACAGCACTCGGCCGCCTACGGCATAGAGTCGGCCATCTCAACCGCCTTGCCGGTTGCCCGCACCGGCCTGCTGGACGTCATGAGCCTGTACCGCAAAGGGTCTCGGCCGCCCTTCACCCCCCAGGAGCGGGCGGCCAAACAGTTCGTCTTCCCTCTGCTGACCCAGATTTGGCAACACAACCAGATTGAGCATGTGCGCAGCCGCTCCAACAGCCGGGCCGGAGGCCCCGCCGCCGTTTGCGACCAGCAGGGATGGCTGCGTCAGGCTAAGGACCAATTCCTAAAACTGGTGCAGGACGAGTGGCCACAGTGGATCGGCCCGGTTTTGCCCGAACCTCTGCAAGACTGGCTGAAAGGCGGCCCCGCCACGGCCTTCCGGGGAAAGGGAATAGGGGTGAAGGCCGACCGCATGGATGACCTGTTTTTGCTGGTGGCCTACTCCAGGGAGGCCACGGCCATGTTGACCCCCAGGGAAGAAGAAATCGCCGAGTCTTTCGCCGCCGGCCTGACCAGCAAGGATATCTCCAAGGAGTTCAACCTTTCGCCCTCCACGGTTCGCCGCCACCTGGAAGCGGTTTACAAAAAGCTCGAAGTCGCCAACAAGATAGAGTTGTTCCAGGCCCTCAACCCGGATTGAGGACCGCGCCCGGCAGCGCTAAAAACATAATTATCAATATATATCAATATGTTATATGGTGCGACCAGAATTTGGTCGCCAAGAATACTCCGTCCATTTTGCTGCGCCGCTTAAATCCGGCCAGGCATTGGCGGGCCGTTGTGGTATGAACAAATGCGAGCGGCTTGCTCCGCCCGGCGAAAAAGGACTTTCACCTGGAAGACCCATGGCCCAGAACATGGAAAATTTGAATCTCGACACCATCGCGGCCATAGCCACCCCGGCCGGAACGGGAGGCATCGGCATTCTGCGCGTTTCCGGGCCTCAGGCCGGGGAAGTGGCGGCGCGCCTTTTCCGTCCCAGCGATCCCAGCCTGGACGCCTGCGCCTTGCCGCCCCGGCGGCTGGTGTTGGGCACGGCCCTGGGCAAGCAGGGCAGGGCGGTGGACCGGGTGCTGGCGGTTCGTTTCCCCGCCCCCCGCTCCTACACTACCCAGGAGGTGGTGGAGTTGCAAAGCCACGGCGGCCCGGCGGTGCTGCAATCCCTGCTGGCCGCCGCCCTGGCCGGGGGCTGCCGCCTGGCCCGGCCCGGCGAATTCACTTTGCGGGCCTATCTGGGGGGGCGCTTGGATCTCAGCCAGGCCGAGGCGGTGGCCCAGCTCATCGCGGCCCAGAGCGAGAGCGAGGCGGGCCTGGCCATGGCCGGACTAAACGGCGGCATGTCCCAGGTGCTGGGCCCGGTGCGCGCGGCGCTCACCCTGGCCGCGGCCACGGTGGAGGCGGCCATCGACTTTCCCGAAGAGACCGCCGATATCGCCGGCCCCGCCCTGGCCGAAGACCTGCGCCGCCTGGCCCTGGAGCCCCTGCAAAAAGTGGTGGCCCGGCGGCAATCGGGCCGGGTTTGGCGGGAAGGCGCCCTGGTGGTGCTCTGCGGCAGGCCCAACGTGGGCAAAAGCTCGCTGTTCAACGCCCTGCTGGGGCAAAACCGGGCCATCGTAACCTCCACGGCGGGCACCACCCGCGACGCCATCGAAGAAAGCGCCCTGTTGGGCGGGGTGGTCTGCCGCCTCACCGACACGGCAGGCCTGGGCCTGGAGCCCGGTGAGCTTGAGGCCCTGGGCCGGGCGGCGGCCCGGGAGCGCCTGGGCCAAGCCGACCTGGCCCTGGTGGTGCTGGACGGAAGCGCGACGCTGACCAGCGAGGACCGCGAGGTGCTGGCGGCCACCCAAGGAACCAAGCGGGTGATCGCGGCAAACAAGGCCGACCTGGACCACGCTTGGGATCTGGAGGCGACAGGGGAGGGCGCGGCGGTTCTGCGGGTGAGCGCCAAGCAGGGGTCGGGCCTGGATGAGTTGGCCACGGCGGTGGGGCAGGCCCTTACCGGAGGCCTTGCCGAGCCCGCGCCGGGCGAGGCAGTGGCCAGCCAGCGCCAGGCCGAGGCTCTTACTGCCTGCGCTCAGGCGGTGCGGCGGGCGGCGGAGGGCCTGGAGGCCCAGAACATCGCCGCCGAGCTGGTGTCCGTGGATCTGGCCGAGGCCCTGGCCCGCCTGGGCGAAGTTGACGGCATCGACGCCCCGGATTCGGTGATCGACGCTATTTTTGACGAGTTTTGCGTGGGAAAGTAGCCGTGCAGCGAGATTTGGCAGCAGAAATCGCCCAAGCCGAGCTTCCCAAGGGTGTTTTCGCTGCCTGGGAGCGCCTCTGCGGCGATCTTTTGCGCTGGAACCGGGCCCACAACCTCACCGGGCACCACGATCCCGAGGCCGCCTACACCGATCTATTCTTAGACTCCCTGGCCCTGGTCCCCTACGTGCAGGGCCCGGCTCTCTTGGACATCGGCTCGGGGGCGGGCTTTCCCGGCCTGGTGCTGGCCCTGGCCTTGCCGGAGCTGCTGGTGACCCTGCTGGAGCCTCGCGCCAAGCGGGTGAGCTTCCACAAGCAGGCCATCCGGGTGCTGGAGCTGGGGGACAGGGTGCAGACCGTAATGGGCCGGGCGGGCGAGGCCCTGCCGGGCGAGCGCTTCAGCACCGTCACCCTGCGGGCGGTCACCGACATCCCCGGCTCCCTGGAGCTGGCCCAGCCCTATCTGGAGCCGGGCGGGGTGGTGCTGCTGCCGCGTGGTGCCAAAGACACCGACCAGGCACTGGGCCTTGGCCTGAACGTGGAGCCTTATTCCCTGGGTCCCGGCACAACACCTCGGATTATAGCGATTTATCGCGGATAAAAGCCTTCCCGCCCTTTGTTTCACGTGAAACAATGTTTCTTCCGGTGCACGGAGTGGGTTTTTGCCCTATTTGTTGCACGTGAAACATTTCGCTCTAGCTCGGAGATGGGCCACCACCTCGCAACGACAAGGGTGGTGGGGATTTTTCACCAACAACGGCATGACAAGGGAAAAGGAAGATTGCCACGGCCGGGCAGACCAGGCGGCCCGGTTGCATCATACTCTGGCCGCTGCCCGGCCTCGCAAGGACGTCTATTAGAGGATTTGTTGGGTTTCGCTTCGCTCTACCCAACCTACGCCAATCTATAGAGTGCGCCCGCCGCTCTTCTCTCTCTTTATCTTTCCACCACAACCATCCCTCAGAATGCGGCGCAGATCAGGCAAGCGAGGGCAGGCCGGAAGCGTAGCCCTAGCCACGTCGAGGCCCAAGCGATGCCGGCAACGCGGCCATCGGTTGTCTGGCTGCGCCGTCGCCTCGTTCGTTAGGAGAGAATTACTCTACGAATCCCCAACTGGGAAGATGATGCGGAACGTCGACCCCAACCCCGGCCTGGTGTTCAACTCCACCCGCCCACCGTGCTGCTGGATGATGCCGTGGCTGATGGCCAGGCCCAGGCCGGTGCCCCGGCCCCGTGGCTTGGTGGTGAAAAAGGGCTCGAAGACCTTGCGGGCCACCTTTTCGTCCATGCCCGGCCCCGAGTCGGTGAAGGTAACGGTCACCTCGCGGGCTTTGGGGTTGTGGCGGGTGGTCAACTCCAGGCGGCCCTGGCCCTCCATGGCCTCGGCGGCGTTGATGATGAGGTTAAGAAACACCTGCTCCACCTTGGCCCGCTGGCCCCAGAGCATGGGCAGCTCGGCGGCCAAGTCCTTGACCAGCTCCACCCGGCGCAGGATCATGTGCCCTTCCATTAGCGACAAGACCTCCAAGAGCACCCGATTCAGGTCCATGGGCTCTTTTTCCGGGGTGTCCTGGCGGGCAAAGTCCAACAAACCCCGCACGATGATCTTGCAGCGGTTGGTCAGCTTGATGATCTTGTCCACGGTGGTGGTGAGCTCGTTGCCCACCCCCAGGTCTTCTTGCAGCAGATGGGCGTAGGTGAGAATGCCGCCCAGGGGGTTGTTCACCTCGTGGGCGATGTCAAAAGCCAGCTTTCCGGTGGCGGCCAAGCGCTCGGAGCGGATGAGCTGCTCTTCCATGGCCTTGCGCATGGTCACATCGCGGGTGCTGAACAGCAGGGCGGTGCTTCCCCGGTAGGGGCAGGGGGTGGCGGTCACCTCCAGGTCGAACACCCCTTCGGTGCGAATGCCCTCGCCTTCGAACACCGGGGCCCCGCCGCCGCGCTCCACCTGGCGCATCCACTCCAAATAGCCGCGGCGGCAGGAATCGGCCAAAAGCTCCAAAAAGTCGCTGCCCGCCTGGGAGATGTCGTCCAGGCCGAACATCTGTAAAAACGCGTGGTTGCCGAAAATGAACTGATTGTAGTCGTGCAACACGATGCCCTCGCGGTTGGCCTCCACCAAAGTGCGGTAAAGGGCCTCGCTCTGAGCCAGTTGGCGTTGCAGCTCCTTTAGGTCGGTGGTCTCGATGATAGCTTCCACCGCCCCGGTGATCCTGCCGCCGGCGTCGCGCAGGGGCGCGGCGGTGAAAAACAGCTCCTTGGGGCGGCCGCCCAGGCTTTCGAAGTAGTGCTCCGCCTCCCAGGCGTCGGGCGACATGGCCGAACGGCGCAGGTTTTCCCTGCCGTATATGGTTTTCAGCTTGGCCTTGTCGTCATCCACCACCACGTCGGCCAGCGACACCCCTTTGGGCCGGTTGAACACCTGCCAGGTTTTGTCGGTGCCCAAGACATCCGCCCGGCTCCAGCCGGTCAGCTCCTCGCAGGCCTTGTTCCAGTGGCGTACCTTGTGGGCCTTGTCCACCACGAAGATGGCCACCGGCACCAACTCCAGGATGGAAGCCACCAGGCGACGCTCCTGCTCGATCTGCTCCTGGGCGTGCTTGGCGGCGGTTATGTCCTTTATGATGCCCTCGTAGCCCAGAACCACCGAGTTTTGCTCGCGCACCGAGGCGGTGATGGCCACCTCTATGGGCGTGCCGTTCTTTTTCTTGAAAGAGACCTCGTAATCCTTGACGAAGCCGTCCTTTTCGATGGCCGCCTGAAAGCGCTTGCGGTCGCTGGGGTTCAGGTAGGCTTTTTGGGCGCTGTCCGGAGTGGCCAGCACCTCCTCCTTGGAAGAGTAGCCCAACATCTCAACCCCGGCGGGGTTCACGTCCACCCAGCGGCCATCGCGCGAAGACAGATAGACCATGTCCCGGGAGTTGGCGAAAATGCGGGTGTAGTCGTCTTGCCGGGCTGAAACCTGACCGCGCAGGAGAACGTTGTCCACGGTCATGGCCAAGACCCCGGCGGCGGCCTGGGCAAAGCCGGCTCCCCAAGGCGGGCGCTCCCGGAAACGCAGCAAGGCCAGGCCGCTGCCCAAAACGCGGGCCAGAGGCCACAGGGCGAGCCATTGATCTTCGGCCAGATCCATAACCAAGCGGTCGAACTGGGGCCAGCCGCTCTCCACCTCGTCGCCGGGCCCCACCGAAACCCAGCACACCCGGCCCAAGGGCTCGCCAGGGCATCCGGGCGGAGACTGGGCCATGGTACGCAGTCGCCGAGCCTCGGCTGGGGGAAGTCCCCAGGTGGCGTTCATAATAAGGTTGCCGCCGCGCTCCCAGGCGCTGATCGCCCCCCCGCCGGCTCCCAAAAGGCCGCCCACGGTGGAGATCAGGGCGCGACCCTGGCGATTGGGGGGGGCGCTCCGGGCCAAGATAGGCCGGAATTCCTCGAAAAACCTGTTAAGTTCTACCAAGTGGCGGACCAAATCCAACCCCCAGACTGCGTAAACCCTGGTTGAATTGTATAATTACTAGTAAAGTGCTGTAAAGCGGTAAGAACAAGTTAACAAGCGCCCTGATGTGTCACGTGAAACTATTTTACCGGAAAAGAGGGCGGCAATCCCTTGACGGGAGCGCAAGACGACCGCCCGGCCATAACTTTCGGCGCGTTTTCACCCCAGCGCAGGCAAAAAGCCCGCGGATGTTGGGTGCGGGGATAAAAACCGGCATTGTTTCACCCCAACAACCCTTTGGCGACAACCACAGGATTTGCCGTACTAAAAAGGCGACAAACATTTCAGAAACCCACCGGCAGCCAAACTTGGACCATAAATTGCCGGGTGTTTGTCCCCATCGAAGGCTGAAACTGCAAGAGTTTATACCCCAAGCGGACGCTAGGAGTAAAATCCTGAGGCCGCCTGGCTTCTGAAAGGTGGAAAAAGCCGTGTCCCAAGAACTTTTGGTGATCGGAGGCGGCCTGGCGGGCTGCGAGGCGGCCCTGGCCGCGGCCCGTAGCGGGGTTTCGGTGCGCCTGGTGGATATGAAGCCCGCGGAATTTTCCCCAGCCCATCACTCGCCCCGGCTGGGGGAACTGGTGTGCTCCAACTCCCTGCGCTCGGACGCCATCACCAGCGCGGTGGGCCTGCTCAAGGCGGAGATGACCCTGCTGGGCTCGGCGGTGATGCAAGCCGCCCGGGCCACGGCGGTGGGCGCGGGCAAGGCCCTGGCCGTGGACCGCGAGGCCTTTGCCGGGCATTTGGAAGGCCAGATCGCGGCCCAGCCCCTGATCAGCCGCGAGACCGCCCGGGTGGACGAGCTGCCCCGGGATGTGGCCGTTTTGGCCACCGGACCGCTTACCGCCGGGGCCCTCGCCGAGGAGCTTGCCAAGATAACTAGCAGTAATCACTTGCTTTTTTATGACGCTATCGCCCCCATCGTGTCCCTGGAGTCGGTGGACATGCAACGCGCCTACTGGGGCGACCGTTACGGCGAGCCGGGGCAGGGGGACTACCTCAACTGCCCCTTGAGCCGTGAGGAGTGGGGCGAGTTCTACTCCGCCCTTATCTCGGCGGAGCAGGTGCCGCTAAAGGACTTTGAATCGCCCAAGTTTTTCGAGGGCTGCCTGCCCATAGAAGTGATGGCCGCCCGTGGAGAAAAAACCTTGCTCTTCGGCCCCATGAAGCCGGTGGGCCTGGAAGATCCGGCCACAGGCAAGCGGCCCCATGCGGTGGTGCAGCTGCGCAAGGAAAACGCGGAGGGAAGCCTGCTGAACCTGGTGGGATTCCAGACCAAGCTCACCTACAAGTCCCAGGATTTGGTTTTTCGCAAGATTCCCGCCCTGGCGAGGGCCGAATTCGTGCGTTGGGGCTCCATCCACCGCAATACTTTCCTAGACGCACCCAGGGTTTTGGACCCCCACCAACGGTTGAAGGCCGCGCCACACCTGTTTGTAGCCGGACAACTCTCCGGGGTGGAAGGCTATGTTGAGTCGGCGGCCATGGGGATACTCTGTGGTGTCAACGCGGCAAACCTCCTACATGCACGGCCCTTGTTGACCCCACCGCCCACCAGCGCCCTGGGTGGGCTGGTCACTCATCTGCAAAACACGGCCACCAAAAGCTTTCAGCCCAGCAACATCAACTTCGGTCTGTTGCCCCCCCTGGAGGGCCGGGTGTTCAAGCGCCTGCGCGGGGCGGCCCAGGCCCGCCGGGGCCTGAGCGATTTCCTGGCCTGGATGGAGGCCTCCAGTCTGGCCCCAGCCGGGGAAATACCGGAGCTGCCCGAGGAAACCACCTAAATTAAAAGCAAAACCCTTGTCCCACCCTCCGAGGCGCTGCTAAAAAGGAACTATGGCCTTCTTCAGCCGCAAAACTTGGCACCTTTGGTTGGGGGCGGGGTTGTTCGCCCTGGCGGTGGGCGGGTCCCTGGCCGAAGTGGGCTGGATACGGGTCTGGTTTTACCAGTTTGCCTGGTGGGGCTACATTTGTGTGGCTGATGCATGTATCCAGCGTGTCCAGGGCAACAGCCTGTTGATGGACCGGCGTAGGGTGTTTTGGACCATGTGTTTGGTCAGCGCCGCCTTTTGGTTCGGCTGGGAGATGGTCAACCTTCGCCTGCAAAACTGGTTCTACCTGGGGGTGCCCCGCCAGCTTTGGCAGCGTTGGCTGGGGTCCTTCATCGCCTTCGCCACTGTGTTGCCGGGCATTTTCACCACCTACGAGCTGTTGGGGTTGGTGGGCCTTTCATGGGGCCGCAAAACGATAACCATTCCCACAACACGCGCCTGGTATCCCTGGTTTGTTGGTGTTGGCCTAATAATGATTATTCTTCCAATAACTTACCCGCGCCTGTTTTTCCCACTAGTTTGGGGGTCATTAGTATTTCTGCTGGAGCCGCTCAACCATTATATGGGCGCCAAGAGCCTTATGCGCTCCTGGGAGCGGGGCGATCTGTCGCCTTTCGTGGGTCTGCTGGTGGCCGGTCTGGTGTGCGGCGTGTTCTGGGAATCCTGGAATTGGTTGGCCGAAGCCCGCTGGACCTATAATATTCCTTACCTGAACCAGCCCAAGATTTTCGCCATGCCTGTGGCCGGGTACCTGGGCTTCCCACCTTTTGCGGTGGAGTGCTACGTTTTCTACGCCTCGGTCAGCCTGCTCTGGGGCGGACGGGGCTGGGAGCGGGACGACTACCAGCTCGCGGCGCGCCCCCCGGCCCCGGCCTGGCTGCGGTGGCTCTTGGGCCTGGGCGCGGTGGCCTACGGCCTGTGGATGTGCCACATGATCGACCTCTATCTAATCAAAGGATGGCTCCGGTGAGCAAAACCTACTATCTGCTCAACCTGGGCTGCGCCAAGAACCTGGTGGAAGGCGAGCACCTGGCCGGGCTGTTGTTGTCCGGCGGCTGGCAGGCGGTGGAGCGGCCCGAAGAGGCCGAGCTGCTGCTGCTCAACACCTGCGGCTTTATCCAGCCCGCGGTGGAGGAGGCCATAGAGGCCGCCCTGGAGTTGGCCGAGGCCAAGACCGCCGGGCAGCGCCTGGTGGTAGCCGGATGCCTGGTGGGGCGCTACGGCAAAAAGCTGGCCGCGGATCTTCCCGAGGCCGACCTGCTCTTGGCCCCCGGCGAGGCCCCCAATCTGCTCAAGCACCTGGCCGCGCCGCCAACCGGACGCCTGGCCATCAGCCCGCCGCGCTCCCTGTTCGGCGGGGCCGACCCCCGCGCGCTCAGCACCGGGCCGGGCTGGGCCTATCTGCGCGTCTCCGACGGCTGCGCCCAGTCCTGCGCCTTTTGCACCATCCCCCACATTCGCGGCCCCCTGCGCTCCCGGCCCCTGGACGACGTCCTGGCCGAAGCCGCCAACCTGGCCGCCCTGGGGGTCAAGGAGCTGAACCTGGTGGCCCAGGATCTCACCTCCTACGGCCGCGACCTGGGCGGGCCGGGGCTGGCCGAGCTGCTGGCCGCCCTATCTAATATAGAAGGGCTTGATTGGCTCAGGCCCCTGTACCTGCACCCGGACCTTATCGGCGAGGCGCTAATCAACGCTATCCTGGCCAACCCCAAGGTGGCCCCGTACTTTGACCTGCCTTTGCAGCACGTGGCCGATCCGGTGCTAAAGGCCATGGGCCGCAAGCGCAGCGGCTCCGAGTTAAAGGCCCTGGTGCGGGGCATCCGCCAGGCCGCACCCCAGGCGGTGTTGCGCACCACCTTGTTGGTGGGCCACCCCGGCGAGGGCCAGGCCGAGTTCGCCGCACTCAAGGATTTCGTGGCCGAGATGGAGTTCGACCGATTGGGGGTGTTCCCCTACAGCCCCGAGGCGGGCACCCGCAGCGCCCGGCTGCCCGCGCCCCCGCCCCAGGTGGCCGCCAAGCGGGCCGCCCAGATCATGGACCTGCAACGGCGCATCAGCCGCCGCCGCCTGGCCCCTCTGTTGGATCAGACCCTGCCGGTGCTGGTGTTGGGCCCCCACCCGGACAGCGACCTAGTATGGGCCGGGCGCACTCAGGGCCAGGCCCCGGAGGTGGACGGCTTGGTGATCATCACCGAGGGCACCGCCCAACCCGGGGTCATCGCCCCCTGCCGCATCACCGCCACCCATGACTACGACCTGGAAGGGACGCTCACCTGAAGCCCTGCATTACTTGAAGCCGAGCCCTCCGGTAGTAGTATGATTCAGTGAACGGGGGAAGGGACGCATGGATCAGCACGCGCTGCCTTATGAAAACCTGGGCGGACCCGCCCTGGACAGCTTTGGCCAGCTTTTGGCCTTTGTCTTTTTGGGCGGCGTGGGCCTGGTGCTGCTTTTGGTCTTCGTGTGGCTGTTCATGCGGCTCATGAACCGGGCGGGCTGGTACACCCCCACCGGCCCGGTGGAAAAGCGAATGGGCCAGCTTCTCATCCTGGCCCTGCTCACGGTGATCATGGTGGGCGGCGTGGCGGTTATTTTCTTTTGGTTTGCTCTCGACCCTTCTCCCGAATGGCCTCCTAGGCCATAGTGCCGTTTACAAGCCGGCTGCGCCAGGAAGCGCCATGCCGCGTTGCCGGCGGCGCTCAAGCCTTGATGTGGCTAAGGCCACACCTTCGGCTCTCGCTTGCCGGACGCCTTGCCTGGCCCTCCCTGACAAAGCCGTTGGTTCGACGAGTTTTGTGCCGGTCTAAGAAGACGTCCCTCGCGAGACCTTTGCCATTCCAGCTATCGCGTATGTTGGGTAGAACGAAGCGAAACCCAACAAAACCATTTTTCCTTTATAGCCAATAGCCGTCATTGCGAGGCCGGGCAGCGGCCAAGGCGCGATGAAACAAGGCCGCCGGTCCTGCCCGGCCGTGGCAATCTTCCTTTTCCCTGGTCATGCCTTGGTTGGCCAGACACGGCCAAACCATCCCCCACGCCCCAACCCGTCCCGCCTGGGGTAAGGCGAAGATCGCCGCGTCGCATCTCCCCTGAGATGCTCCTCGCGATGACCACTATTACTGGAAATAATGGTCCTATCGTTTTGACCGCATGAATAAAGAGAGAAACGAGAGGCCGCTATTTCTCAAGCTTGCCCAGGGACTGAACGCGCCGCCCCAACAGAGCCAGGCGCTGGGCCAGCAGCGGCTCCGGGTCCAGCACGTTCAGATGCCCCCAGCGGGCCATGGCCAACACCAGGCCCTCGGGCTCCAGGTCGATGAGGGCCACGCCTTCGGGCTCGCCCACCAGAAAGGGAAACACGCCGCGCCCGCTGGGCTCGGCCGGGGCCTGGGCCATCATCTCCCTACGTCGGCTGGGGGTGTTCAGCCAGGGTCGCACCTCGTCCTCGCCGTCCAAGGGGGCCAGGGATAAAAGCTCTATGGCCTGGTCCTGGCCCAGGCCGTCCAAGATGGCCAGGGCCACCGGCTGCTCGGGCCGGGTGACCAGGTACAAACGCAGGCGCTTGGCCTGCTGCAATTTCTCCAGCTCGGCGGTGAAGTGGGCCGGGGTGTAGGCCACCTCGGCGGGGCGGAACAGGCTTCGCCAGCGCTGCACGAAATCAGCGATGGCCTTTAGCTCGGCCTGGGGGTCGAAGCCCACCTCAGTCTTGAAGCGCATCGCCCTTGTTGCTTTCGCGCTTGCGGGTGTTGGCCAAAAAGCGGCAGATAGTGCACTCCTCGGCAAAGCTGGGCATGCCGCACACCGAGCAGCGATTCTCCAGGTCCGGCTTGGCGGGCGGCCCGCCCTTGTCCTCCAGGTAGCCCAGATAAAAATTCAGTGAGGTGCCGGGCATGCGGTCTTCCAGCAGGCGCACCGCCTCGGTGTAATAGGGCAGGGTGGCCCCCTTGGAGCGGGGGCAGTCTCCCTTGGCCACCGACCAGCCCTGGGACTTGGCGTAGGACTTCAGCTCCGCCCCGCGCAGGCGGCACAGAGGCTTTATCTTTTTGGCGAAGGCCCCCGGCGCGCCCTCCAGGGTGGGCCATTGGTTGTCCAGATAGTGCTGGTGTCGGCGCACCAGATTGCCTAGCAGGCGGGCGGCCTCGTCGTCCAGGTGGTGGCCGGTGGCCAGCACCTCGAAGCCCAGATCCAGGCAGGCCTTGTTAAGGTAGTAGCGCTTTAGGGTGCCGCACACCGAGCAAAAGGAGCGCTTGTTGGCCCAGGCGATCTGCTGCACCCCGAACCCGGCCATCTCGGCCATATTAAATAGATGCAGCTTGGCCCCCAGGCGTTGAGCCATGGCCTGGCTGGCCTCCAATGAGGCCTCGCCGAACTTGCCGTCGCCCAGCTCCAGGGCCAGGTGCAGGCCCTCGGCCCGGTAGCCCAGCTCCAAGAGCACCTGCCACAGGGCCAGGGAGTCCTTGCCGCCGCTCACCGCCACCAAGACTTTTTGGCCCGGCTCAAGCATGTCGAACTGCTTGATGGCCCTCTCCGCCTGGCGGCGCACGAAGATGCCCAGGCACTTGTCGCAAAAGCGGGCGTTGTGGCTGGGCAGGCGGTGCTGGGCCGGCTTGCGGCAGCGGGAGCATTTCATGCCGTCGATGTTCATGGGCGCTCACCTTGGGGTTGGTTTTTACCCTACCACTATAGTGGAGCCGCCGCCCTCCCGCCAGATACCCGCCCTTTGCTTATTGGGAACTTTCCTTGCCCCCTAACATTTCCTCATACACCTCGGGATAATGCTCCCGAACGCAATCGGGGCACAGCCCGTGGCTAACCTCCGCCGAGGAATGCTTGGCCAGGTATCACTCCAGCTTGTTCCAATACCCCTGGTCGTCACGCACTTTTTTGCATATGGAGCACATGGGCAAAAGGCCCGAGAGGGTCTTGACATGATCCAGGGCATCGCGCAGTTGCCTGATGGTGGCTTCCTGTTCACGCTCCAGCCGATCCCGCTGTTCCTGAATTATGCTGTTTTGCAAGGCAATGGCGGCAAGCTCCCCAAAACGGGAGGCCATGTCGGCGTCCCTGGGGGTGAAATCCCGGGCCTTGTTGGCCAGCCCGATTATGCCCACGGTCTTGCCGTCCAGAACCAATGGGGCGAAAAGCACGTTTTTCAGCACCACGTGCCCCTTGGGCATGAAGTCCACCCAATGGCTGGCCATGAAGTCGTTTTCGTAAACCGCCTCATTTTTGTGATAGGCCTGGGCCCGCAGGCCCCGGATGGGCATGGGAAGCTCGGGGGCCACGGTGCAGGGTAGCCCGCCCGCTTCCAGGAAAAGCACTTCGTTTTCGCTGCCGTCATCATTGAGCAGAGCCACGTAACCGGAGGAGGCTCCGGTTACTTCACGGCAATAATCGAAAATGCTGCGCGCCGCCTCGGGAAAGCCACTCAGATGGAAAACCGCCCGGGCGCAGCCGGTTTAAACTTCGGCCGGCGCAACTCTCCTTTTGTACGGAAGGACTCGTTTGCTGTAATTAGGAATCATTATAAATCATTGCCGATGGAGATAAAACCTTTTCCAGCCAGTCCCCCAGTGGCGAGATGCCTTCCTATATAGTATAGTTGCTTCGCTTGACAAGAAGCCGCCCGGCGTAACCCGGTTGAGGCCAATTTTTTCTAAAAATTTCTCTTGACAAGCACCCCACCTTTATCCCACACTCTCTGTTTACGTGAAGGTAGCCCTTCCCCCCTGCGGGGAGGGGTGTGCTTTTATTGTTATCATACTGTTTTACTTGGTGAAACGATGACCAGCCCCGCGCAAGACGCCCACGAGGCACTGGCCCAACACATGGATCGCTCCCCCCTGGGCGCGCCCCAGGGGCCTGAGCTCATGGCTATTTTGCGCGAGCTGTTCACCCCGGAAGAAGCGGCGGTGGCCTCGGCCCTGCCCTTCAAGCCGGTGCGGGCCGCCGCTTTGGCCCAGAAGCTGGAGCGCCCGGCCGACCAGATCGCCGCGCTGCTGGAGTCTTTGGCCGCCAAGGGCCTGGCCTATCGCCGCGGCACCAAGGCCGGGGACTACTACAGCCTGCTGCCCATGGTGCCGGGCATGGCCGAAGCCCAGTTTTGGGCCATGGCCCCCGGCGAGGCCAAGCTGAAGATGGCCCGGCTGTTCGAGGACTACTACGAGCCTGGGGTGGGCAAGGCCTTTGCCGAGTCCCCCACGCCCTACTCCCGGGTCATCCCGGTGGGCCGGTCCATCGAAAACAGCCAGGAGATCCTGCCCTACGAGAAGGCGGAAGAGCTTATCCGCCAGCATGAGCACCTGGCCCTGATCGACTGCTACTGCCGCTCCCAGGCCAAGCTGTTGGGCCAGGGCTGCGACGCGCCCTTGGACGTTTGCATGATCTTCGGCTCCTTTGCCGAGTTCGCGATTGGCCAGGGCTGGGCCCAGCCCATGGACGAGGCGGGGATGATGGACGCCCTGGCTCGGGCCGAAGAGGCCGGGCTGGTGCATGTGGTGGACAACGTAGCGGAAAACGTGAACTTTTTGTGCAACTGCTGCGGGTGCTGTTGCATGTTCCTACAGACCATCACCCGCATGAACCACCTCGGGGCGGTGAGCCAGGCGGCTTATTTTGCCTCGGTGGACCCGGAGCTGTGCACCGCTTGCGGCGAGTGCGCCGACACCTGTCAGGTGGCGGCGGTGCGGGTGGATGACGACTGCGCCGATTTCGACCAAGAGATTTGTTTAGGCTGCGGCCAGTGCGCCACGGTCTGCCCCAGCGAGGCGATAAAAATGACCCGCCGCGAGGCCCGGCCGGTGCCGGCCCACCACGGCGAACTTCAGGCCGGATTGGCCGACGCCCGCGGGGTGAAATAGTTTGTCGGGAGTTGGAGTTGACTTCCGCTCCCCAGTGCTTAGTTTAACCCTTAGACGCCTATGTCCCGAGCAAGATGCTCGGACGCGGCAAGCCTGAGCAGACTTTAGACCCGCGGCGCCGGTAGCCAGGAGCGCTGGACCATGCGGGTGCCTGTAAGGAAAAGGTAGATTATCATGGCCGACCGTAGAAATTTCAAGGGACCAGACTTCAGCCTGGACACCCCCGTCACCTATTTTAAAGAGGTGGAGGGGCGTGATCTGCTGACTCCCGAGCGGGAGCTGCAACTGGGCAAGACCATCCAAGACGGCCGCGACGAAATTCTTGGCAAAGCCCTTTCGATCATCAAAAGCGACAAGGACGCCTGCGACAACTGCGTGCGCATCGAGGCCTGGTTGGCCGACAGCCACAAGTCTCCCCTGTCGGTGGAAGACGTGATGGCCGAGACCTTCGAGCTGCTCAAGCGCGCCTCCGCCAAGCGCCGCCCCTCCAAGAAGCTCAGCAAGACCTTGGAGGACATCGAGAGCGCCCGCTTGCAGGTGGAAATCGCGGTGCAGGAGATGGTGGAAGCCAACCTGCGCCTGGCCGTGTCCATCGCTAAAAAATACACCTTCCGTGGCCTTAGCTTCGCCGACCTGATTCAGGAAGGCAACATCGGCCTGATGAAGGCGGTGAACCGCTACGACTACAAGACCGGTTACCGCTTCAGCACCTTTGCCTCCTGGTGGATTCGCCAGACCATAAGCCGGGCCATTTACGACCAGGCCCGCACCATCCGCATCCCCATCCACCTCTTGGAGCTGCGCTCCAAGTACTTTAGGGTGTACTACGGCCTGCTCAAAGAGCTGGGACGCGAGCCGTTGCCCAAGGAAGTGGCCGAAAAGGTGGGCATCGACGAGAGCAAGGTCAAGGAGATCGTCAACCTTACCCTGGACTCCACCAGCCTGGAGACCCCGGTGGGCGAGGACGGCGACGAGCTGGGCGACTTCATCGAGAACAAGGAGGCCGAGTGCCCCTTTGAAAAGGTGGGCGAAGGTGAGATGATGGTCCACCTGGGCGAGGCCCTGGAGTCCCTGGACGCCCGTGAAAAACGCATCCTGCAGATGCGTTTCGGCCTGGGCGACGAAGACGAGCACACCCTGGAGCAGGTGGGCCAGGTCTTTGGCCTGTCGCGGGAACGGGTGCGCCAGATCGAAAAGAAGGCCCTGCAGCGTTTGCGTCATCCCCAATGGCGGGCGGTGCTGGAGGACCACGTCTAGGCAGCGCGTCTACAACTGAACCACCAAGGCCCCGCCGGATTCCGGCGGGGCCTTTTTTGGCCTACACGCGGCCCCTTTGCCAAATAAGGGAGCTGTTGGGTTTCGGGCTCCGCCCTCTACGCCAACCTACACCAACTCTCGATTTTGCCGGGGAAAAACGCCGTTAATCTCCTGCGGCATAGCCACGTGGTGCTGGGCAAGGTTAAAGGCAAGCAAACTCTCTATTGCGGGTTCGCCAGGTGTTCGTGGGCAAGGCGTCCGGCGAGCGAAAGGCTTAGCTATGGCAAAGCCTACAGCGAGCCTTGAGCGATGCCGGCAACACAGCCCACGGGCGGCTGGCGAGGTCGCCGCAGCCGCGCGGCGAGGCCGCCTTAATAACTACAGGTCAGCACCACCTGGGCCAGCTCCGGGAAGGGATCGTCCTGGGCCCACATGAACAGGCTGAAGGTGGTGTCGCCGAAGAAAGAGGTGCCCAGGGTCAACTCCAGGGGTTCCCCGTTTTTCTTGTCCTTGAAATCCACATTGCTGCCCTCGCTGGTGCTCACCTTGCCGCTGTAGGTGTTGTCCGGGTTCTTCACCCTGGCCACGCACTTTAAGGTGTAGCCCATGCAGTATTGGTCCACCGAATTCCGGCCCTGGCCCTTTTTCATGGGCAGGGTGAAATGCACCGTCTTGGACGAACCCAAGGGTTTGCTGGGCGGGGCGGTCTCGCTGCGGCCGGCCGCCTGGTGCTTGGCTTTTATGTCCGCGGCCATTTCTTTCATGGCCTGGTGCATGCCCTTGGCCTGGGCCGGCATCGCCGCCGCCAGGCACAGAATAATCAGGGCCAGGGTCAGGGTCTTCCAAATAAGCTTTTTTATCATCGCTGGGTTCCCCTCGTTAGGGTTTGCCCTGGTGGCTCGGCGGCAGG
Source organism: Desulfarculaceae bacterium (assembly GCA_021737645.1). Lineage (GTDB taxonomy): Bacteria > Desulfobacterota > Desulfarculia > Desulfarculales > Desulfarculaceae > Desulfoferula. Next base: position 54,065 of record JAIPDO010000009.1, read on the forward strand.
GCTCACAAGCTATGCTGACAAATCCCGCGCCGTTTTACAACGCCTATGCGCATGGCGGTCCACCGGCCTGAATGCTTTACTAAGCCCCCGTGGTTCAGTATGCTTGAGCCCACTGATCCAGCAAGCGGGGGACGGGGCATGAGTCTGCGCAAAGTGAACAACATCCTGGAGTTGGTGGGCGGCACTCCCCTGGTGCGCATCAACCGGCTCAACCAAAACCCCGGAGTCACGGTTTACGCCAAGCTGGAGTTCATGAACCCCGGCGGCTCGGTGAAGGACCGCCCGGCGCTCAACATGATCGAGCAGGCCGAAAAGCGCGGCGAGTTGACCGAGGGCAAGATTCTGCTGGAGGCCACCAGCGGCAACACCGGCATCGGCCTGGCCATGGCCTGCGCGGTCAAGGGCTACAAGATGCTCTTCACCATGTCCGAGTCCGCCTCCCAGGAGCGCCGCAAGATCCTTCGGGCCTACGGGGCGGACATCCTGCTCACCCCGGCCCACATGTCCACCGACGGGGCCATCGAGGAGGCCTACCGCCTGGCCAGGGAAGAGCCGGAGCGCTACTTTTTGGTGGACCAGTTCAACAACGAGGACAACTGGATGGCCCACGCCCTGGAGGGCTCCACGGCCGACGAGATATACCAGGCCACCGAGGGCAAGGTGAATCTGGTGGTGGCCACCCTGGGCACCTCGGGCACGGTCATGGGCCTCACGCGGCGCCTGCACCAGCTGGACCCCAAGGTCAAGGTGGTGGCGGTGGAGCCCTATCAGGGGCACAAGATCCAGGGGCTCAAGAACATGAAGGAGTCTTACGCGCCGGGCATCTTCAGCCCCGGCGAGGTGGACATCCTGGCCAACGTGGACGATGACAGCGCCTACGAGATCGCCCGCCGCTTGGCCCGGGAAGAGGGCATCTTCGTGGGCATGAGCGCCGGGGCGGCCATGAAGGTGGCCCTGGACCACGCGGCCACCCTGCCCGAGGGCTCGGTGGTGGTGGCGCTCATGGCCGACGGCGGCGAGCGCTATCTGTCCACCCCCCTGTTCAGCAGCGAAAAGGTGCCCATCCCGCTGAGGTTCTACAACACCCTCAGCCGCCAGGTGGAAGACTTGAACCCGGTGCGCCCCGGCCAGGTGGGCATCTACGCCTGCGGCCCCTCCCTGGACGGCCCGCCGGACCTGGGCCTGTGCCGCCGCATGGTCTTCGCCGACCTGGTGCGCCGCTATCTGGAGTTCCGAGGCTTCGAGGTCAAGCTGATCATCAACATCGCCGACGTGGACGACCGCACCGTCAATCAGTGCCTGGCCGAGGGGGCCGATTGGAAGCAGTTCACCGCACGCTGGGAAAAAGTTTTCTTCGAGGACATGGCCACCCTGAACATCCTGCCCGCCCTGGACTACCCCAAGGCCAGCGAACACATCAACCAGATGGTGGACGCGGCCAGAGAGCTGTTGGCCAAGGACATGGCCTACGCCAAGCTAAGGAGCGTGTACTTCAACATCAGCCATTTCCCGGACTACGGCAAGCTCTCGGGCGTGGACCTGAACGCCACCCAAAGCGACAAGCACACCGACTACGACTATTACGAGAAGGAGAACCCCAGGGACTTCACCATCTTCAAACGGGCCACCCTGGCCGACCTGAAGGCGGGCATCTACTGGTCCACCCCATGGGGCAACGTGCGCCCCGGCTGGCACGTGGAATGCGCCACCATGTCCACCGAGCACCTGGGCCAGCCTTTCGACCTGCACCTGGCCTCCACCGACCTCATCTTCCCCCACGGGGAAAACGAGATCGCTGTGGCCCAGTGCCTCACCGGCAAACCCCTGGCCAACATGTGGCTGCACTCGGACGTGGTGATGGTGGACGGCAAAAAGGCCAGCCGGGTGGCGGGCAACGACGTGACCCTCAGGGAAATCCTGGAACAGGGTTACTCCCCGGCCACGGTGCGCTACTGGCTCTTGGGCCAGCACTACCGCCGGCCCATCAACTACGACCGGGAGCAACTGGACCAGGCCGCCAAAACCGTGGAGCGGCTAAACGACTTCGTGGAGCGCCTGCGCTTCATGAACCCCGGCGAGCCATCCCCGGATCTGGACCAGATTCTCTACGAGGCCAAGAGCGGCATCCAGGAGGCCATGGACAACGACCTGAACGTGCCCAAGGCCATGGGCCAGCTCTTCGCAATGGTGCGCCGCATCAACCGGTTGATGAACCAGGGGCTCATGGACGCCGCCCAGGTTGAGCAGGTGCTGGCCTTTGTGGAGCGCACCAACCGGGTGCTGGGGGTGATCGACCTGGAGCCCGGCGAACGCGACGCGGACATCGAGGCCCTGGTGCACAAGCGCGACGCCGCCCGCGCCGGGGGAGACTTCGCCCTGGCCGACCGGCTGCGCGACGAGCTGGCCGCCAGGGGCATCCAGCTTGTCGATACTCCGGCGGGCACCCGCTGGAACAAAATTAATTAGCCCGGCTTCCTGCTGCTGCCTGCAAAATTAGCTTCGCTTTTCGACTGCATCGTGTAGGCCAGGCAGAGGGCGCAGACCGAAGCCTGACAATTCCTTTGCCCACGCCGCCCGGCGGGTGCACTATATATATCCGTAACCCTGCCCCCTTAAGCCGACCAGGAGAAGCAATGGCAATAAAGCGCGACAAGCATGCCTGGCTGCGGGCCGTGGAAGGCCTGCCCGCCTATCCCGTGGTGCTCATGCCGCTCGGCGAAGGCGGCTGGGAGGCGGTGTTCCCCAACCTGGCCCGGCTCAGTGCCTGGGGCCCGGACAAGGACACCTGCCGGGCCAACGCCGCCGAGGCGCTCACCTTCGAGCTGGGCCAGTTCATCGTGTCCGGCGACGCACCTCCCAGGCCCTCGGACCCCGAGCGGCTCATCGCGGACGATGAAGAGCCGCCCGGCACCGAACTGGTGATGCTTGAGCCACTGCGCTCGGTGCTCAAAAAACGCCTGGGCCTCACCAAGCGCGAAAAGGGCGGTGCCATGGCCGCCACCCTGGGAAGATTGGGTCGTAACTAGAAACAGGCCTGCGCCGTTAAACGTCGAATCATCAGGAGGGTAAAGCATGAAGTCCATCAAGTTAATCGCCGTGGCGCTGTTGCTGGGCTGTTCCTTGTTTATGGCCGCCCAGGCCCAGGCCTACGCCATCTACAACGATACGGATAAAGAGGTCTGTATAAACAAGTGGTACAACATCCTCAATTGTCACGTCACCGTGGGCGCGCACAGCAAATACAACGGTGAGCACGGCGCGGGCCTGGATCATGTTTATGCCTCGTGGAGCGGAAGCAACCAAATGTGCCACACTACCAACAAGTTCAACATCCCCAAGGGCGGCTATATCAAAATCCATGATTCCGAGGTCAAGATCTACGACCACCACGACCACCACAAGAAATCCATGCCCGTTGAAGAAGTGCCTTGTCCCAGATTGATGGGCCCCAAAAAGGACTAGCCGCCCTCAAATACGCCAGGTTTTATAGGATGTTTCATGGTGGTCTGGTTTTGCCGTTTATTCATGCGGCAATTTGGCTGCAATGAATTGTCGGGTTTCGCTTCGCTCTACCCAACCTACGCCAATCTATATTTGTGATGAAACAAACGCCTGAATTTAATCGCGGCACAGACACGTGGTGCTAGGCTAGGCGGCGGCAAGCGCAGACCGCAGGCGTATTGCTGATACGCCGAGGTCTAAGCGATGCCGCCAACGCAGCATAGCGCCACGTGGCGAAGCTGGGCGGCACAGTCAGGTGTTCGTGGGCAAGGCGTCCGGCGAGCGAAAGGCGCAGCTGTAGCCAGGCCTACAGCGAGCCTTGAGCGATGCCGGCAACACCGCCCACGGGCAGCTGATGAAGCCGCCCGCCGCCGCCTACCACTTGCGTCCCTTAGGACCACTCCACTTCCGCAAAAGTAAATACATGGCGCCCGCCCCGCCGTCGATTGGCCGGGCAGTGCAAAAAGCCAGCACCTTGCGGGCGAAGCGCTTGTGCTCCAGCCAGGCGGCCAGCCCCTGCTTGAGTACCGGCACCCCGCCGGGCGAGCCCTTGCCCCGGCCGTGCACCAACAGCACATGCCGGAAGCCCCGAGCCACCGCGCTGTCCACGAAGTCGGCCACCTCGCCCTGGGCGTCGCTGAGGCCCAGGCCGTGCAGGTCCAGATGGTCCTGGATGGGGAAGGCCCCCTGGGCCAGGCGCTCCATCAGCTCCGGCCCCACCCCGGTGGCTTGGCCGCTGACGTACTCGTCACTCATGCGCAGATCGAAATCGCCGCTGCCGCTGATCAGCTCGGCCAGGTGGGCCATGACCTCCAGCTCCTCGTCCACCGCCTGGCCCAGGTTGGCCGGGTTGGGGGGCGGGGCCTTGGGAACGGGGCGCTGGTCGCCGGGCAGTTGGTCCACCCCGGACATGGCCATGGAGAACAGGGCCTGTTCGTCCTCGGGGGCGTCCTCCTTCTTCTTGGGCGTTGGAGGCTCGGCGGGCGCGGCCTGAGGCTTGGCGGTCTTCTTCAGCTCCTTGCCAAGGGCGGCAAAGGGGGAATTGAAGGCCTGCTCCTTGGGCGGGGCAGGGGAGGCGGTTTTTTTCTTTTTCTTTTTGGCCATGGTCCAACTATAGCCCTTGGCCGGGGAGCGCGCCAAATCCTCGACATCGCCCCGCTCCTCGGCTACATTGAAAGCCAGCCAACAACCACCAGCGAGGAGCGAGACATGGCCCGGGTGGACGATTATCAAAAAAGCTTTGACCTGGCCGCCGAAGAGCTGGCCCAGCGCGACTGGGCCGAGGTTGCCCGGCAGGCCGGAGCCACGGCGGCGGACGACGCCAGCTATCTGGAAATGAACTATCTGGGCCGCCCGGTGCGGGTAAGCGCCCCGCCCATTACCGTGGCGGCCCTTGACGACGGACCAGAGATCCCCCTGGCCGAGCAGGCCCTGATCCTGCACTACCTGGTCAACGCCGACGGCACCGAGCCCACCGGCGAGTGGATCACCTACCGCGAGGTGGAGGCGGGCGAGTTCTACTGGTCGGCCTTTGTGAAAAGGGCCAAGGCCCCCTTGGTGGGCTTTTTCGGCGAGCGCCCCGAGCTACTCACCGAGCTGGCCCCCCTGGTGGGCGGCGAGGGGCCGGGCGTTACCGGCGACGCCTCGGTGATCGTGCGGGCCTTCCCCATGGTGCCCATCCAGTTGGTGCTGTGGGCCGGGGACGACGAGTTCCCGCCGGACGGCAACCTGCTCTTTGACCGCACCATCGGCCGCTATCTGTCCACCGAGGACATCGCCCTCACCGCGGGCATGCCCATCTATAAGATGATGGCCCTGTCCCACCAAAGAGGCTAACCTCGGTTCCGGCGCGCAAAAGGCAACGCTGCCATGCGTAGTCTACCTACGCCGAGGACCGAGTGACGCCGACAACGCAGCCATGCGGAGTTTGGCGCAGCCGAAAAAAGGAGGGCCCCCCGGAATTAACCGGGGAGCCCATAGCAAGGAGGGGGAGAGAAGAAAAGAGGGCGGTTCGGTTGCCGGCCCGGAGGACTTGGCTGGGTCAAGGCCTGGGCGTCCGGGACTTGGCAGGCGTTGTTCGCCTTGATGTGGCAGCGGCCTCACCGCTCATGCCCTTAACTTATTGCAGATACCGTGCCTACCGGGCCGTTTGGCGTCAAATGTAGTTATTACCGCCACCTGGGCCAAAGGCCCACCGCAAAAGACCCGGCGCGGTGCATAAAAAAGTGACGGCTGCGGGCCCTAGTGCACAGCCTTTACCCACCCGGCGGGCCGCTTGCATTCCCCGGATAAAGTCCTACAGTATTAGATAGCGGCTTTGAGCCGTTTGTTTTTGCCAGTCGGGAGAAGAGCATGAGCGGCGAACACGAAAAAAACGAGAGCTGTGGTTGCGGCTGTGGCTGCGGCGACACCACCCCCCTGAACACCGAGCTGGCCCGGCGCTGGCGCGAGGCCCCGGACGACGAAGCGGTGTGCCCCTGCGCCGGGGTGGACAAGGGCGCGGTAAAGGCGGCCATCGCCGCCGGGGCATACACCGCGCCGTTGGTAAAGGCCATGACCGGCGTGGGCCGGGAGTTGGATTGCCGTGAGCGGCGGCAGTGCTCAGCCGACCTGGAGGTGCTGGTGGCCCTGTACGCGGGCGAACAAGTGAGCTTTTGTTGAAATTACCGGCAAGCAGCCGGACCCTTTTAGCCATTCGAGGTGAGCGATGAAGATTGCGGTAAGCGGTAAAGGCGGCGTGGGCAAAACCACCTTCTCGGCCATGCTGGCCAGGGCCCTGGCCGAAAAGGGCCTCAAGGTGCTGGCGGTGGACGCCGACCCCGACGCCAACCTGGGCCAGGCCCTGGGATTCCCGGACTACCAGAAGCTGGTGCCGGTGAGCGAAATGAAGTCGCTCATCGCCGAGCGCACCAACAGCGACGGTGAAAACTGGGGCACCTACTTCAAGCTCAACCCCACGGTGAACGACCTGCCCGAAAAGCTCAGCGTGGAGCACAACGGGGTGCGCCTGATGGTCATGGGCACGGTGAAAAAGGGCGGCGGCGGCTGCATCTGCCCGGCCTCCACCATGCTCAAGGCGCTCATGGCCCATCTGGTGCTGCTTAGCAAAGAGGTCTTGATCCTGGACATGGAGGCGGGCCTGGAGCACCTGGGCCGGGGCACCAGCCAGGGGGTGGACTTCCTTATCGTGGTGGTGGAACCTGGGCGCCGCTCGGTGGACACCGCCGAGCACATCAGGCAGTTGGCCGGAGATATCGGCCTGACCAAGGTCTTGATCGTGGGCAACAAGATTCGCTCCGACAAGGACGAGGAGTATTTGAAGCAGACCCTCAAGGGCTTCGACTTCCTGGGCTTCATGCGCTACGACGAAGAAATCATCGAGGCGGACATGGAGGCCAAGTGCCCCACCGATGTGGCCATGACCTCCAAGGCCGCGGTGACGGCTATGGCCGACACCCTCATCGCCGAATCGGAAAAATAAACTCGCCCATACCCGCGCCCGCCGCCGCACTCCGGTGGCGGGCGCGCTTTTTCCCACCCCTTGCCCCACCGTCTGGTGTGGGCTATATTTGCCTCGCATTACAACCAGTTAACTTACATTCTTGTAAGGGGCCATGGCCGAACCCGAGCTTATCTTTTTCTACGGCACCCTGATGCTGCCCTATCCCACCCTGGGCCATCTGGGGGTGGAGCGCATGCTCGCCTACCAGGGCTGGGACGCGGTGGCCGGGCGGCTCTACAGTCTGGGCCGCTACCCGGCCCTGACCACCGAGCCCGGTTCGGTGCGCGGCCAGGTTTTCGAGCTGACCGACCCGGCGGCCCTGGCGGTGCTGGACCGCTTCGAGGACTATCGCCCCCACGACCCGGCGGACTCGGAATATTTGCGCAAGCTCTTGCCCCTGGCCGGGCGCGAAGCCGCCGCCTGGGTGTATGTATTCAACCGCCCCACCCATGGCCTGTCCCCTGTGCCAAGCGGCGACTGGGCCGCCCACCAGGGCCAAACTTTGGAGTGGGATGACTTTTTCACCTCCCGCACAGTAGAATAGAAACCACTTTCCTCAAGCGGGCTGGTGGTGGTGTTCAAGCGCTTCGTCAAATACCTGTTGCTGTTTTTGGCCGCCCTGGCCCTGGCCTGGCTGGTGGTGTACTTGGCTGGCTGGAGCATACCCGCCGATTTTTTGCGGGCCAGCCTCACCCGGGAACTCAACGAAGACCTGGCCCCCCTGCGCCTCACGCTGGAGGGGCCCATCCGCCTGACCCCCACCTTGACCCCCACCGTAAGCATGTCCCAGATCAAGGTGGTGCGCCCCAACCCCAAGCTGCCTGTAATCACCCTGGGCTGCCTGAGCATCAAGGTGTCTCTGGTTTCCCTGCTGGGCGGCGACGTGAACCTGGAAAACGTGACCATAAGCGACATGCGCTTGCCCCTGGCCCCGGAGCCGGGGCGCAAACAGGAAGCGGCCCTGCATTTTTCCCATATCTCAGGCCGCCTGCTCATCTCGGGCCAACAGGCCAGTCTGGAGAACTTGGTGCTGCGCCTGGACCGGAGCAGCCTCACCGGCCGGGCGACCCTGGACACCAAGCCAGACCCGCCCAAGCTGGTCATCCATCTGGAATCCCCCCAGGCCGACCTGGACAGCCTGGCCCATGTGGTGGCCCTGGAAGACGAGGGCACCCGCCCGGCCCCGGAGCGGCGGCGTGCCTTGCTGGACACCTTGGACAACCTGGTCGACAGAATCATCAAAACGGTGCAGGGAGAACTGATTTTAAAGGCCAACCACGTGATCTGGAAGAAAAAGGCCGCGGGCCGGGGAGAGCTGCACATCACAGCCAAGAACCGCCGCCTGGCCATCGAGCGCCTGGAGTTGGGGCTGCCGGGGGGCAAGATTTCTATGCGTAACGCCATCTGGCCCGACGGAGGCGGCCTTGGCTCCAGCCTGGACTTGGAGATCAGAAACTTCTCCTACGGCTTCCTCACCCGCGAGAAGCCCAAGGGACCCATGCGCTCCCAAGGGGTGTTATCGATGCGCCTTTCCCTGATCTCCCAGGCCCCCAAGGCGAGCGACCTTCTCGGCAGGGCGGACGGGGTGTTCCAGGTGGGCCTCTGGCCCAAGGATCTGGAGACCGCATCTTTCGACCTTTGGGCGGCAAACCTGCTTTTCGCCCTGTTGGACTCCCTGGCCGCCAAAACCGGCTCCCACGTCAACTGCGCGGTGGGTAATTTTGTCATGGAAAAAGGCCTGATGACCAGCAAGGAGCTGATCATCGATACCAGCAAGGTAAGGGTCAGCGGCGAGGCCAAGCTGAATTTCGCCAAACGCACCATCACGGTGAAACTGCAGCCCCGGGCCAAGCAGCCCCAGTTTTTCAACCTGGAGACGCCGATTCATATAAGCGGCACCTTTGAACAGGCTTCGGCCGGGGTGAGCCCCGGCGGGCTGGTGGGCTCGGTTATCAATTTCGCCACCAGCCCGGTGTTCGCCCCCCTGCGCCGCCTGTTCGGCGACACCCTGCCCGAAGCGGGCAAGGACGTCTGCCGCAGCCCCCAAACCTGGCCTCCGGCGGTGGCAAAAAGCCCGGCAAACGAGTAGCGTCTTCATGCTTGTGTGTTTTAATACCTCACTTTTGGCTTATAATTGCACCTGATGCTTTTTCACTGTTTGCGCCAGCCGCCCGTTCTAGATAGTCGCGCGTGGCTTCTTGTGACAGGGGAGCGCCTTGGAAGTTAGCCTGGACATCCGCACCCTCTTCGCCGCTCTTTCGATTGTGCTGGCTTGTCTGGCGGCGGCTTTTTCCTTCGTCTTGTTTACCCAAAAGACCTATCCGGGATTCAAACAGTGGACTCTTGCCTCCCTGGCCATGGCCTTGGGTTACCTGTTTATTGTTCTGCGCGGCCCGGTGCCCGTATTGGTTTCCATCATGGTGGGCAATATGCTGCTTGTCGTGGGTTCATCACTGACCTTCGACGGCACCCGCGGCTTTCTGGGCCTCAAACCATGCCCCAAATTCCAGGTAATCATTCCCATTGCCTGCCTGGCCGGACTAGTCTGGTTCTATTGGGTGGATGAGTTCATCGGCATGCGAGCGATGGTGGTAAGCGTGGCGGGGGCTATCTTACTCTTCCCCGTGGCCTGGATGTTTATCTCTCATTCCCCCCGGGGACACCGCCCGCTGTATCTGGGCACCGGCATCATTTTTACTCTGTTCAGCTTGGCGATTGTGTTGCGCGGGGCCGACGTGGTCGCCGCGGGTTACAATTTCAAGCTGTTTGCCCAAAGCAATCTTCAAGCATCCTTCTTTGTCTTTTTGATCTTGTTACAGGCATCGTCGTTTATCGGCCTGCTGCTCATGAACAGCCAGCGCATGAGCAGCGAACTCCGCCAATCCCGCGCCGAGCTGGCCGCCAACGTTGAAAACATGGAACGTATACTCGACTTTCTGCCCGACCCCGCCTGGGTGGTGGACCGCCGGGGCCGGGTGACCCACTGGAACCAGGCCATGGAGCGCCTCACCGGGGTCCCCGCCGCCCAGGTCTTGGGCAAGGGCGAGTACGAACACGCCCTGCCCCTGTACGGCGAGCGGCGGCCCTGCCTCGTCGACCTTATGCTCAAGCACGATCCCGAGTGGGAAACGCGCTACCAGAACCTGGAGCGCCGGGGAGAGATGCTGGCCACCTCGGAGTCCTTCCTGCCCAAGCTTGGAGAGAAGGGGACCTACGTTGCCGGCTCGGCCACTTGCCTGTTGGACGACCAGGGTCGGGTGTCCGGGGCCATCGAAACCCTGCGCGACATCACCGAGGCCAAGCGCAGCCAGCAGGAACGCGAGAAGCTGATCGCCGAGCTCACCGCCGCCCTTGAAAAAGTCAAGACCCTAAAAGGCCTCATCCCCATCTGCTCCCACTGCAAGAGCATCCGCCGCGACGAGGGCTATTGGGAGCAGCTGGAGACTTTCTTCTCCGACCACGCCGAGGTGGAGTTCAGCCACGGCATATGCCCCGATTGCCTGGAAAAATATTATCAGGACTTCAAGCACCCGCCCGATGAGTTAGGGGATGGGGACCACTCCGATGACGTTGGGTAGGGCCCACTGCTCGGTGTTGGCCTGGGTCTGTTCGGGCCGGGAGCCGAAGCTGCCCACCACGCTTATCTCCCGGTCACCCTCCTTGGCGTAGAGAGTGGCCTCGGGCCCGCCCTCCACGTACATGGCCGCCCGCAGCCCAAGAGGCAGGGCCAGCAGGCGCTCAACCATCTTGGTCATGGGGTAGACCTCCCGGCAGATCATAAACAACACCCGCCCCCGGTGGTCCTGGCCCACCATGGCGCTGGACCATTTTTGATCCTCGCGTTTCCACAGGTTCTTTCCAGCGGGCGTGAACAATCGGTAGTTCTGGATCAGGGCGGCGTAGCGGAGGCGGAGGCGGCCGATGGGGGTCTGGGTGAGGTCATAAAGACGCACCGGAGGCAGACCCCGCTTTAGGGGGTCCAGGGCCAACAGGGCGTTTTGCCCCTTGGCCGGGCGGGGGTTGTTCACGTAGCCCTTGGCTAGCATTAGCCCCACGCTGGTGAGTTGGTCCTTCATGTACATGGAGGCGTTGATCACCGCCGTCAGGCCGAACTCGCGGCTCCACTCGCGGGCGGTGCGGGCCTTGCCGCCGCGGTTGCCCGCGCACAGCAGGCGAAAGGCGAAGCGGGCTGGGTCTATCCTGAGCACCACCAGCTCCGGGCGCGGCGATGGGCCGGAGCCTTCCAGGGCGAAGCGGGCACTTTCCAGGCCGGGCCGCCAAGGCTGCCAGGGGCCGGCGGCCAGCGAGGGCAGGGCGAAAGCAAGCGCCAACAGCATGGCCGAAAACAAAAACGGCGCACGCCGCAGGGCCTTTCGCCTGCCGCCTATGCGCCCGTTACGCCTCATAGCTAAGCTTTGTTCAGTAGACTTCCGGTTTGGGCTCGCGGGTCATCAACTCGTGCAGGGCCTCTTCCGGCTTGGTGCCCCGGTAGATAACCCCGTCCACCGCCTCGATGATGGGCATCTCCACCCCATTGCGCCGGGCCAGCTCCAGGACGGTCTTGGTGTTTTTCACCCCCTCGGCCACCTGGCGCATGGAGGCGGTGATCTGATCGATGGTCTCGCCCTTGGCCAGGCGGGTGCCCACGGTGCGGTTGCGGCTCAGCGAGCCGGTGCAGGTCAGCACCAGATCGCCCAGCCCGGACAGCCCGGACAGGGTGGCCATATCCGCCCCCAGGCTAAGGCCCAGGCGGGACATCTCGGCCAGGCCGCGAGTAATCATGGCGCTCATGGCGTTGTGCCCCAGCTCCAGGCCCGCCACCATGCCCGCGGCGATGGCCAGGGGGTTTTTCACCGCCCCGCCCAGCTCCACGCCGGTCATGTCGCCGCTGGTGTAGACCCTGAAGCGCGGCCCGGCAAAGGCGGCCTGCACCGCCTGGGCCACCTCGGGCCGTTCACCGGCCACGGTCACCGCGGTGGGGGCCCCGGCGGCCACCTCCTTGGCGAAGCTGGGCCCGGACAGGGCGGCCAGATGACTGTGGTGCTCCGGGGCCAACACGTCGGCGGCCACCTGGCACATGGTGAAGCCGGTCTGGCCCTCGATGCCCTTGGAGCAGGCCACGATATTGGCCTGGGCGGGCAGATGGGGCGCGGCCTGGCTGAGCACGGTCCGGAAAACGTGGGTGGGCATAACCAGCACCACCAGCCCGGCCCCGGTGAGGGCCTGGGCCAGGTCGCTTGCGCCCTCCAGCTCGGGGTGCAGGGGGAAACCGGGCAGGAACACCGGGTTGGCGTGCTCTTGGTTGATGGCCTGGGCCACCTCGGGCTCGTAGGCCCACAGGCGCACCCGGTGGCCGCTGCGGGCCAAGTGATCGGCCAGGGCGGTGCCCCAGGCGCCCGCCCCGATCACCGTCACCATTTGGTTAGGCATCATCCTCTCCGCTTGGGGGCGCGGTCTCCGCGGCCTGGCCGTCCTGGCCGTCCTGGCCTTGGTCCAGGTCGTTGTCTACGCTTTCGGCATCGTTGTCCCCGTCATCGGCCTCGTCATCGGCCTCGGCCAGGCGGGCCAGGGCGACCAGGCGCTCGCTGGGCTCCAGGCCGATGAGCTTGACGCCCTGGGTGTTGCGGCCCAACACGTTGATGCCGCCCACCTTCATGCGGATGATCTTTCCCTGGTCGGAGATGAGCATCATCTCGTGCTCGTCTTCCACCACCACCGCGCCCACCACTTCGCCGTTGCGCTCGGAGGTCTTGATGGTGATGACCCCCTTGCCGCCCCGGTTTTGCAGGGGGTACTCGTCCAGGCGGGTGCGTTTGCCGAAGCCGTGGCCGGTCACGGTGAGCACCGTGGGAGTGCCGGCCACCGCCTCCATGGTCACCACCGCGTCGTCATCGATTAGCTCGATGCCCTTGACTCCGGCGGCGGTGCGGCCCATGGGGCGCACTTTGTCCTCGCTGAAACGGATGGCCTTGCCCTGGCGGGTGGCCAAAAAGACCTCCATCTCGCCGTCGGTGAGGCGGGCGGAGACCAAGCGGTCGCCCTCGCCCAGGTTGATGGCGATGATGCCTCCGGCCCTGGGCCGGGAGAAGGCCATGAGGTCGGTCTTTTTCACGGTGCCGCCGGCGGTGGACATGAGCACGTGGCGGCCTTCGCTGAACTCCTTGACCGCCAGCACGGTGGTCACCTTCTCGCCGCCCTCCACGTTCACCAGGTTGACGATGGCCTTGCCCTTGGAGGCCCGGCCCGCCTGGGGCAGCTCGTGCACTTTGAGCCAGAAGAGGCGGCCGGTGTCGGTGAAGATGAGCAGGTAGTGGTGGGTGGAGGCCACGAAGAGCTTCTCCACGAAGTCCTCGTCCTTGGTGCCCATGCCCTTCTTGCCCTTGCCGCCGCGGTGCTGGGCCCGGTAGAGGCTGGCCGGGGTGCGCTTTATGTAGCCGGTGTGGCTGATGGTCACCACCATGTCCTCTTCGGCGATCATGTCCTCCAGGTCGATCTCGCTGGTCTTGGCCACGATCTCGGTGCGCCGCACGTCTCCGAAGTCCCGGTTCAGCTCCAGGGTCTCCTCCCGGATGATCTGGCGCACCAACTGCTCGGAGGACAGGATGGCCTTTAGGCGGGCTATCTCCTTGATGACCTCGCGGTACTCGCTGAGGATCTTGTCGCGCTCCAGGCCGGTGAGCCGTTGCAGGCGCATGTCCAAAATGGCCTGGGCCTGGATGTCGCTCAGCGACAGCCGCGACATAAGAAGTTCCTTGGCCTCGGCCGGGTTGGCCGAACCCCGGATCATCTTGATGACCTGGTCCAGGTTGTCCAGGGCGATCTTGAGGCCTTCCAGGATATGGGCCCTGGCCTCGGCCTTGGCCAGCTCGAACTTGGTGCGCCGGATGATGATCTCCCGGCGGTGCTCGATGAAGTGGCCCATGACCTGCTTGAGGTTCAAGACCTCGGGCCGGTTGTTGACGATGGCCAACATGTTGATGCCGAAGGTGCTCTGCATGGCGGTGAACTTGAAAAGCTGGTTCATCACCACCTGGGGGATGGCGTCGCGCTTGAGCTCCAGCACCATGCGCATGCCGTCGCGGTCGGACTCGTCGCGGATGTCGCTGATGCCCTCGAGCTTCTTGTCCTTGACCAGGTCTGCGATGCGCTCCAGCAGGCGGGCCTTGTTCACCTGGTAGGGCAGTTCGCTGACCACGATGGTGTTTTTCTTGGTGCGGGCGTTGGTCTCCACGCTGGCCCGGGCCCGCATGTAGATCACCCCCCGGCCGGTCTCGTAGGCCTCCTTGATGCCCGCGCGGCCGTAGATAAAGCCCCGGGTGGGGAAATCCGGGCCGGGAACGTGCTGCATCAGCTCTTTTATGGTGATTTCAGGGTTGTCAAGCAGGGCCACCACCGCACTGACCACCTCGCTGAGGTTGTGGGGCGGGATGTTGGTGGCCATGCCCACGGCGATGCCGCTGGAGCCGTTGACCAGCAGGTTGGGCACCCGAGTGGGCAAAACGGCGGGCTCGAGCATGGAGCCGTCATAGTTGTCCACGAACTCGACGGTTTCCTTGTCGATATCGCTCAGGAACTCGCCGGTCAGCTTGGCCATGCGCACTTCGGTGTAACGCATTGCCGCCGCGGAGTCGCCGTCCACCGAACCGAAGTTGCCCTGGCCGTCCACCAGGGTGTAGCGCATGGCGAAGTCCTGGGCCATGCGCACCAAAGCGTCGTAAACCGCGCTGTCGCCGTGGGGGTGGTACTTACCTATAACATCGCCCACCACGCGGGCCGACTTCTTGTAGGCGCGGTTGTGATAATTCTTGAGGTCGTGCATGGCGAAGAGGATGCGCCGGTGCACCGGCTTTAGGCCGTCTCGCACCTCGGGCAGGGCCCGTCCGATGATCACGCTCATGGCGTAATCCAAATAGGAGCGCCTGATCTCGTCTTCGATGAGCACTTCTTGCTTGCGGGCGTCAGTTGGGAGCATTTACTTTAACCTTTAGCGCTTGCCGCCCTGGGGTGGTCCGAAACTGGCCCTCCGCGGCGGCTGAAGCAAATTCATTGGCGATACGGCTGGGGAGGCGCGGCTGGGAACCCCCCTCGCCCCGCACCCTCCGGCAACCTTTCGCCGACCGAGCAATTATAGCAACAACTGCGCGGATTAGCAAACAAAATCACCCCAGAGACCCCCTCGCAGGGGCCTGTTTTAGCAGGCCTTTTTCCTGGCCGCCAACCCCGGCCGCCCCAGGGGCCGCACGGCTTGTGCGGCGCGGGCCGGCGTGCTAGCCTGAGACAGTTAATTTTGCGGATAATCAGGAGGGTCGGCCATGACGGAGCCGCTGAGAGCCGGGGGTTGGATTGCGCTGTCGGGGGCCGTCTTGCTTGCGGCGGGCCTGTTGCTCTGCGGCTGCAACTCCCAGGCGGACCAGGACCAAACCAAGAGCCAGACCACCACCACCCTGGCCGCGCCCCCCACCCCAAAGGCCGCCACGGCCGATAAGCCCGAGCCGCCCGCCCAGACCGGAGCGGCAGCCGCGCCCCAGCCCGCCACCGCGCAAAGCGGCCCCGCCAGCCTGCTGGAAGAGGCCCGCCAATCCCTGGCCCAGGGCCAAGACCGCCAGGCGCTGGGCCGCATCGATGACGCGGCCCAGGCCCTGTGGCAAAGCCTGCCCCTGGAGCTGTCCCGGGCCACCCTGGTGAGCGAACCGGCCAAGGGCTACGGCATTTACCAGCCCCGCCAGGATGACGTATATTTGGTGGCCAGCCCGGAGCGCCCGGTGTTTCCCGGCAAGGGCCAGCCCATGTACATTTACCTGGAGCCGGTGAGCTACGGAGTCAAAGCCCTGCCCGACGGCCGCAGGGAGATATCCTTTGCCATGGACGTGGAGTTGTTCGACGGCCAAGGCAAGCAGCTTTTCAGCAAAAAGGACTTTATGCGCGCGCAGACCGTGTCGCACCATTTTGACCGCCAGTTTTTCTTGAATGTCACCGTTAACCTGAAAGGAGCCCCCACCGGGGCCTACAAACTGCGCCTCACCCTCAAGGATCTGGTGAAGGGCCAACAGGCCGTGGCCGACTTGCCGGTGAAACTGGCCATGGCTCCCCTGGAAAAGAAATAGCCGGGACGGCCCAAAGGCCGGACCCGAAAGTTGCCGCAAACGCCTATGCCCTGCCCATGGCATCCGCCGGGCGTCTCCCAAGGGGCGCCGCCCCGATGGGGGCAACCCCGTGGAGCGCCCGCAAGTTAAAGCAAACGGTTTAGCTTGGTGGAAACTTTGGTAAGGAGCGATTATGTCAGGTAAGTTGGCTGGATACATCCGCTGGAAACATGACCACGTGGACGCCCTCAATGCCGGGGCTCAGGTGATCGACACGGCCAAAGGGCCGGTGGAATACGCCATGGTGGGCGATGAGGGCCCGGTGCTGGCGGTGAACCACGGCGGGCCGGGGGGCTACGACCAGGGGCTGGTGATCACCTGCCGCCTTCAAAATCACGGATTCCGGGTGCTTGCCTGGTCCCGCCCCGGCTATCTGCGCACCCCCATCAGCGATGGCCGCACCCTGAGCGAGCAGGCCGACGTCTTGGCCGCCCTCCTGGACGCGCTGAACATAGAAAAGGCCGCGATCATGGGCGCTTCCGCCGGCGGGCCGATCACCCTGGCCATGGGCTACACCCATCCCGAGAAGGTGTCCTGCCTCATCAGCGAGTGCGGGGTGAGCCTGGCCTACGGCAAGCAGTTCAAGACCAGCCAGAAGCTGTTCGAGCACCTGATGTTCAACGACCCGTTCATGTGGCTTTACGAGCAGTACGAGCGCCTGGCCCCGGAAAGCACCCTGCGCAGCTTCATCAAGCTGGAGAGCACCCTGGACAAGGAGCACGTGGAGGCCCTGGTTAAGAGCATCGAGGCCGACCCGGAGCGCGTGGGCCTGATGCTGGACATGATCGGCACCATGTGCCCCATCAGCCTACGGCGCGAGGGCATGGAAAACGACATGGCCCAGATGGCGCTCATCGACACCCTGCCGGTGGAAAAGATCACCGCCCCGCTGCTTCTGGTGCACGGCGACCACGATGCCGACGTACCCATCGCCCACGCCCGCTACGTGGCCGAGCACGCGCCCCACGCCGAGCTGATGGTCATAGAAAACGGCTACCACCTGCTGGGCATGAGCGATCAGGCCCAGGAGATCGCCGACCGGGAGCTGAGCTTCCTGCAAACCCATCTAAAAGCATAACGTAAGGAACCTACATGCCATTGCTGGAGCTAGACGGCTACCGCCTGTATTACGAGACCCACGGCCAGGGCTTTCCTCTGGTGCTGATCCGGGGCCTGGGCTCCAACATGGAGCACTGGTACGAGCAGGTCCCGGCCTTCAGCCGTGATTACCAGGTCATCACCTTCAACAACCGGGGCATCGGCCGCTCCAGCGCCCCGGCGTTGCCCTGGAGCATCAAGCAGATGGCCGGGGACGTGGCCGCCCTGATCGAGGGGGTGGCCGGAGGCCGGGCCCATGTGCTGGGCATCTCCATGGGTGGCATGATCGCTCAGGAACTGGCCCTGGCCTGGCCACAGCGGGTGGCCGGGCTGGTGCTCACCGCCACCCACTGCGGCGGCGCGCACAAGGTGATGCCCACCGACGAGACCATGGAACTTTTCGCCAAGATGGTAAACGGCACCACCGTGGCCGAGCAGATGGAGGGGCGCAAGGCTCTGTTCTCCCTGGAGACCCTGGACAACCGCCCCGAGGTGCTGGAGCGCTACACCCAGGTGGCCGCGGCCTACGCCTGCCCGCCGGAGGTGATGCAGGGCCAGTGGGAGGCCATCCAGGAGTTCGACACCTACGAGCGCCTGCCCCAGATCAGCGCCCCCACCCTGGTGTTGGCCGGGGCCGACGACCGCCTGGTGCCCCAGGGCAACGCCGATATCCTGGCCGAGCGCATCCCCGGGGCCAAGCTGGTTTTAATACCCCAGGCGGGTCACCAACTGGTGATCGAAGAGCCCCGGCAAACCAACGCCGCAGTGCTGAAATTTTTGGCCTCCCTGCCCGCCTAGGCAGCGCCTTTGGCCGCCCCAAAGGTGCACTGAGCCCACATAGAGCGCTTACTTTAAGCCGCCTCGTCCCCACCCCTGGGGCCGGGGCGGCTTTGCCTCATGATTACCAGGGGTTGCGAAGCGGGTTTTTCGGGGCGAAATATCAAAAAATTGTTGCAAATTTCGTGGTTTAGGTCATAATAGCATAGCGAGAACTTTAACTGGAAAGGCCCCCATATGGCCCCCGACAGCGGCAGCTACAATTCAGAAAAAATCAAGGTCCTGGAAGGCCTGGACGCGGTGCGCAAGCGCCCGGCCATGTACATTGGCTCCACCGGCCCCGACGGCTTGCACCACTTGGTCTACGAGGTGGTGGACAACGCGGTGGACGAGGCCATGGGCGGATACTGCGACAACGTGCAGGTGATCATCCACGCCGACAACAGTGTGTCGGTGGAGGACGACGGCCGGGGCATCCCGGTGGACATGCACCAGGGCGAAGGCGTCCCGGCAGTGCAGGTGGTCATGACCAAACTGCACGCGGGCGGCAAGTTCGACGACAAGGCCTACAAGGTGGCCGGCGGCCTGCACGGCGTGGGCGTCAGCGTGGTCAACGCGCTCAGCGAGTGGCTGGAGGTGGAGATCAAGCGCGACGGCAAGGTCTACTCCCAGAGCTACGACCACGGCCACCCCACCGGCGAGCTGAAGGTGATCGGCAAGTGCGGCAAACGCTCCGGCACCAAGGTCACCTTCAAGGCCGACGCCGGCATCTTCGAGACCACCGAGTACTCCTTCGAGGTCCTGGCCGGACGCCTGCGCGAGCTGAGCTTTTTGAACAGAGGCCTGCGTATCAAGCTCACCGACGAGCGCAACGAGAAGGAAACCGAGTTTTTCTACAAGGGCGGCATCGCCGAGTTCGTGGACTACATCAGCCGCAAGAGCCAGCCCCTGCACAAAAAGCCCATCTACCTCACCGGCGAGAAGGACTTGGTGCAGGTGGAGATAGCCCTGCGCTACACCGACGCCTATTCCGAGCGCATCTTCAGCTTTGCCAACAACATCAACACCCGCGAGGGCGGCACCCATCTAACCGGCTTCAAGGCGGCGCTGACCCGCACCGTAAACTCCTACATCAGCGCCAACATGCCCAAGATAAAGAGCCTGCCCAGCGGCGACGACGTGCGTGAAGGCCTCTTCTCGGTCATCAGCGTAAAGATCCCCCAGCCCCAGTTCGAGGGTCAGACCAAGATGAAGCTGGGCAACTCCGAGGTCAAGGGCCTGGTGGAGCAGATCGTCAACGAGCAGTTGGCCATGTTCCTGGAAGAAGACCCCACCACCGCCAAAAAGATCGTGGGCAAGATCACCGAGGCGGCCCGCGCCCGCGAGGCGGCCCGCAAGGCCCGGGAGCTGGTGCGGCGCAAGGGGATCCTCAGCGAAAACTCCCTGCCCGGCAAGCTGGCCGACTGCTCCGAGCGCGACCCCGCGGGCAGCGAGATATTCCTGGTGGAGGGAGACAGCGCCGGTGGCAGCGCCAAGCAGGCCCGCAACCGCCGCTTCCAGGCCATCCTGCCGCTCAGAGGCAAGATACTCAACGTGGAGAAGGCCCGCCTGCACAAGATGCTGGAAAACGCCGAAATACGCACCATGATCACCGCCCTGGGCACCGGGGTGGGCACCGGCACCGGCGGCGAGGCCAACAACGAGGACTTCGACCTGGGCAGGCTGCGCTACCACAAGGTGGTGATCATGACCGACGCCGACGTGGACGGCAGCCACATCCGCACCCTGCTCTTAACCTTCTTCTACCGAAAGATGGAAGAGCTGGTCAAACAGGGGCATCTCTACATCGCCCAGCCTCCCCTGTACCGGGTGGTGGACAAAAAGAAAGAGATATACGTCAAGGACGAGGCCTCCATGCGGGTCATCCTCTTGGAGCGCGCCTGCGACGCCCACAAGCTCAGCGTGGAGCAAACCGGCGCCGAACTCAGCGGGCAGCGCCTGATCAAGTTCATGGAGAACCTCAGCTCCTATCTGGAGCACACCGAGCGCCTCAAGCGGCGCGGCTGGCAGTCCCCGGCCCTGGCCGCCCTGTTAAAAAACAGGGTCCACGACAAAAAGGTGTTCGCCGAGCGCGAACGCGTCGAAGAACTGGCCTCCACGCTGGCCGAGCAGGGCATGGTGGTGGAAAACATCCACTTCGACGAGGCCCACAGCCTCTACGAGGTGGCGGTGTCCTGCCCGGGCGAAATGGCCCAGTGCAACAACATCTCCTGGGAGCTGGTGGCCACCGCCGACTATGTGGCCCTGCTGCGCCTGGCCGAGACCATGGCCGGCAACGAGCAAGGACCTTACCTGCTGGCCAAAAACGGCGACGAGAGCCGGGTCAACGACGCCGACGCCCTGATGACCACCCTGTTGGAGATAGGGGCCAAGGGGCTGAACATGCAGCGCTACAAGGGCCTGGGCGAGATGAACCCCGAGCAGCTCTGGGAGACCACCATGGACCCGGAGCGGCGCACCCTGCTGCAGGTCAAGGTGTTGCCCGACGACACGGCGGCCGACGACCTGTTCACCACTCTGATGGGTGATCAGGTGGAACCCAGGCGCAACTTCATCGTGGAAAACGCCCTGGAGGTTCGCGAGCTGGATATCTAGCCGCCACCCGCGAAAGCAAGCATAACCAGACCCCGTGCCGGTATCGGCGCGGGGTCTTTATTTGGGGTGGGGCGGGGCGTGAGACGGCACGGCCAGGACTTTGAGCCGCCGCAATCGGGCATCGTGTAGGTTGGGTAGAGGGCGCAGCCCGAAACCCAACAATATCCTTAGCTGGTCGCGCCCCCGTGAAAAGATGTCTGTTGGGTTTCGCTTCGCTCTACTTAACCTACGCTATCGCTGTAAGCCGGGTGGCCCCGACACCGCCCTCCAGCAAATAGCTCCCGTCATTGCGAGGCCGGGCAGAGGCTGGGGTACGGTGAAACAGGGCCGCCCCTCCTGCCCGGCCGTGGCAATCTTCCGTTTCCTCGTCATGCCTCCGTTCACCAGACACGGCCCAACCGCCCGCCCTCTCAGGCCACGCAGCGCCCCAGGTCCTCCGCCTCGGCGCGGGCCTGGCCCAGCAACACCTCGTCTATCTCGTCGATGACGCTCTCCGGGCTGATGCGGTTTATGTCCAGCCGGTTCACATAGCCATAGGCGTTGCTGGCCGCCTTGAAGGCCTGGGGGTCCCGCCGTATTTGGGGATGGCAGATCACGTGCACCCCCTGGCTTGTCTCCCTGGGGTAGGGGAGGCAGCGCCCGTAGTAGTTGCCGCTGTAGACCACGAACACCTTGTCCTTGCCCAGGGCCGCGGCCAGGTGCGGGGCCATGGTGTCGTTGGAGAGCATCAGGCCGGCCTTGGCGACAACCTGGGCCAACTCCCAGAGGGAGGTTTTGCCCACCAGGTCGGTGAAGCCGAAATCCAAGTGTTGCGCGAGGGCCTCGGCGTCCGGCCGGTCCGAGGCCGCGCCGCAGAGCACGATCTCCAGGCCGTAATTATCGAGCAGGTGCCTGCCCACCTGGGCGAAGTTGCCCAGGCCCCATTTCTTGGACACCGAACTACCGCCTATGAAAAACACCGCGTAATCAAAGGACGGATCAAAGCTTGCCCCCGAGGGCTGTTGGGCTATCTCGGGCTTGGTCATGGGAAGCGGCCTGTTCAGAAGGTTCTCGAAAAACTCCCGGTTCCGGTTGAATTCAAAAACGACCTCACCGGCGGCGGGGAGCAGCCGGGTGTAGTAGCGGTCGCTCCGGCGTTTTTGCCGCATGGTCAGGTTGGAAAAATCACCGGCGCTGCCGATCTTTTCCCTGGCCCGCACCAGCTTGACGATGCTGTCGACGTTCCAGAAGTCGCGGCTGTACACCGGGCTGACCACGACCTCGTATCCTTGGCGGGTGATTTCCCGGAGCTTTTGGAAGCGGTACACCAGGCTGCGGTTGAACCGCTCCAGGTCCAGCCAAATCACCTCTTCGCAAAACTTGGCGTCCAGCTTTTCAAACAAATCCCGCCAGGCGCTGTTGCCCAACAGGGTGAATTGGTAGCCCTGGTATTGGGGGTCTTGTTTGAGCGCCTGGATGAAATTCCTGAACAACACGTAGTCGCCGATCAGGTCGATGCGAACCAGCAAAAGAGACTTTTCCCCGATCCTGCAAGACGGGCGTATCAGCCGGTTCATCAGAGCGTAGATCAGGTGTCTGACGATTGTTTTCAACTTGCGGATCATCACGGCAACCGGGTGTCCCTGGAACATGGCAAAGTCGCGAGGGGCTATCGCATCGGAGGGGCAGGGCGGAGGGCGGACGGTTCGGCGGTCCCGAACCTGGCTCTGTAGCTTCCCTCCAAACCCAAACCTACCCTAATTTTAAAATAATCGCATCGCCGGGAATCCATGTTTCACGCCATGGACTTCGCCGCCCCCATACCCCAACCCCGCATGTCTATGCTACATTAACCCAGACCCCCCAAACGCAACCCCTCCAGGGAGGCCGTATCATGCCCCGTAAAGCCCTCGCCCTCGCCGCACTGCTTCTGGCCGCCGTGTTCATCTGCGCCCCGGCTTCCCAAGCCGCCGCGCCCAACTACCCCGAGGTGGTGTTCATCCTGGACGCCTCGGGCAGCATGTGGGGCCAGGCGGGGGGCAAGGCCAAGATCGCCATAGCCAAACAGGTCATGGCCCAGGCGGTGCCCGGCCTGCCCGCCGAGGTGCGTTTGGGCCTGGTGGCTTACGGTCACCGCAAAAAAGGCGACTGCTCCGACGTTGAGGTCCTGGTGGCCCCCGGCTCCAGCGACCGCGCGGGCCTGCTCAAGAAGGTGCAGGCGCTCAGCCCCAAGGGCAAGACGCCCATCGCCGGTTCGCTAAAGCAGACCGCCGAGATGCTAAAGGCAAAGGAAAATGAAACCACCATCGTGCTGGTCAGCGACGGCATCGAGACCTGCGACGCCGATCCCTGCGGGGTGGTCAAGGCCCTCAAGGCCAGCGGCATCAAGTTCGTGCTGCAGGTGGTGGGCTTCGACGTGGACGCCAAGGGCAAACAGCAGCTGACCTGCCTGGCCCAGGCGGGCGGGGGCAAGTACTTCAGCGCCGGTGACGCGGCCGGGCTGCTGGCCGCTTTGGAGGCGGTGAAAAAAGAGGTCGTGGTCAAGGTGGAGGCGGCCAAGACGGTCAAGACCAAGGCCAAGAGCCGCCTTGGCAAGCTGAAGATGAGCCTGCCCGCAGACTCCCTCAAGAGCCTGGCCGGGTTCCGCATCATCCGCCTGAAGGACAACAAGGTGCTCAAGGAGGCCAAAAAGGTGGCGGGCGAGCATCCCCTGTTGGCCGGTAAATACAAGGTGGTGCTTTTGTTCGCCCAGCCCAACTACCGCAAGCCCGACCAGGCGGTGCTGGGCGATTACGAGATCACCGGCGGCGAGGTCACCGAGGTGGCCCTGGGCGCGGTTGCGCTAAACATAGCCAAGGGGCTGACCAAGGCGGTGAGC
This sequence comes from Desulfarculaceae bacterium, assembly GCA_021737645.1. Classification (GTDB taxonomy): domain Bacteria; phylum Desulfobacterota; class Desulfarculia; order Desulfarculales; family Desulfarculaceae; genus Desulfoferula. The sequence continues at coordinate 77,598 of JAIPDO010000009.1, forward strand.
GGCGTTAGCCTGGTTGACCAGAAAAGCGGCAAGCCCTTCATCACCCACATCAGCAAAGACAACGACTACTACCTGTTCAAAACCCGCCCGGTGCCTCCGGGAGACTACACCGTGCGCCTGCACTACAGCCTTAGCCCCCAGCCCACCGTGGTGGCCAAGGACCTCAAGGTGTCGGCGGGCCAGACGGCCACCGCCACGGTGGACAGCGGCATCGCCCTGAAAAAGGCCCCCGGGGTTACCGGCTGGGACCTCCACCCCAGCGGCCAGGACAAGCCGGTCTTGCAGGTGCGGCGGCGCTTTGACAACGACTTCCCCCTGTGGAAGTCCTTCGCGGTGCCGCCGGGCACCTACGACCTCTACGTGCTGCAAAAGGGCATGACCGAGCCTCTGCCGGTGGGCGAGGGCATTGTGGTGGAAAAAGGCAAGACCGTGGTCTTCGACGCCGGGCTATAGGGGAGGGCGGTCATGAAAAAGTTGTCTCTAGTTCTGATGGCCTTGGCCCTGTGCCTGGCTATGGCCGCTACGGCCATGGCCGGGGATCGTTGCCTAAGGGTGCAGCTGGACGGCACCATAAAGCTGCGGCCCAAAAACCCGGCGGCCACCCAGGGCCAGCCGGGCAACGCCATGACCTCTTGCCGCACCAACGGCAAGTTTCACATCGAGCTTATCTTCCCGGAAAAGGGCGGCCCGGCGACCAGCCAAAAGAACTGGGTGGTAATCTCCGGCTTCGACTGCCCCCCCGATCAGCCGGGGTCGCGCTGTAGCCAGGAGGCCCACGCCAACGCTTTTTACCCCCGTCCCTTCGTGGTGCAGGCCTCGGCCCAGCCGGAAGGGGCCTTCAACTACGTGGTGGAGTTCCGCCTGGCCCAACTCCCCCCTGCCAGCCCCATCACCATCACCATCCAGTGCGAGGGCGCACCGGGCGATGTCAGCGACTACGGCTCCAACTATCGCCAGCTCATGCTGCCCTGGCATCTCAACAAGATGGTGCTCAACGCGGCGCTGAACAAATCGCGCCACAAGCACCATCCGTTGATGGATCTGCCGCCGTTTCTTTTGGCCGACGTGGAGTGGGACGAGCTGGTCACCCTGGTGCCCTGCGAGAACTTCAAATATTAGGCAATATGGATGCCGGCTATAGGACCGTGCCCTATAGCCAGCATCCACTTAAGTCAAGGCCATCGCCTTTAGGGCTTTTGGCTCTCCAGCGCATACAGCACATAGGTTTCGCTGGTGGTCAACTTTGGCCTATTACCCGCAAAACAGTAATAGGGCGGTTTCTCATCATAAGAAACTTCACTAGTCATTTTAAAATTATTGACGCCGGCTTCATATAACAACCCTACGGATACGACGTACCGGTCCTTTTTTCTTTTCCAGACATCATCCGCAAACTTATAGTGAAGCCTTGTTCCGCAGTTGCTGCAAAAATTCCATGTTGCCCATATTGCGGGCTTATACCCTTTTACCAGTTCGGATCCTTGAATAATTTTTACGTCATTACATTTTGCGCCGAAACCGGGGCCGCTGTGGATGAACTGGCACGTACTACAATGGCAGGCGGTGAATCCAGGGTCTACCCCGGAGATTTCCAACACTACTTTTTCACAGCAACATTTTGCGGTAACTTTAGATATTCTTTCGCTGGACATATTACACTCCCTTCGAATTTGAATGATCTATTAACTTATTAAAATGTTTTATAAGGTCACCCGATGAAAACTTTTTAGTTTCATGGAAACTGTAATACTTTGGTTTTACATCAAAAAACGTTTCATTTTCCATTATCAAATCTTTTCCGTAGGTGCTGTGTATCAGCCCTAAAGAAACATTAAATTTGTCATTGAAGTTTTTTGATATTTTGTCGTTGAAGCTATAGTAAAGCCTGGAGCCGCAATTTGAACAGAATTGCCATGTTTTCATGCCTTTTGGCAAACTGCAGGTTTTTTCTCCTTCCTTATATTCTTTCGTAAATCCATTTACATACTCTTTACCATTGATAACTTTAATGTCGCTGCAGTTTGCCCCGTACCATGGGCCATTATGCATTAATTGACACGTATCACAGTGACATACGGTAAACCTGGTATCCAGGTTGATAAGTTTAAGCACCACCTTCTTACAGTGACATGGTGCAATAATTTCGGACTTTACTTCTTTGATCGAGCTTTCTTTCTCTTCGCTTTTTTCGCTAGCTAATGCCATTGGTGGTTTACTAAAAACAGCGTTTCCAAATCCCAGCGCGGCGCCGCCGATGGCCACATTTTTGATGAAATTTCTTCTATTTATTTCTCCCATAAGGCCCTCCATGTTAATCCAGGTTATGCGGTAGCCGCCGGTCTTAGCCACATTTTGAGGCTTTGGGCCCCGAGAAAGCTAGACTTTTAACTTTTTAATTTATTCGATCAACTCATTCTTTACCCTGGGCGGTGCCCAAAAATTTCTCGGTATTGGTGCGTCAACCAGTCCTCCAAGCCACAACCCGCCCCGCCCGGACAAGGCGAAGATCGCCACTCAAGCTCACCCCATCACCAACCCGCCGCCTAATAGTAACCAACGACCCCCTTGACCGGGCCGGTCCTGCGCCTGGATAATTTAGGTATGGAGCCCTAATCCGGTGAGGAAGCACCTGGAGTCAAACCCAGGCTGAACTCGATCTACCGCTCGCGCGCTCCTTCCAGACCCTCCCGCGCCGCCAGGCCTGACCGCTTTCAGCTCACCATGGCGATACATCCTCCGCTCCAGCCGCGTCCTCGCCCTGCAAGGAGGAATGCCATGCAAAAAAAGGTGCGTTACTCACATCCGGCCCAAATAAACTACGATACCTTGGCCGAGATCTGCGACATCCTCTCCACGGCGGGCAAACTCAGCCAGGCGGCCAGGGCGGTGGTCACCTACCTCACCCACCACCTGAAGCTCAAGGGCGCGGCGCTCATGCTGCTGAACCGGCGCAGCAAAAAGCTGGAAATCGCCGCCGCCCAGGGCCTCAGCGACTTCTACCTGAACAAGGGTCCCATCAGCTCGGCCCGCTCCATAGCCGCTTCCCTGGAGGACGGCCCGGTGGCCATCTTCAGCGTGCGCGATGACCCGCGCCTGCAATACCCCGAGGAGGCCGAGCGCGAGGGCATCGAGTCCATCCTCAGCGTGCCCCTGGTGCTCAGGAAAAAGCCCTTGGGCGTGCTCAGGATCTACACCGCCGAGCCCTGGGAATTCACCATGGAGGACATCACCTTCATGCAGTCGGTGGCCCTGATGCTGGCCTTGGTGTTGGACAACATCCGGGTTTCCGGCGCCTACAAGACCTCTATCGAAGTGCTCAAGGAGCTGCGCCCTCCCATACGCCGGGCCAAGCGCACCCTGCACGAATAGGGGCAACCTGGACGCCTCGGGCGTCTGGACGGCCGGGCCGCTGAACTCACCAGAGGGGCGGCCCGGCCTAATTTTTTAGGGAGCCATTGATCGGCCGGCTTAACTTCCCGCGCCGCCGAGGCGTCGGTATATGACAACCAGTCGGCGCAGCTACTTTGGTCGCTGATCCATCCTTTGGTGTTCTCGCACCAGGACATAATGGGATTGATCATGAAGTTGTCCCGGTACTGTTTTTGGCTGACCACCCCGGCCCGCAAGGCGGTGTCCGGGTTGATCCGGTAGCCGCACATCTTGCATTTTCTTTCCACGGTAAACCTCCCCCACCAGATTAACTACGCGGCCAGCACCGCCCCCCGGGACAGACGCACCTCGGGCCGCTCCATTAGCCGCATGCCCAGCTCGCCAGCCAGGGCCAGCGACCCGTCAAAGTCCCTGGCCTTCACGTGCATGCGCGGCTCGGCCAGATAAAACAAACCTCCCGGCTTTAATAGCTCCTTCACCTGCCCCAAAAACCGCTCCTGGTCCGGCACCTCATGCAGCATCCAAAAGGCCAGCACCAGATCCAGGCTGCCCTTGAGGTCCGGAGCCGCCAGATCGTTGGCCTCCACTTTTCTGGTCTCGATGCGACCGGACAATCCGGCCTTCCTGGCCCGGCGCTCCACCCCGGCCAGCATCTTTTCCTGCAAATCCATGGCAAAAACCCGGCCCGAGCCGCCCACCAACCGGGCCATGCCGATAGAGAAAAACCCTATGCCGCAGCCTATGTCAGCGGCTCGGGTGTCAGCGTGCAGATAGGGCCCCAGCATGGCTTCCGGGTTGTGAAATAGGCGTCGCACCGGGTTGTCAAAGGTGTGGATCATCCACCAAGGGCATACATGTTCGTTGGCCACGGCTTTATCCTTTGCTGAGGCGGGGGAGCACCTCGCCAATTGGTAGAGCATTCCTCATGGCCGGTCACCAGCCAGCGCGCCGGTGCGGCTACAGCCAAGTTTTTCCACCGCTATTAAAATATATTTTATGTCTGTTGACTAGGAGCGAAGAGGTGATCGCCTCGGGTCAGTTATCCACTTTTTCAGGTGGAGCCAAGCGCAAGGCCAGCCCGCAGACCACTCCCATGGGCCAGGCCCAGCACCCGGCCAGAGACCAAAACCACAAGCGTCCGATTTCCTCGCTGTCTTGGTGGAAGGGAGCCAGCATCCAGCGATTGAAAAGCAGGCCGCATAGGCACCACAGGCCTAAAACTGCAATAAATATAGCTGGGTCACAAAGATAGGCCGCCAATGACATGGCCGCCAAGCCCAAAAGGCTAAGCGCCACAGCCCCAGCGGCCATAAGATAACAGACCAATCTGCACATAACGGCATTCCCCCCAGAAGCCGACGGAGCCCCAGGACGGGGCTCCGTTTGTACTCAGACTATTTTGGTGCCCCGGCCTACAGGCGCATGGGCATTATCACGCTCAGGAAGCCTTCGTCCGCCTCGCCCTTGATCAGGCAGGGATGCTGCTCATCCACGAAGCCCAGGGTTATTTCCTCGCTCTTCATGGCCCCGCACAGATCCAGGAAGTAGCGGGCGTTGAAGCCCACACTCAAGGCGTCGCCGTCGTAGTCCACCTCCAGGGCCTCGCGGGCCTCGCCCAGATCCGGGTTCTGGCTCACCACCTCTAAGAGGCCTTCCTTGAAGTCCAGCTTTACCCCCTGAAAGCGATCCGTGGCCAAAATCGCCACCCGCCGCAGCACCTCGGAAAAGGCCTGGCGGTTAACCACCACTTTCTTCTTGCTCACCTTGGGAATAACCACCTCGTAGTCCGGGAAGGAACCCTCTTGCATGCGCAACACCAGACGGGCGCCGTCCAGGGCCAAGGAGGCGTAGCTTTGGTTGAGGCCCAGGGAAATGGTCTCGGCGTCCTCGGCCATCTTGCGCATCTCGGCCACGCCCTTGCGGGGGATGATTACCCCGCCGTCCAAGGCGAAGCCCTCCAGGCCGTCCAGGGAGCGGTCCACCAAAGACAGGCGGTGCCCGTCGGTGGATACGAAACGCAGATAGTCCGCGCCATCGCGGTTGCGCTTTTGCACGTACAGGCCTGCCAAGTTGAAGCGGGTGTCTTCCTGGGAAATGGAGAAAATGGTCTTTTCCACCATCTCGGCCAGCATCTCACCAGCCACGCTAAGCTCGGGAATGCCTTCCACGTCCGGCAGGTTGGGGAAGTCCTCGGCGGACAGCCCCACCAAGTTGAAGCTGGCGCGCCCAGCGGTGATATGCAGGTAATTATTCTCTTTTTCTTTCAGATAAATCTCTTCGGCTGGAAGCTCTTTGACGATCTCGTAGAGTTTGCGCGCGGGTACGGTCACCTTGCCCGGTTTGCTCACTCTGGCCGCGCAAATGCCCTGAAAACTGGTTTCCAGGTCAGTGGCGGCCACGGTGAGGCTCTCGTCCTCGGCCTCCAACAGCACGTTGGACAGGATGGGCATTGAGGTGCGGCGCTCAACCACCGATTGAGATTTGCCCAAACCCTTGACCAAGTCTTCCTTGCGAACAGTTAGCTCCATCTATCTTTCACCTTTGAATTGCGGGATATAGCTGTCTGGTTCACCTTAACCCAAACTCCGGCGGCAGGGCAAGATAAAGACTCCTTGTGATTAGCCTTACCACTCAAGTATCCGCCCTTTATCGGGTCAATGCCGTTTTTGCGATGCGCCTACGATCAATGCCCTACTTTTCATTAGGGCATGAAAAATAATGTGAACTAAGGATCATTTTTAAAAAGCCATTAAGTTATCAATAGTTAAGTAATATTATACCTATTATGAAAACACTTAATTCACAACATACTCACAGGAGTTACGCCCCGGTAACACCAGGAGAAGATAGAGATTTAAGCCATCGGCCGGTGCCAACGCCCTCTCAACCATACCAAGAATCCGGCTGCTTTGGTAACCCAGGGCCGCGGCGAGCCGTATTACTCGGATGAAGGCTCCTGAAGCAAAATACGCGGGTCACTCCCCCATACAGCCTAGGGATCGCCTCCTGGGAAATCCTTTCAGGGAACCCGCCGTCTTTCCTCAAACCATGAGATTGACCAAAACGGTGGGCGCGGGGCGCCTCTTTTACTTACCTGCATCTTAATACGTTGGGCAAAAGGCGGTCCGTTTTCCAACTTGGTGTAGCGCCGCCCCTTTATTACTATTAGTTCTTAATTATTTAGTAATAATAGTAGAGGGCGGCTCAAAGGTGGAAAACCGTCTCAACTCTTGGAAACCATGGGAATAAGTTCTCCACCGTCTTTTACACCGGCTATGAGTTTTTCCACCGTGGGGCCGGTTTGCGAGGGGTTTTCCACCGCCTAGTCACCTTGTTTGCCCTGGCGAATGGCGTTCTCCACCGCCCTGACCGTGTCGGCCAGCTCCGGGTCCTGGGCCAAGAGCTTCTCCACCCGCTGCACCCCCTTGACCACCGTGGAGTGATCCTTGCCGCCCAGAGCTTGGCCTATCTCCGGGAAAGAGGCCTTGGTCAGGCGGCGGGCCAGATACATGGCCACCTGGCGCGGTCGGCTGATGTCCCGGCTCTTGCGCGCGCTCTTGATGTCCGCCGGGCGGATGCCGTAATGAGCCGCCACCACCCTGAGCACGTCCTCCACCCCCACCAGATGCTCGCTGGCCAGAGGCCCCAAAACCTGGCGGGCCAACTCCAGGCTTACCTCGGTGCCCCGTAGGCGGCTTACCGCCATTAGGCGGTTGAGGTAGCCCTCCAGCACCCGGATGGACGACTCGGGCTGATTGGCCAGGTAGGAGGCCACTTGGCGGCTGAGCACCACTCCCTTGTCCGTGGCCTTGCGCTGCAAGATGGCCATCTTGGTTTCGGCGTCCGGGGTTTGCAGATCGGCCAACAGCCCCCACTCGAAACGGGTGCGCAAACGGCTGGCCAAGCCGGGGATGTCCCTGGGCAGCTTGTCTCTGGTCAACACGATCTGGCGCCCGGCCTGAAACAGGGCGTCAAAGGTGTGAAAAAATTCCTCCT
>JAIPDO010000063.1 GCA_021737645.1 Desulfarculaceae bacterium
GGGAAAGGCCGGGGCGTTATGCCCCGGCCTTTTCTTATGCCTTGCGTACGCGCAGCCGCCAGCTTAGCCACAAAAGATAAGGCACGAAGATTATGGTGGCCACGGTAGTGGGCACCGCCGCGGCCGAGCCAAACAGAGCCAGGCACAGGCCCGAGGCCAGGCCGTAATTTTTCATGCTGGCGATCATCATCAAGGCCTTGGCCCTACGCAGGCGCACTCCCCTGCGGCGGGCCAGCCAGAGAACCAGCTCGCCCAAGAGGATGCTGCTGGCCACGGCCAAAAAAACCAGGTGCAACAGGGCCAGGGGCTCGTGCAGGAAAACCTGGCGATTCAGGCCCACGATGGTGTACAGGGCCAGAAAAAATCCCCAGTTGGTGATGCCCCCCCGCCAGCGCATGATGGGCCCCTCCCAGCCGCGCCACAGGATGAGCCGCGAGATGGCCATGGGCGCGGCGATGAGCAGCAGCACGATAAGAAAAAGCTCGTGCCTAAAAAGGTGCTCGCCTCCGAAGAAGGCCAGGAAGGTGAGTGGTATGAGCACCAGGCCGCCCAGGTAGGCCCCGGACAGGGCCACCAGGCTGTAGTCCGGGTCGCCGTCCAAGACCACGGCCAGGGGCATCACCACCACTGCCGGGGGCACCGCGGCCAACACCACCAGGCCCTGGAAATAGGCGGGCTCGTCCACCAGCCACCAGGCCAACAACAAGATCACCCCGCCTTGCAAAAGGTAGCTCAAGATCAGGCCGGTGAGGGCCGGGCGGATAAGCACCCTGGGATGGCGAAACACTTGACCCGATATGGACAGAGTGGCCAGGGTCATGACCACTGCCAGGGCAGGCACTACCAAGGACTTGGTGTATTGTGCGCCGTGGCCCACAGCCAAGCCACACACCAGGGCGGACAGAAAAACGAAGTTGCGGTCTCTAATCATGGCCCAGATGCGCTGCATGTCATTTCCCAGAGTAGATTGCTAAATCAGGCAGTGTTGATAAACATAGGGCCAGGGGAGGGCAGGCGCAAGGCGCGGCGCAAAAAACCGCCCCGGGCTCATCGGCCCGGGGCGGTTGCTTGATTGGGATGCGAGAGTCTTATTCGCTTTGCGGGTAGCCGATGCCCTTCAGGGCCACGCCGATTTCGTCCAGACTCAGGGGGTCGTCGATGGTCGATGGCGCGGTGTAAGTGGCCCCGTCGGCGATCTTGCGCATGGTGCCCCGGAGGATCTTGCCCGAGCGGGTCTTGGGCAAGCGGTCCACCACGGCCACCTTCTTGAACGAGGCCACCGCGCCGATCTGGTCGCGCATCATCTGCACCAGTTCGGCTTGCAGCTCCTCGGCCGAGCGATCCACCCCCGCCTTGAGCACCACGAAGCCCACCGGCAACTGACCCTTGAAAGAGTCGGCCGCGCCGATGACCGCGCACTCGGCCACGTCGGGATGGGTGGCGATGACTTCTTCCATGGCCCCGGTGGAAAGGCGGTGGCCCGCCACGTTGATCACGTCGTCCACCCGGCCCATGATGAACACATAGCCGTCGTCGTCGATGTAACCCTCGTCACCGGTGAAGTAGTAGCCGGGGAAGGGGTTTAGGTAGGAATCCAGGAAGCGCTGGTCCGCCTCCCACAGGGTGGGCAGGGTCCCCGGAGGCAGAGGCAGCTTGACCGCCACCACGCCCGGTTGATTGGGCGGCACCTCTTCGTTGTCCGGCGACAGGATCTTCACGTCAAAGCCTGGGGCTGGCTTGGTGGCCGAGCCCGGCTTGATGGGCAACAGCTCGATGCCCCGGCAGTTGCCCGCGATGGCCCAGGCGGTCTCAGTCTGCCACCAGTGGTCGATCACCGGTCGCTCAAGCAGATCGGCGGCCCATTGGTAGGTGTCCGGGTCGGTACGCTCACCAGCCAGGTACAGGGCATCGAAGCCGCTCAGGTCGTATTTTTTAAGGTATTCGCCCTTGCTGTCCTCGCGCTTGATGGCCCTGAAGGCGGTGGGCGCGGTGAACAACACCTTTACCTTGTGCTGGTCGATGACCCGCCAGAAGGCCCCGGCGTCCGGGGTGCCCACCGGCTTGCCTTCGAACACGATGGTGGTACAGCCGTAAATAAGGGGCGCGTAGACGATGTAGGAGTGGCCCACCACCCAGCCCACGTCGCTGGCCGCCCAGTAAACGTCGCCGGGCTCCACATCGTAGATGTTCTTCATGGTCCAGTACATGGCCACCGCGTGGCCGCCGTTGTCGCGCACAATGCCCTTGGGGACTCCTGTGGTCCCCGAGGTGTAGAGAATGTACAAGGGGTCGGTGGCGGCAAGAGTGACGCACTCGGCGGGCTGGGAGCGCTCCAGCAGCTCGTCGTAGTCCACATCACGGCCGGTGATCATCTCGGCCTCGGCTTGGGGCCGCTTAAGGATTATGCACTTGCCCGGCTTGTGGGTGGCCAGGTCAATGGCCTTGTCCAACAGCGGTTTGTATATGATGACCTTTTTGCCCTCAATACCGCAGGAGGCGCTGATAATGGCCTTGGGCTTGGCGTCATCGATGCGTATGGCCAACTCCTTGGGCGCGAAGCCGCCGAACACCACCGAGTGGATGGCTCCGATGCGGGCGCAGGCCAGCATGGCGGTGAGGGCCTGAGGCACCATGGGCATATAGATAACCACGGTGTCGCCTTTGCCCACCCCCAGGGAGAGCAGACCGCCAGCCAGGCGGGACACTTGGTCCAGGAACTGGGAGTAGGTGATCTTTTGAACGACGCCGGTCACCGGGCTGTCGTAGATGATGGCCGCCTGGTCGCCGCGGCCCGCCAAGACGTGACGGTCAACGGCGTTGTAGCAGGTGTTCAGCTCCCCTCCGGTAAACCAGCGATAAAAGGGCTTATTGCTGTCATCCAGCACCTTGTCCCACTTCTTGACCCAGGTGATGTCTTCCGCCGCCTCTCCCCAGAACCCGTTAGGGTCTTCCATGCTGCGCCTGAACACCTCCTCATAGGTGGCCATCGCTCAATCCTTTCCCGCCGCTGTCGCGGCGCCGCCGGCTGATACAAAAAAACAACGGCTCACCCCCCCCGGAAGGCGTGGCGCCGAAATCCGGGGAGGGTGATAGCTGTGAAGGGCTTGGGATTATTGTAGATAAAGGCTTTTGCTCCGTGCCATGGGGGGTAACCCCCAAAATGGCGGGTGACGACCCTACCTGCCAGTGTCCAGGGGTGGTCTGGACTGTGTTAAGGTTATGCCCTGGTTAAAAACAGGCCCAGCATTATGACGGCGCTTTCACGCAACGCTTTGGGGGCCGAAACATGCATGCCCAAACAAACCGTTAGTTGGGTATACAGGCCTGCCGCCGGTCTGCTTGGCCGGGAAGGGATCTTTTGTTGCCGGGAATAAAGACTGAAGCCAACTCCAAGCCCGGCGCTGCTTTTCAAAAGTGGAGGATTGTTATGAGCAAAGAAAAAAATACTTCGCAAGATCCGTCTTGCGCGTCTTGTCGTGTGACGATCAGGAAAAGGGCCTGCGTCACTCCCGGCGGCGTGGGAGGTAACAACTGCCCCACCCAAGAGCAGGCCGAGGCCCTGGAGGCGGCCAACGCCAAGTATGACAGCATGGAGCTACGCGAGTTCGCCCGCCAGGCTTCCCTGCAGGAGGCGGCCTGTTATGCCAACCGCCACGAGCGGCCCTATGTACTGCAACCCAGCAAGACCCGCATTCAGGAAATATGGGAGTTCGCCCATCGCATGGGCTACACCAAGGTGGGCTTGGCTTTTTGCCTGGGGCTGGTGAATGAGGCGGCCAAGGTGGAGCAGATATTCAAAAGCCAAGGCCTGGAGGTGGTTTCGGCCATCTGCAAGGCGGGGGCCACTCCCAAGGAGTGGCTGGGGCTCAGCGATGAGGAAAAGGTGCGCCGAGACGGTTTTGAGTCGGTGTGCAACCCGTTGTATCAGGCCGAGTTGATGAACCAGGCCGGCACCCAACTAAACGTGGTCCTGGGGCTGTGCGTGGGGCACGACTCGCTGTTCTTCGCCAACGCCAAGGCTCCCAGCACGGTGCTGGCGGTCAAGGACCGGGTGACCGGCCACAATCCTTTGGCCGCGGTGTATTTGTCTGAAAGCTACTATGCGAAGCTAAAGGAGACAGGGTCCCAGGATGATGACGGGGTGCTCTAGCCCTTTTGGCCTTTGCGCTGGTATTCCAACTTGATGATAAGCTGCTTGACTTGTTCGTCCAGGGGCTGGCGCAAGGAAAATTCCTTGAAGTCGGCCAGGGCTTGGTCCAACTTGCCCAGCTTGCGCCGGGCCTGGCCACGCTCAAAAAAGGCTTTTGCCAGGCTGGAGTCGTAGGCTATGCACTGGCTGAAGTTCTTGGCCGCCAGGTTGTAGTCGCCCCGTTGCATCCAGATTCGCCCTCTAAGCAAATAGGCCTGGGCGTAATTAGGCTTGAGCGTGATGGCTTGGTTCAGGGCGATGATGGCCTCGGTGGTTTTGTTCATGTCCTTGAGCACGTTGGCCAGGTGATAGTGGGCCGTGGGGCTCGATGGCATGGCTTCCAAGGACTTGGCGAAGTCGTGCACGGCGTCCTTGGGCTTACCCAGGCCCTGGTAGGATATGCCCCGGGCCACGTAGGCCCGCGAAAGGTTGTCCAAGGATAGACCGCCGGAGTCGATGGCCTTGCTGAGCAGATAAACGGCATAGCGATAGTTGTCTACTATGGATGCCTGGATTCCTTCGCGCAGATACTGCTCCGGCTCGATGCGGAAATGGCCCCCTTCCATGATCAGGAAGTTCATCTTTACGCCGGGGTCCAGTTCTTTGTCCGTTACCTGGGCCGCAGCCGGCGAGGCGGACATGAATAGGCAGGCCCACAGCAGAGCCACGAGCAATGGGGCCAAGGCTTTCGTCCCGAAGGCATGGCGGATGTTTATGTGCATGCAAAGGGTCATAGGCCACAAAACAGCCGCCCCAGCCCCTGGTGGGGATAGGGCGGCTTATTGATTAAAGGGTAGGGCGTTGTACTATCAAGCTTTCGGGCCGCCACGTTCGCCGGTGCGCTTGCGGCGGAAGCGCCAGAAGGCCAAACCGCCCAAGCTGCTGCTCAGAAGGCCAAACCGCCCAAGCTGCTGCTCAGCAGAAGCAGGCTGCCTGGTTCGGGAGCGGAACCGCCGCCACCCCCACCGCCCACGCCCTGGTAGGTCACAGTGACGAAACCGTTAGCCGTGGGCGGGGAACTGCCCTGGGATACGCCGCCCGTAACACTTAATTCCAAGAAAGCGGAGACGTTCAGCAAGATGTCGTAAGTGCCCGAACCAACGTACTGGGACCACACTCCGGAGTTTACAATTCCAGTGGCGGAGTTGCTTACCGTGCCGCCGGCCAAAGAGGCGTAGTCTGCTCCACCGCTCTGCACGCCGATTCCATCGCCATCATCAGCTCCCAGGTTGAAGCTCTGGGACACGTAAGCCTTGGTGGTGGTAAGCACCAGATCCAATGGAACCGTTACGGTAGAGCCGAAGTAGTCGAGCGATGCCGAGGAACCAAAACTTACCGATTCGGAGACCGGTGAAGCGCTCTCATTGTCCACCTCGGCCAAGCCTCCCACGGTGGTGATGCTCAACTCGATTACTATACCGGTGAGGTCGCCAAGGCTACCGTCATACTGGTTGAAAGTAAGTCCTACGGTTTCAGGAGGGATAAACGAGCCCCAGGTCTGGGTCTGGATAATATCCGCCCTCGCAGGCAGAGCACCCACCAGCAAAGCAAGTAAGCTTAGTAAGATTATGTGCTTAATGCGGGCCACTTGCTATCCTCCATAACTAATTTTCGCCTCTATACAAAACTTCTTACATCAATTATAAGACATGATTGAACTGACGCAAGATGAATCTTTCCTAAATAATTAGAAGATTCGGTTACAGCAGGCGCAGGCGGCCAATTTATGGCCCCGTTGTCAAGCAAAAGCGCCAACCCCGGCGGTTGGGGTTGGCGCTTTATATGCTTTGGTGCCGAAGGGGAGACTCGAACTCCCACACCCGTAAGGGTACTAGACCCTGAACCTAGCGCGTCTACCAGTTCCGCCACTTCGGCCGGGTAAGTCCGCTAAAAGCCTTTGAGCCGCGCGAACTTGTCAAATAACAGGGCGAAGTCTATAATCACGACCCATGCTTGTCAAGTGGGTTTGTGGGCCTAAAACGCCCTATTGTTTAATCCTGGGGGAAAACGGAAAGTGGCGACCATGCAAATAGTGATGGGTCTGGAAGAACTGAGGGAGCGCCTCTGTCGGCCGGTGATTACCATCGGCAACTTCGATGGAGTGCACCTGGGGCACCAGGCCCTGTTCGCCAAGGCCGTGGAGAGGGCCGATGCGTTGGAGGGCACCTCCCTAGCCGTGACCTTCGAGCCACATCCCATCCGAGTGCTGCGCCCGGCGGTGAATCTGCCATTAATAACCCCTGTTGAACAAAAACTGGAGCTCATGGCCCAGCACGGGTTGGATGTCACCCTGTGCCTGCGTTTCGACCAGGACTTTGCCCGCCTGAGCGCCGATGCCTTCGTGGACAAGCTGCTGGTGAGCCGCCTTGGAGCTGCCGAGGTGGTGGTGGGTTATGATTTTGCATTTGGCAACAAGGGCTTGGGAGACCTGGACCTGCTGCGCTCCAAGGGCGAGCAGCTGGGCTTCAAGGTGCATGTGGTGGGGCCTATAATCATCGATGGCCGGCCCGTTAGCTCCACCAGGGTGCGCCAGGAGGTGGCCGACGGCAACATGGAGGCGGCGCGTCATCTGTTGGGCCGCCATTACCAGGTGGCCGGGCGGGTGGTGGCCGGACACGGCCGGGGAGGGCGCTTGCTGGGCTTCCCCACCGCTAACCTCAGGGTTAGCGACGAATTGCTCCCCGGACCGGGAGTTTATGCGGTGCTGGTGGAGCTGCAAGGAGGCCGTTTTTTAAAAGGGGCCAACAACATCGGTAACAATCCCACCTTTGACGATGGAGCCTTGAGCGTGGAGACCCATTTGCTGGACTTTGACGGCGACCTCTACGGCCAGGACATCCGCCTGCATTTTGTGGAGCGCCTGCGGGGCGAAAAGCGCTTCGAATCCGCCGATGAGTTGAAAAGCCAGATTGGCAAGGACATCGCCCGAGCCATAGAGGTGCTGGACCCCTGGGCCCTGGCCCACAACGGAAAAGGGGCCTAGCTTTGCTGGACGCAGCCTTGGAACAAGCCATCCTGAAGCGGGTGGCCGCCATACCCATCGTGGACACCCTGGGCATGGAGGTGCTGGAACTGGGGCCGGGCCTGTGCCGCATCAAGGTGGCCCGCAAGCCCGCCTATGACGGGGTGTTCGAATCCTTTCACGGCGGCCTGCTCATGACCGTGGCCGACAGCGCGGCCTGTTTCGCCATCCTCACCCAGACCGGCCCGGAGGTGAAGCTCACCACCACGGATATGAACATCCGCTTCCTGGCCCCCTGTTTCACCGACCTCACCGTGGCCGCCCGCACCATCAAGGTGGGGCGCACCATGTGCCCGGTTTCAGTGGAGCTGTTCGACGATGCCGGGGCCTTGGTGGCCGTGGCTCAGGTGAACTACATCCTGTTGAACTGAATCCCGTTAAAAAGGCCTATAATCCCGAAGTGGGCCGCCCGTCCTTGCGGATGCGCCAGAAGTGATACAAGCACAGCACCAGGGTGACCACGGGCAGGGCCAGGCAGTGCAGCACATAAAAGCGCAACAGCCCGGCTTCCCCCAGGGTGGTCCCGCCCAATAACAAGCGCTTGAATAGAGGCCCCACCGCCGGTATCTCGCCCAGCACTCCGGTGGCCACCATGGCCGCGCCCTGGGTGGCCGCGTCCCAGCGCAGTACGTAGCCAGACAAATCCAGAGCCAGGACAAGCAACAGCAGGCCCAGGCCCACCAGCCAGTTGGTGGAGCGCGGGGGCAGGTAGGCTCTGGTGGCCAGCACCCTGGCCAGGTGCAGCAGCAGAGCAACGACCATGGCCTGTCCCGCCAGAAAATGCAGCCGCCTAAAGAACCAGGCAAAGGGCAGGTCCCCGGCCTCCTGGGCGAAAAAGGCCGCCGCGCCCGATGGGGTGGGCACGTAGGAGAACATCAGCACCACCCCGGTGGCGCCCAGCACCAGAAAAAGCAAGAACGACAGGCCACCCAGGCAAAAAGTGGCCGAAAAGCGGATGCGCTCCGGCGGGATTCGCGGCGGGTGGATATGTTCCAAAAAGCCGGGCTTGGCCATGGCGTTAGCTCTGCAACCGGGTGGCCGGGTCCACCGGTTGGCTCGGGTGGGCCACCAGCTTGTCGCCGGTGATCTTAAGGGCCACGTGGCCCAATCCCTTGGGTGCCGGACCGGAAAGACGAGCCCCGTCCAGGGCGAAGCTGGAGCCGTGGCAGGGGCACAAAAAGCGGCTCTGGGCCTTATGCCAGGCCGGGCGGCAACCCAGGTGAGGGCACACCAGGCTAAGGGCGAAGTAGCCGCCCGCGTCGCGGACCAAGGCCACCGGGCCGTGAGCCTTGGCCTGGCCCACGGCCAAGCCGCCGGGTTGGCCCATTTCTACCGGCTGGTCCTGGGGCGAACCGCCTCCGGAGCTGATCAAGCGCAGCACCGCCCCCAGGCCCAGCCCCACCGCGCCCACCAGGGCCAGCCACAAGGATGCGTACGCAAGCTTGAGCACGCCTCTGCGGCTGGGCTTGCCCGGGTCGCTGGTTGGTAGTTGGGGTTGGGGCAAGGGGCCTCCTGTCCAGAGCGTGGGGTGGCCTAATTCAATTAAAATTTATACCACAGCCCATCCCTTGCGGCGCTTGTGCCCACCGGCCGGGCAAGCTAAAATTCAGGTATGGCCGAATCCACCCGAGGCAATTTAATAAAAAAAGAGGGGCTCGCCAGCCTTGTCGCCCTGGCCCTGCTGGGCCTGGCCGCGGTGTTTTATCCCCTGGCTCCGGTTGCCGTGGGTCCGTCCGATCAAGCCCAGGCCCCCTGGATCTTCGTGGGCCTGCAAGAGCTGCTGCGATGGTTGCCGGTTCGCATCGGCGGCCTGTTGCTGCCCGCCCTGGGCCTGGCTCTCTTGGCCGCCTTGCCCTGGCTGGCCAAACAGCCCGGCCCGGCGCTGCCTTCTTACGTGCGCCCCAGCCTTGTTGACCTGGCCGCCTGGGCGGTGCTTCTGACCTGGGCGGTGCTCACTTGGTGGGCCCTGGGTTTTTAAAGGCCCACCCCTCTTGCAGAGCCTTGAGCAGCCATTGCTTGTAATTCTTGCCTGGTTCCAGCAAACGGCGCAATTCATCGCGGTTGTAGGGCCGCGAGTCATCCAGCAGAAACGCCTGAAGGGCCCGCCCCTGGGCATCCACCACCTTGGTCCAGCCGCCGTGCATGGCTATGCCCTCAGCGCCCGGCAGCCACAGCTCCGGGGCCAGCCTGGGTTGGGCCTGGCCTTTTTTTGCTTCCCGCGCAAAGGTGAGCCCCAGGCCCAGGGCCTTGGCCGAACCATGGCAGTCGGTGCAACCCACCGTGGCCTTGGCCGTGGTGTGCGGGTTCCAGGGGGTGACCCCCAAGCCCGGTGAAGGCACCTGGGCCCGCATGGTCAGCTTGCCGTCGGGGTCCATTAGGGTGAGGGCGTATTGAAAGCGGGGGTTGAGCAGGTAGGTGCGCTCATTCGGCCCCAGGCCGTAGACCCGCCACTCATGGCGCCTGAACCAGGGAGAAATAATCCACATGCCCCGGCGCATCTGGCCGCTCAGATAGTCGCGGGTCTGGGGGGGGCTCTTGATCTGCGACGCAGCACGCAGGTCATTGCTCAACAGTTTGAACACCTGGGGATCGCCCTGGGCGGCGATAGGGCCGTGCAGGCCATAGTTTGGCCTGGTTTCCAGGAGTACCTGCATGCCCCAGGCACCAGGGTTGTAAGAGGCGTGGCAGGCGTGGCAGGCCACCTTGCTGTGCTCGGCGATGCGATGAGCCACCGGGGCCTTTGGCGTCCCGGCGATCAGGGGCACCTGCCTGCCCATACCATCCAGCTTGCCGGTCAGTATCAGTTTTCCGCCACGCCACTCAAGGTTTGTCAGGGGCGCGCCGTGGGTGGTTGCAGGATTTTGCGGCGGTTTTTTGCCCAGCTCGCCGTGGCAGGATGAGCAGCGCAGGCCCACGTGGTCCAGACCGGCCTGGCGAATGCGGCCATCACCCATTACTTCGCTGCGGGGGTGGCAGTCCAGGCAGCCCAGGCCCGCCTTGAAGTGCACATCCGGACGCATCGGCCGCCAAACCCGGTCCTGGATGAACTCCGGCTTGTCCCGCTGAGTGGCCAGGAAACGGGCCGACAAAACCGCATCCCGTGGGGTGCGACCGGCGTATTCCGCTCCGGCACCACACCCGGAGTGGCACCTCAGGCACTGGCTCACCGGCACTTTTTTGGTCAAGCCGTGGCCTTGGGGCGGTTTGCCCTGAGCATCGTAGGGCCGGTGGCAGGCGGCGCATCCGGCCGCGCGCCGCGCACCCTTGGTGTCCGCGCCCCGGCTCCACAAATGGCAGCGCAAACAGCGGCGGCGCAAGAAATCGTCCACCGGCTTGCCGCTCACCTCGGGATCGGGCATGGAGGGCAAAGGGTCCGCCTCGCGCACCGCGAACTGGGGGCTCATCGATGACTGGGCTCCCCATAGGTAGCGGGTGTGGGCGATGACTCCCATGTTGGTGGCCATGGGCGAGCGCTTCACTTTGTCCGGCCAGCCCTTGTGGCAGGCGCCGCAGGCCCGCTGTGCCTGGCCCAGGGCCGAGGGATTTTTCACCATGCCCTTATGAGCCGCCCCGCCTTCCTTGGCCTGGCCGTCGCCCAGGTGGCAGATGGTGCAGGCCAGAGCGTGCCCCTGGCCCGCCGGAGGCATGGGGGCCTGGAATTTGGGGTGGCAGAATATGCAGCCGGAGTCCAACTGCGGCGGACCCTGGGCCAAGGCCGCCCCAGTCATTGCCAGCACAGGCAAAAGTATGAGCAGCAGCCTTTTCATCGGAGGGCCCCCGCTTCCATGAGCTTGTGCTTGGCTTCCAAATCGCCGCCCGGCGAGATGCGTTGCCAGGCCTTGGCCGGATCGGCCAGCACCGGGTCGTTCGGCTTGCGGTGGCAGGGCAGGCAGCGGCCAAAGGCCAACACCCGGCGCAGCTCTCGGGGGTTGAGGGGCCTGGCCCCCTGATGGGTCTGGCCCTGCAAGGGGCGGCCCTGCTCGTCCACCAGGGTTTCCCAGTCCGCCGGGAAGCCCACACCCTTGAGATCGGCCAGAGGAATGGCAATGAGCTTGCCCAGGGGCCGGGGGCCGCCGCCCAGGCCAAGGGCCTTGCCGCTTTGGTGGCAGGCCTCGCAGGGGCGCACCTCGGTTCGGGTGGTGTGGGGGCTGATGGGCGTGGTCACGATGCTGTTTTGAATGATCTTCGGTTTGGGCTGCTCCAGGCCGTGGCCGGGCAGGGGAGCGCCGGTGTTGTCCTGGGCGGTGTAGACCACCTGGCAACCGGGCACAAAGGGCCGCACCTTGCCCGAGGAGTCCACTCCCAGCACCGGATCGCTGAAGCGGTATTGGTCGCGGCTCTCCTTCCAGTGCCCCGGTGTGTCGCCTTTGGCCGCGTAGTTCCACATGGAGCCGCTGTCCCGGCGGTAGTCGTGGCAGCCATAGCACTGGGGAGCCCAGCGGCTGTGGCAGGCCTGGCAGGCCAGGCGCTGGTGGCCGGGCAGGCGGTGACGCGGGTCGCCGCTGACCAGGGGCACTGGATGCTCTTTGCCCGGTTTGCTGCGCGACACCAACACCATCTTGCCACCCTGTTGCCGCAGGTTGCTCAGAGGGCGGCCCTTGGCGCTGAGCACCAGGCGGTCGTCACGCCCCAGGGCCGGGCCTTTTTTCAGAGGGCCGTAGGCGGTCTCGTAAATGGCGTAATCGTCCGGCGGCCCCAGGCGGGGCGGTCCCTCGGCGCTGCCGTGGCAGGTGGCGCAGGTTACTTCGGTCTGGAAGCGCATGCGGCCGTAGAGGCGTCCGTCGCCCATGACCTCCCGCCCGCTGTGGCAGTCCACGCAAGCCATGCCCTTGCCCCGGTGCACGTCTGGCAAAAGCTGGTGCACCCCGCGTCCCCCGCTGAGCGCACGGCTGGGGCGGCCCGTGGGCCAGGGGGTGCGGCCGTTTTCGTCCTCCACCCAACCGCGATAATTGAGCCCCAAACGTCCCGAGCGATTGTGGCAGCGCAGGCAGTTGTCTTCCGGAGGGGTCTCGTGCAACCGATGATAGGAAACGTGGCCGCTGTCGTCGCGGTTCAGGCTGGCGTCCTGGCCCATATAGCGGCCCGAGGGAACCCGGCTGCCGTGGCAGGCCGCGCAGCCCCGGCCGTGCACCGAAAGCCCGGATGGGCGAGAGGCCCTTAGATGGCAGCGGGCGCAGAACTTGTTCCACTGATCGTCAGCCACCTGGGAGGGGGCCGGCCCTGCCGGAGGGCTGGCCGGGATCATGAGCAATGAGGTCAGGGTGCGGGGTGGGGCAGGGGTGGGCCTGCGCGGATCGCTGACGGCCATGGTGGCCATCTGGGCGGTGAAGCTGCTCTGCGCGCCCCAAGCCACCCGCAGGCTGGTTATCACCCCGGTCATGGTGGCCATGATGGTGCGCTCCACCCGGTACACCATGTCCGCCGCCTGGTTTTCCCGCCCGGCGTGGCAGCGCCCCGCCGCCGCGCCCCGACCGCCGCAGGAGGCCCGGGCAAAGGCCAGGTCGCTGGGGTTGCGCCCGCCTATGAGCCCCTGGTGGGCCTGGTCTTTGATCAAGGCCAGGCCCTGGCCACCGTGGCAGGCCACGCAACCCATGGCCTCCACCGGGTGGGCCGGGCTGATTTGCTCCAGCCCCTGGTGGCAGGTGAGGCA
The DNA here is from genome assembly GCA_021737645.1 of Desulfarculaceae bacterium. Classification (GTDB taxonomy): domain Bacteria; phylum Desulfobacterota; class Desulfarculia; order Desulfarculales; family Desulfarculaceae; genus Desulfoferula. The sequence goes on from JAIPDO010000063.1 coordinate 12,862, forward strand.
GCGCTCGGGCTTGCCAAAGGCGCTGGGGGTCACCTCCACCACGCGTGGCGGCTCCGAGGCCACCTCCTGGGCCCTAAAGGCGGCCCGCTCCGGGTCCATGCCCGCGGCCAGCAACTGATTCTTGAGAATTTGCCCCCGAGCCTGGTTGATGGCCGCCACCTCCCGCTGCCAGGGGCGCTCCCCCTGGGCCCACCAGGCCAGCACCAGGGAGGCGCACAGGGCGGCGGCGGCCAAGGCGAAAGCCAGAGGCCAGGCCAGGCGGCCATGGGTGCGGGGAGCTTTTGACTCGTTGTGGGCCATGGGTTAGGCTACTCCCAGGCAACTACCTGGAGGGGCGAACATGAAGGAGCAATTAACGCAATTGGCCGAGGCCATGCGCCAAGAGATAAAAGACATCCCACAGACCATGCTTCAGGAAACGGTGGTTCGTCAAGCCTTGGTGTGCCTGCTTTACCAGGCGGTCAAGGAAATGGGGCTCATCCCCTTGGCCGGTTGGAAACCGCCCCGCTCCACCCGTGAGGGCATCGACCTGGTGGGTGTGGACAACTCCGGCGAACTGCCTAGGGTGCAGATAGCTTTCGTTATCGACCCGCTGGTGGAGTTGCACAGGCTCAAAGCCTTGGAATGGGTGGATTGCGAGGACAAGATAGTGGTCAGCTTCAGCGAGCGGACCGACAAAATTCAGCAGTCGTCCTTTTTTCTCACCAAGGCTCACACCCACCTAAGCCTATACTAGCCGTCTGCGCCAGCCACCGGCATACTGCGTTGCCGTCTGCGCTAGGGCCTCGACGTAATCCTGGCTACGCCTGCGTCCCTTGCTCGCCGGTCGCCTTGTCTTCCGGCGGCTTGCTGTGACGGTTTCAATTGCAAACGACTCATGAATTGATTACCTGCGCAATATTGAACAAAAAACCAGGGCCGGTCCGAAAAGGACCGGCCCTGCGATCATCACGGGCGCGAAACCCGTTTAGGCCTTTTTCAGGAAAAAGCTGATGTAGCCGTCCTGCTGCTCTTCGCCAAGGAACTCGTCGCCCGAGCGCTCGGTAAAGGCGGGCAGGTCGTTGCGCGTGCCGGGGTCGGTTCCCTGGATCTCCAGGATCTGGCCGGACTTGAGGGTTTTCATGATTTTTTTGGTTTTAAGGATGGGCATGGGGCAGCTCAGGCCACGGGCATCCAAAACCTCATCAGGCGTCCATTCGGCCATGTTCGTTTCTCCTTTTTGGTGGTTACCTATTAAATCGCTATGCCTTAGACAATTGTAAGGCTGTCAGTCTCTTCGTTCCAGGCCATGACCGCCCACCAGACCAGCATCACCACCGCGGTGATGACTATGGCCCAGAAGTAGTCGGTGACCGCGGCCAGGAAAAGGGGCTTTCCCCAGGAAGCGGCCACGTCCTTGGTCCAGACGTAGTTTTTAAACAGGCTGTTGCTCATGGAGAAGGTGATTACCGCCAGAATCAGCTTGAACTGACCTTCACCGGCCCGCCACACCGAGCCCGAGCCGCAGCCGCCGGCCAGGAGCATGCCGATACCGAAGATCACCCCGCCCACCAGGCCGCCGATCCAGTGGTGGTAGATGTAGATCATCTGCCAATCGGCCCGGAACCACTTGATGGCAAAGAAACCGAACACCGAGAGGATGACGCTCAGTGCCACCGCCCGGGTAGCCACGGCCTCACCGGTCATGAAGGGGTCGCGGAAGGAGCGGACGAAACAGAAGCGGCAGCGCTGAATGACGATGCCTATGCCCACGGCGGCGATCATGAGCACCGCCTCCTGGGTGTAGGCCCTGAAGGACATGCAATAGGCCCAGCCCAGCAGGAACAGGAAGAAAAGCACGCCCAGCCAAGGCTGCACCCTGGACCAGTCGATGCCGCCCTCCTTGGCCGCCTTTTGCTTGGGGGGCTTGCTGGTGATGTGCTCTATCTCCCACATCAGGTACTTGAGGCCGATTAGGGCGCCCACCAACAACCCGGCCATCATGGCGAAGCCGGAAACCGAACCGGCGGCTAGGGCGGTGTAGAAGCCACCCACGTTGCAGCCGCCGGCCATCACCGAGCCCACACCCATGAACACGCCGCCGATCAGGCCTTTGATAAGCTCCAGCTTGGGGGCGTTGCGCCAGGCGAACTGGCGAGACATAAGGGCCGCGCCAAAGGCTCCGAACAACAAGCCCCAGGTCAGTATGGAGGCGTTGCTGAAGAAAAAGGCGTGGGATGGGGCAGTGCTGTACAGGCCTATCCAATAGAAGAGCCAGTCGCTCCACACCCTGAGCCCACCGGCCACTCCCCATGGCCGTCCCGCGGCCATGCAGATGATGCCCAGCAAGGCCAGCAGTACTCCGCCGACCCACAGCGGCCAGTTACGATCGAACAAAACGGAGTAGCCCTCTTTGAACTTCCCCACCAAAACACCCATGCAAACCTCCCGGAGACATAATCATAGGGGCTTAAACAACCCGCCGGCGTCTTTATCATGCTTGGCGCTTAAACGGGCGAAGCGGCGATAGTGTCTGAATTATGATATGTTAAGGCCAAATTATCAACCCCCGCCCTGGAACGATAATTGTGGATTTAATTTGACAGCCCCGTCCCGTGACGGGTAAAAATCATGACCGGTCGAGATAATAAGCGGGCAATCTCCAGAGGGGAAACTACTCCATGAAACTGCGTTTTGCTACAATTTTGGGCCTCATTGTCTTGCTGCTGGCCTTCACCTTGCCGGCCATGGCTCAAAGTGATGAGAAAGTAGACCTGGGTATCATCACTGTAAAGCAAAAAGACTTGGCCAACCAGTTGGCCGCGCAGCTTGCCAAGGGAGCCAGCTTCGAGACCCTGGCCAAGCGCAATTCCGTTGGGCCCGCCTCCTTCCGGGGAGGCCGTTTGGGCAAGGTGCCATACGCCCGCCTGCGCAGCGAATACCGCACCGCCATTGAGGGGCTGGCCCCAGGCAAGCCCAGCAAGGTCATTCCCACCGAGGAGGGTTACACCATCCTCATGCGTTTTGATAAGCCCGGCGAAAGCACGGCCCCGGCCACTCCCGCGTTCAAGGCCGGCAACTTCAACAACAACCTGGAAAGCTCCACCCGCTTTTCCTCCGCCGCGCCCCCCATGGACACCTCGCCAGGCGTTCCGGAAGTCGCCGCCAGCGCGCCTCAGCAAAAATCCGATCCCGAAGCACCGTATCTGACTGCCCGCCGCAAGGTTTTGGCCGGGGTGGAGGCGCTGATAGGCGGCAAGCTCAAGCAAGCTGAAAGCAATTTTTCCCAGGCCCTGGGCGATAACCCCCGCGAGGATAGCGCGGTGTTTTTGCTGGAAATGACCCGTCAGGGCATAGAAGGCAAGGTAAAGCCCCAGGCCATCAAGCTGTTTGCCGAGGGATTTCTAGCCATTACCGAAAACGACGGGACCGTGGCCTTGGAGAAGTTCCTGGCGTGCAAAAAAGCGGACCCCGGTTTCTGGCAGGGTGAACTCTTCGCGGCCAACATGTTGGCCGGACAAGGCAAACGCGACGAAGCCAGGCGCATCATCGAAAAAGAGGTGTTAACCCGCAATCCCAGTTCGTCCCGGGCTTACGTGACCCTGGGGTTGATGGCCGCCGATGACAATAAGCCCAACCAGGCCCGCAAGTACCTGGAAAGGGCGGTGCAACTAAATCCCGATTTCGCTCAGGCCCATTACCAACTCGGCATGATGTCCCTATACGGGCGCGATTTCAAGACCGCCGAGCGCCAGTTTAAGCAGACCATCGTCCTGGACCCATTCAACGACCAGGCCTGCAACAACTTGGGCCTGGTTTACCTTTATACCAATCGGCCTCAAGAGGCCGAAAAAATGTATAAAAAGGCCCTTTCTCTCAATCCAACCTATCCTGATGCCCACGTTAATTTGGGCAACTTGTACGTGGCCCAGAAAAAGCTGAACCAAGCCATCGACGAATACGTGAAGGCACTGGCCATTGATCCCAAATTCGGCGCGGCCTACAGCAACATGGCCGGAGCCTACGCCCTCAAGGGCGACTGGATCGAGGCCGCCCTGGCCGCTGACCGGGCCCTGGAGCTGGGCTACCGGGTTCCCCAGGGGCTGCTCAACGCCATAGCCCCTCACCGCGCCAAAGAGACGAAGTCGCCGGGTTAGGCTTCGGGCAAGGGAATAAGACGCCAGACCAGTTCCACCCGTTCGCGGCATTCCGGGTCTTCGCAGTCGGTGGCTGCCCTCAGGGGCAGCTCAATCGCCTCCAAGGGCTGTCCCCGGTCATCCAACACCTCCAATAGGGCTTTGCCCTGTGTCTCCCGGCGGCGCTTGGTTTGCCCTTGGGCCGAGCCCAGGCGCCTTAGCGCTCTTAGCCCCCAAAAGTCCGGGACGGGCATGGCGCCCATGCGCGCCAGAACCTCCTGAAAAGGCGAAAGATCCAGGCCTACCATGCGGGCTGTCGTCTCGGCCTGCTCCCGAGTGCCACCGGCATAGGCCCGCCCTTGGGCCAGGGATTGCTGTTCGGCGCTTAGGAAATGGGCCAGATGTTGGGACAACTCCAGCATGGCTCCGGCGGGCGGCGGCCAGCCCAGGCGATCCAGGAATGCCGATAGGCGCGCTAGGTTTTGCCCGGCCCGGCCCAGGCCCCGAAAAGGGGGCAAGCCCATATTGTCGTGGTCCAAATCCCGCTTAATGATTTTCAGGTAGCCCCGCACCGTCGCTGCACGTAGAATATCTTCATCTTCCGGCGCTAGAGAGCCCAAGTGGTGCAGGCTTTCGGCCAACACCACTTCCGGCATTTCACCGCTGTTATCCAGCATGATCACTTCATCTTCCAGCCATGGAGGCGTGGGACGCAAATATGGGTCATCCGTCATTTTTTTCCTTTAGCCATGCAAGTATTCGTTGCGCGGTTGGGGAACGGGTGTTAATAAAGTCCAAGTATAACGGGTTTGCGGCAACGCCGGTAGCGGCGCGGTGACAGACCACACCCAGAGCCGGGGCCTTAGTGCTTCGGAGGAAGATTAAAGAGATGGGCGGAGACTTTCATACCAATTACCGCGAGGAGAACCTGATCTCCCGCCTGGAAAGCTCCCGGCAGTCGGCCTGGACCCGGCAACTGATGCAGCTCGGCGACTGCGTGGACGAGCTGGCCCAGAAGCTGGCCATGAAATTGGTCAGCGCCAACCTCATCGAGACCAAAAGCCAGCGTGACGTGGAAGAACAGTTGGCCGGCTCCCTGGGTTCTCTGCTCAATGCCGAGGATTTTGACATCCAGTACGCCATTGCCAATTTCCGCAACCTGGTGCCCCAGGCCAACCGCATCAGCCTCTACGTCACCGCCTTTATCATCGAGCGCCTAATCGACCACCGCTCGGTGGTGGACATCTACGGCACCGACGAAGAGATCTACGCCGTGGTCAACCACGAAGTAATGGGTATGATCCGATAGCCCTATTTTTCAGCGTTTGAGAGCCTCCGCCGAACAGGCGGGGGCTTTTTGCGTTTTAGGGGGGCTTAGTACCAGCGCACCACCTCATCCAGGGGAGCCCGCGGCGAGCGCACCTGATTCAGCGGCGAGTCGGCATCCGCATGGCCCACCGCCACGGTGAGCACAATCCGGCGGCTGGGGTCGATGTTCAGGAAATCCTTGATGATGTCTTCGTAAGAGCAAACCAGGCCCACCGGGCAGGTGGCCAGGCCCAACTCGGAGGCGGCCAACAACAGCCAGCCCAGGGCGAATCCCATATCTATAGCGCGCTCCGGGGGGAAGGCTCCGTCCAGGGTGGCTACCACCACCGCCGGGGCCCCGTAAAAGCTCAGAGACCCGGTGTTGATGAAATTTCGGTCCACTCCGGCCTGTTCCATGGCCGGGCCCATGAGCCGGTTCAGCTCCTTTTGGCGCTCCAGGTACATCTTGGGCAGGGGCTTGGTGTTGTCCGGCCCGCAGGAGATGCCCCGCTCTGCGTAGGCGCGGGTGAGCTTCTTGCCCAGGCGAGGCACCTCTGCGCCCCTGACCACGGTGAATTGCCAAGGTTGGAGGTTTATGGCGCTGGGAGCCCGGCAGGCGAGGCTCATCAAGCTCTCCAGGGTTTCCTGGGGCACGGGCTGGTCAGTGAACACGCGGCAGGATGAGCGTGTCTCCATGGCTTGGGATATCTGCATGCGCTGCTCCTGAAAGAGGTGCTGGATTTTTGTAGCACAGGCAGCCGGCAAGGGGAAGGGCGGGCCGGCGACGCAAGCTGTCATGCGGTCCAAAGATGAGAGATGGAGGTGGTTAGATTAAGAATAATTGACGCGTATTTTGTTAATCAAAAATATCAATAAATAGATATAACTGCATATTATTTAATGATAATGCATGGACAATGCCTTGCCGACTTTCTGGGACAAGCGGGTGGCGTTTCGGAAATCCAAATGCGCGCCGTCAAAGGTCTGATATTCCTCTGGATTGATATGGAGCCATCTCCCGCCCGCCTGCTGAAAGCGTTGGATAAAATCCTCGAAATCCAGGCCGCTGGAATTTTGTTCCAACTGGCATAACTGGGCCGCGCTGGGGGGGCGGTAGGCCAAGACCGTGACCCCCCTTTGGTGTAATTCGCTGGTAATTTCCAAAAGTTCATCCACCATGCCGGGGTTGACCTCTGTTTGCTTTGGGCCAGCCTGGCGGCCACCTTGATGTATCTGTCCGATGGTTTGAACAGCGGGAGGCAGGCCTCCCATCCGTCGGCAAAGTAGCGATTCAAAGGGAGCCCCCGCGACAAGTTCAGCAGATTGCGCGCATTGGTCTTGATAAAAGCTTTACCGGACAAGTTGTCGCGCCGGATCTGTTGGAGCAGGCTCCTGCGCTCTGGGAGCACTTGCGAGGCCCAGTAGTTATAACCGTTGTTGCCACCCGGCTTAATCAGAACGTGAGGGCAGAGTCCCAACACCAGGGTGGGATTGGGGCTGTCGGGGTCCAGAAAGCTGACTGCGTGCTCCAGGTAGCGCCGGTTCAGTGAGCAGGCCACGAAGCCGAAATTGAAGATCCTCTGCTTGCCGCAGGCCTTGCTCATGTGATGTGGGGAAAGCCCTAAATATACACGTGAATTTCCGGCCAGGACGATGTCGTTGGCCGGCGGCTGGCACAGTTTAAGCTGCCAAAAATGTTTGGTGGTGAGGCAATACAGCATGAGCCGGAGTTTGATTTTGTTGAGTTGTATTAAACGATAGCACAGAAGTGGGGTAAATACGCGCTTTTTGACCGGCTTGGCTATCGCGGCTGGGTACCCAAAAAAATCGGGTGCTTGCTTTTCAGCAAACACCCGATTTTATTATCTTTAGTGGTGCCGTCGGCCGGATTTGAACCGGACCATACGCTAGTTAATTCAATTGGTTACGTGTTTCCAGGGAAACTTTTGGGAAACTTACTCCCCATCCTTGGCCTTTTCCAGCTTGATTACCTTGGCTTTACCGCCACTTGCCAACTCTCGTGCTTTTTCATAAATCTTACGGCTTGGGGCGGCCTGGTACTGCATGTAGCGCTCAAAAGCCTTGTTGGTGGAGTGCATGGTTCCGTGGTCCCGCAGTTCCTCTTTTGAGAAATGTTGTCCCAGGGCCGAGGCCGTGCTGTGTCTGGTCCCGCCGTACAGATCCACGCCCTCTATGCCCAGGGCCTTGCAGGCTCGCTTCCACCATCTATATAGATAGTCTTTGCTGAAGCGACTGCCGGGCGCGGCCGCGCCATTTCCCTTTAGATGGCGGAAAAAGTACAGGTCTGGAAGCCCCTGGGGCAGCGAGTGATACAGTTCCAGGTCCTCCTCAAGCATGGGCACCAATTTGGGCTTTTTTTCCTTAGGGGAGGGGATAACGAAAAAGCCGTTTATGCCTATATCCCGCTCCCGCAAGTTGCGAAGTTCGCCCGGTCGTATGGCCACGTAGGTGGACAACCAGCGGATCCCGATCCAGATGCGCGGGTTGAATTCCCAGGTCTGCCGGTACAGCTCGTCCAGGATGGCACTCTGGGACTCCAGATCAACAATGTTGCGCCAGCCCAGCTCGTATTTGATCTCGGGCATATCTGGCATGGGGATATTTTCTCGCCGAGACATCCAGGAAAAAAACTGGTGTAGGTGGGCTCGGGCGTTGGCCCTGGTTTTGTCTGAAACCTCCAGGGCATAAAGGAAGTCCTCAATCTCGGCATAGCCAATGCTTTTTACATTGCGCTGGCCCCAGGCGTCGATGGCCCGGTGCATGGTGAGCCGCAAGTCGCGGTAAGTGTTGTGCTTTACTTCCTTTTCCTTGACTTGCAGCCAGCGGCTTGCCTGGACCTCAAAGCTTAGGGGGTTGCTGCCTTGGAAGTCTCGGGGATCCAGGCTGCCCTGGTCTTCCAGAAAGCGCAACCCCGTGAGAAAGCGAATAGCCTCTGGGTAAGATCTAAACCGGCGTTTTATCTGGCGATCGAAGATCACCCTAAAGCTGTGTTGGGCTCTTATCTCGGGATGGTCCGCGCAAAACAAGCCGCCGCGGTTTTCGTCGTGCCGGAGCTTGCCGCCGCACAAAGGGCACCGCTCTGAAGTGTAGATGCTACCCTTCATACACGGCTGGCTGACTTGTGATAAGGGTCTGCCCAAGCCCGGGGATCCCGTGCTTGGGCAAGAG